>NZ_JBHUUW010000001.1:0-576553 GCF_042670825.1 Streptomyces sp. NPDC057137 | reverse complement strand
ACGCCACCGTCCGGTCGCACGGGCGGACCGCCGGTGCGACCGGACTGGTGTCTTCGAAGTGCTCGCGGGCTTGCCGACCGCGTTCAGCCCGCCCAGCAGGTTCGTGACAGCCGATGTTGCCACCTTGGCCATCCAGGGCCCAGCCTGTACCCCGCGAGGGGGCGGGGTCTGGGTCTGGGGCCTTTACCCGGTCAGCAGGGGAGGGTGGTCCTGCCGGCGGCGCCGGTGGCGCCGGCGATGCCGTCGGCGCTGAACGTGGCGCTGGTGCCGTTGCCGCCAGGCTTGCCGGGACACACCGGACTCGCGGCTCCACCCGCTCCGCCGGTTCCGCCCGTGTGGCCGCCGCCGGCCGTGGAGGCGCCGCCGGTGCCGCCCTTACCACCAGGGATGCCGACCCCGGCGTCTCCTACCCCGCCCACCCCGCCCTTGCCGCCGGTGCCACCGAGAGTGGCGTTGCCGCCGTTACCGCCAATGCCGCCGTTACCGTTCGCACCCCCGGCGCCGCCGGTGCCGGCGAGGCCGCCGGTGCTCGCGTTGCCGTCGGCGTTGCCGCCGTTGCCCCCGCTGCCGCCGTTGCCGTTCGCACCGGCAGCGCCGCCGGTGCCGCCCAGGCCGCCGAGGCCGCCGTTGGTCCCTGCTCCGTTGATTCCGTTGGCGCCGGGGAAGCCGAGAATGCCGGAGCTGGTCTGGGTCCGGACAGTGCCCGCGTCGGCGCGGGGGGTTGCGGAGGCGAGGGCGGGCGCGGTGAGGCTGATGACGGTGATCGCGGCGACCAGGAGGGTCCGGGGAACAGCGGGAGTGCGCGTGAAGCGCATGAGGTGACCTCTCGATTTGCGCGACCGGAGATGCTCTCCGGCCAACACACCATCAACGTAGGCCGGAACGGGCCGCGCAGCGCTCTGCGGAATGATCCAATGGCTCTAAATGGGCTGTTTGACGAAAAAATGGCTTAAGTTAACTTATTTGGTACTCCTCGGCTGCTCGGGAGCGCGACCGACACCCCACCACCCCGGGTGTGCCGATCTCGCCAAGACCCGCCAACAGCCCTTGGGTGGAGCGGACAGCGTTCTGCTCAGCCGCCGAGCTGATCCGGGCCCGTGGCGGGTGGCCAGCTTCGCAGGGCCATTTCGGCCACGTGCTGGAGGTCGTCGCGGGTGGCGCCGCCGGCGGCCTGGACGGCGATGCCGTTGGCCACGGTCATGATGTAGCGGGCGAGCAGGTAAGGATCAGCGGCGGGCGGCAAATCGCCTTCGTCCACGGCTTGTTGGAACCGGTCGCGAAGGAGGGAGACGTGCCCGTCGCGCCAGGCGGCGAGGATGTCGCGGGCGCCGCTTCCCGAGTCACCCGCGGCGAGGGACCCCTGGACGCCGAGGCACCCCGCGGGGCAGCCCGAGCTGGTGGTCGCCCGGACCGAGCCGTCGAGGAACGCGGTGGCCACCTGCCGGGCGCTCGGCTCCCGCAGAGCTGTGACTCCGTACGAGGCGGGGCCTTCCTCGTAGCGCTCCAGGGCCTTGCGGAACAGGTCCTCCTTGTTGCCGAAAGCCGCGTACATGCTGGTGCGGGTGATGCCCATGGCGCTGGTCAGGTCGGTGAGGCTGGCGCCTTCGTAACCCTGTTCCCAGAAGACCCGCATGGCGCGTTCGAGTGCCTCGTCGGGGTCGAAGCCCCTCGGCCGGCCGATCGGCGCCTTCTGTCCTGTGTCCATGCCAACGATCGTACCTCTTCTGTACCGGTCGGTGCGTAAGGTGCTAGAGTCTCTTTCAGTACCGATCGGTACTGAACTCTGTGGAGGTCACGGTCATGGGACAGCTCGAAGGCAAGACCGCCGTCGTCACCGGCGGCGGGACCGGGATCGGCCTGGCCACCGCCGTTCGGCTGGCGGCCGAGGGCGCGCACGTGTTCATCACCGGCCGGCGCAAGACCGTGCTGGACGCGGCCGTCGAAACCATCGGCCCGGCAACGGCTACGGCGGTGGTCGGTGACATCTCCGACCTCGCCGACCTGGACCGTCTCTACGACGCGGTCCGCGTCCGGGGGCGCGGGCTGGATGTGCTGTTCGCGAACGCCGCCACCGCGTCGTTCGCCACGCTGGAGCAGGTCACCGAGGAGCACTTCGACGAGACCTTCGGCGTCAACGTCCGGGGCACCTTGTTCACTGTGCAGAAGGCGCTGCCGCTGCTCAACGACGGCGCGTCAGTGATCCTCAACTCCTCGGTGCGCGCCGACGACGGTGTCGCGGCGTTCGGCACGTACGCGGCCTCCAAGGCGGCGGTACGGTCCTTCGCCCGCACCTGGGCCAACGAGCTGAAGGGCCGCGGAATCCGGGTCAACACGATCTCCCCGGGCACCATCGACACCCCCGCGCTCGACGCCGCGACCGCGGGAGACACGCCCTTCACCAAGTCCGAACTCGCCGCAAGCGTCCCACTGGGCCGGATCGGCAGCCCGGCCGAGGTCGCCGACGTGGTGGCATTCCTCGCTTCCGGGCAGAGCAGCTTCGTCCTCGGAGCCAACCTGTACGTCGACGGCGGCGAGAACCAGATATGACCCCGGACACCGCCCGTCGCGTGACCGGCGGCGGCGACATCGCGACGCGCGACGAGACCTCGCACGGCGCCCATCTGCCGCGGAACGGCATCCCGAAGCGCGACAAGGCAACTTCCGTACCGATCGGAAGAGAAGCGCCTGCGACCGAGGTTCCCGCCAGCAACGACGGACGCCACGGCGATGGGGCGTCGCACGTCATCACCATCCGAGCACACAACCCGATCCGGGACGACAGAAAGGCCATCATGTCCGACACCGACCTGCGCGGATTCTTCCAGCGCTACATCGACGCACTCAACACACATGACTTTCAGCGCATGACCGAATTCATTCACGACGAGCTCATCATGAACGGCCGGCCGGTCACGCGGGACGACGTCATCGCGGAGCTGGAGGGGCACGGCGACGCGGTCCCGGACTTCACCTGGCGGGTCCAGGACCTCGCCATCGAGGACGACCGCGTGGCGGCCCGTCTGTTCAACAAGGGCACACCCGCGAAGGAGTGGTTCGGCCTGACCCCCACCGGCGTCACGGTCGAGTACGCCGAGTACGCCTTCCACAAGGTCCGTGACGGGCGCTTCTACGAGATGAACTACCTGATCGACGCTCAGGCAGTCCAGCGACAGCTCGCCGGCTGACTCCCGGGTCGGCCTCCAGCATCTCTGAGAACCGCTTGCGTGCCACACAGACTCGGGCGGGCCCGCAGGTTCCCGAAGGGGCGCCGACCACGGCGCGAGATGCACCCGCACACGGTCACGGGCGTGACCGGGTCAGTGGAGGCCGATGCGGGCTGCCACCCACGAGATGCTCCGGCCGGTGGGGCGCGCCGCCTTGGCCGTCCGGCCACTGCTTCCCGTCTCGTTGACGATTGGGAGCGTGCGGCCGACGGATGGAGGAAATGGTTCGCCGAACCGATGCCGGACGCATGTCGAGGCGCGGGTGGACGCCTTGCGCGCGGAGATCTCGGAGTTCGATCCGCTGCCGTTCGCGGACGACGAATCGCAGTGGACCCTCGCCCTCGAAGAGGTCATCGACGGCATCTGGTAGAGAAGTCACCCCGGGGATGAGGTGAGGCGTTCCACGGGGCGTTGGCAGATGCGGTACTTCTTGATCACCTGGGCCCCTGTGAGCCGCATGGTCCGATTGGCCCGGCGGTTGTCGGCCAGCATCCAGGACGCCTCCATGACCGGGTAGCCGAGGCGCTGTGCGTTGCGGGACAGTTCCATGCCCAGGAGAAGTTCGATGCCGCGGTTGCGGTACTCCTCCCGTACTCCGAGGACCATCACCCGCAGCCTGTCGACCCTCCGGCGCGCCAGCAGCAGGCGCAGCAGGCCGAGTGGGATGCCCCAGGTGTGCAGCCTGCCGTTCGCCGCCGCCAGGGCGGGGGCGAGGTCCGGCACGGCCAGGACGAATCCCGCGGGTTCGCCGTTCACCTCCGCGACGGCCCCCAGTCCGGGACTGAGCACCGGTCGCAACTGACGTGCCAGGGCGTCGAATTCACGGTCGGTCATCGGGCTGAATCCCCAGTTGTCCTTCCAGGCGGAGTTGTAGATCTCCTTGATCAGGTCCGATTCGGCGGCGAAGTTCCGCGTGTCCAGGGGACGGATCCGAACGCCCCGATCGCTTCCGGACCGCAGAAGACGCGTCAGCTTCCGGTCCTCGTGCACGGTGGTGGGAAGTTCCCAGGCCAGCATCTCCGTCGCCGTGGTGAATCCGCAGTCGCGGATCAACCTGTCGTAGTACGGCGGGTTGTACGGCATCTCAACAGCGGGCCGGAGATCGAATCCCTCGGTCAGCAGTCCGCATTCGTAGTTGGTGGAAAGGGCCACAGGGCCGATCAGGGTGACGAGTCGCCGGGCCCGTAGCCAGGACGCGGCAGCGGTGAACAGCGCGTCCGCGACGCCCTGATCGTCGACACAGTCGAACAGCCCGAAGAAGCCGTCCTTCGAGCCGTGGAAGCGGTTGTGGTTCGGATTGTGCACGGCCGCGACACGGCCCACGACGCGACCGTCCCGCCGGGCCAGGAAGAACTCCGCCTCGCCGAACTCGTAGAAGGGATGGGCCCGGCGGTCCATGAGCCTGCGCTGATCGCCGCGCAACGGCGGTACCCACAAAGGCTCTTGCCGGTGCAGGACATGGGGGAAGTCGACGAACGCCGACCGGTCCGATCGGGTGCGGACCGCGACCACTTCACACGCACTGTCATACGCGCCGTCACGCACATCTTCAACCGCGTCGTCGGACGCGTGGGAACTCTCCATAGCCCAACGAGGCTAGCACTCAACGTAATTGCCTCATCACCGGTCGTGACGCGCTGTGCTATGACTGTCTCCGCATGAGACGCAAGCGGAGAAAGGCGGACCGGCCCGTGAGGCAAGAGCCGTTCGGCGGCTTCGAGAGCCGCTCGGTGCGCCGCGCCCGGCTGGTTATGGGTCTGACCTTCGTGTTCTCGCTCCTGGCCTGCTGGTACGCGCTCGGCCTGACCCAGCGGCTGTCTCCCGGCGGCTGGACCCCGTCGTCCGCCGACTCCGTACGCGCCGAGGCACTGCTCGCATCCGAATTCCAGGCCGGGCCACCGCAGTTGATCCTGCTCGCCAAGGCTTCGGGAGAATCCGTCGACGCCCCGCGGACGACCGCGGCGGGCCGCGAGCTGACCCGGCGTCTCACGGCGGACCACCGGATCGCATGGGTGAACTCGTACTGGCAGCACCGGCTTCCGTCCCTCCGGACGAAGGACGCGGGAGCGGACGCGGACGGGGACTCGGGCGCGGACTCCGCTCTCGTACTGATCCGCTTCCACGGCGATGAACAGGCCGTTCGTGACGCGGCGGGCGACATCATCGACCGGTTCACCGGTACGAACGGTCCGCTGCGGGTGTCGGCGTCCGGTGCGGCGGCCGTGCTGAACGAGACGGAGCGGCTCAGCGACGAGGGCATGCGCCACGCCGAGTTCGTCGCCGTGCCACTGGTCCTGCTCATCCTTCTGTGGGTGCTGGGCAGCGTCACGGCGGCCCTGCTGCCGGTCGTGGTGGGTGTGGTCGCGGTCGCCGCCACGACGGCGTTCCTGCGGCTCCTCGACACCACCACCGAGGTGTCGCTGTTCGCCCTGAACATCACCACCGCGCTGGGCTTCGGACTCGCGGTGGACTTCAGCCTGCTCCTGGTCAGCAGGTATCGGGAGGAACTGGCCGCGGGCTCCGGACCGGAGCGAGCCCTGCGGCGGACGCTGCGCGGGGGCGGCCGTACCGTGGTGTTCTCCGCCGTGATCATCGCCGCTTCCCTGTGCGCGCTGCTGCTGTTCCCGCTGCCGCTGCTGAGGTCGCTCGCCTACGGCGGAGCGACGGTGGTGTGCGCGTCGGCCGTCGGGGCGTTGACGGTGCTGCCCGCGCTGCTCGTCCTGCTGGGGGACCGCATCGACCGCTGGGACGTGTTCGCGCGGCTGCGCCGCCCGGAGCGCGCGGTGTCGTCGGGCGCGTGGTTCCGGCTCGCGCACGCGGTGATGCGGCGGCCGGTCCTGGTGGCCGTGGGGGCGCTCGCCCTCCTCGTGCTGCTGGCGGCACCGGTGACCCAGGTGCGCTTCGGCATGTACGACGACCGGATCCTTCCGGCGTCGTCACCCGTCGCCGAGACATCCCAGCGGTTGCGTGCGGAGTTCGGGTCGGAATGGGTGGACGCGGCGAGCGTGGTGCTGCCCGGACGGCGGCCGGGCGCACCCCCCGACTCCGTGACGGGCCCGGTTTCCGGCCCGCCTTCCGGCCCGCTCTCCGATCCGGTGCTCGACGCGTACGCCCGACGGCTCGCCCAGGTGCCGGGAGTGCGGCGGGTCGACGCCAGGACCGGCACCTATCGCGACGGTCGGCGTGCCGCTCCGCCGGACGCGACGTCCGGCCGGTTCGCGGGCCCCGGCGGCACCTGGCTGTCCGTGGTCCCGGAGGGCGACGACCCGTTGTCCCCCCGAGGCAGCCGACTCGCCGCCGGGCTCCGCGCGGTGCCCGCGCCCGGACCGGTCCTGGTCGGCGGACCCGGTGCCCGGCTCGCGGACACCGAACACGTACTGACCGGCCGCCTGCCGGCGGTCGTCGGCGTCACCGTGCTGGTCACCTTCGTCCTGCTGCTGGCGTTCACCCGAAGTGTGCTCATTCCCGTCAAGGCACTGGTCCTCAACGCCCTTGGTCTGGCCGCCACTTCGGGGACCCTGGTCGCCGTATTCCAACAAGGCCACCTCGCGCCGCTGCTCGGTGACGTCACCGCGGGCGGCATCACGGACGTGGTCGTCCCGAGCCTGATGTTCTGCGTGACGTTCGGCCTGTCGATGGACTACGAGGTGTTCCTGCTGTCCCGCATCGTCGAAGAGCACCGGCGCGGCGGCGACACGGAGACCGCGGTGGCGGTGGGTCTGCAACGCACGGGCGGGCTGTTCACCTCCGCCGCCCTGGTCTTCGCCACGGTCATGGCGGCGCTCGCGCTCTCCTCGCTCGTCCTGCTGAAGCTGATCGGCGTGGGGCTCGCGCTCGCCGTCCTGCTGGACTGCACCGTCATCCGCGCCCTGCTCGTCCCGGCCGTGATGCGGCTCGCGGGGCGCGCCAACTGGTGGATGCCACGGCTCGGGCGACGCGAGGACCGGTCCGCCCCGTCGCCAACTCCCGTTCCAACGGCACCGATGGAGGCCCCATGACCACCGCACATCCCCGCTTCGCGCTCACCGGTGCGACCGGGTTCATCGGCCGGCGGCTGTGCCGGCGGATCCTCCGTGAGGGCGGTGACGTCGTCGCTCTGGTACGCGGCACCTCCGCGCACCAGGACATCGCCGCGCCGGGGGTGCGTCTGGTGACCGGTGACCTCGTCACCGGCGAGGGTCTGCGCGAGGTCGTACGCGGCGCCGACTACGTCGTGCATCTGGCCGGTCTGGTCAAGTCGCCGACGGAGGACGGGTTTCGCCGGTGCAACGAGGAGGGCACACGGCGGCTGGTGGCGGAGGTGGCCGCGCTGCCGTCCCCGCCGCCGCTCGTGTTGTGCTCCTCCTTGGCCGCCGCGGGTCCCTCGCAGCCGGGCCGGCCCCGCCAGGAGGAGGACCCTCCGCTGCCGGTGTCCCGTTACGGGCGGAGCAAGCTCGCCGCCGAGTACGCGGTGCGGGACCTGTCCGACCTGGTGCCCGCGACCATCGTCCGCCCGCCGATCGTCTACGGCCCGGGGGATCCGGCGTTCGTTCCCTCACTGCTGCCGATGGTGCGTGCTGGGGTGGTGCTCAAGGCCGGGTTCGGTCCGCGCGGCTACTCCTTGGTGCATGTCGACGACCTGTGCGAGGCGCTGCTGGCAGCGGCGCTCCGGGGCCGTCGGCTCGGGGCGACGCGGCCCGCCGACGGCATCTACTCGGTGTCGGACGGTGCCACGCACACCTGGGACGACCTGTGCGGGGCGCTGGCGAGGGCGCTCGGGCGCCGCGGCGGTCCGCTGGTGCTGCCGGTGCCTCTCCCTCTGGTCGGCGCGGTGGCCCGGGGCGCCGAGCTGGTCGGCCGCCTCCGGGGCGACCATCCTCCGCTCAATCGCGACAAGGCCGTCGAGCTGAGAAGCGCGTGGTGGACCTGTTCGACGGAACGGGCCCGCCGTGAGCTGGGTTTCGTTCCCGCCGTCGGTCTGGAGGAGGGGCTGGCCGAGCTGGTGCCGCGCTAGGCCCTGTCTTCAGAGTCCCGCCCGGCGCGTCGTCGGCCGCCCGGCCCCCTCACCGTCCGTCAGTTGGTGAACACCCCCTGGACCAGGGCGAGTTCGGCGGCCAAGGCCCGGACGGTCCCGGCGATGTCCCGTTCGCTGTGCTGAGCGGTGACGAAGAACCGTAGACGTGACTGGTGGTTCTCCACCGCCGGTGGGATGAACGGCTGCGCGTTCACACCGTGTCGGCGCATCCCGTCGGCCAGGCGCAGGGCGGTGGCGGCGTCACCGGTGATGACCGGCACGACACAGGAACCGTCCGCGCTGAGGCCGGTGTTCAGGCCCGCCTTGACGGCGAGTTCCCTGAATCGTGCCGCGCGGGCACGGGCCGTGGCCGCGCGTGCGGGGTCCTCGCGGAGCCGTTCGAGCGCCGCCAGTGCCGCGGCGGCCGCGCTCGGCGGGATGCCGACGCTGTAGATGAACCCGGGCGTCGTGTGCCGGAGATGGGTGACGAGTGCTTCGGAGCCCGCGACGTATCCGCCACAGCTTGCCAGTGCCTTGGAGAGTGTCCCCATCCGGATGTCCACGGCGTCTGCCGGGACGCCCCAGTGCTCGACGGCGCCGGCGCCGGTGGCGCCGAGGACACCGATGCTGTGTGCCTCGTCCAGGTACAGCATGACGTCGTGCCGGTGCCGGAGTTCGATCAGCGCGGGCAGGTCCGCGAGGTCGCCGTCCATGCTGTAGACGCCCTCCACCGCGACGACGACTCGTCGGTGCGAGGTTCGCTGTTCGGCGAGGAGGCGGTCCAGCGCGGCCAGGTCGTTGTGCGGGAAGGCTCGCCGACGGGCCCCGGAGAGCTGGGCTCCCTGCACGATGCTGTTGTGCGCGAACGCGTCATGGACGATGAGGTCTCCCGGGCCGAGGAGATGCCCGAGCACCGCGACGTTGGTGGGATGTCCGCCGATGAGGACGAGTGCCCGTTCCGCGTCCAGGTGCCGGGCCAGTGCCTCTTCCAGCGAGCCGTGCACCGGTCGTTCCCCGGAGGCCGCGCGGCTGGCCGACACCGAGGTGCCGTACCGGTCGATGGCCTCCTTCGCGGCCGTGGTGACCACGGGGTCCTGGGCCAGCCCCAGGTAGTCGTAGCCGGAGAAGTTGGTCAGCCGGACCCCGTCGACGACCGTGGTGGCTCCGTCGAGTTCGTCGTGCACGGCGAAGTAGGGGCTCGGCAGGCCGAGCGAGGCCAACCGGTCCGCGATCCCCGCCGCTTCGTCGCTCTCGACGGGCGGCGGCGGGGCGGGGCGCGGTACAGACAGGGGTACGGGCAGGGGTACGGACAGAGGTACGGAGCGAGGGGTGGCAGCCGTGATCCAGTCCGCGATCTCCCGCACCGTGGTGCCGTCGCGCAGGGATTCGTTGCTGAGGGGTGGCAGGCCGGGCCAGATCTCGGACAGTCGCTCGGCGAGTTCTTCGACGAGGAGGGAGTCGAATCCGAGGTCACCGACGAGCGTCTGGTCCGGTCCGAGGACATCCGGCGGGAAGTCCGACACATGGGCGATGGCCGCCAGCAGACGTGTTGTCACGGAACCGTCCGGCGCCGTGATGTGCTCGGTCTCGCCGAGCGCCCAGTGCGTGGTGGTCTCGACCGGACTGGGCGGCAGATTCACCAGGCGTCCGGCGGCCGGGGCCGGCGGCCGTCGCGCGCCGAGCAGGCGCGCGGCCTCCGGGGGTGGTGATCCGCCGAGTTCACGCGCCCCGGAGCCATGGCACCGGACCCACACGCCCGGCGGCACGGCGGCGCGGTCGCGCAGCGCCGTCGCCAACTCGGTGAGCAGCCTGGCCAGTTGGGTACGAGTCGTGGCGGCCACCACGGCTCGGGCCCGCAGCGGGGTCCGGGAGGCCAGGGTGTACGCGACATCGGTGAGGGCCGGCGGGGTCGGCCCGTCCAGCACACCGCCGAGCCGTTCGGCGTACTGGGCGAGCAGGGTGTCCGAGCCCGCCGTCAGGAGAAACAGCGATTCGTCCCCCTGCCGGGACACCGCCGTCGGCTCCGGTGCCGGCACCGAGGCTCGTTCCGGTACCCGCTCCGGTGCCTGCTCCAGCACCACATGCACGTTCGTCCCACCGAATCCGAAGGCGCTGACACCCGCCCTGCGCGGTGCGCCCCGCTCGGACCGCCATGCGTACGGTTCACGCGCGACCGCGAACGCGCCCCCGTCCGGGAGCATCGCGGGATCGGCCTGCTCACAGCCCACCTGCGGCGGGATGACACCGTGGTGGACGGCGAGGGCCGCCTTCAGCAGACCGGCGATGCCCGCGGCGGAGAGAGTGTGCCCGATGTTCGCCTTGACCGAGGAGACATGGCACTGCGCCCCGGCGGGGGATTCCGACCGCAGGTCACGCAGAGCGGCCATCTCCACCGCGTCACCGGTGGGCGTGGCCGTGCCATGGCACTCGACGAGGTCGACGCTGCCCGGCGGGACGCCCGCGTCGTCGTAGGCCCGTTCCAGACAGGCGGCCTGCCCTTCCTGACGGGGCGTCATGGGACCGGTGGAGCGCCCGTCGTTGGTACAGGCGCTGCCACGGATGACCGCGTACACCCGGTCGCCGTCGCGCCGGGCGTCGGCGAGCCGTTTGAGGACCACCATTCCGGCGCCCTCGCCGAGTACGAACCCGTCGGCGCGCCGGTCGAAGGGACGGCAGACGCCGACGCGCGAGACGACGCCGATACGGGAGAACCCGATGAGGTTGTCCGGCACCAGGTTGAGGTAGACCCCACCGGCCAGGGCCACTTCGCACTGCCCGGAGCGCAGATGGGTGACCGCCTCGTGCACGGCGGCGAGGGAGGCGGAGCACGCGGCGTCCACCACGAAGCTGGGGCCGCCCAGGTCGAAGACCGAACTGACCGACGAGGCCGCCATGTTCAGCAGGATGCCGGGCACCGTGTACGCGTTCATCGGCGCGACCGCGTCGGCGGCGGCCGCCAGGCGTTCCGCGTCCGCCGCGTCCACCGCCCCGTACTGCCCCTGGGCGAGCTGGCGGGCCCGGACGCGGGTGGTCAGCATGTCCTTGTACTCGGACACCGAGGCACCGACGTAGACCCCCGTACGGTCCCGGGGGAACGGGCCGCGCTCCAGGCCCGCGTCCTGGAGGGCGACGCGGGTCAGCTCGATCAGCAGCCGGTGCTGGGGATCGGCGACCTCGACGCGTCGTGGTGGGAGTCCGTAGTGCAGGGCGGCGAAGGAGCGTACGTCGTCGAGGTGGGCCACCCGGTCGGTGTAGGCGCCGTCGGGGTCGCGGGGATCTCCCGGGCGGTGGAACGGCTCGTGGTGCCAACGCCCGCCGACGGGGCCGCTGACCACCACGCCGTCGTGGATCAGCCGCCAGTAGTCATGGATGTCGGAGGCGCCGGGGAAACGGCAGGCCATACCGGTGATCGCGACGGAGTCCATGGCTCAGCCCTCCGTGGGAACGGTGGCACCGGCCTGAGCGGGCACCACGGCGCCGGTCTGAGCGGGCAGCACGGCGCGGGCCGACGCGGGGCCGACCGGCACGGGCCCGACCGGCACGGAGAACAGGTCACCGCGGGTGAGGCCCAGCGCTGCCAGCAGGGGCAGCACCACTTCGGTGAAGAACACGCGTGCGTCCACTCCCGCCGTACGCATGACAGTGATCCGTTCGTCGTAGTCGGGCAGCAGATCCTCGGCCGGCATACGGAAGGTGCGTACGACGTGGGCGAGATCGGCGAGCGTGCCCGCGCGGTCGTCGTCCAGGTGCACGGCGAGCATGCGCTGGTAGAAGCGGGAGTGGGCCATCTCGTCCCGTGCGACGAACCGGTACACCTCGGCCAGCACGGGATCGCCCGTCCGGCGGGCGAGTTCGCGCTGTTTCCGGTAGATCACGAAGGTCGTCAGCTCCTGCACCGCGAGGTAGCAGGTCATCCGCCGGGGATCGTCGTGCGGTGCCCGCCAGCGGCGGGCGAGGACCTGCTCGGCGTAGTCGTGCAGCTGCTCCTCGGTGCGCTGCCCGGTGCGGCGCAGATACTCGCGTAGTACGAGGGAGTGTTTGGCCTCCTCGTAGCCCCAGTTCGCCGCGAACCACGCCTGGCCGTAGTCGCCGGCCAGCAGAGACAGATGCTCGCGCAGATAGTCGGGGAGGAACATCTCGACACCGCAGAACGTCTCGGCGCAGAGCGCGAGCCGGTCGTCGCGGGGGACCTCGTCGAGCCGGTCCCAGGGCACGTCCTCGAAGAGGTTCCAGCGACGGGTGCGTTCCGCCCGTTCGAAGAACGTCATGTACTCGCGGTGGAACGCCTCACGCAGCGCACGGGAGGTCATCGGGCGCCCGCTTGCCGCTCCGGGGCCGCGGCCATCAGCACCTCGCACAGCTCACCGACCGTACGTACGCGTCCGAATGCCTCGTCCGGCAGCCGCTGGCCGATGGCGTGTTCGGCCACCGCGATCATCTCGATCAGCTGTACGGAGTCGAGCCCGAGGGCTTGCAGCTCCGTCTCCGTCGTCAGGCGCCCCAACTCGCGATGACTGACTTGCGCACCGGCGCTCTGCAACAACGCAAGTGCCTCGGCAAGGTTCATGCCACTCTCCTGATCACGTCACATGGTCGGTCGATACGCGGACTTGGCCGCACTTTGTCGATCGCTCAGTCGATCGCTCAGTCGATCGCTCAGTCGATCACTCAGTCGATACGCCGCAACGACCACTGAGCCAGGGAGTGGTACCGCTGCTCGAAGGCCCGCATACAGAAGGTGAGATAGCGGTCGTAGTCGGCGAACAACTCGTCGCCCCAGGTGGCGCGGATCAGCTTCTCGTTCCGCCGGAGGCGTTCGCGCCAGTGGCCGAGGGTGCGCGTGTAGTCCGTACGCCGGGTGCGGAGACGGACGATCTCCCAGTACGGGCCGACCGCGTGCACGATGTCCTCCATGCGTGGGGCGGCGCCGCCGGGGAAGATGCGGTCGGTGAGCCAGCCCATCTCACGGATGTCCGCCGACTCGCGCGGAACGCGGTCGTACAGGACGTGTTGGAGGCCGAAGGAAGCGCCCGGGACCGTCCACTCCCAGGCCCTTCGGAAGAAGCCCCGGAGGATGCCCAACGCCTCGCCGGTGCGCACCTGTTCCGGTCGGCACGCATGCTCGATCATGCAGATCGACGTCAGCGCGTCGAATCTCTCCACCGGCTCGTAGTCGCGGTAGTCCACACAGTGGACGGTCACACCGGGCAGGTTCAGCCGCTCGATCTCGGCGTGCTGGGCGCGGGACAGGGTGATGCCGTGCGCGTCCTTCACCTGACGTTCGGTCGCCAGATACGCCAGGTTGCCGCCCCAGCCGCACCCGATGTCCAGCACCCTGGTGTCCGGCCGGATCCCGGCGTACTCATGGATCAGGGCCAGCTTGGCGCGCTGCGCCTCATCCAGGTCGTCGGTGTCGTCGAACACCGCGCAGGTGTAGTGCAACGCGTCGCCGAGCCACAGTCGGAAGAAGTCAGGGCTCACTCCGTAGCTGATCTCGATCTCAGCCGCTGTGGACATCATGTGCCTCCGTGCGAGGGTGCGGGACGGTCGGTGGTGCGGGGAGGTGCGCGGCGAGCTGTGCGGAGAGATATCTGCGGCGTGTCTCCTGGCGCCGTGGTTTCCCCGATGTGGTCCTCGGGATCGTCCCGGGTCCGACCGTGACGACATCGCGGACGTCCAGCGCCAGGTGTTCCGCCACGACGCGCCGGACCGACCCGTCCAGGGCGGGTGCCGCGTCGGCGCGACACTCCACGACCACGACGACCTCTTCGGTGTGCGACGAGGGTGCGAAGAGTGACGACGGGGACGCGGGCCGGGTGAAGGCCACCACGCCTCCGGCGCGGACCCCGGGCAACGCCTCCACCAGCCATTCGAGCCGAGTCGGGTCGGTGTTGCGGCCGTTGACGACGAGTACGTCCTTCAGGCGCCCGGTGACGCGCAGTTCACCGTCGGCGAGATAACCGCGGTCCCCGGTGCGCAGCCAGCCGTCCTCCCGGAAGGTCTCGGCGTCGGCGTCGTCACCGATGTACCCGGCGGCGACCGAGGGACCGCGAACCCAGATCTCCCCGATCGAGCGATCGGGGCGGATCGCACCCCGGCCGTCGACCACGGTGACCTCGTGCCCGGGGAACGGCCGTCCGCAGTTCACCACCTCCAGCGGTTCCTCTCCGCCGCCGGCCGGAACCGCCCGGTCCGTGTCCCGCAGGGCGGCGGGCGAGACGGCATCGGCCCGTGCGCCGCGTCCCCGCGCGCCGAAGGTCACCGCGAGTGTCGACTCGGCCAGCCCGAAGCACGGGAGCAGCGCGGCCGGATCGAGTCCGGCGCCGGCGTACGCCTCGGTGAACCCGTGGAGCGTACGGGTGTTGACGGGCTCTCCTCCGCAGCCGAGTACGCGTACCGATGACAGATCGAGTCCGGCGACGTCCTCGGCCCGTACCCGTCGAGCGGCGAGTCCGAAGGCGAAGTTCGGGGCGAAGGTGATGGTGCCCCTCACCTGGGACATCGTGCGCATCCACACCCCGGGGTCACGGACGAACGTCCGGGCGGGCAGCAGGGTCACGGGCAGTCCCGCCACCAGCGGGGCGAGTACGAATCCGACCAGGCCCATGTCGTGGTGGAGCGGCAGCCAGCTCACCGCGTGATCACGGTCGGGGTCGACGGCCAGACCGTGCCGCATGATGGCGTGCGCGTTGGCGGTCACCGCACCGGCGGTCGCGGCCACCGCGCGGGGACGACCGGTGCTGCCGCTGCTGAACTGGAGGTAGACGGTCCGGTCGGCGCGGAAAGGGACGGGTTCCTGCGGGCCGACCGCGTCGACGGTGTCCAGGAATTCGTACGAGTACGAGTACGAGTACGCGTACGCATGCGAATTCGGGTACGCGGAAAGATGCGTACGCGCGGACGAATTCGGCTCCTTGGATGAAAGAGGGTGCGTACGAATGCCGGACAGCAGTGGGAGGGTTGTTTCCGGCGCGACGAGGGCGTGCGGCTCGGCGATCCTCAGGGCTTCACCGAGCGCCTCACACCAGACGTCCCGGCGCCCGAGCGGAGGCGGCGGAGGGACCGGCACCGGCACCAGACCGGCCCATACGGCGCCGAGGAACGCGCGCACGAAAGGACCGGGATCGGCGGCGACCAGGGCGACCCGGTCCCCGGTACGCAACCCCGTGGCGAGGAGTCGACCGGCTGACTCTCTTACAGAGGTGAGCAGTTGGGCGCGGGACAGAGTGACCGTCTCCCCGTCCGCGCCGACATAGGCATGAGCGGGGCGCGGGTCCCCCTCGTACATCTGGAGCGTCGATGTGATCCATCGGTCACGCACCGGGCATGCACACCTTTCGGCCCTTCACGGAATTGAGGTGCCCGATAATAGCCAGGTGATTCCATTCCAAGAAATGGGACCGCTTTTACCGATAATCTTTTCAATCTCAAGCCCTGGCGACGGCCCATGGCCGAAGCGCCGAAGGACACCCCGCCCCAGCCACCCCGCCACCGGCTCCCGGGTGGCCCGGAACGAGTGCAGACCCGCATCCGGCCCGCCCGCCGGGGTGGGCCCCCCACCAGCAGGGGAAATCCCTGCGCCCCGCAGTTGTCGTACTCGCAGCCTCGGGCGGCATGGGCCGCGCCATCGCGGCCAGCCGGAAGGCATTCGCCGTCGCCACCGGCCTCGGCCCGGTCGACGCGCTCGTCCGCCTGCGTCCTCATCGGCTCCATCCAGGCAGGATTCGGCGAACCCAGCATGGCTCCGCCCAGGTCGAATACATCAACGGTGAGACCATCCCCTGCTCCGCTGACCGAGGCCGAGCGAACCAGGCTGCCGGCGCCGCTCAGGTCCTCACCGGCCCTCCCCGCAGGGGCACCCATCACCGGTTGCTCGGCGACGTACAGCGCGTCAACGCTTCCGTAGCGGTCATCACCGGCGCCGCGCAGACAATGGTCCTGCTTCTCGCGGCCTGGTGGGCCTGGACCTCCACGGCCTGGTTCACCAACTTCTTCGACCCCGAGCGGCCGCCCGTACGCCTGGTGCTCATCGCCCTCACGCCGGCCGACCACCGCCCGGCCCCGGAGTTCGGTTCACCGGGCCCCGGACCACTTCCGGGCAGAACATCTCGGTCGAGTCGGCAGTGGGTAGGCATCGCGGCGTTCAGCGCCGTCGACAAGGCCGGACGGATCCTGCTGCGGCGGCGCCTCCGCACCGGCCAGTAGGTGCTGCCGATGGGCAGGACGGACCTCGGCGAGGCCCCCGGCCATTGCTGGTCGCGGGCGCCGCGCCGCGCGCTCTGCGCGCCCTGGCCGGCACCGCCCCCGACCTCACCCAGCTCGTCGGCGAACTACTCCTGAAAAGACCCGACTTCGCCGGGTTGTGGGAGCGCTACGAGGTCACCGGCCGCAAGTACACCACCAAGACCTTCCAGCACCCCCAGGTCGGCACGGTCACATTCGCCTTCCAGGCCATGGCCCTCGAAGGCACCCCCGGCTCAAAACGCATGATCAGCTCAGAAAATATGCCTGCCTTGCCGCCGGCGCACCCGCAGCCTTTCGTTCGAATGGCGCCTACCGGCGTGTGCCTGGACTGCGCTGAGAGGAGGCGGCGCAGCCGGCCGGGGTAAGCACGGACTGCTCCACCGTGGTCATCGGGCGTGAGCGAGTTCCAGGAACTCGTGCAGATCGTGAGCGGCTTCCAGCGCGCACACGCTGCTCACCGCAACGAGTACGCCTGCGGTCAGGAGGAGGTGGGCCGGGCTGCGCGGGGCGGGTTTGAGCAAGGCGGCGACCCGCCGGGGGACGACACCTTGCCCTGGGCGCCGGCCGAGGACACCCAGTGCGGCGCCAGGCAGGTTTCGGGCGCGGGTGCGCTTCGTGGCCACGGCGGCTCTGGCCACGGTTTCGGCGACGGCGCGCCGGTCGCCGGTGGTGTGGGCGGCTTCCTCGTCGGCCCAGCGCTCGACGGTGAACTCGACCGCCGTGGCCAACGGCCGTAGCAGCGGGTTGGCGGCGGCCGTCAACTGCGCGAGCGTGACGAACGCGTAGTGGTGGTGGTCCAGGTGCGCTTTCTCGTGGGCCAGGATGATGTCGTGGCCGACGGAGTCGAGGGCGTCGAGCATGCCGTTCGAGATGACGATGCGGCCAGGAAGGCCGGGCACCGTGTAGGCGTCGGCGTGCCGGTCGTCGGTGACGACGACGGCGTCCGGCCCAGGGAGACAGGCCGCGTCCAGTGCCGCTGACCACAGTGCTCCGGCACGGCGTGCGGTGAAGCGGATGGTGGTCGTCGCCGCGAGAAGGAGCAGAATCGCTCCCGCGGCGGCCGCCGGCCAGGCTGCTGGATCCTCGCGGGCGATCACCTCCGGCGAGTACCCCTCAAGTCCGGAGATCAGCGGGATGCGCACCAGTCCTGCCAGGGCGAGCAGACCCAGAACAACGGTGCTGGACGCGGCGAGGACCAGTCCGGCGACGGTCAGCAGCCAGGTCGCCAGCCGCGGTTCCAGGCGGCGGGCCAGCGGGCCCGCACTCACACCGGCCAGTACGGGAAGCAGCAACGGCAGGTAGACGGCCAGACGCATCGGTACGCGTCCCCGCTACTCGTCGCTGCCCAGCAGGCGGCGCAGCAACTCTTCGTCCGTGTCGGACAGTTCATCGACGAAACGGGTCAGGACCGAGGCGCGGTCGCTGCCGCCTTCCATGACCTGGTGCATGTGCTTGGCGGTCAGTCCCGACTCGTCGGTGACGGGCGTGTAGGCGTAGCCGCGGCCCTGTGGTGTGCGGTGCAGGACACCACGGCTGTGCAGGCGGGCGAGCGTGGTGGAGACGGTGGTGTGCGCGAGCGGCGTGGTCAGGCGTTCGGCCACGTCGCCAGGTGTCAGAGCACCACCCGCGGAGTGCAGCAGAGCGAGGATCTCGGCCTCCAGCGCACCGTTGGCCCGGCGTCCGCCGCCCGCTCCCGGTGCCTGTTCCTGAGCGCCCAACGCCCGCCTCCTGCCTTCGTGGTCTACAGTCTCCAGTAGCTTCTATTCGCGAATAGAAGCTACCGTTCCCGTCCGGTCTCCGCCGCCATGTGTCTGCCTGCGGCGGCCTCTGCTCACAGGATGCCTGATGTACTCCTCGCCTGACCACAGCCCTCGAAGTGCGGGCTCGCCGTGGTGGTCGGCGGCGATCGTCTGGATGGGCAGCGCCGTTCTGCTCGGAGCCCTGGTCGCCGCCGTTTCGGCGCACCCGGGGCCGTTCGCCTTGGACGCCGACCTGCACCGGTGGGTTCTGGGCCACCGTCCGGAGTGGGCGCGGCAGGTGGCCGTCGCCGTCACCACGACCGGCAGCGGAGTCCCCGCCTACGCTCTCGCGGCGCTGGCCGGAGCCCTCGCCCGACGCACTTCGGCCTGGCGCGGTGCCCTCGCGGGGCTGATCGCTCTTGCCTCGGCGCAACTGGTGCGCATCACCTTGGCCAGGGCGCTGGCACGGCCCCGCCCGTCGGCCGAGGACTGGGCCACGGAGGCCAGTGGCTGGGCGATGCCGTCCGGGCACACGACGACGTCCATGGTGGTCGCCGTCCTGCTCACCCTGGCCGTGCATCGCCGGGTCCGTGGCCGGGGGCGTCCGCTCCTGCTCGGGCTCCCGGTGCTCTGGGCCGTCGCCGTGGGCCTGAGCCGCGTCTACCTCGGCGTGCACTGGCCGACCGATGTCGCGGCGGGCTGGCTGCTCGCCGCGTTCTGGGCGGCATCGGCCGCACTCCTCGTTCTCCTGTGGCGTCGCCGACCAGCTACTCGCGCCGTTTACGTGTCCTCTGAGGAAAGGCAGCGCCCGTGAGCGCCATCAGTGTCGGACAGGCCGTGATCCTCGGCGTGGTGGAGGGAGTGACGGAGTTCCTGCCCGTCTCCTCCACCGGCCACCTCAAGATCACCGAAGGGCTGATGGACATCCCCGTGGACGACCCGTCCGTCGTCGCGTTCACCGCCGTGATCCAGGTCGGCGCCATCGCCGCCGTCCTCCTCTACTTCTTCAAGGACATCGCCCGCATCACGGGCGCCTGGGGACGCGGGCTGCGCCAGCGCGACCAGCGTCGTAACCACGACTACAAGTTCGCCTGGTGGGTCATCTACGCCACCATCCCCGTCGTCATCGTCGGGCTGGCCGCCAAGCCCCTGATCGACGGCCCGCTGGGCTCGCTGTGGGTCGTGGCCGGTTCGCTCATCGTCGGCAGCGGCCTGATGTGGGCCGCCGACCGGATGGGCCGACACACACGCGGCGAGGACGACACCACCCTCAAGGACGCCATGCTCGTGGGCTCCTCCCAGATCCTGGCCCTCCTCTTCCCCGGCTTCTCACGGTCCGGCGCCACCATGTCCACCGGGCTCATCCTCGACCTGGACCGCGTCGCCGCTACCCGGCTGTCCTTCTTCCTCGGCATTCCCGCCCTGACCGGCGCGGGTGTGTACGAGCTCAAGGACGCCGTCGGAGCCGGAGCGGCCACCGCTCCGCTGATCGTGGGCACCCTGGTCTCGTTCGTGGTCGCGTACGCCTCCATCGCCTGGCTGTTGAAGTTCATCGCCCGGCACAGCTTCAACGTCTTCGTCGTCTACCGAATCGCCATCGGGGTACTCCTGTTCGCACTCCTGGCGACCGGCACCCTCAGCGCCTGACCCGATACCCGGAGCCCGACCATGACCCTGGCCCTCGGCCCGCAGTGGCTCGACCCCGACCACCTGATCTCCACGTTCGGCCTGATCGGCATCCTCGTCATCGTCTTCGCGGAGTCCGGCCTTCTCATCGGCTTCTTCCTGCCCGGTGACTCCCTGCTGTTCACCACCGGACTCCTCGTCGCCGGGCACAAGTACCTCAGCCAACCCCTCTGGCTGGTCTGCCTGCTCATCGTTCTGGCCGCCGTCCTGGGGGACCAGACCGGCTACCTCATCGGCCGCAAAGCGGGGCCCGCCCTCTTCCGGCGCCCTGATTCCCGTCTGTTCAAACAGGAGAACGTCGAGAAGGCCAACGCCTTCTTCGAGAAGTACGGCCCTCGCTCGATCGTCCTGGCCCGCTTCGTTCCCATCGTGCGCACCTTCACACCGGTCATCGCCGGAGTCAGCGCCATGCACTACCGCACGTTCGTCACCTTCAACGTCATCGGCGGAACGCTCTGGGGAATCGGCGTCACCGTGCTGGGCTACTTCCTCGGCCAGATCGACTTCGTCAAGGCGAACATCGAACTCATCCTGATCGCAATCGTCGTGGTGTCGCTGCTGCCGATCGTCTTCGAGTACGTCCGTGCCCGGCGCCGGAGCCGCCGACCGTAGGATCCCGTCCATACCGCGCGCCGACCCGCTCGTACTTCTGGGTGGTCAAAGTGCTGTGCACGACGGTCGGCGAGACCGCCGCCGATCCACTGAACGTGGGCCTGGGACTGGGACTGGGCCGGGTCACCACCCCGTACCTCATGGCCGATCTGCCGGCCGTCGCTCTCGCTTCGGCGACGTAACGGGTTACGACGGCACGCGACTGCCGGCTTCGGCACTCCGGTTCGCTCCACCCGCTGCCGACGGACGCGGACCTGCAACGGTGGGAGTACGACCCGGACACGGCGGACGACCTGCTGGGGCAGACCGCCATCACCGGCGGAGAGAGGTCGGGAAGGGCGAGAAGACCCGCTCGTTCACGGTGACGGCGGCCAATGACGGGCAGCGGCCCGTCGTGGTCGACCGACGATCCCGACGGGCGGTCCGGCCGGCATCGAGTGCGGCCGGCCCGGGACCATCCGATGCTCGCTTTCACTGGCCGAATGTGTGGCAAAAGGCCCGGTCAGCAAAGGTGTTGGCATCGTGCCGAAGCCACGGTGTTACGTCCACAGCCGGCACCAGGCGGCCGTCCGCAGACCTCGGCAGCGGCATCCCGACGAGGGCGCGACGCAGCCGGGTCGACCAACGTCCGCGCCGGGCCGTCCGTGCGCAACTGTGCGTCGCACAACTCGAACAACGCGTCGCCCCGCGCGGTCGGACACGCGTACAACTCCGGCCGGAAGCGCGACACTTCCGCGAACGCATCCCGTAGAACGCCCCGATGCACCCGACTCACGAGACCTTGTTCAGTTCGCATTCCGGGGACAAGGCCAAGTGAGACTGTCCATGTTTGGCACGGACTCCTGTCCCCAGCCGCGTGGCGCCTTGCCCGGCCGAACGAGTGAGGCCGGGGGGTTCAGTTACTCGTCGAAGGCGCTGGGGCGTCCGCCGGCCCTGCCGCATCCACGGGTTCCAGCACGAAGACGGGGATCACACGGTCAGTTTTCTCCTGGTACTCGGCGTACGGCGGAAACGCGGCGACCGCCCGCTCCCACCACTCGGCCTTCTCGGCCCCGGTGATCTGACGGGCCGTCATGTCATGGCGTACGGCCCCGTCCTGGAGTAAAACGTGCGGGTCGGACTTGACGTTGAAGTACCAGACCGGGTGACGCGGGAAGCCACCGTTCGAGGCCACGGCTGCGTACCGCCCCGCGTGCTCCACACGCATCAGCGGGATCTTGCGGATCTTGCCGCTTTTCGCGCCGCGCGTCGTGACAATGACGACGGGCAGGCCCGTGTCCCAGAGCGTCGCCCCCTGCGTGCCGCCCGAACTCTCGTACTGTTCGACCTGTTCGCGCACCCACTGCACCGGACTCGGCTCGTACTCGCCCTCAAGAGACATCGTGGCCCCCTCGTCGTCGCTCACGGATGATGTTGCGCAGTCCAGCACAAGCCTGGCGCGGAGGCGAGACCGCGGTCCCGCTGTCAGATGGCTGGACTACTGTGCCGGAGCATGAAGCCGGACAGCTGGTTGGCGGACACCCGCACCTCGTACGACACGGTCGCAGTCAGCTACGCGGACCAACTGCGCGAGGCCCTGGGCGGGTTGCCGTACCTCCGGGCGGCGCTGGGCCTGTTCGCCGACGCCGTCGCTGAGGCTGGTGGCGGGCCGGTGGCGGACGTGGGATGCGGGCCGGGACACATCACCGCCCACCTGCACAGCCTGGGCGTCGACGCCTTCGGCATCGACGTCTCCCCGGGGATGGTCGGCGTGGCTCGAAGCGATCACCCTGAACTCCGTTTCGAGGTGGGCTCGATGACGGATCTCGACCTCGCTGACGAGTCGATCGCCGGTGCGCTCGCCTTCTGGTCGTTGATTCATGTCCCCGACGACGAGGTCCCCACGGTCCTCGACGGCCTCAGGCGGGCACTGCGCCCCGACGCACCACTGCTGATCGGCTTTCACGTGGGCAACGAATCGCGGCTGAAGACGCAGGGCTACGGCGGCCACCCGATGAGGGTCCATGTCCACCGGCGCCGACCCGCCCAGGTGAGCGCCTGGCTGCGCGGGTCCGGGTTCACGGTCGAGGCCGAGATGCTGCTTGACCCCGAGGACAGCGTCCCCGGAGCGATCCTCTTCGCGCGCCGTCGCTCGTAGAGGTCAGGTCAGGGCGCTGCGGAATCGCCTCGTCCCGTACGAGGGCCCGCAGAACGTTGAGGCGGCGCCTGGCGAGGGCGAGGACGGCCTGCTTGTGTCCCTTGCCCTCGCCGCGTTCGCGGTCGTAGAGCTTCTTGGAGATGGGGCAGCAGCGCGCTGCGATCTGGGCGGAGAGATGGAAGACCCGCAGGAGCCGCCGGCGGTCTTCCCGTCGCCTCGGTAGGCGGCAGACGCGTGGTCGATCGTGCGGCCGGGTCCTTGCGCAGCGATGCTCTTCGCCTATCCCAACCAGCGGTTCAGACGAAGGCCGCCTTCACGGAATCCGCCGATCTGGTAATCCAGTCCCGCCTGAAACGTCAAGCGGGGGACGACTGCCCGCATCGCGTCGTACAGCGCGGGCGCCACCTAGTAGACGGCCGTCGCGAGCAACTCGTCCTCACCACGCGGGAAAAGATCCCTGACACTCAGCACTTCGTCCCGCGTGAGGTCCGTGACATGGACGGCGCGATCGTCGCTGTCCCAGCCAGTAAGTTCCCACGCGAAACGCTCGATACCAGCACCGACCATGCCACTACCGTACGGCTGATCAATAGGGCTGGTTGAACGACGAGCCAAGGATGCGAGGGAGGAACCCGGTCTTCCCGCGACGCCGGGTCGGCGGCGTGCTGTTTCCGCCCCGCCCCCAGCGGGCGACGACGGCCTTTCTCGCCGACATTTCACCCGAGGGTCTGCCTACTTGATCAGGGCATTCGCGATAATGATCACCAGGCCGATCAGCATGTCCAGGGCCCCCGCACGGCACGAGGACGGCCATCCGTGCCCAGCGGTGCGGGCGGCCCAGGCGCCCCAGCCGAACAGGGCGACCGTGTTGAACAGCAGGGCTGCGTCGGCAGCCGTGGCTTCTGCCCACCACCCCGCTTCCGCGGCAAGCAGTATCGCCACCGAGGGCAGCACGGCGGCGACCAATGGCCACTCGGCGAGCACCAACCGAAGTCTGCTCATGGTGGCTGCCCCGTCGACGGTCGCACGCTGGGCGATGACGTGCGCGTACCCATGGGCGGCGCCCGACGCCAGCGCGGTGAGCAGTACCCACAGCGCGTCCGGACCGGGATCGGCCTTCTCGCCCGGTGCGTCCAGCGCGGCCACCAGGGCGCTGGCCAGTACCAGGCCGTAGATGCCGCTGAACAGCGACCGCTCCAGCTGCCGGTGGCGCGAGGCCACCCTTGGTGCGACGCCCCTTCGGCGGACATGGTCGGCGCGCTCGGGCATCGCATCGCCTCGGTGGGGGAGGAGGGTTGGGTCCGCACATACTCACCCGCGTGACGTCGGAGAACACGACGCCACGCGCAAGATGGGCCGCGTCCACCCCCTCAGTGAGGCCGGCCGCACCGTCGCCTCGGGAGCGTCGGCAAGAGCCTGTTCGAAGACCGTGCGGGAGAAGTCCACTGCGGCCTGGCGCAGACGCAGTGCGGCCGTTGACGACCAGCGGGTCCGCCGGCATTCCGGGCGACGCGCGGCGAACGAGAGGGGCGCATGGCCGCTGAACAGGTCCCGCAACTGGTCGGTGTCCAGGCGGCCGTGGTCGAGCGCGCCGTACAGCGAGCCGTAGCCACGACGACCGGCACCAGCACATTCGTCCCACGGCCTCCCTCGTGAACTGTCCGAAGCTGTAGCTGAGTTCAGGATCACGGGCACGAGTGCCTTCACGGCGACACGCCGGGCTGCCGCTACCTCAACGAGCTCGACCCGCACTTCAGGTCCCGCTGACGCCTCTGGTCGTGCCGGCTTGACAGGTTCGGGGACGACGCAGAACACTAACGGCGTTAGATGTTCTAACGTCGCTAGGGGTTTGTGGTGGGGAAGCGGGAAGAGGTCCGTCGGCGGACGTTCGCCGAGATCCTGGAGACAGCCGGCCGGATGGCCGAGACCGAGGGCTGGCGGGCGGTGACCATCCGGCGGATCGCCGCCGAGATCGGTTACAGCGCGCCGGTGATCTACCAGCACTTCTCAAGCAAGGAGGCCGTACTGCACACGCTGCTGGAGCGGGCCAACAGTGAGTTGGCGGAGCGGATGCGGGCCGCGGTTGCCGGCGAACCGGCGTCACGGGGACCGCACTTGGCGGCGGCCGCGTACCTGGAGTTCGCCCGGTCACGGCCCAGCCTGTACCAACTCATGTCGGGCGCACCCGGCACGGACGTCGACGCCTCCACCCGCCGCGCCGCCGCCTCCGACGTGATCGCCTTCACCGGGCAGCTGATCGGCGCGTGGGCGGCCGAGACCGCGGCCGAGCCCGCCAGTGTCGAGGACGCCTGCGACCTGCTGTGGGGCACGCTGCACGGCCTCGCGAGTATCGGGTCGATCGAGGACGTCGGCTTCGACCGCGCCCTGCGCCTGGCCGACCAGGCGGTGACGGCGCTGCTCGGCTACTGGTCAGCCTCGACCGTGAACCCCGAAGGCCGCCCGCAGACCATCAAGGGAGAGAAATGATCTATCACCACAACCGCTTCACCTTCAAGACGACTCCACCCAGCGCGAGCAGTTCGGCAAGCCGATCGCCTCGCACCAACTGGTGCAGGAGATGCTCGCCGACATCAAGGCCGAGCTGGACGCGGCCCGGCTGCTGGTGTGGCGGGTCGCCGACCTGATCGAGCGCGGGCTGCCGTTCGCCACCGAGTCGTCGGTCGCCAAGCTCTACGCCTCCGAGGCCGCCGTCAAGGCCTCCAACACCGCGCTGCAGCTCTTCGGTGGCTACGGCTTCATCGACGAATACCCGGTCGGCAAGTACGTCCGCGACGCCCGGGTGATGACCCTGTACGAAGGCACCAGCCAGATCCAGAAGCTGCTCATCGGCCGCGCGCTGACCGGCATCAACGCCTTCTGACCAGCGCCCAGCAGCCCTGACCCGGCAGTCACCAGTGAAGGAGCCCGAAGAGGCGCCCCGTCCACTTCGCCGGACTTGAGGCCGTCAGCACGGCGGCGCGGGCCATCGCCTCCGGCGAGGCGGACATCGTGCTGGCGGGCGGCTCCGAGCCGATGAGCCGCGCCCCCTTCGTCCTGCCGCGCGCCGAGACCGCACTGCCGCACAACATCGAGATCTTCGACACCAAGCTCGGCCGGCGGATGACCAATCCGAGGATGCGCGAACTGCACGGCGTGCTGTCCATGGGCGAGACCGCCGAGGAGGTCGCCGCCCGATACGGCGTCAGCCGCGAGCAGCAGGACGCCTTCGCCCTGAGCAGCCGTCAGAAGGCTGCGGCAGCACGCGAGGACGGCCTGTTCGACGCGGAGATCGCGCCGGTGACCCTGGCCGAGCTCGGACTGGAGCCGCTGGGACGCTGTGCGGCGGGCGCCAGCGCGGTGTGGACCCCGATGAGCTGGGCTTCGACCCGGCGCCGGTCAACCCGGAGGGCGGGGCGATCGCGCCGGTCAACCCGCAGGGCGGCTCGGGTGCGCGGGGCCTGGCCACGATGTGCGTGGGCGTCGGGCAGGGCACGCACCGCCGTGCTCGTTGACCGACGTCACCCGCGGTGGCGTCGGCGGATCAAGCGCACCATCCCGGAACCGGGGAGCCGCGTGCCAACCGTCAGCGGCGGTGGGAGCGAGGGCGGCGGGCCCGCAGGCTTCGATGCTGCAACCTTCAACCTGCAAGCGCGAGAACGAAGTTGAGCGGACGATCTAGAGCATGCTGAGCGCCTGCATCGCATCGCGTTCGACGCGCGACAGCTCATGGAGGATGGAGCCGGCCCGTATGAGGTCGTTCGAGTCACCGGTTTCGCCCGCTGTCGCGACGAGCGCGGCCACCTGTGTCCAGAGCGTGGCGGCCTCGGCGTACAGGCTGTGGCCGGTGCGCAGGTGGCTGCTGTCGATCAGCTGGGCACTCTCCGCGAGGAAGTCCCGGTAGAGATTGCGGAACAGGGCGCCGCCGGTGCCGGCCCTCTCCATGAGCACGGCGGCCCGTGGCAGGTCCTCCTGCGGATTGTCGCTGCGCTGAAGCCACTTCGGCACTTGCTTGGCGGTCTTCTCGATGCCCCGGTGGCCCAGATTCGCGATGGGCGGGTTGAGGAAGGCGTCGGCGCAGGTCTTGATCGCGGGGATGATCCGGTCCTGCGGTGACGTCGGGCCGTTGGGCACCGTGATGGTGAAGGAGCGGTGCTTCGCGGTCATCGGGCCGCGCTCGGCCCTTGCCCTGGCCAGGCCGGCGAGGCTGGTCGAGACGGCTCCGCCCTGCGGAGCGGTGTCCACCAGGTAGGCGTCCTGTTCGTCGTAGCCGTACATCGCCACGACGTGCCCGCCGAAGTGCACCTTGGTGCTGAAGTAGTCCAGGTGGTAGCTGTCGAGCTGAAGGCCGACCGGCCGACCGGCGTCGATGGGCGCCGCCACGTTCTGCCATGCCTTGCGCGGGGAGGTGGTCTCCCCGACCAGCAGCTCAAGCCCGAGCGCGGCGGCCAGGTTCCTGGTCAGCTCGAAAGGCCTGACCCGGCCTCCCAGGAAGGGGAAGCCCATGGCTTTGCTGTCCCAGTAGATGAAGGACAGCCCGGAGCCAAGCCCGAACAACATGGGCTCGGACAGGTCCAGTCCCTCATGCCGCAGCAGCACGCCCAGCGCCGTCGTCTCACAGTGCTGCATACCGCGGACATCGAGGTCTCTCACCATGGCCATGCCGCTGATTCTTCCTCCTTCCGCCTTGACCGAACTCGCCTCAGTCGTTCAGATCACGAACAGAACCGGGTCGGCCTCGGCCGCCTCGGGCTGGGGATTGGGCAGGTCGAACAGAGGCTGTTCGCCGGGCATCGGCATATCCACGATGCCGAGGGATCCGGGGCAGGACACCAACGAGCCGTCCGAGTCGCGGCGCGCGCCCGGGGCGTCGTGCCGCCAGACGCGGCCTCGCCGAATCTGGCCGGCGACCGGCCCGGCAGCGATCGCACGATCGCAGACGGCGCAGTTCACGCGGGGAAGTTTCACACGGACCAGTGTGACGCAGCCCGACGGACGACGGTGCGCCGGACCGCACCGCTCCCGGCTTCACCGCAAGGCCTGCCCGGTGCGACAACACCACGATCAGCGCCCGCCGATCCACCACGCTCATCCGCAGCCGGCCGCGTACCTCCACCGACTCAGCAAGACGCCTCGGCGGATAGTCCGGGTGATGCTCCGCGTCCGTACGAACTCCAGAACCGCGGATCACCCGTCGTAAGGCGGGCACTACTCGGCACTACCAGGCATGCCGGGAGACGACGAAGCCCTCGACCCGAAGTGGAGGGCCTCCGCGCGGGACTACGCCCGGAAGAGGTCCGTACACACCAGACATATCAGCGAGCCTGCCCACACCTCTCGCGCCGCCTCCGCATCCTCGGCCAGCCGGTGCCCCGCCACACCCCACAGACCGGCGCCCAACAGAAGCAGCAGACCGAACATGGCACCCGACCCGACCACCACAAGACCCACAACCCCCAACGCAGCCGCGCCGGCCACCTTCGCATCGACCGCGTCCGGCTGCGCGTACGACTTCTTCAGCGGCGAATCCGACGGCAACGACTTCCAGTAGTGCGGCAGATTCTGCACATTCGACGATCCGCACTTCGCGCTCGGACAGTTCACGGCAACCCCAGTCCCTCGATGAGAAGCAGCACACTGCCGCTACCGCCGAAGTCCCGCACCGTTACCCGTCGGTCTGTGAGCGGGACCACAAACCAGCGGCAACGACAGCCACCACAGCACCAGGTGGGACACGCCTGTAGTGCGGTAATCACTCGCAGGGAAACAAAGGCCAAAGGTCCGGCAAGGCCCGGCCGGGAGTCAGAAGCCAGCACATCACGCGCCGCGTACACGACGGCTCGCGCATGATGCGTGGCTGATACACGGCCGAGGTACGGTCACAAGGCCCGGTCGGCCGTACGGCCCCGGGCGCCGGCACGGCAGCGTTGAATGAGCACGCGCGACAGGTGGAAAGAAATGTCCGTCTCCATTCTTCTCGTCGAGGACGACGAGGTCATCCGGAAATCCGTCGCGATGGCACTGGAGCGATACGGCTACCACGTGGCCGTGGCGGGAGACGGTCTGACGGGCCTGGAACTCTTCCGGGAGCGGCGGCACGACCTGCTGCTGCTCGACGTGATGCTGCCGGGGCTGGACGGTATCGGGCTGTGCCGCCGGATCCGGGAGTCCAGCACGGACCCGATCCTCATGATGTCGGCGCGGGGCGACGCGCTGGACGTCGTGTCGGGGCTGGAGGCCGGCGCCGACGACTACGTCGTCAAGCCGGTGGACACCTCCGTCCTGGTGGCGAGGATCCGCTCGTTGCTGCGCCGCGCGACATTCACGCCGGCCACGGCCGGGGGCGAGGCGCCGCCACCCGAACCGAACGGGCCAGGGGAGCCGAACGGCCCGGCCGTCGCCGAGCGCCGCCTGCTCGTCTTCGGCGACCTGAGCATCGACACCGGCGGCCTGGAGGTGTTCCGGGCCGGTGAACCGGTCGCGCTGGCGCCCACCGAGCTACGCCTGCTGCTGGAGTTCGCGGCCCACCCCGGGATCGTGCTGGAGCGGCAGACACTGTTGCGCAACGTCTGGGACTACGGCTGGGACGGGGACAGCCGCGTGGTCGATCTCTGCGTACAGCGGCTGCGCAGAAAGATCGGGGCCGAGCGGATCGAGACGGTCCGCGGCTTCGGCTACAAGCTGCGGCGCTGACATGGGCGGCTCCCCTCCGACCCTCCTCAACTGGCGCTCCTTGCGCTGGAAGATCGCCCTGCTGGTGGCCGTCGCGTGCTGCTCCATCGCGTTCATCGTCGGCCTGCTGGTGCACGGCAGCACGTACGAGCGGTCCATGAACGACGGCGCGGCCAGGGCGTACACCGCCCTGGACAACGCTCTCGCGTCGAGCCCCGACAGCCCTGACAGCACCGAGAGTGGCAACGACATCGTCGCCGATGTCGTGTACAGCCCCGAGGAGATGCCGGCCGAGCTGGTGCGGAAGGCCCGGGAACACGGGCAGGCCGACCTGTACGACGAGAGCAGGACGTACAGCCCGCGAATGTGGGCCGCGGAGCGGCAGGCCGACGGCGGTGTCGCGGCGGTCGTGATCGACATGACTCCCGACCAGCTCAGCCGCCGCGCCCTGGACCGGAACATGTGGAAGTACTCGCTGGCGGCGCTGGCCGTCATCGTCCCTCTCTCCGCCGTCGCCGCCGAACTCCCCAACCGGCGGCTGCGCCGGGTGGCGCGGACCGCACGGCGCATCGCCTCCGGTGACCTCGCCGCCAGGACCGAGGTGGGCGGCCGTGCGGGCGACGAGATCACCGAGATCTCGGCCACCGTCGACGCCATGGCCGACAGCCTCCAGGACCGGTTGTCGAGCGAACAGCGCTTCACCGCCGACGTCGCCCACGAACTGCGCACCCCGTTGATGGGTCTGGTCACCTCCAGCGGGCTCCTCCCGGGGGGCGAGGCGACCGAGCTGGTCAGGGACCGGGTGCGGGTGCTGCGGACGCTGGTCGAGGACCTGCTGGAGATCTCACGCCTGGACGCGGACGCGGAACGGGCCGACGTCCGGCCGGTGCCGCTGGGCGAAGTCGTCGCCGAATCCCTGGCCAGGACGGGGCTCGTGGCGCGTCTGACGGTCTCGGGCAAGCCGGTGGCCGAGACGGACCCGCGCCGTCTGGACCGTATCGTCGCCAATCTCGTGACGAACGCGCACCGGCACGGGCGGGCGCAGGAGCAGGCGGCGGTCGAGGTCATGGTCGGCGACGGGGTTGTCGTCGTACGCGATCACGGCCCCGGCTTCCCCGAGTCGCTGCTGGCGAACGGACCGCGGCGCTTCCGCACGGGCGCGGCCGAACGCGGCCGGGGCCACGGCCTGGGCCTCACCATCGCGCTGGGCCAGGCGCGCGTCATCGGTGCCACGCTGACGTTCGCCAACGCGGCGGACGACGGGGGAGCGGTGGCGACGCTCCGACTGCCGACGCACCACGCCGGCACGCACCACGCCGGCACGGACCACGCCAGGACGGACCGCGCCAGGACGGGCTGATGTAAGACCGGCTGATGTGCGACCGGCTGATACAAGACGGATGGGCAGCGGAGCGGCTACGGACAGACGCTTCGGACAGTACGGAAACCAGCGCCTCCCAGGGTGGCTCACATGCGCGAACGACGCGCGTTCCGACGACACGTCGGAGCCCCTGGAGGTACCCGCCCATGCGCCCTGCCCCGCACCCTCGCGTCGCCCGCCCGTTCCGTCGGCGCCTGATCGTTTTCATGACGGCCGCGGTCACCATGGTCGTCGTCTGCCTGGTGGGCGGCACATGGGGATTCACCGATCACGGCGGAGCGGACGACCTGAGCCCCGGGGCGCGCTCCCTTCCGTGGCCGAAGGACGGCCAGGCGAGCGTGTGGGTCGAGGGCGTCGGGAGCCTCGGGACGAAGGGTGAGCAGAGGCCGGTGCCGATCGCGAGCGTCACGAAGGTCATGACGGCGTACGTGATCCTCAGGGAACACCCCCTCCCGACAACGGACCCCGGTCCGGTCATCACGGTCGACAGGACAGCGGCACAGGAGTCCGGCTCGATCGACGAGTCGACCGTCCGGGTCGACGAGGGGCAGCAGCTCACCCAACGGCGGCTGCTCGAACTGACGTTGATCCCCTCGGGCAACAACATCGCCCGCCTGCTGGCCCGTTGGGACGCCGGGAGTCAGGAAGCCTTCGTCACGAAGATGAACCGCGCCGCCGCGAAGCTGGGCATGCGCCACACCACGTACACCGGCGCCAGCGGCTACGAGTCCACGAGCCGGAGCACCGCCGTCGACCAGTTGAAACTGGCCCGCGAGGCCATGCGCGACGAGGTGCTTCGCGAGATCGTCGCCATGCCCGGCACGGTGGACCCCGCCACCGGCGCCACGCTCCCCAACACCAACACCCTGCTGGGCCAGGCCGGCGTCATCGGCCTCAAGACGGGCTCCAGCACGCCGGCCGGAGGCGCCCTGATGTGGGTGGCCACGGCGCGGACGCACTCCTCGGAACGGCTGATCCTGGGCGTCGTCCTCCACCAACGCGCGGACACCAGCCCGCAGGAGGGGCTTCAGGCGGCGCTCGACAGCAGCGGGAAGCTGATCGAGGCGGCGCGGAAGTCACTGGGGACGGCGGTGAGGGCGCAGGCCTCAATCCCGGACGCGTCATGAAACAACCTGCGCGAACCGAAGAGCCAGGACACTACGACCCGTCGAGGCGCACGGCTGTCCGTACGCCGGCGGCGTACCGGAGCGGCTGCTCCCAGGCCGCGAAGTGACCACCTGCGGGCTCCTCGGTCCAGGAGCGGACGTCGAAGAAGCGTTCCGCGAACTCACGGGGCGCGTTGACCAGGTCCTTCGCGAAGACCGTGAAGACCGCCGGGGCGTCGATCCGTTCCGCCGGCTTCGGCCCGCTCTCCACGTACGGGCTGAAGGAGGTGCCGATCGCGCCGCTGAACCAGTAGGCCGTGATCCAGGTCAGCAGCTCGTCGCGGGTGAAGACCGACTCCACCTCGCCACCGCAGTCCGTCCACGAGCGCAGCTTCTCCAGGATCCAGGCGGCCAGCCCCGCGGGCGAGTCGCCGAGGGCGACCGCCAGGGTGTGCGGCCTGGTCGACTGCTCGTGCATATAGCCGCCCTCGGCGGCCTGCCAGCGGTGGCCGTGCCGGACGTACGCGCGCTCGACCTCCGACAAGTCCGAGGGAGGGTCCAGCAGAAACCGGTTCTGGGACACATCCGTCAGATGCAGGGCGGCGACCCGGTCGGGGTGGGCGCCGGCCAGCGCCTCGGCGACATCGCAGCCCACGTCACCGGCCGAGACGACGTAGCGCTGGTGGCCGAGGTCGGCCATCGCTCCTGCGACGGCCTCGGCCATGGCCGCCGACGACATGCCGAAGCGGTCGACGGGGGCCGCGAACGGGAAGCCGGGCAACGCCGGAACGACCAGGTGCAGGTCCGACAGCAAGGGCAGAACCTTCTCGAACCGCAGGACCGAGTCGGGCCAGCCGTGCAGCAGCACCACCGGGACGGCGTCGGTGTCGGTGCCGGTGTCGGCATCCGCTTCGGCCGGGGGCAGGTCGATCATCCGCAGCGGCTTGCCGCCTTCGCCGGCCAGGACCCACGGCAGGGCGCGGATCCGGGCTTCGTGCTCCCGCCAGTCGTAGGAGTCGGCCCACTGGGCGATCAGGTCTGCGAGGTAGTCGCCCTGCACGCCGCGCGTCCAGCCGAACCCCTGAGGGAGGTCGACCCGCCGGTAGGCCCGCAGCCGGGTGCGCAAGTCGTCGAGCGCGGCTTGCGCGACGGGGGAGGGGGCGGCGTGCTCGGCGCGAGTCATCGGCGTGGTCTTTCCTTCGGGCGACGGGGCTGGTACCGCAACAGCGTTTGGCATGACGGTGTGTCGTGGCGGTCGTTTCCGCGGTCGTTTCCGCGGTCGATTCGGCGGTCGTTTCCGCGTGCGTTTCCATTGACACCGGTCACACGTTGATGGACCGGGAAGGGGCGGCGGCGCCGTCAGATCCGGTCAGGGCAGCATCGCGGCGAAGGCGTGGCGCAACTCGTCGACGTAACTCTCCGGCACCTCCACCGGTACTTCCACCAACTCGCGGCGGGTCGGAGGGTGGTTCTCCCAGTAGAAGCGCGCCGAGGAGCCGGCGGTGCCGGTCAACCAGTAGAGGGAGACCATGTCGCGCATCCGGTCGCGGGAGATCGCGTTCTCCGGATGCCCGTCGCAGTCGGTCCAGTCTCTCCCCCCCCGCCGCCACGAAGCGTTCGTAGCCCAGTCGCCGAACCCGGGCAGGGACGGGGCGACGACATGGAAGGCCGGCATGCTCTCCCGAGGCGGGTTTGCCAACTGTTCCGCCACCCGCCCCGGCGCCAGTCCGCATCGGCCGTCCCCGGCGAGGTGCTCACCGACTCACGCTCGGGCAGCCGCGCGCGGGGTCGTTGACGGGTCGTTGACGTCATCGTCCCTGTGAGGGGTCGCATGCCGTCAGCCGCCGAGGGTCACTTGCTTTCCAGTCGTCCCAGCGGGTGGGCGGTGGTGAGGACGGACTGGGCCGTTGTCCAGTCGGTGTGGTCCAGGCCGGTGACGTGGCGCAGGTAGGCGAGGGTGACCTGCTGGACGAGAGCGACACGGTCGGGGTCCTCGTCGGTGGTCTCTGCCACCGCGTAGCCGGAGATGCCGCCGAGGAAGTGTTCGCCACCGTGGACGGTGAGCAGGCTCTTGTTGCCACGGCTGAGGGTGTAGGGGTCGCTTGTCCAGGCCGGCCCCCGCGTGGAGAGCGGGAGGTCGTCCTTGTCGCCGGCCACAACCAGTCCGGGGGCCGTGATGGGGGAGAAGTCCTGATCACGCAGCCACGGAAGGTTCTCGTAGGCGAAGGGGGTCAGTTCGTCGCCGCCCTTGCCGGCGGTGGCCAGCTGAATGCTGGCCATGACCCGGGAGTCGGACAGGTCCTCGGCGATACCGGTCTGCGGGTCCGTGACGCGCAGACCCACGAGGATGCCTGCGGTCTGGCCGCCGAAGGAGTGCCCCGCCGCGACGATACGGCTGTGATCGACCCGGCCGGACAGGCCGGGCACGGCCGCCTCCAAGGCGTCGAGCCCGTCCAGGACGCGCTTCATGTCCCGTACGCGGTAGCGCCACATCTCGGGCCTGCGGGGGTCGTCCGCGGCGATGTCGAACCGCTTGGAGTCGAGGTGTGTCGGCTGGATCACCACGAAGCCGTGTGTGGCCCAGTGGTCGGCCAGCGGTGCGTAGCCGTCCAGGTTCGAGCCGAATCCGTGCGCGAACAGCACGATCGGCAGATTGGTGCCGGTGACCGGGGCAGAGATGCGTACACGCAGGTCTTCGCCGCCGCGCTTCGGGGAGGCCAGCACGAGCGGCTTCACCGCTACGGCCGGGGTGGACACGGGGCCGGTGAGGCCGGTCGTCTGATAGGTGGTCATGCAGTGCTTCTTCCGGGGTTGGGCGTCGCTCTGGGCAGTGGGCAGCGTGGCGAAGGCCGCGAAGTGGTCGGGGTGGCCTCACTCATCGCACGCTCCTTCTCGTTCAACCGTTGTGGGTCAGGTACGTGCCGGGGGAGAAGAGTCCGGCGAAGGGCACATCGGTTACCGTAAAACTTGACGTTGACGTCAAAGGCAAGCCTTGTGGCGTAGATCACTTGGAGTCTCGAATGCGCATTGGTGAGCTCGCCCGCCGGACAGGCGTCACCACGCGGGCCCTGCGGTACTACGAGGAGCAGAACCTGCTTGCTGCCGAGCGCAGCGACAGCGGCCAGCGCCACTACCCGGAAGCCGCGGTCGATCGGATCCGCGTGATCCGGGAGCTGTACACCGCCGGCCTGTCCAGCAAGACCATCGCCGAGCTGACCCCCTGCGTCGTCGATGGCAGAGCCACACCCGAGCTTCTCGACCGCCTGGCTGTGGAGCGTGATCACATCGACCGGCGCATCGCGGACCTCACGCAAACCAGGGACCGGCTCGACTCGGTCTTCGCCGGCGCCTCCGCCAACATGCGCACCGGCACTTCCTGCCGGCGGGAGACCGACGCGTAGGGCAGGCGCAGCCTGGTCGCCCGATGCGTCACTTGTTACTCCTGGCGCTGCCTGAGTGCCGCGGCCACGAAAGAGGCGACCAGCGGACGGCGGTCCTGCTCGGTCCAGGCGAGTACCAGGTGGCTGGGCGGTGCGTCGGCCACCGGGACGCGGACCAGGCCGGGCGGGACCGGTTCGACCAACGAGCGGGGCAGCATTCCGATCATCCGGCCCACCGTGATCATCTGGAACATCTGGACCACGTCGGCGATCTCGGGATCGGTGCCATCCCTGCTGGGTGTCCCTTTCCAGCGCGGCAGCATCTCACCGTCCAGATCGGACATGCGCACCGAGGTGTGTCCGGCCAGCCGGTGTCCGGCCGGGACGACCGCCACGCGGCCCTCGGTGTGCAGCGTCTCGTGGGCCAGGCCGTCGAGGTCGTCGAACGGCGCGTAGAGCAGGCCGACGTCCGCCCGGCCGTCGCGCAGGAAGTCGGACCGGTCGGCCGGGCCGCTGAACAGGATGTCCACCTGGCGGGCGTCGGGCCGGCGTGCGTATTCGGCCAGGAGCTCGGAGAGCAGGCCGGCGTCGCCGCCGGGTTTGAGTACGAGCCGCAAGGGGGCCTGGCCGTCGTCGGCATGCTGGGCGTGCCGGACGGCGGCGCTGACCGCGTTGAGCGCGTGCCGGCCGTGTTCCTGCAACGCCTTCCCCGCCGGGGTGAGCGCGACGTGCCGGCTGGAGCGGATGAAGAGCGGGACACCGAGCCGGTTCTCGATCCGTCGGATGGCCTTCGACAGCGCCGGCTGGGCGATCGAGAGCCGGACGGCGGCCCGACCGAAGTGCAGCTCGTCGGCGAGTGCGATGAAGTACTCGAGCTCGCGGGTTTCCAGTTCGGCCATGCCTCCAGGTTATCGCCGGATGGCAAACCGGTCTTGGACGCGGGCGCCGCGCGGAGCCAGGATTGACCGCATGATCAACCACACGATGATTGTCTCCTTCGACCAGCCGCTGCCCGACGCCGAGCTGGATCAGTACCTCATGGATATCGAACGGGTCATGATCGACTCCGGTTTCGTGCTGTCGGTCGAGTCCCGGCGCCACATTCCCGTCCCCGGCGAGGAGGCCGTTCCTGCCCTGATCGCGACCGCGATCGTGCAGTTGGCCGTCGCCGACACCGACGCCCTGGCGAAGACGTTCACCGCACCAGGCCTGCACGAGGTCATCGGCCGCTGGCAGTCCCGGCACCCGTACAAGGTCGCCTGGGCGAACCACACGGCGCTCGCATGAGCGGCGTTTCCCGAAAGGCGGGCCTGGTCACCGGGGCCGGCAGCGGGATCGGCCGCGCGGCGGCGCTCCAGTTCGCCCGGAGCGGCGCCGCGGTGGCCGTGCTCGACATCGACGCGGGCACGGCGGCCGAGACCGCCGAAATGATCAGGAAGGACGGCGGGGAAGCGCTCGCCGTCACCGTCGACATCGCCGACGAACGGTCCGTGCAGACGGCCGTCGAGCGTACGGTCGCGGCGTTCGGGGGTCTCGACTTCGCGGTGAACAACGCCGGCATGCCCTCGCACCACCGCAGGCTCGACCAGATGAGCCCGGACGAGTTCGAGCGCGTGGTCCGCGTCAATCTGACCGGGACCTTCCTGTGCCTGAAGTACGAGCTGCCCGCGCTGCGGGTGCGTGGAGGCGGCGCGATCGTCAACATCGCCTCCAACGGCGGCCTGTACGCGATTCCGGGCGCCCCCGCCTACGTGGCCGCCAAGCACGGCGTCGTCGGCCTCACCAAGGCCGCCGCGGTCGACTACGCGCCGGACGGCATCCGGGTCAACGCCGTGTGCCCCGGCCCGACCCGTACACCCATGTTCGACGAGGTGGCGGCAGGCACCGACATGATCGCGCGGCAGTCGGCGGTCACGCCGCTGGGTCGGCTCGCCACGCCGGAGGAGGCCGCCGCGGCGGCGGTCTGGCTCTGCTCGGACGCCGCGTCCTACGTCACCGGAATCGCGATGTCGGTCGACGGCGGGCGCCGGGCGTGAGGGTCGCCCGGCCCAGCGCCTCGTTCGCCCGGTGGGCCGGATGCCTGGGCGCGGGGCGGCGGCGTACGTCACGATCTTCGAACCCCTCCCGCGGGCGGTGTTTCGTCGCCGCTGGCCGTAGTGCTGTGGCGCGGTCGAGAGTCGACGTATCGGCCTCGAAGGACATTACGAACAAGGAGAGGCACCACAACGTGGACATTCAGATCGGGCTGGGACTCCCTCAGTCCGGCGCGGCCGCAAGCTGGCGAGAGTCGCCGAGTATGCCCGCAGCGCGGAGGAGATGGGATACGACTCGCTGTGGGTCGGGGACCGCCTGCTGACGCCCGTCGAACCGAGCGACGAGCACGTGGGCGAACCGAAGCCCTATCCGCCGAAGGTGACCTACTCGGCCGATCCCCTCGCGCTCCTGACCGCGGCCGCGGCGGCCACCAGCACGATCCGGCTCGGCTCGTCGACCATGACGGCGCCGTGGCACAGCCCCGTGGTGCTCGCACGGTCGCTCACCACCCTCGACGCCCTCAGCGAGGGCCCGCCTCGACGTGGGGTTCGGGACATCGTGGATGCGTGACGAGTACACGGCGGACGGTATCGACCGGCACTCGCGGGGGCGTCGCCTCGACGAGACACTCGACCTCTCGCACGCCTGGTGGACGCAGAATCCTGTCGAGTTCCACGGTGAGTTCGTGGAGTTGACGAGGCCCATCGTGGACGTGAGGCCGGCCCAGCACGGCGGACCGCCCGTCTACCTCGGCGGTTGGTCGAAGCGGCAGATGGAAAGGGTCGGCCGTCGGGCCGACGGCTATGTCGGGGTGGCAGGCTTCCCCGAGGACTTCCAGCGCGACCTGTGTGTGGGGGTGGGGGGAGCTGACCGCGCGCAGCGATGTCCTCAGGTCCGCCTGGAGCGAGCACGTCCTCTATGAGAAGGCGATGGACCACAAACTGTTGCGACGTCCGAGGGTCGGGTCGCTCGCACTCGACCAACACGTCCTGGAACTGCCGGGGAGCGAAGGCCACAGGATCTGGGCCTTCCACCCGTCGGACGAAGCGACCTCGAACGCCCTGCTCCGCCTGGCACCCGTGGCGCTGCCGTTCGGCCGTCCGAGCCCGGCAGCCGTACCCACGGCCTCCTGACACGACCAAGATCAACGCGGCACAGTCCTGACCCGGCGATACGCCGTCAGCCCGCCGGCGGAGGGCGTGGCAGGTGAGCCCGCAGGGGCGGAAAAGCAGGTGCCGGGCTCGGGGGCGTACGGCCAGGATCTCCGCATGTCGACCGACGTGAGTGGGATGATCGAATGCCGTCCGGGAGCCCGCCTGTGGGGTCCCGACGATGAGGACTCCATGTGGCAGGCCGCCATCGACCTGTTCCTGCTCAACAGGGCAACGCCTACGACGGCCTCGCCGCTCTCTTCGGAATCCGCAACTCCTTCGGCTTCCGCCCCCTGGCTGAGGGCCGCGGCTTCCCGGACGACGCGTCGGATGGGCTGCGCGGCGATTTCGCCGCGTACGGCGATCCTGGAGACGTCCACGGGACCACCTGGCTGACCTGGGCCGAGCTGGCCGCCGCCGACTGGGCGGAGACAGACGCCTCCGCCACACGAAGCCGCGCCTCAGCCGCAGGAGCCGACAGCGGCTGGGGCCGGGTCTGGAGCGTCATGGGCATCCTCAGCGAAGTCCACGGAGCGGAGAACGTACGCCTCGTCGTCTGGTTCCACTGACTCAACGCCACTACTGAGCGCCCTACGTGGCCTGACGGGCCACGTAGGGCGCGACGAAGAAGGCCGCATCGGAGGAGTGCACCTCTGACCGCGACCGCGAGGACGCCGATCTGTCCGCGTTCAACGTGACCGTGCCGGCCGGCTACACGTCCCTGACGGCCGCTGTCCGCGCGTTGGGCTACCGGTTCGGCGCCGGGTCGGACTTCGCTGACGTCATCTCCTCCGTGTTCCCCGGCGGGGGCTACAACCGCACCGACACGGACGGTTTCACGCACTTCTTCTGCACGGGAAACGCGGAGGACGCTTTCGACTGAAACCCGCTCGACGACCGGGTCAAGATCGACTGCGGCATGGGCCAGGGCGCGTCCAGCGGTCCGATCTTCACGACCGAGGCTCAGATCATCAGCACGAACGCGCACTACGAGGTTACGAGGTCGAGGACGCCACCCGACCCGCGAAGGGGTCCCACCGTCCCGGCGGCTGCGGGGCCTCTTCATCGGTGTCCGGGTCAGTCCCGCTTGACCATGCCCGGGTCGATGTCTTCGGCGTCCGGCGCGTTGATGAAGTACTGCGACAGATACCGGTCGCGGAGCTCTTCCGTGGTCAGCGTCTCCCAGCCGTCCTGCTTCTCCTTGCCCGCCTTCTCCAACTCGGCCGTCCACGCGGCGACGAGCCCCTCACGGGTCCGCGGCAGGTCCGCCTTCGTTGCGGACTCCGGCTGGACCGTCACCTTCGGATCGTCGTCCACCACGACCGTCACCGCGAACATCGCCGCGGCTCCGACGAGGAAAGCCACCACGCCTAACGCCCATGCCTTATTGCCCGTCACCATGGTCTCTCTCCCTCGCGTGCCGCGCCGGCCCTACCGTTCCACGGCCTGGTGGAGTTGAGACGTTCGGCCGGCGAATGTGGTTCACGCGCACTCATGCCCACAGGGGAGCGCAGGCCGGCCGAGCGGACGTCCCACTCGGTGACCGGCTGTTGACCGGCAGCTCTCCGAAACCGGCAGGTGCGCCAAGGGCGGGTCATGAGAGGGTGCGGTTCGGCCCAGCAGAGGGGGGAACAATGGGGCTGACCTACGGCTACGACATCTACCTGCGTCCCCGGAACGTCGCCAGGGCGCTGGCCAGTCTGGCCGAGCTGGCGCCACCGACCCGTGGCGTGCAGCCGCTTGAACTCACACTGCCCGGCGGTCAGCCCGGCGCGCCCCGTTCAGCGGTCCGGCCTTTGTGACAACCAGTGGTGGCTGAGTGCTTCATCTGGCCAGTCGAGCCGTCGGCGGGCAACCCGGCCCGATCGGGAACAACCGGCGGACAGCTGTTTCGGCCGTAGCGGGGAACACGACCCGAACTCGGGCTGTGTGATGATCGGAATCATGCACCCCCCGGAGTACCGCAAGAAGGAAAGCGACAGCGTCACACAGCGTGAGCCGCTGCGCCTGGTCTTCCGGGATATGGCGGTCACCCGGTCCAGGCGGGTGCGGACGTGACGGGCATCGCCGAACGGCGCCTGTCGGAGTGGGCGGGACCGCGCTGCGGGGGCGTGGTTCGGGGCTCGCTGTTCCGCGACGGCGGCTGCGACAACAGCGTCCTGCACCGCCTCGCGTACGCGGACGTCGCATGAACAGCCCCGACGCCTTTCTGGAGACTCTCGCGACAAGCGGCCTGCCGCCCCTGCGCGGCCGGCGGCAGGGCGGCGACGACTTCCGCGCCGACGTCGTGACCCGCGATCTGGGGCCTCTGAGGCTCGCCGAGCTGGTAACCCCGGAGGGCGAGTGCTTCCGGGACGCGCCGTCCGCCCGCGCCGCCCACAGCGAGCTGTGGCAGATCGAGCTGGTGACGCGGGGACGGGTGCGTGCCGAGCAGGGCGGCAGCACCGCTGAGCTCGGGCCCGCCGACCTGGTCCTCATCGACCCGGTGCGGCCGGTCCGGTTCGCCAGCACCGCGACCACGCACGTGACCATGCTGGTACCGCGGCGCTCGCTGCGCCTCGGACCGGATGACGTCGCCCGGCTTGCCGGAGTGCGTATTCGCGGTGACCGCGGCCCCGCGGCCCTGGTGTCCTCGCTCGTACGGGACATGGCGCGATCCCTGGACGGGTTCCGCGCCGACGAGGCGGACAGGTCGGCGGCCGCGGTGATCGAGCTGATCGCGGTGGCGCTCTCGGCGCAGCTGGGCGATTCGCGACCGGTCGCCGACGAGGCCTTGCGCAGCCGGATCGTCGGCTTCATCGAGGCGAGGCTGTCCGATCGGGATCTCGCCCCGGCGAAGGTGGCCGCTGCGCACCACATGTCCGTGCGCCAACTGCACAAGCTCTTCGAGAGCCAGCCTCTGACCGTGGCGGCCCTGATTCGCCGGCGGCGCCTGGAGCGGTGCCGCGCTGACCTGGCCGGAACCGACCGTACCGTCGCAGCCGTCGCCGCCAAGTGGGGGTTCGCCGATCCGGCGCACTTCAGCCGGCTGTTCAAGGCCACCTACGGATACAACGCGGTGGCGCTCACGTCCAACAACCGAGCACAGATGGTCAATGCGTCCGCCGCCCGGCCCGCCGAGGATGGTGACTGAAAGCGTAGAAAGCAGAAAGGCGATTACATGGAACAGTCGGTCGAAGCGATGAGAGCCATCCCGGCCCGGATGAACGAGGGTTGGAACCGCGGTGACGCCAAGGCGTTCGTCGCGGATTTCGCGGAAGACGCCGAACTTGTGGACTTCGAGGGAACGATCCACAAGGGACGCGAGGCCGTAATCGCATTCAATCAGCCGATCTTCGACACAGTATTGAAGGGTTCCCGGCTGGTACGGGGCGAGGTGCCGTTCGCCCGGATCGTCCGCCCGGGCTGGGGCGTGGTGCACCACCGCGTCGGCATGGTGATGCCGGGCGAGCAGGAGCCGCTGTCGAGCCGCTACTTCCTGCAGCTGCTCGCGGTCGTGTGGCAGAACGACCGCTGGGAGGTCGCGACGCTGCAGAACGCGCGCCTGATCTCGTTGGAGACCGCGATGACCCTGGACGCACAGGCCGCTGCCCAGTAAGGGGCACGATGCCCGGGTGGACGTGCACGAGATCGTCGACCGGGTCGTCCAGGGGACTCCCGGCGTCAGCCGGCCAATCGCGGTCGGCGGCGCCGGGCGCCAAACCTGCCGCAAGCTGGGGACCGCCGGCTTCGGCAGGTTTCTCGTGCTTATCGGAACGGCCCCGCTCCTCGAAATGGTTCAGCGTCAGTCGACCCGATCGATGTCGATCATCTCGGCCGGCCGCAGCCAGGCCCCGTGCCCGACCGGCGAGGTAGAACACTCTCTGGCCAACTGAAGCGCCCCGTCAGACTGTTGTCGGGGGAGTCGACAGCCGATTCGGGCAGGGCCTCGGGCAGATGCTGACGCTCTCGCGGCGGGCAACTCAGCCGCGTACGAGCCCGATCTCGCACGCTCGCAAACCAACCGCGGCATCCGGCCGGCGCAGGTGGGTGATCTTCCAGGGCGCTCAGCGTGATGGAGGAGGCGGGGCAGTAACCAGCCCAGCTACGGACGGGGCGCGGGCAACGGCCGTTCCGAAGCTGGAGCACCGCCGGCCCGGTCGATGGCGCGCAGCTCGTCGAGGCTGTCGGCGAGGGTGCGGCCTGCGAGTGTGCCGAGGACAGCTGCCTCGGTTTCGTCGGTCAGCCTGCCGAAGTACTCGGCGGAGTGGTTGGTGACCAGGCACTCCCGGGGCCCCTCCGGCCGGGGGGCCCACAGTGGCTTGTCGCCGATGGATGAGCGGTAGATCTCTCCCAGTGTGATCCGGTCCGCGGACCGGCCGAGGCGGACACCCCCGCTGCGGCCCTTGATGGACGCGACGAGAGCGTCCTGCACCAGCGGGACCATCAGCTTGCGCACCAGGCTCGGGTTCGTGTTCAGACTCCTGGCGAGCTGGGTCGAGCTGAGGACGGGACTGCCCTCTTCCTCGGCATGGCCCAGCAGGAGCATGACCTTCAGCGCGCTGGAGAACCTGACGTCGAGCATCCTCGTCCCCCTCTCTTCCGCTTCTTCCGCCGCTTGGTCCGGGTGGCTCCCGACGCGTCCATATTAGCAACTCCTACAGTTGCATTTCTGTCGAGGGATATGTACTTTTCACACATGCAGATTGTGATCGCCCAAGGTGCCCGCCGGCTGAGCACAAGGAGTCGGTCGCCCGTCTGCCGCACAAGCCCGGACACGGGCAGGCACTCCACAGAGAACCGGAGAAAGTCATGAGCACCGAGAACGAGCTCAGAGAGATTGTTTCCCGATACACCCGGGCTGCGGACCGGCGTGACGGCGACGCGCTGGCAAAGCTCTACGAGGCCGACGCGGTCGTCGAGGTCCACTATCACCGCGGGCCCGATGGGACGGAGCTGCTGGGAACTCTCTCCGGAGGGGCGCAGATCGCAGCATCCATGTCCACGGCCATGGCGCCGCACCCACCCCTGGGCTGGAGCCACCACACCACCTACGACCACCTGGTCTCCGTAGATGGCGACGAGGCGAGCATCGACACCCAGTTCATCACCTTCGACGTCGTCGGAACCAGGAAGCCCGAGGGCGGGTGGCCCGCCGGCACCTTCGGCGCCCAGGGCACCATCAAGCCCATCGAGTCCGGGTACTACCGCTTCACCTTCCGCCGAACCGACGGCGTCTGGCGCATCCGTCACCAGGACGTCGTACACGACATCCCCTACGTCTTCTGATCACCCTGCCGCCCGCCCCCGGCGCCCACACGGCGGGCTGCGCGGGGGAGCTGCCGAACCGGACCTGAGCCGATCCACGACCGTTCGGCACTCACCGGCCGGCCGCCGTCCCGCAGCCGGGCCTGGACAGCCGGGGCACCGGCCGGAGAGGAAGAATCGGGGCCGTGCTCCAGGTCCGTATCAGCTGGTCGGGTGTGAAGGCGCCTTCCGCGTCAGCGGCCGTCCCAATGCGCCGATGCCGCAGCCGGACGCACTTGCCCGGCCGGCTCTCTGAGCAGGAGGTCGGCGCTTGACGGATTCTGAGCCATCGGCACGTTGTGCACGACAGCCAGTCGCAACAAGGCCTCGACGTCGCTGCTGTGTGCTTGGGCGGTGAGGGGATCGGTGAAGAAGATGACCATGGCGATCTTTCCCTCGACGATCATCGCGCCGATCTGCTGGTCGCCTCCCTGCGGACCGCTCTCCACACAGGTGACTTCCAACGAGAGTTCTGCGGCCAGCAGTGCGCCGGTGCCGCGAGTCGCCACCAGACGATATCGCCTAAGGGTCTGTTGGTGCCGTTCGATCCATTCGACGAGTTCAGCCTTCTTCGCATCGTGAGCGATCAAGGCGATCGCTTTGGCTGGTTTGGCGTGTCCCTCTGAACCTTGCCGACTGTTTCCGTGAAAGGGCATGTTCCGCTGCGCTCCAGTGATTCGAGAAAAACCCGAACAAGTTATGCATGAATGCCGTTTTCCTCCAGAGATGTTTTTGCGGCGGTCTAATGACCCGCCCACAGGCAGCACTTGTACGGGGCGGCGGGCCGCCAATTGCGGAACCGATGGTCTCTATTCACCGGACCGCCGGGCCAGTCCTCGACTGTTCCATCAACTGCCGACAGTCAACTGTCAACCGGATGCGGAATTTACGTGCCGATGTGACCGGGGTCGCGGTCATCTGTCCGCTCCCGCCTGGGTTTTGCCGCACAGTTTTTTGCAGCGCGTGTCAGTGGGCACATCTCAAGCAGGCCCTCCATAGGCCCGGCGGGCAAGGACTTCAGACTGCCGCTGTGTTGAACGCGTTGAATGCCCACCCATTGGTGAAGGCGTCTGCGGGAGGGAATCGAGGGCGGAGTGATGTCCCATCGGGCGGTTGATCATCGCCGCGGACACCGGCCTCGCCCCGCCCGTGCCCGCGCACGCGTCGGAATGTTTCGACCTGCCCGGCACCAGCGACCCCCTGGGGCGGCTGGCTGCCCTTTCCTTGCCGCCGCCTTCACCCTGACCGCCACTGTGTCGGCCCCGTACTCGCCCCCCCCGCGAACCGACCTGCCACCCGCCCCATCAGGTTCTTGAGCATCAGCTGCCACCGGGCAGGGTCTCTCCCAGCGCCCGCAGGCAGGATCGTGACCCCATCGGTGGAGCGTCAGGGCAGGCTCTCTGGATCTTGTCGCACCTGGTCGAGAAGAAGGTCGATGGCCGCCCTGCCGGCCCTGTTGGTGCGGACCGCCACGAGCTCCCAGCGGAAGTCCGCCGGCGCGGACCATGCCGACACAGGATCGGTGGAGCCCTTCGTATGGTTGGCCCACCCAGTGGCGTGTGGCTTTCAAGCTTCTGCCGTCTGTGTTCGTAGTGCCGGCCACATGGCCGAAGCGGCGTTGGAGACTGCCGGGAGCCGGCACACCAGCGTCCCGGGCGAGAAGACGGCCGCTCGGATGGTTCACACTCTGGCGAGCCAGGTAGTAGCGCTCAACCAGCGAATCGCCGAGATGAACAGGCTCATCGCCGCCCGCTTCCGTAAGCGCGAACACGCCGAGATCCTCGCAACACCGGACCGCCTCGCCGGCTTCGGCAGCGTCGCACCCGCATCGGTACCTCGCGACCCCGGCAAGATCAGCGACAATTTGCGCCGTCCTCAGCATTACAACCGGCGCTTCCAACGTGTCCTCTGCAACCCTGTGCGCTGATCAGCATTCGCTGTTGTGAGGCGTCCCGCCGCTTGTGCGACCGGAAGTGGGCGAGAGGGCAAGCGTCACACGCAGACAGTCCTAGGCCGGCTTGGGCTCGTAGCCTCTCGCCATGACCCATACGACTGAGCACGAAGACGCCTTCAAGAACCGGGTGACGAACGCGGCACGCACGCTCTCTGGATGCGCCGGTTATTTCATCGACCGAATCTCCTTCGATGCCTTAGCTCAGGAGGACAACCTACAGATCGCCCTTCGCGAAGGACCCTGGATGCCCGATGTCGTCATCGAACTCGCCAACCTCCACCTGGTCTCGGTTGCCAAAGGCCCCAGCCGTCCGGCTCGTTCATCGACGAGATCTCCCTGATCCATCTGCCGAGGATGCCGCATCCCTGGCCGGACGACGCCATCGGGCGCGTGCATCGATTCGACGGGCTGTCCGAGCTTGCGTGGCTCAGGATCGTCGGCCCAGCCGAGGTGGAGGCCATTGCGTCGATCGTGACCGTCTACACGGCGATGAGCGACGACGAAGCCTCGTCGCGGCTGGTGGTGTCTCTGCCGAGCCGGGGTGGCACAGCTCAGAGCTCACTCACCCACCACGATTGATGAGACACCCGATCTCCCCCCCCAGATCCGGTCCCCGAACTCAAGGTGGTCCGCCCACGACCAGAGTCTCACCCCGACCCGACACCTCGCAGGTCGGAGCGTGTCCAGAGGACGTGCTTCGAAACGACGGGACGCTACTCGTAGATGCGCGCAACCGAGAGTTGCAGGGCGATGGTTCTCCACGTAACCGGGTCGAGTCGCGTGTGGCGTGGTGAGTCGGTGCCTACCCAGGCGGCCCACGCGGCGAGCCAGTCGTGGAGGGTGTTGTGCGCCCAACTGCCTCCGTCGCCGGCCCATTCGCCGCGTTCGGTACTCGCCCGCATTTCACGTTGGTCTCGGGCGAAGTCGGTGGCGAGCGTCGCGGCGTACATACGCAGGTCCCCGGCGGTGTCGACCTCTTCGTGCTTGGTGTCGGAGTCGGCGAGCACCCAGTTGAGGACCGGCTGGGTTGTGCGGACCGTGTCGAGTTGGTGGGCCAGTCCACGCCAACCAGGTCGGTCGGGGGCTTCCTCGTACAGCAGGTCGGTGCCGTCGGTGCGGTTCCCCAACAGGCGGACCCAGCCCCACAGGAAGCCGTGGACGCTCGGGTGGGTCCAGTGCTGGGCCGTGGGTGCCTCGGAGTCCTGGACGTCGCAGGCGCGCTCGCAGTCGACGGCCAAGAAGCGGAGATAGGTGGCGAAGTCCGCTCGGGAGTCGACCTGTTGCCAGGAGTCGATGCTTCGGGATGTGGGCACATCGAGAGGTTATGGGTCCCGTCGGCCCGCGAGCGGTCGGTCCATGGCCGGATTCAACGCGTTCAACGCTCCCGCGTCCATCTGCCCGGACCCGCCCGCTCTTTGAGGGGGACAGTGGCTCCCACACAGGCACATAGGCACATAGGCACATAACCACCCGCGCACTTGGATGCGCGAGAGCAGAGACAGGAGCAGGGTTCATGGACGTCATAAGGAATGCGACAGTCGATCCGAGCAGGGCAGACAGCGTCGGGCTCGCGAGTGCGCTGGACCGGCGCAGGCTGGTCGCGCTGGAGGAGCTGTGGGACGCCGGGAGCGCCGTTCTGCTGGGACGGTTGGGCATCCGGCCGGACTGGCGATGTCTCGAACTCGGCGCCGGTACCGGATCGATAGCCCGCTGGCTGGCCCGTCGATGTCCGCGTGGCCAGGTGACCGCCACCGATGTGGACCTGCGGTTTCTGAGCGACCCGGGTCATCCTGATCTGAAGGTGATGTTCCACGATGCGGTGGAGGGCCCCGATTTTCCCGAGGGTTCGTTTGATCTGCTGCACAGCCGTGCCGTCCTGACCCATCTGCCGGACCGCCGGGAGGTGATCGCCCGTGCCGTCCGCTGGCTGGCTCCGGGTGGCTGGCTGGTGCTGGAGGAACTGGCCGCGTTTCCCGCCGAGTCCTCGCCCAGTCCGCTGTTCCGCCGCGTCCTGGCCGCCTATACCCAGGCCATGTCCTACTGGCTCGGCACCGATCTGCGGTGGTCGCGGGACCTGCCCGGGGTGCTCGGCGAGGCAGGACTGACCGATCTGGGCCTGGACGTACGGGTCATGGTGGTCGGTGACGGCGGCGCGGGCGAGGAATTCTGGCGGATCTGCCTGCAACAGGCCGGTCCCGCGATGGTGGCCGAGGGGCTGCTCACCGCGGAAGACCTGGTCGCCGCCACCGCCCAACTGGACGAGGCCGATTTCCTCGACGCGCCGCTGGCGCTGGTATCGGCATGGGGACGCAAGCCGTAACGGGGCGGCTCAGCCGCCTCCACGAAGCCTGCTGCCGCCTCGACGGCGCGGACCGCGAAGCATTGCAGCGCGAGCTGTACGCGGCCTGCCGGCCGCGCACCCCGGCCCCGCAAGGCACTGTCCACCACCTCGCGTTGGGACTCGCCCTGGTCCACCTGCGCCGCACAGGCGCCGACCGCTACACCGCCGAGGCCCACCTGCGGCGGGAAGCGGCCGAAGGCAGGGGCGTACCGGCCGAGACCGCCGACCGGGTGCGCCGGACAGCCATCCCGCTGGGCGCCCCGGTCCACATCCTCGGCGAACGCCACAGCGGCACCGTCGTACACCTGACGATCCTTCGCGACCTGTACGAAAAGTACCCCGCCCCCTGGTTCGTGGTGCTGTCCGTACCCCTTGCCACCTGCCGGGCCCACGGAGCCGACGAGATCGAACCCGTGGACGGCCGGACCCCGCCCATCCACCGGCCACGCAACCTCACCCGCGCACAAGACCAGCACTGACCCTCAGGGCGAGCGCAGACGGTGGTCGCCACGCTGACCACCGGTGGGGTATCGCGGCTTCAGGTACGTCCGTAGGGGAATCCCTCCTGGAACGGCGTCGCGACTGGGCCGTAGCTCGAACATGTCGGCTCGCCGTCAGGGCATCGTCGCGCATCAAGTACGGTCGGCGGCTCACCCGCACCAGCAAGGGTGCCGGGGACTTCGTCACCGTCGCCGATGCGGAGGCCGAGAAGGCGATCCTCGACGTCGTCCGTGCTGCCTCGTCCGACGACGCTCTCCTTGGCGAAGAGAGTGGGCAGCACGGTGCCACGGAGGCCGCGCGCCAGTGGCCGACCCGTTCAGCGGCGCGATCTCTTTCACCGGCGGAAAGACCACCTGGGTGCGGCACGACGGTGGCCAATACCCATCTCGTACACGTGTCCGTACGTGGGCCCAGGCCGGTGGTCGACGAACGCGGCGCCCCCGTCGTTGGGCAGCGCGAACGGCACACACTGATGCAGATGACCGGCGAGGTCCCCTTCGTCCCACAGCTCGGCCTCGGTGTTGTCCTCGCCGACCTCCACGAGTATCTCGTGCATTGACGCGATCTCAGTCGCCGTCGCCGGTGGCCGAAGTGCAGCAGGATTCATCGACGTCATGGACGGACGATAGACGGCGGGTCTGACAAGAGAGCGTGTCGGCCGCAGTCGAAACGTTGTGTCCGGGACAACCAGAGATCCTGAGCTGCGCGGGGCTGGCAGTACCTGTCGTCTCAGGCCGGAAAGCAGCGGCGTCACCCCTTGTCGCGTTCAACGGCCCTGCTCAACTCGCCAGTTGAGGCGCACAGCCTCAATCACCCTTTCCGGACCTGAAGAATCCGGTTGAACGTACAGCCAACCGGCGGGCCGCCGGCGTGAGCCGGAGCACGCATCGTGGCGCGATCGCGCCCCGCTTCGCCACGCATGGCCACGGGCGGGCGTTCAACGCGTGCAACGCCCCGGCGTCCCCTGCCCCTACCCCATTCGGCCGGGTGGGCGCTTCCTGGAGGTATGCCCGTTGGCACATGCCACCCACACATGAAGGGTGGGACGAGGGGTGGGATCCGGACATCGATCGCCCGACCGCCCGACTGCCAGGGCTTCTCCCACATCACCGAGAGCCCACACACCAGGAGTACGACGTGCGTGACACCGGCTTGTTCAGCCCCGCCCATCCCGACCGCCGCCCTTTCCCCGGCCCTGAAGCGGCACGTGAACGGGAGCTCCATCTCGGGCGGATCAAGGAATGGAACGACACCGGGTCCGACTACCCCCGGGAGGCGTTGGTCCATGAGCTGTTCGCGGAGCAGGCTCGTCGCAGTCCGCAGGCCGTTGCCCTGTCACCGGAGGCCGGCGCGGACATCACGTACGCCGCTCTGCTGGCTCGGGTGGAGAGCCTGGCCGGATTACTGGAGGAACGAGGTGTCCGCGCCGGGGAGACGGTGGCCGTGGCGCTGGAGCGGTCCGTCGAGGGGTACGTCGCGATCCTGGGCATCCTGAGGGCCGGTGCCGTATATCTTCCCGTGGACCTCAACTTTCCGGGCAGCCGTATCGAAGCCATCCTCGCGGATGCGGGCTGCCGTTATGCGGTTACGACGGCCCGCCACCGTCACCTGCTCCCGTCGGCGGTGACGGGGCTCGACGTCGCCGACGTGCCCGCGGGCGGTACGCCGCCGCGCGTCGGACGGCTCACCTCCCTGAGTCCGGCGTACGTGATGTACACATCCGGGTCGACCGGTGCGCCCAAGGGCGTGGTCATTCCCCACCGTGGGATCGTCCGCCTCGTACGCAACACCGACCTCGTCGGCTACCGGGCGGACGACATCGTGTGCGGCACGGTGAACCTGACGTTCGACCTGTCGGTCCTGGAACTGTTCGGCGCCCTGCTCAACGGGGCGCGACTGGTCGTGCCGACCCAGGAGACCCTGCTGTCGCCCGTGGCGCTCGAAGCCCTGCTGCGCAAGGACAAGGTGACGGTCATGTGGCTCGGCGCGGCACTGTTCCACCAGATGGTCGCTGAGCGACCCGGGATGTTCCGCACGCTGCGGTGCCTGGTGGCCGGTGGCGACGCGCTGCATCCCGCGGCGGTCCGCAAGGTCCTGGAGCGAGGCCGCCCCGGACAACTGGTGGACGGCTACGGGCCGACGGAGAACTCGGTGCTTTGCACCGCGCATGTCATCGAAGCGCTGCCTGCCGAGGCCGAGTCGGTGCCGATCGGACGCCCGATCTCGAACTGCACCGCCTATGTGGTCCGCGAGGACGGGGCGCCGGCCGATGTCGGAGAGGAAGGTGAGCTGTGGGTCGGCGGCGACGGTGTCGCCCTCGGCTATCTGAACCGGCCGGAGTTGACCGCCGACCGCTTCGTCCGCGACTCCTTTTCCGCCGACGCCGACGCCGACGCCGACGCCGACGCCGACGGCCACGGCCACGGCCCGGGCCAGGGCCGGCTCTACCGCACCGGCGACATGGCGCGATGGCGCCCGGACGGGGTCATCGAATTCCTCGGCCGACGTGACCATCAGGTCAAACTGGGTGGATTCCGGGTGGAATTGCGCGAGATCGAGCTCGCGCTGGCCGCCCACCCCGGCGTGAAGGACGCAGTCGTCGCGGTGCGGGAGACGGAAGAGGAAGGCAAACGGCTGTACGGCTGGGTCGTCGCCGACACCGACAACGGCGTCGACAGCCGGCCCCTGCCCATGCGACTGCGCAGCTATCTGCGGGACCGGCTTCCGGTCTTCATGGTTCCGCAGGGAATCGAGGTCGTGCACGCGATGCCGGTGAACTCCAGCGGAAAGGTCGACCGGGCGGCCCTGCTCTCCGGCGGCATTCGACCGTTGGCGCTCCTGACCGCCGAGCAGCGCCCGCGTGGACGGACCGAGGAGGCCGTGGCCGCGGTGTGGGAGCACGTGCTGGGGATACCCGCGCTGCGGCGCACGGACGACTTCTTCGGTCTGGGAGGGCAGTCCCTGCAGGCCGCCCAGGTCGCCGCCGCGCTCAGCGGCCGACTCGGCCTCGACCCATCCTGCGGCCGGTATCTGATTCGTACCCTTCTCGGCAACGCCACCGTGACCTCGTTCGCCCAGGAGGTCGACGCCCTGGTGGCGGCGCCACGTACCCGGATCGCCGAGGAGAAGGTGGACTTCGCACACGAGGCACAGCTGCCGCGGACGCTGCGCTTCGACGCGCCTGCTGCCCCCGACCTGCTCAATCCGCGCCGGGTCCTGCTCACCGGGGCCACCGGATTCCAGGGTGTGTTCCTGCTGGACCGGCTGGTGGCCTCCGGCGTGCCGGAGGTCTGGTGCCTGATCCGGGCGGAGGACGCCGATCAGGCATCCCGGCGGCTGGCCGGCCGGATGCGCCGCTACGGCCTCGACTACGACAAGGTGCGCGACCACGTCGTGCCCGTGCCCGGGGACGCGTCGCGACCGCGCCTCGGGCTGGACGAGGATGCCTTCGACCACCTCGCGCGGTCCGTCGACTCGATCGTCCACTGCGGATCACTGATCAACTTCGCCTATCCGTACGCGATGCTGCGGCGCACGAACGTCGACGGCGTCCTCACGCTCCTGGACCTCGCCACCACCCACCGCCTCAAGCCCTTCCACCACGTCTCGACCATGATCGCCCTGGCCGGCTTCGGTACCGCGGACGACCGGTACCTCATGGAGGACCGTCCGCTCGCCCACGCCGACCGCATCTCACTGGGCTATGCCGAAAGCAAGTGGGTGGCGGAGAAGTTGGTGAGCCAGGCCGCCGCACACGGGCTGCCGGTATCGATCTACCGGCCGTACGAGATCACCGGCACCCGCGACCGCGGAACCTGGAACACCGACACCCTGATGTGCGCCTGGTTCCGCACCATCGCGGAGACCGGGCTGGCCCCGGACGTCGAACTGCCCCTGGATTTCGTGCCCGTCGACTACACGGCGGAAGCCATCGTCCACATCCTGCGCCACGAGCAGCCCGACGGGCGCGTGTACAACCTCACCAACCCCCACGACGCACGGCTGAGCCTGCTGGTCGACAGGCTCCGTCACATGGGCTACCCCGTCCGGAAGATCGCCTACGACGAGTGGGTGGCCACTGTCACCGCCCTGACCCGCGAGAACCCGCATCACCCGATGACAGCGTTCATGCCCATGTTCAACGAAGGCGCCCCCGAGACGTCGATCACCGTCAAGGAGATGTACTTCGCCGAGACCTTCCCCGAGTTCAGCCGGACGAACACCCGACGGGCCACCAGGAAAGCCGGCCTGGAGCTGCCGCCCGTCGACGCCAAGATGATCGACCTGTACCTGCGGTACTTCATCGAGTCCGGCTTTCTCACGCCTCCGGCGCACGACGGCCAATCGCGAGCCGACACGGCAGAAGTCACGACAGAAGTCACGACAGAAGTCACGGCAGGAGTCAGCGCACGAGTCACGGCGGGAGCCACGGCGGGAGTTCGCAGCGATCCGGTCGCCGAGAGCCCGTCCGAGAGGATCCGCAAACTGGTCAAGCAGCTCCAGCCGGACGTGACCGCACACGTACGGGGCAACGCGCTGTACGCCGTGGCCATGGACGACAACCTCGACACCGGGCACCTGCGGCGCCTGATCGCCGGCGAACTCCACGCGCAACCCGCCGAGATCGCCGCCTACACCCGCCTCGCGGAACGGCTCCCGGAGGGCACCGCCCAGCAGCTGTTCCACGCCACCGCCGCGGCGATCACCTCCGCCCGCCCAGCCCTCCTGGCAGCCGCCCGCTCACTGGGCATGGCAGACATGGCCGAGGAGGGACCCGACCGGCCCCAGCCCCCCGAAGGCGCGAAAACCTTCGCGGACCTCATCACCTGGCTGGGCCTGCACGCCCAACCGGGAGCGGCGGCAGCAGCCCTGCGCGCCGACCTCATGCAGTGGTGCGCCCTGTGCGCCGAACTCGCCTGCGCACTGCGCCGCCTCAGCAGCGGCGACAGCAAGGCGGTCCCCGCCCCGGTACTCCAGTACATCGAGGCGTACGAACAGGCCCCGCCCGAGGTGATGACGGCATGCGCCGACGTGATCGCCGATGCCCTCGCCGGCGGTGAGGATCCCTCGGCCATCGCTCGGGTGACCCACAGAGTCGCCCCCGCGCTCGACGCGTACTGGCGGTCCGTCGCCACGCCCTGAGCCCTTACCGGGCCGGCATCACGGGACTCGCTCCGAACGCGTTCCCCGCGCACACCGCACACCGCGCGCGACCCCCCTCTGTCCGCCGTGGCGCATCTTCGCTCTGGTGGAGGCATCGGCGGTCTGTCATGTTTCAAGCAAACCCGGGCGCATCGGCAGGGGGAACGGCGCCAGGCGGAGAACCACGCGCACGCGTCGCCCCCTCGACCGAAACGGACTTCAGAGGAAACGGAGGGGGGACGGTGGCCCGTCGTCAGCCGAACATGCGTCTGGCCGCACTGCTGGCGGAGTCCGGGTGGAGCGCGAACAAACTGGCCCGCGCGGTCAACACCCTGGGCGCGGCACAGTCGCTGGCGTTACGCTACGACCGCTCATCGGTGGCCCACTGGCTCACCGGCTCCCGCCCCCGCGCCCCCGTCCCCGATCTCGTCGCCGGAGCGTTCAGCCGCCGTACCGGTCGTCTGGTCACCGCGGAGGAGACCGGCCTCACCCAGCTGTCGCACATGCCTGGCTTCCCTTCCCACGCCCCTTCCGGGGAGGCCGCCGCCCTGCACCAGATGGTCACCCTCACACGGGCCGACACCGACCCGGCACGCAGGGCCTTTCTCGTCCGGTCCGTCTACCACCTGGCCGCTGTCACCCTGCCCGAGTGGCAGGACACACCGTTCACATCGCCGGCAACAGTGGCCCGGCGGCGTGCCTCTCCGGCGGACGCGGAGATGTTACGAGGCATGACCCACGTCTTCGCCGACCTGGCGGAGCGCCACGGTGGGGCGCACGCCCGCTCGGCACTGGCCGTCTACCTCGCGGACGACGCCAGCCGCTTGCTCGTCGCCGGCGCCTCCGGGGCCCTGCGCCGGAACCTGTTCACCGCATGCGCCCAACTCACCCATCTGCTGGGGATGATGACCGCCGACGCCGGCCATCACGGTCTGGCCCAGAGCTATTACCGTGCCGCTCTGGCTCTGGCCCGGGATGCCGGAGACCGCGTCGCGTACGCGGTCACTCTGCGCGCGATGAGCGCCCAGGCGCTGTCCCTGGGACATCCTCCGTACGCCCTCGACCTCGCGGACGCGGCCGTGTCGACCGCCGGGTCCACGGCTGACGACACGACCATGGCGTTCCTGCTCAGCCAGCTCGCCGTGGCCCGCGCCAACAGTGGTCTGCGCCGCGACGCTCGCGTCGCCCTCGCATCGGCCGAAACGCATCACGGGCGGGCCGCCGGTGTGCCCGGCCCGTTCACCGGCTACCCGCTGGCCGGGCTCGACTACCAGCGGGCCCAGGTCCTGCTGGCGCTCGGCCAGCAGGCCGAGGCGCTGTCTGCCTTGCGCGACTCCGCCCGCCATCGCGCCCCGGGCCGGTGCAGGACCTCGGCCCTCACGGAGGCCAGCCTGGCCGAAGTCCTGCTGACGGTCGGCTACTTGGAGGAGGCGTGCACCCACTGGCACCAGTTCCTCGACCGCTGCCCCCAGCTGCACTCGGCCCGGTCCGACCAGGCCCTGACCCGGCTCCGCCACGCACTGGGCCCGCACCGACGGCAGAGACACGCGGCCGCTGTGTGGGACCGGGCCCACGCGCTCTCTGTCGCACTTGGCTGATCACTCCTCTTTCGGAGGGGCGTCCACCTTCGGAGGCGCGTCCACCTCGGGGAAGGCACTGTCCTCGCCGGACCGGATGTCACCGCCTTCCGTCACTTCGACGACGGGGCAGGGCTGTTGGGCGCCGGCCGGCAACGGCACGCTGAACGCGAAGGGATCATCCATGCGTCCTGGATACGTGTCTTCCGCGCCCGCTCCGGGAGGCGACCGGTGTCCTGGAGGCCATCCACCCGAAGAATCGTTCCTCATGCACCCACCTGCCGGATCTGAGCCTGGGCACCGGGTGAGGGACGGCGCGTGCAGCGTCTGCACACCGCTGACCTGCGTGGTCCGGATTGGGTGAGACGTGAGACGTGTGGACTCGGTTCGTCGAGACGGCATGGCAGGTCTCGGGGTTGAGACGGGTTGGCGGCGCCCTGTTCCGGTGTGACGGATCTTCGCTTCCTGCTGAACGGCGCGGCCGTTACTGACGATCACGCAGGTCCAGCCGTCGGCCTGCGCTCTGCCCAGAGCCTCGCGTGAGGAGTTCCTCAGGACGACGCGGTCGGCGGCGCCGGTGTCGAGAAGTATGCGGATGGCGACGGCCGGCACCGTGTCCCCGTAACGGTCGGTCAGGGCGGCGGCGACTTCGTGTCGCGCGGTATAGCCGCCGGCGTCGACGGCCATCGCCCACGTGAGGTCGGAGGCGGGCAGGCCGTGCTCGGCGAGGAAGTCGGCGACGGCGGTACGGAAGGCCGCGTCGCGGTCGACCAGGGTGTTGTCGAGGTCCAGCAGCAGCAACGGCACGAACGGGAGTAGATCACGGACAACTGGCTTCGGGGTGGTGAGTTTCCCGTCGTGCATCAATGGCCCGCGACGTGTCAGTGGGCCTACGGCTTCAACTCTAAGGTGGCGCCGAACGTGGAGCCCAGGAGCCCACACTGTTGACTCAGCCCACGGGGCGGGTACTGCGGCCGCGCTGCCGACAAATGTCGCTCAGCGGGCTGTGGGCATCCGGCGGTGGCCATGGGACAGTTGATCATGAATGTGACCAACCCATGGCTGGCCGGCCCGGCGCCGAAGGAGCGGCTCGATCCAGAGCGGCTGGAAGAGCGGATACTCAACCTGCTGTCGTCGCAGAACATGTGCGTGCTGGCGACGGCAGGGGCGGAAGGGCCACTGGCGACGCCGGTTCGCTACTTCCATCTCGACTTCGCGGTGATGTTCACGGCGGCCCCGGGTTCGCCGAAGATGAGGAACCTCGCCGCCGACCCCCGGGCCTCGGTGGGGATCTTGTCCGGCGCGGGTGGTCGTGCGGGAGGCAGCGCCATGGGTGCCGGTGCGGTTCACGTGGAGGACCGCGGCCAAGAGGCTGGGAAGGTGGTGGTCGGGTGGCCGGTCGATGTCCAGGGCTCGGCCGCGGTGCCCGGTACCGCCACTCCCGCACGGCCAGGCACGTTGACACCAACAGCCCGCCCCAGTCGGTGCGAAGCGCACACGCGGGTGGCCCCGCGCGCGGGCGGGGCCACTCACTGATTGTGCTCAGGTGGCGTACAGGCGTACGTACTTGCCGGCCTTGGCGTCCTCGGTCTTACAGATGTAGGCCTTCCACTTCTTCGCCTTGAGGCCGGCCTGCCCCATCTTGTCGCATTTCACGTGGGCGTCCTTGATGGATTTGGCGCTGCTGTAGGGCCCCCAGGATGCGACGGGGCCGGCGCTCGCCGCTGCGGCCGTGTTCTTGTTGTCACTTGCCGCAGCGGGGGCGGCGGTGGCGGCGGTGGCGGCGGTGGCGGCCCCAACCATGCCGATCACGGCTAAGGCGACGACGGCGTTGACGATCTTTCGCTGCTTCATGATTTCCCCGTTGAGTCGGTGATCGGTTCTGAGGGCGAGACGCCGCGCCATGCCGGAGCGGTTCCTTCGCTGACGCCGAACGCGCGGAAGCCCCCAATGGCGCGGGAGATTCGTCATGTGCCCTGAACTGCCCCGGAGCAGAACGGTGTTGCGGTGAATGACCGTGCGACACATGTGGGCGGGAGCCGGTCACGCGGAACTGACGCGGCTCACCAGGTCGGCACGCGCGCTGTCGAGGATCTCGTCGGCGAGGGCGGGGTCCGCGTCGGCGACGGCGCGGGACAGCAACAGGGCGCCGGCCATCTCGCTGAAAAGGGCGATGGCCCGCGCTCGTCGCTCGCCCTCGTCGAGTCCGGGTGCTTCGACGATCTGCGTGAAGCGGTCGAGGTTGGCCGCCAGGCCCTTCGCGTAGTGCGCGCGGGCGGCCGGGTCCAGGCGGCGGGCGTCGCCCGCGAAGCCCGTGTTGGGGCAGCCGTGTTCGATGTCGGCGCGGTGTTCGGGTGACAGGTACCAGTTGATCTGTTCCGTGAGCGGATCGCTGCCGTGGGTCTGGGACGCCGTGATGGCTTCGTCGAGGTTGCCGTACCCGTCCGCCATGGCCTTGGTGACGACCGTGTCGACGAGTGCGTCCTTCGAGGCGAAGTGGTTGTAGAAGCCTCCGCGCGTCAGACCGGCCGCGCCCATCAGTTCCACGAGACCCACGGCATCGACGCCGCGCTCACGGAACAGGCTGTCCGCGGCGGCGATGATCGCCTCTCGGTTCTCTGCTGCTTGCTGCTTCGAGACGCCCACTGTGTCCTCCAAAGCCCCGCTCTTGGGACGACTGTAGCCAGCCGGAACGAAGATCTCAATGTCGGTCGTCATTGACATCGTCGCGCAGCGGACGTAAAAACAATGTCGATCGACATCGTGATGGGGCAACGGGTCCCATCGGTGACCTCGTGGAGTCCGGCATGACCACACCCGAGCAGAACAAGGCGCTGGTGCTGAACGCGTTCGACACGCTGTTCAACCACCGTGACTACGCCGCCGCCGAAAGACTCTGGTCCGAGCACTACATCCAGCACAGCGCGCACATCGCACCGGGGCGCACAGGGCTGTTCGACCTGATCCGCTCACTGCCCGACACGCTGCGCCACGAGCACCAACTCGTACTCGCCGAAGGCGACCACGTCATGGTCTACGGCCGCTTCAGCGGCACCGGCAGCCCCGCCGCCTCGGTGGCGGCCGACGTGGTACGCATCGAGAACGGCAGACTCGCCGAGCACTGGGACGTCCTGCAGGACGAGGCGACCCGCGCCGAGTCCGTCAGCGGCCTGCCGATGTTCGGCGACCGGTTCCCGCCCGGCAGCTGACCGGTTGCGCCGAACGAACCCGACCGGACGGCCGGCAACAGCGCTTTCGCAGACGCCAAGTCCCGCCGACCTCGAACTCCCCGGCGCGCGCCCGGGAAGCGGGGTGGCCTTTCTCCCTCCAAGGAGCCTCACGATGGACGTGTCCTGCCAGTTCGCCACATCGCTGCACTCTCCCGAACACATCGCCGCCGCCGAGCAGTTGGGCTACCACCGCGCCTGGCTGCACGACACCCCCGCCCAGAGCCCCGACGTCTGGGCGATGCTGGCGCTGGCCGCCGAACGTACCCACCGCATCCATCTCGCCCCCGGTGTCCTCGTGCCGACGCTGCGCCATCCCATGGTCAACGCCTCCGGTGCCGCCGCACTCGCAGCCCTCGCCCCGGGCCGGGTGGCGCTCGCCTTCGGTACCGGGTTCAACGGCACGCGCGCCCTCGGCGAACCGCCGGCCACCTGGGGCTACCTCAGCACGTACGTCCGCGCGGTACGGGGCCTGTTGCGTGGTGACACCGTGGAATGGAACGGCGCCTCCGTCCGCATGATGCATCCCGGCGCGAACGCACCCCAACGCCCCATCGACATCCCGGTGCTGGTGTCCGCGCTCGGCCCCAAAGGGCTGGCCGTCGCGCACCAGATCGCTGACGGCCTCTTCACCGTGAACGGCGAAACCGCCCGCGCCCACGAATTCGCCTGGTCCGCCCTGGGTGTCCACGGCACCGTCCTGAGCGAGGACGAACCGCTCGACTCCTCCCGGGTCCGCGCCGCCGCCGGCCCCGGCAACGCGCTGGCCTACCACGCCGCCTACGAGTTCGGCGGCGATCCCGCCTCCCTGCCCGGCGGACAAGCCTGGCTCGACGCCGTAACCTCGCGTCCCCTCGGCGAACGCCATCTCGCCGTACACGATCAGCACCTCACCGGCCTCAACGCGGCCGACAACGCCGCCTGGACGGCGGGAAGTTGGCAGGCGATCACCTCCACCACCGTCACCGGAACCCCCGACCGCATCCGTGACCAGCTCACCGCCTACGCCCGAGACGGCATCACCGAGATCGTCTACCAGCCCACCGGCCCCGACATCCGCGGCGAACTCGAACGCTTCATCGCCATCGCCATCGCCATCGCCATCGCCACCGATGTACCGCTGACGTCCTCGTGATCGAGCGGGGCAGGAACCCCGACCCAGCCCCCGGCGCGCGGGATCACCACGTACAACTGTCGGACAGCAGCCAGGTCTCGACGGTCGCCGCCAGCTCGTCGAGTCCGGTGAAGACGTGGCCGTGCATGCCGACGGCTCGCGCCGCGCGTACGTTCTCCTCGCGGTCGTCGATGAAGAGGAAGTCGGCGGGGGCGGCCCGCATGGCGGCGACGCAGTGGTGGAACGCCGCCGGGTCCGGCTTCGCCGCGTTGATTTTTCCGGAGAACGCCACGTGGTCCAGGTCGCTCAGCCAGGGCTGCGCGGCGCGGAAGGCGTCGGCGTGGTCGGAGGGAATGTTGGACAGCAGGGCGACCTCGACGAGGTTGTGCAGGGACCGCACGTAGGCGACCATGCGGCCGTCGACGCGTGACCAGCTGTCGATGTCGGCGAGCCGCAGCTCCTCGACCGTGCCGGCGTCGGCGGTGCGGGAGAGCCATCGCAGTACGGCCGCCCAGTACTCGGACGCGGACCCCTGCCCGGCGTCGTAGGGCGGGCGGCAGGCCCAGTAGGCCTCGGTGAAGGCGTCCGTGGGCACGTCGCACCGGGCGGCCATCTCCGCCAGGGCGCCGGGGCGTTGGTGGCATGCGATGACGCCGAAGAGGTCGAACAGCACGATGCGTCGGTCGGTGCTCATGGCGGGTCTTCCTCCGGGGCAAGGCTTGGGTTCAGTGGCGGGAGGCCAGGGCGCGGGCGAGTGAGTCGAGGGCGGCCAGCGCGTCGGGGCCGGTGGGAGTGAGGACGACGCTGGTGGCGCCTGCCGCGTGGCGGGCCTGGATTGCCGCGCGCGCCTGGTCGGGGGTGCCGGCGATGCTCAGCTCGCGGATCCAGGCGGCGGGCATGGTCCGGACGAACTCCTGGGCGTCGGCGCAGGCGGCGTGGTGCGCGCGCAGCTCGGCGGCGAAGGGAAGGGGGTCGATGTGCGCGGCCCAGTCCGGTTCGCCGACGGCGCCGAGGCCCTCACGGACACGGTTGAGGGCGGCGTCCTCGTCGTCATCGACGGCTGCGGCGTCGTAGGTGACGATTTCGAGGCCGCCGGAGTTCGACGCGTTGCCCATGTGCCGCAGCGAGGAGGCGATGTAGGCGGGGCCGGCGGGCTCGGCCAGGAGGAGTCCGTCGGCCACTTCGCCCGCGGCCGCCTGGGATTTGGGGCCGCGGACGCCGAGGATGACCGGCGGGACGATGTCGGGGGTCTCGGTGAGGACGACGCCTTCGCAGCGCACGTACCGGCCGTTCGCCGGGCCGGGCTCGCCGGACATGAGCAGGCGCAGCGCGGTCGTGTACTCCTTGAGCAGGGTCAGGGGGCTGGCGGGCCAGGCCCCCGCCTGGCGCATCCAGTGGGGCATGCCGTGGCCGATGCCGGCGATCAGCCGGCCGGGGTAGAGCTGGGCGAGGGTGGCCAGTTCCATCGCGGCGAAGCACACGTTGCGGGCGCCGGCGGGCATGATGCCGATGCCGACGGTGAGGTGGGTGGTGCTGGCGAGGACGGGGCCTGCCTGGGCGAGTCCGCCGCGGAAGCCGAGGTCCTCCACCACCCAGATCTGGTCGAATCCCAGCTCCTCGGCCCGCCGGGCGTAGGGCAGCACGTCCTGGACGGGCAGGTCGCGGGGCAGCATGACACCGACACGGCCGCGGGCGGGGCTGGCAGGGGTGGTGTCTGTCTCGGGCATCGGGGCTCTTTCCGTTGGCGGTGGATTCCCCGGCGTCGGCATGGTCCGTGGGCCGGGGGTGGGCGGGAGCCTGTGCGGCACGGTGTCAGGGCGCGTGCCGCACAGGCGGTCGGTGACTGCTCCGCGCCACCTCGCGGGCGCCGCCGGATCCGGTGCGCAGGACTCCGGCAGCGGTGGCGGTGATCGCACACAGCAGGGTGAGGAGCAGGAAGGCGTGGTTCAGCGGTACGAGATGGGTCAGCCAGCCGATGACGGCCGGGCCGGAGAGCATGCCGAGGTAGCCGAGCCCGGCGACGCGGGAGATGTTGACCCCGGCGGCGGAGGGGTCGAGGCGCCAGGTCGCGCTGTACAGCTGGGGTACGCAGCCGGACAGTCCCAGTCCGAACAGCGCCCAGCCCGCGAACGCGGCCCAGATCCACGGTGTGACGGACACGATCGTGATCCCGACGGCGGCCGTGATCGCGCCGTAGCGCAGGACCGCCATGGGCCCGAACCGGCCGGACACGCGGTCGGCGAGCAGCCGTCCGGTGGTCATGGCCGCCGCGTAGGTGCCGTACGCGAAGGCGGCGGTGCTCGCGGGCGCGCCGAGGACGTCCTTCAGGTGCAGCGCGCTCCAGTCGTTGGCGGCGCCCTCGGCCAGCATGACCATCGCGGCCAGGGAGGCGAGGATCCAGATCCGCCCGGGGGGCTTGCGCCGCTTCCCGGCGCGGACCCGCTCGCCGTCCGCGCCGTCCGCGCCGTCCGCGCCGTCCGCGGCAGTGGTCGCGGTGGCGGTGGTGGCGGGCTGCGGCGCGGTCCGAAGCAGAGCCCGTGCCGACACCAGTGCGATCACGATGCCGACGACTCCCACGGTGGCCATGCCCATGGGCGGGCTCATGCCGGCGCTCGCGGTGCCCACTCCGACGAGTGCGGCGATGACACCGCCGACGGAGAACATGGCGTGGAAGGCTGACATGATCGGCCGGTTGTACGCCTTCTCCACGTGCACGGCGTGGGCGTTCATGCTCACGTCGAGGCAGCCGTTGCAGAAGCCGAAGACCAGCAGGGCACCCGCCAGCGTCCAGACATCCGGCGACAGGCCGGGCAGCACCAGGGTCGCGCCGGCCAGAACTCCGCCGATGGGGAGCACCACGTGCGCCCCGAGGCGGTCGGCCAGCCGCCCGGCCACCCGCATGCCGGTGAAGGCCCCGAGCCCCAGCAGCACCAGCAGGCTCCCCAGCGTGGCGTGGCTGATGCCGACCCGTTCTTCGATGGCGGGGATGTGCACCACCCAGGTGCCGATCAGGCTGCCGCACAGGGCGAAGTAGACGAAGTTCGCCACGCGGGCGGATCGAAGCGAGCGGTCCATGCCAACCACCATAACGAACATCTATCGTGTTTGGAAATCCATCTAATGAACAGCTTGGATGTTCGGTTCGAGGTGGTGTTCAATCGCGGTATGAGCAACGCAGACCGGCACAGGCTGATCGCCCATGCCGTCAGGGAGTCGGGCAGTTCCTCGGTCCAGGAACTCGCCGAGCTGACCGGCGCCTCGGAGATGACCATCCGGCGCGACCTCGACACGCTGACCGCACAGGGCGCCCTCGAACGCGTCCGCGGCGGAGCGCGCGCCCTGCTGCTCAGGGGTGAGGAGCCGCCCTTCGCGCTGCGCGCCCACGATGCCGTCGACGCCAAGCGCCGGATCGCCGCCGAGGTGTCCTCACTCGTCGCCGACGGCGAGACCGTCCTCCTGGACAGCGGCACCACCTGTCTGGAGGTCGCCAGGCTCCTGCGGCAACGGCCGATCACCGTGATGCCCCTGTCCCTGCAGGCCATCCACACACTCGGCGACTCCCCGGGCCCCACCACGCTGATGGTGCCCGGCGGACGGCCCCGGGCCGCCGAGGGAGCCCTCACCGGCCCCCTCACCCTCGCGTCCCTGGCGGCGCTGCGCTTCGACACCGCGATCATGGGCTGCTGCGGCCTGAGCGCGGCCGAGGGCCTCACCGCCTACGACCTCGACGACGCCGCGGTGAAGAAGGCCGCCATCGCCTCCAGCCGCCGCATCGTCGTCGCCGCCGACGGCAGCAAACTCGGCCACACCGCCCACGCCCACGTCGGCCCCGCCACGCTCCTGCACACCCTGGTCACCGACGGCACGGCGCCCGCCGACGAGGTGGCCGCACTCGAAGCGGCCGGCACCGTCGTCAAGACCGTCTGACGAGACCGCCGCGCGGGCCGGAGCGCGGCGGTCTGCTCGTCACGGAGGGTATCGATCACCCTCGGTCGAATTACAGACAGCGCACCCCTTGACTTTTTGGCGCGATCTGGATGACTGTTGCCACTCGAACGCAAACCGGTTTGCAAGCGAGGAGCGCAGATGGACGAGACGGATGGCGCGTCTACGACAACCCCTGAGCAAACCGGTTTGGGTGTTGGTGGGGCGAAGGGGCCCGCGACCATATCGGACGTCGCCGCGCGGGCCGGAGTGAGCAAGACGACCGTCTCGCACGTGCTGTCCGGCCGGCGGCCCGTTTCCGAGGCCACCCGTCGCAAGGTGACGCGCGCGGTCGAGGAGATGGGGTTCCAGCAGAACTTCTTCGCACTCGGCCTGTCCGGTCGCCGCAGTCAGACCATCGCGCTGGTCGTCCAGGACCTGACGAACCCGTTCTATCCCGCCCTCGCGCGTGGTCTTCAACAGGCGGTCGGAGGGCGCGAGTACGTCGTCCTGCTGGCGGACGTCGGAGCCGGTACGCCGCCGATCGGAGCCTTCCTCAACGAGGCCGTCCAGCGCCGGGTGGACGGAGTGGTCGTGGCCGCCGTCGACGTACCGGACCGCATGCTGGAACCGCTCCTCGCCTCGGGGGCCCGGGTGGTGACCGTCGGCTCACCCCGGCACGGCACATCGACCGATGTGGTGTCGTCCGACGACGAGAGAATCGCCGCCGACGCGGTCGCCTACCTGCACGGTCGGGGCCATCGAAACCTCGGCATCATCTCCGGCCCCAGCCGGGTCGCTCCTGGTTCGGCGCGGCTCGACGGCTACCGGCAGGCTCTGCGTGATCACGGTCTACGGCCCCTGCGGGCGGCCGAGGCGGTGGGTGACTGGACGCGGGAGTCCGGGGCGAAAGCGATGAACCTGCTGATGGACCTGGAGCGCCGGCCGACGGCGGTCTTCTGCGCCAACGACCTCATGGCGATCGGCGCCCTCGACGCGGCCCGTTCGCTCGGTCTGTCCGTCCCCTCCGATGTCGCCGTCCTGGGGGTGGACGACATCGACGCGGCCAGCCTCGTCAGCCCTTCCCTGACCACGGTGCGGGTCCCGGCCCAGGAGATCGGGCGAGTGGCGGGAGAGCTGTTGCTCGCCCGCATAGACGCGCCCTCCGAGACGCCCCGCCGCGTCCTGGTCCAGCACCACCTCGTCAATCGTGAATCTGCCTGAGGAGCTCACCGCTCGTGCACGACGTACTCGACCCACGCGATCTCGTCCCCGACGAAGCCGAACAGCTTCTGTCGTCGGGCCACCCGGCCCAGGATCTGCTCAACGACGCCCGTCGGGCCGCCGCGGCCGACGACCTCGCCGCGCTGGCCTCCATATCGGAGGCGCTCTCCACCATGCGGCGCTCCACCGGCTGGGACTTCGACGAGCCGTCCGACCCCCAGGAGATCCGGGCGGCGCTCGCCCCGGCGGCACCCGCCCGGCCCGCCGTCGCGGAACAGCTTCCGCGCCGACTGGCGGGCGCCTGGCTGGGGCGGTGCGTGGCCAACACGATGGGCAAGCCCGTCGAGGGACTGACGCGGGACGAGGTCGGCATCTACCTGCGGGCCGTCGGCCAGTGGCCGCAGACCGGATACATCCCCCTGCTGGACGAACTGCCCGCCGGGGTCAGCCACTTGCACGAATCGGCCCCCTACGCCGCGGGCGGCCGCTTCGACGCCATTCCGCGCGACGACGACCTGGACTGGACGATCCTCGGCCTGCACCTGCTGGAGACGTACGGAAGCGGCCTGACGACCGAGGACATCGGCCGCGAGTGGCTCGACCGCGTCCCCTTCACCCAGACCTTCACGGCGGAGCGGGCGGCGTACCGCAACCTCATCCGCGGCCTGAAGCCGCCACACACCGCCACCCATGACAATCCGTACCGTGAATGGATCGGCGCGCTGATCCGGACGGACATCTACGGCTACGTCCGGCCCGGCGATCCGCGCGCCGCGGCGAAGATGGCACTGACGGACGCCGTCCTCTCGCACACCGCCAACGGGATCTACGGCGCCATGTGGTCGGCCGCACTGGTCGCCGAGGCCCTCGTCTCCACCGAGCCGATCGACGCCCTGCGCGCCGCACTCACCGTCGTACCGCCGCGCTCCCGGCTCCACGCGAGCCAGGCCGAACTGCTGCGCCTGGCCGAGCGGGGCGCCGACGAGGAGACCGCACAGCGCTGGATCGACAGCGAACTGGGTGGCTACAACTGGGTGCACACCGTCAACAACGCCGCCATCATCGCCGCGGCACTCCTGTGGGGTGAGGGCGACTTCGTCCGCAGCGTCGCCCTCGCCGTCCGCGCCGGCCGCGACACCGACTCGACGGCGGCGACGGTCGGCAGTGTCTTCGGCGCCCTGCACGGACCCGACGCCGTACCTGCCCGACTCGTGGAGCCGACCGGGGGAGTGGTCCGCAGCGCGGTCCGCGGTTTCGACCGGATCACCGTCACCGAACTCGCCGCCCGGACCGAAGTCGTCCGCGCGGCCTTCGAACAGGAAGTACGCGCATGACCACCAACACGCGCACGACCGGCACGCGCACGACCGGCACGCACACGACCGGCGCACACCTGACCGGCACACGCAGGATCGTGATCGACACCGACCCCGGCCTGGGCGAACCCGGATCCGACATCGACGACGGCCTGGCCATCGCCCTGGCCCTGCGCTCGCCCGAACTGACCGTCGAGGCACTGACCGTCGTCAACGGCAACGTCGACGTCGACACAGGAGTCGACGTCGCGAGGCGCCTCACCCAGCGCCTGGGCCACCCGGACCTCCCCGTCCTGCGCGGCGCCGACCGGCCGCTGCTGCGCGACATGGCTCCGCTCCGCGCACTGTTCGACGATGTCGTCGGTGACCGTCCCGTCGCCCCGACAGCGGCGAGGGACCGGCTCGGACCGACCAGCGACCTCACCGCTGCCGCGTACCTCGTGGAACTCGCGGCAGCGCATCCGGGCGAGATCTCGGTGGTCGCCATCGGCCCCATGACCAACCTCGCGCTGGCCCTGCGCCTCGACCCGGGGTTCGCGCGGAACGTGGCGGAGATCGTCATGATGGCCGGTTCCGCCACCGGGTACGCCCAGAACATCACCGTGGTCGGTGACTTCAACGCCTACGTCGACCCCGAGGCGCTCGCGATGGTCCTGGCCAGCGGTGCCCGGCTGCGCATGGTGGGCATCGACCAGACCTCCCGGGTGCGGCTGACCCGCGACGACGCCGCCGTCCTGTCCCGTGGTGACTCCTTCGGCCGCTGGGCCGGCGAGTGCGCGCTGGCCTGGATCGACTTCCTGGCCAGGGCCTTCCCCCTGCGCGAGGAACACAGGGACGCCTGCTTCCTGCACGACCCGCTGGTCGTGGCGGCCGTCATCGACCCGTCCCTGTGCACCTGGGCCGACGCCCACGTGGCCACCGACACCACCAGCGAACTCGCCCGGGGCCTGGTGGTGGCGGACCGCGGACTCGCCCTCGCTCCGCCCCCCGGTCCCCCCAACGCATCGGTCGCCGTCGACACCGACGTGCCTGGCTTCGGCCGCCTCTTCCTCGATCGCCTCACCGGTACCTCCGCCGGCGATTGACCGCGATTCCCATGACCGTCAGAGAGGACCGTCATGAAGCTTTCCGTCCTTCCCCGCCCTGTCAGGGCGGCCACACAACTCGTCGGTGGCGCCGTCGCCGTGGCCCTGCTGGTCACCGGCTGCGGCTCCGGGTCCGACTCGGCCGGCAGCGCACAGCGGCCCGCCGGTCTCACCGCCGCGGACAGCCTCAAGGACCCGAGCAAGCCGGTCACCATCACCTACGCCGGTGCCGCCTACTCGGCGGACGACATCAAGCCGGTGCTCGCGGCCTTCCACCAGGAACACCCGAACATCACCGTCAAGTACCAGGCGGTCCCGTTCGACCAGTTCAACAGTGTGCTCAGCACCCGGCTGAGCCGCCAGGACTCGACCCTCGACGTCTTCGACGTCGACATGCCCCGTACCGACGCCTACCAGGCACGGGGCTGGCTCACCGATCTGTCCTCGGCATTCCCCGACCTGGCGGGCAAGGTCGACAAGACCTCACAGGAGGCAGCGACCAGCGACGGAAAGCTCGTCGCGCTGCCCTACCAGACGTCGAGCCAGCTTCTCTACTACAACAAGGCCCTTCTTGAGAAGGCCGGCATTCCTCTCCCGTCGGCGAAGCCCGCCGACCGCCTGACCTGGGAGAAGGTCACCGCCGACGCCAAGAAGACCCAGCAGGCCGGCGCCAAGTGGGGGCTGCTGTTCGATCAGGTCAACCGCTACTACCAGCTGCAGCCCCTGGCCGAGAGCCTCGGCGGCGGCTCGGGCGCAGGCGGCACCAAGGACCTCACTCCCGAACTGCAGACCGCGGGCTGGGAGAAGGCGATGACCTGGTACGGCTCGCTGTACAAGGACAAGATCTCCCCCCGGGGCGTACCGGTGGCACAGACCCCCGACCTCTTCGCCTCGGGCCAGGTGGCCTTCTTCCCGGGCGGCCCCTGGTGGGCGACCAAGTTCACCGACAACGCCAAGCTGGACTTCGGCGTCACCGCCTACCCGTACTTCAAGGACGGCAAGCCTGTCACGCCCACCGGTGGATGGTCCCTCGGCCTGAATCCCGCGAGCAAGCAGGCGGTCGCCTCCGAGATCTTCATGAAGTACATGGCACTCGACAACGGCGGGTTCGCCCAGCACATGTCCAGCCTCGCCGTGCCGCCCTCCAACACAGCGGGCACAGCGGCCTTCTACGACCAGAAGGTCTTCAAGGACCCCCGCATGGCGGGCGCCGTCGAACTGACCAAGTACGAGCTGGCCAACACCGCGACACTGCGCGCCAGGACCGCCGGCTACGTCGAGTTCGAGGACACCCTGTCCAAGACCTTCGACGACATCAGCAACGGCGCCTCCGCGAGCAGCGCGCTGTCCTCCGCCACCAGCACGATCAACCAGGCATGGGCCAAGTACCGCTGACCCGTGTGAACCGACCGGCCGGAGCGAGCCGACAGAACTCCGGCCGGCGGGAGGGACATCCGCAATGACACTCACCACCCAGCCTCCGGAAGCCGGAGGGACAGCTCCGCCGCCACTCGGCAAGGGCAGCCTTCACCGGCGCAGGCTCGTAGGCAACCTCAGCGCCGCGGCCATCTTCCTGACGCCCGCTCTCGCGCTCATCATCGTGCTGCGGCTCGTCCCGGTCATCCAGGCCGTCAACGACGCCACCCACACCAGCCTCCCCGGCAGCACCCTGCCGCCACGCTCCGTGGGCCTGGACAACTTCACGGCACTCTTCCACTCCGAGGCCTTCTGGTCGTCCGTCCAGCAGACCTTGATCTTCAACGTCATCGTCAACCCGCTGCAGATCGCGCTGGCACTCGCCCTCGCCGTACTCCTCACCCAGAACCTGCCGGCGACCGGTATCTGGCGCACACTGATCTTTCTGCCCGCCGCGGTCCCCATGACCGGTTCCGCGGTGGTGTGGGGCATCGCCCTGCGCCCGGACGGCCCCGTCAACGCGGGACTCGCCTCCGTCGGCATCGGCCAGCAGCCCTTCCTCACCGGGCAGGGACAGGTCGTCGCGAGCCTCATCCTCATCGCCAGCTGGATCGGCGTCGGATACTGGATGATCTTCCTCATCGCCGGGCTCAACGACATCCCGGCCGTGTACTACGAAGCGGCCGCGATCGACGGTGCCGGGCCCCTGCGCCGGTTCTGGTCCGTGACGCTTCCCCTGCTCCGCCGACCGCTGCTGTTCGTCCTGGTCGCCGACACCGTCTCGAACTTCGTCCTGTTCGCGCCCATGCAGATCCTCACCGACGGGGGACCACAAGGAAAGTCGAACTTCCTGATGTACGACATCTTCCACAACAGCTTCGAGCTGTCCGATCCGCACACCGCCGCGGCGGAACTCCTCGTGCTGCTCGCCCTGATGATCGTCATCGTCGGGGTCCAGTTCCGGCTGCTGCGCAGTGCGGAGGGGAGCTGACCATGAACCGCACCCCGCTTCCGCACGCCGTTTCCGCCCCCGACTCATCACCGGCCCGGGGACCCGGCCGGACAGGCCGTGTCGTACTGGCCGTCGTCGCCGTCCTGGTGGCCCTCGCCTTCCTGCTGCCGGTGCTCTGGCTCATCGCCAGCACGTTCCGCAGTGCCAACGAGACCTTCGCCAGCAGTTCGTCCCTGAACTGGCACATGCTGTGGCCCGAACACTGGACTCTCAAGAACATTCACTCGGCGATCGACAACGGCTTTCTGCGCAACCTCTCCAACAGCGTGATCGTCGCGGCCCTGACCGTCGTTGTCGGCATCGTGATCTCCGCGATGGCGGCTTTCGCCCTGGCGGTCGTCGACTTCCCCGGCCGTAAATTCGTCTTCGGCATGGTCGTGCTGAGTTTCCTCGTACCTTTCGAAGCCATCGCCATTCCCCTGGCACACACGTTCAGCGACTGGGGCCTCACCAACAGCATTCCCGCTCTTGTCCTCCCCGGACTCGGGAACGGACTGGCGATCTTCACACTCCGTCAGTTCTTTCTGGGCATCCCGTCGGAGCTGGCCGAAGCCGCACGCGTCGACGGTGCCGGATGGCCCCGGATCTTTCTCAAGATCTATCTGCCGCTGACGCGCCCGGCGCTCATCGGCACCGGTCTGATCCTCTTTCTCTTCCAATGGCAGGCCTATCTCTGGCCCATCCTCGTCACCACCACCGACGGCAAGGATCTCGCGCCCGTCGCCATCGCCAAGACCTTCAACGCGTTCAGCAGCGACTACGGCCGCGTGTTCGCCGAGACAGCCGTACTCGCGGTCATTCCCGCGGTGATCCTGCTCGGCCTGCAGCGCTACTTCGTCGCATCGGTCGCCACCACCGGGAGCAAGAATTGAACCGCGTAGCCGTGGTCGGATCCGCGAACCTCGACCTGGTCGCCCATACCTCTCGTCGCCCCGCTCCGGGCGAAACCGTCCTGGGCACCGGTTATCACCAGCACCCGGGCGGGAAAGGCCTCAATCAGGCGGTCGCCGCGGCCACCATGACCACGACGGCGTTCGTCGGCCGCCGCGGATCCGACGACGCCGGCAGGGGGCTGGCGGCCGAGCTGGTACGGCACGGGGTCGACACTTCCCAGTTCCTCGCCGTCGAAGGACCCAGCGGGCACGCCCTGATCACTGTGACACCCGACGGTGAGAACAGCATCACCGTGCTTCCGGAGGCGAACCACCTGCTGCTACCGGCCGACGCCACCCAGGCGCTCGACGTCCTCGCGCCTCGTCTCGTTCTCACCCAACTGGAGATTCCGCGGGAGACCACCGAGGCCACGGCACGGTGGGCGGTCACTCATGGCGTACGGCTGATGCTCAACGCCAGCCCCAGTGCCGCCCTGCCCGAACACGTCCTCGCCGCCGCGGATCCCCTCGTCGTCAACCTGACCGAGGCGCGGCAACTGACCGGCGCCGACACCCCGACGGACGCCGCGAGGCTCCTCGCGGAGCTGTGCGTGTCCGCCGTCATCACCCTCGGTTCCGACGGCTCTCTCGTCGTGGAGAAGGGTCGGACGACCCACCTTCCCGCACCGAGTCTGACGCCCGTCGACACCACAGGAGCGGGCGATGTGTTCGCGGGTGTGACAGCGGCTCAGCTCGCCCACGGAACCGGCCTCGCCGAAGCGGCGCGACAGGCGACCCAGGCGGCAGCCCAGGCCATCCAGACACCGCGGTCCAGCCGATAGGAGCACCCGTGCACCTCAGAGACCACGCACCACGTCGAGTCAGAGACCACACACCACGTCGAATACGACACCTGCGAACCGCCGCCGCGGGCCTCGTCGGCACCGTCCTCGCCACGCTTGCCGCGACGAATCCGGCGCACGCCGTTCCCACTTCCGCCCCGACCGCCGTGGTCCGGGCGGCAGCCGTACCGCCCTCGACGACCGGTGCCCGGCTCCAGACCTCGGGCAACCCGACTCCCGTGGGAAACGGGACGGTCCGCTACCTGGACTCGCAGGCCGGCGACGACAGCGCGGCGGGCACCACCCCGGCGACCGCGTGGAAGACACTCAACCGTGTCACCGCCGCGTCGCCGGCACCCGGCGACGTGGTCGCCCTGCGCCGAGGCCAGACCTTCACCGGCAGCGCGACGCTGGGCGGCTCAGGCACCGCCTCCGCCCCCATCACCGTTACCGCGTTCGGCACCGGGGCCCCGCCGACCCTGTCGAACCCCGGGGGCTGGAACATGCTGCAGCTCGCGGGCAGCCACATCGAGGTCACCCAACTGCGCTTCGCGGACGGTGCCGTCTTCGACAACGCGGACGGGCAGGGCATCACCGGGCCCAAGTACCGGCTCAGCGGCGCGATCGCCGTCACCGGACCGGCCGGGTCCGCGCACATCCACGACAACGAGTTCACCCAGGTCGGCGTCGGGGTGAAGACCTATGCCCTCGGCACCCGGATCGACCACAACTCCTTCCACGACCTGAAGATCGCCTTCAGAGGCATGGACGCGGGAGCCGAGACGTCCTACGGAGCCCTCGGCGTCTCGATCAACAACAGCGACGCCCAGGTCAGCTTCAACCGGTTCGTCAACTGCCGTTCCACCGACAGCCCGTACGGAGCGGACGGCGGCGCGGTCGAGATCGAGGGCTTCGACCACGCCAAGAACGACATCACGATCGACCACAACTACTCGTCGGGCTCGCAGGGCTTTCTCGAGGTGACCGAGACCACCACCTCGAACGTCAGCCTGCTCTACAACATCAGCGACGACTATCAGCAGTTCGTGGCCTTCGACACGACCACCCAGCCGTCCGGATACCGGGTCGACCACAACACGGTCGTACGGGCCCGAGGCGACAACCAGACGCAATTCGCCATCTACTTCTACCGCGAACCGGGCCCCGACCCGACGGACTCCTGGCTCTCCCTCACCAACAACATCTTCTACCTGACGTCAGGGGTGGTCCTCCACGACTACGACTGGCCGCACGACCACAACCTCGTCCTTGGCACGCTCGGTTACGCGCCCGGCCCCGGCGACATCCAGGCCGACCCCCAGTTCACCGACACCGCGGGCGGCGACTACCGGCCCGGCCCGACGAGCCCGGCCAGGGACAACGGCACCGCGGCGACAGCCGCCACCGACATCTACGGCAACAACAGCACGGTGGGGCCCGGGTCCGACATCGGCGCGGTGGAGGCGCAGAACGCGCCGGCGGCGGGGGCCGACGCCGTGGCCGACGGCGGCTTCGAACAGCAGACGGCCATCACCGCGACCAGTTCGCCCTGGGTGGCGGACGGCAGCCCGCAGTCCGGCGTGGACGTCGCCCAGGGCACGGCACACACCGGCCAGGACAACGCCTGGATCACCTCCACCGACCAGACGGGCTGGGGCGCGGTCAAGCAGAACGTCCCTGTCGTCGCCGGCGCCACGTACCGACTGACCGCCTGGGTGAAGAACTCCGGGAACATCGACCACGGCTGGCTCGGTGCCAAGACGGCCCAGGGAACCGTGATCAACGAGATCAGCCACGGCGGCAGCCCGGACTGGACGCGTTTCGTCCTCACGGTGAAGCCAGGCACGGCCACACAACTCTCCCTGTACGTCGGTTACTACGGTCCGGTCGGTCAGAGCGCGTGGGAGCGGATCGATGACGTCACACTGCGGAGGATCAGCTGACCCGGCCTCGAAGTCGGCCTCGGACGCGGCCTCGGAGCCGGGCGGGCGGGGGCAGGACGCCGATACTGGATGCCGCACCGGACGATCCGGCCGGCACCCGCACAAGGAGACATCGGTGGACGACGAGAGCCCCAGCACGGACGTGACCCTGTGGGCCACGCTGGACGAGCACGCTGCCGGGCCGCGAGGGGATCTCCTCGCCCACTGGTTCCGTACCGCGCTGGACCGGCTCTTCCCGGCGGACGCCGAGGCCGACTCGTACGCGCTGGTCACGCAGTCGATCAGCGGCGGGCATGAGATCCGGGTCCGGGACGTCCGGGCCAACTGGCAGGTGCTCGCCGACGCGCTGCGGCCGCTGCCGTTCTACGCGGCGGCGGGCTTCCACGAGCCCTCCGAGGACGCGGACTCCTGGGTCGACGTCGTCGGCCGCCTCGGCGGCACCCAGACGAGCGGCGGCGGACACACCGAACTGTCCGCGGATCTCCGGGCCGGGGACCGGATCGCGGATCCCGCGTTCTGCGCGGGTCTCGTCGACTTCCTGGCCGTGGCCCTCGACGGAGCCAATCCGGCCTTCGCCCGGGTGGACCACCTCAACTTCCATGAGAGCACCGACCTGGAGGCCACGCTGAGACGCGCCCGGCGCAAGTCCCGGAGGGAGTCCCGCACCCTGCTGCGCGGCTACTCCTGGGTCACCGGCGTCCCCGCCGAACTGGCCGCCCGGCTCGGCGGCGCCCGCTCCCTGGCGGCGACCGGCGCGTTCCACGACGTACGGGAGCTGACCGGCGGCGGGCTGTTGCTCCAGGCCAGCGACACCCTCGCCGGATACGACGAGCGGAGTATGCACGCGGTGTTCCGCGCCCTCGCACCGGTGCTCCCGCCGGGCATGCCGGGCAGGGCCCCCGCCCGGCCCGACCCACGGGTGGTCTTCGAGGACGCGGCAGAGGTCTGAGCGCCCGCGCCGGGCGGCGCGGCGTGGCGGCCAACGAGGCCAGCGGAACGTGGTGTTGCCCGGCGTGGATGTCGCGATCCCGGAGGCTGCCCTGGCTGACGGGCCGTGGGTAGGAGACCTTGACGACGTTCAGGGACGGGATACGGAAGATCCGTACGTGGTCGGCTCGGATCCCATGGCGAAGGCCAGGCTCGGCAGGTACGGCATGTCGGGGAGCGGCAGGTGCAGCATGAGCGGGTTGGCGATCTTCGCGACGGCTGTGGCCGTCGACTGCGCGGGGGCGCGGACCAGCAGCGTGACGCCGACCTCGCGGGGTGGGCGGTCGGCCGGGTCGATGTCTTCCAGGACGGCGTTGTGGCCGTAGAGCCGGATGTCGAAGTCGTACTCGGTGGCGCCGAGTCCGAGGGTGTCGGCGACGCGCTCGGTGAGGATCTTGCGCAGAAAGGCCGCCCACTCCTCGATGCCGGCGAGGATGTGGTCGTCGCGGATCGCGGTGAAGGACATGGTCTCGTGGCCGACGAGCCGGGCTCCCTCCAGCTTGATCGTGTGCTGCTCGGCGGGGTGGAACAGCGATCCCTCGACCCGTACGCGCCGGTGGTCCAGGGTCGTGTACGAGGCTCCGCCGACGTCCAGCTCTCCCGCGAGTTCCCTCATACGGAACGGATCGACCGTCTCGACGATCTTCGCGGCGTGCCAGGTGGGGCCGGGAGGCATGCCCAGGGGGTACGCCGCCGCGACGGCGGTGTCGGTGGCACGCCCGGCGAGTACGACGTCCGCCCCGCCGCGCAGGGCCTCCTCGATCGGCTCGTGCCCCGTCATCCCGACGATGTGGCGGCAGTCCCGGAGGGTGGCCACGTCGAGCGGTTGCGCGGGAGCCGGCGGGTGGATCGCCCGTGATTCCAGGCGGCCGAGGAGGCCGGCGCCGGGCCCGGTCCGCCTCCGGGTCCGGCGGACTACGTCGTGGGGTCGTGGGTCGCTGCGTGGGTGGGTCCGTGTGGGGTGACCCATTGACCTGCCCTGTTCATGGTTCTAGCCTGCATTCTCATACGTAGACGTCAGCTACATGGGAAAGCAGGGCCGGATCGATGGCAGGGCTGAGCGTGGAGACCGATGACGTGGCACAGCGGCTGCGTGAGGCGATGGCGAGCGGAGTGCTGTCCTTCCCAGTGACGAGCTTTCACGAGGACGGCGAACTCGACATGGAGGGCTATCGGGGGTACCTGGCCGCCCAGCTGGCCTCCGCACCCGGTGCGGTGTTCCCCGCCTGTGGAACAGGCGAGTTCAGCGGGCTGAACGAGGACGAGTACCGGGCGGTCGTCGCGGCCACCGTCGAGGTCGCCGACGGCCGGCTGCCCGTCGTCGCCGGCATCGGCTACGGCTGGGCGCAGGCACTGCGGTTCGCCCGGATCGCGGAAGAGGCGGGCGCCGACGCCCTGCTGGTGATGCCCCACTATCTGGTCGAGGCCCCGCAGGACGGCCTGGTGGAGCAGTTGCGCCGGATAGCCGGCGGCACCCGGCTGCCGCTCATCGCCTACCAGCGCGGCCCGGTCACCTTCACCCCGGAGGGGCTGCGCCGGATCGCGGACATCCCCACCGTCATCGGCCTCAAGGACGGCCACAGCGACCTCGACCGGCTCCAGCGCCTCACCCTGGCGGCGCCCGACGGCTTCCTCTTCTTCAACGGCGCGGCCACCGCCGAGATCCAGGCACGCGCGTACGCCACGGTCGGTGTCCCCGCCTACTCCTCCGCCGTCCACGCCTTCGCCCCCGAGATCGCCAACGCCTTCTTCGCCGCGCTGCGCGACGGTGACGACGCGACCGTGAACAAGCTCCTGCGCGACTTCTACGTCCCGTTCGTCGAGCTGCGGGACCGGGTGCCGGGCTACGCCGTCGCGCTGGTCAAGGCCGCCGCCCGGCTGCGCGGCCTGGCCGTCGGTCCCGTACGTGCCCCTCTCATCGACCCCGGCCTGGCCGACCTCGCCGACCTGGCGAAGATCCTCGACGACGGCCTGAACCTGGTCGGCGCCGTACGACGACGCGCCTGAGCCACGCGCCCGCGCCGTCACGAACCACAGTTCGACGCACAGTTCAAAGGGGAACTGCCATGCCTCTCGTCGTCGTCGGGATCAGCGTTCTGATCCTGCTGCTCCTCATGACCAAGCTGCGACTGAACGGCTTCGCGGCCCTTCTCCTCGTGGCCGTCGGCGTCGGCATCGTCCAGGGCATTCCGCTGGAGAAGATCCCTGACGTCCTCTCGGAGGGCATCGGCGGTCAGATCGGCGACACCATGCTCACCATCGGGCTCGGCGCCATGGTCGGCCGCGTGCTGGGGGACTCCGGGGCCGCACAGCGCATCGCCGGCACGCTCCTCGACGCCTTCGGCCCGCGCTGGGTCCAGGTGGCCATGGTCGTCACGTCCATGCTCATCGGCGTGACCATGTTCTACGAGGTCGCGTTCATCATCATCGTGCCGATCGCGTTCACCCTGGTGAGGGTCACCGGGGTGAACCTGCTCTGGGTCGGGCTGCCGATGTCCATCGCGCTGTCCACCATGCACAGCTTCCTGCCGCCGCATCCCGGCCCCACCGCCGTCGCCTCGACCTTCCACGCGTCGGTCGGACTGACCCTGTTCTACGGCCTGTTCATCGCCATCCCCGTCGGTGCGCTCATCTCGCTCGTGTGGCCGCGCCTGCCCTTCATCAGGGCGATGAACCCCAGCATCCCCAAGGGCCTGGTCAGCGACCGCGAGTTCACCGACGAGGAGATGCCCGGCCTCGGCTGGTCCCTGTCCGCGACCCTCTTCCCCGTCGTACTCATCGCCGGCGCCGCGGTGACCGATCTGATCACCTCCGCCGACACCCCGGTCCTGCACTTCGTCGCCTTCATAGGCTCCGCGCCGATCGCGCTCCTGCTGACCCTCGCCCTCGCGGTCTGGGCGTTCGGACCACGGATCGGCCGCAGTCTCGCGGACGTCAGCGCCTCCTGCACCTCGGCCGCCCAGGCCATGGCGATGGTCCTCCTGGTGATCGGAGCGGGCGGCGCCTTCAAGAACGTCCTCGTCGAAGGCGGCATCGCCGACTACATCAAGGACGTCACGGACACCTGGTCGATCTCGCCGATCGTCCTCGCCTGGCTCATCGCGGTCATCCTCCGCGTCGCACTCGGCTCCGCGACGGTCGCCGTCGTGACGGCCTCCGGTGTGGTGCTGCCGCTCCTGGCGGGCAGCGGGGTCCACCCCGAGATCCTGGTCCTCGCCGTCTCGTGCGGCTCGATCGCCTTCTCCCATGTGAACGACCCCGGCTTCTGGTTGTTCAAGGAGTACTTCAACCTCTCGGTGATCGAGGCGATCAAGGTCCGTACCAGCTATACGACAGTGCTCGCGATTCTCGGCCTGGGCGGCGTTCTGGCCGTCGAGTCGGTCCTCGACGTCCTCAACCTCTGAAGTCCCCGACCAGCCCTGCCCCCCGACGACCTCCGTACTCACCGACCGGCCTCCGACCCCCGTACACCTTCGTCCGTAAGGTTTCCCTGATGAGCATCAGCAGCCAGCCAACCGTCACCGCGCTCTCCGTCTACCCGGTCGCCGGCCGGGACTGCATGGAGCTGAACCTCTCCGGCGCGCACGGTCCCTACTTCACCCGCAACGTGGTGGTCCTCCAGGACTCCGAGGGACGGACGGGCCTCGGCGAGGTGCCCGGCGGGGAGAAGATCACGCAGACGCTGCGCGACGCCGAGTCGCTCGTGCTCGGCGCGAAGGTCGGCGACTACAAGCGGGTCCTGCGCGAGATCGGGGACCGGTTCGCGGGCCGGGACTCGGGAGGCAGGGGCGGGCAGACCTTCGACCTGCGTACGACGGTCCACGCCGTCACCGCCGTCGAGTCGGCGCTCCTCGACCTCCTCGGACAGCACCTGGACGTGCCCGTCGCGGCACTCCTCGGCGACGGGCAGCAGCGCGACTCCGTACGCGTACTCGGCTACCTCTTCTACGTCGGTGACCCCGACCGGACCGACCTGGAGTACGCCCGTGAACCCGGCGCGGCCGAGGACTGGTACCGCGTCCGGCACGAGGAGGCCCTGACACCCGAGGCGATCGTGCGCCAGGCCGAGGCCACCCACGAGCTGTACGGCTTCCGGGACTTCAAGCTCAAGGGCGGTGTCCTGGACGGCGCCGAGGAGGTCAAGGCCGTACGCGCCCTCAAGGACCGCTTCCCCGAGGCCCGGATCACCCTCGACCCGAACGGCGCGTGGTCGCTGCGCGAGGCGGTCGAGCTGTGCCGGCCGCTGGTCGGCACGCTCGCCTACGCGGAGGACCCGTGCGGAGCCGAGGACGGCTACTCCGGGCGGGAGATCCTGGCCGAGTTCCGCCGTGCCACCGGTCTCCCCACGGCCACCAACATGGTCGCCACCGACTGGCGGCAACTGACCCACGCCCTGGCCCTGCAGTCGGTCTCCATCCCGCTGGCCGACCCGCACTTCTGGACCATGCAGGGCTCGGTCCGTGTCGCCCAGCTCTGTCACGCGGCCGGTCTGACCTGGGGCTGCCACTCCAACAACCACTTCGACATCTCCCTGGCCATGGTGACCCACTGCGGGGCCGCGGCCCCCGGCGACTACAACGCGCTCGACACCCACTGGATCTGGCAGGAAGGCCTGGAGCGGCTCACCACGGCCCCGCCACGCATCGTCGACGGCGAGATCGCCGTCCCCGACGCTCCCGGGCTGGGAGTCCGGCTCGACATGGACCGGCTCCTCGCGGCCCACGACCTCTACCGGGAGAAGGCACTCGGCGCGCGCGACGACGCCGCCGGGATGCGCTACCTGGTCCCCGACTGGAAGTTCGACGCGAAGCGCCCCTGTCTGGTGCGCTGAACGCCCGGGGGCACGCGACGCGTGCCCCCGGGCCCGTCGGGTCAGGAACCGTCGGCGGCCAGCTGCGCGCGGATCTCACGGGCGGCGGTGACGAGGTTCTCCAGGGAGGTCCTGGTCTCGGGCCAGCCGCGGGTCTTGAGTCCGCAGTCCGGGTTCACCCAGAGCCGGTCGGCGGGGATCGCCTCAAGTCCCTTACGAAGAAGGGCGGTTGCCTCTTCGGCGCTGGGGATGCGGGGGGAGTGGATGTCGTAGACGCCGGGTCCGGCTTCACGCGGGTAGCCGTGTGCGGCGAGTTCGCCCGCGACCTGCATGTGGGAGCGGGCCGCTTCGAGGCTGATGACGTCGGCGTCGAGGTCGTCGATGGCCTGGACGATGTCGCCGAACTCCGCGTAGCACATGTGGGTATGGATCTGCGTCTCCGGACGGACGCCGGCGGTGGTGAGGCGGAACGACTCGGTCGCCCACGCCAGGTAGTCGGCGTGGTCCGACGAACGCAGCGGCAGCGTTTCGCGCAGCGCGGGCTCGTCGACCTGGATCACCGAAGTGCCCGCCGCCTCAAGGTCGTTGACCTCGTCGCGCAGGGCGAGTGCGACCTGGCGGGCGGTGTCGCCGAGCGGCTGGTCGTCGCGGACGAAGGACCAGGCGAGCATCGTGACGGGGCCGGTGAGCATGCCCTTGACCGGCCGGTCGGTGAGTGACTGCGCGTACGACGTCCAGCGCACCGTCATCGGCTCCGGGCGCGAGATGTCTCCGGCGAGCACCGGCGGACGTACGTAACGCGTGCCGTACGACTGGACCCAGCCGTGCTGCGTGGCGACATAGCCGGTCAGCTGCTCCGCGAAATACTGGACCATGTCGTTGCGTTCGGGCTCGCCGTGCACCAGGACGTCGATACCGGTCTTCTCCTGGAAGGAGAGGACATCGCGGATCTCCTCCTTGATCCGCTCCTCGTAACCGGCGGTGTCGATCAGCCCCTTGCGCAAGTCGGCCCGCGCGGTGCGCAGTTCGGTGGTCTGCGGGAAGGACCCGATGGTGGTCGTGGGCAGTAGCGGCAGATTGAGGTGCGCCCGCTGGGCGGTGGTGCGCTGGGCGTACGGCTGCGAGCGCCGGCCGTCCGCGTCGGTGACGGCCGCGGTACGGGCGCGCACGGCCGGGTCACGGGTGAGCGCCGAGCCCGCGCGGGAGGCGAGAGCGGCGCGGTTGGCGGCGAGTTCGGCGGTGATCGCGCCGGTGCCCTCGGCCAGGGCGCGGGCCAGCGTCGCGACCTCGGTGCTCTTCTGGCGGGCGAACGCCAGCCAGTGGGCGATCTCCGGAGCGATGTCGCTCTCGGCGGTGGCGTCGAGCGGGACGTGCAGGAGGGAGCAGGAGGCGGCGACGTCCACCTGGTCGGCGAGGCCGAGGAGCGTGCCGAGGGTGGCCAGCGACTTCTCGAAGTCGTTGATCCAGATGTTGCGTCCGTTGACGACACCCGCGACCAGGCGCTTGCCGGTCAGCCCGCCGACGGCCGCGAGGTCTTCGAGATTCGCGGCGCCCGATTCGGTGAAGTCCAGGGCCAGGCCTTCGATCGGGGCCTTGGCGAGCACCGGAAGCGCGTCGCCGAGCCGCCCGAAGTAGGAGGCGACGAGCAGCTTCGGCCGGTCGGTGGCGCCGCCCAGATCGCGGTAGGCGCGGGTGGCGGCGTTCAGCTCGGCCGGGGTGCGGTCCTCGACCAGCGCGGGCTCGTCCAGCTGCACCCAGTCGGCGCCGGCGGCACGCAGGTCGGCCAGGACCTCCGCGTACACCGGCAGCAGCCGGTCCAGCAGCGTCAGCGGCTCGAAGTCCGCGGCCACGCCCGGCGCGGGCTTGGCCAGCAGGAGATAGGTGACGGGGCCGAGGAGCACGGGCCGGGCGGTGAGGCCGAGCGCGAGGGCTTCCCTCAGCTCGGCGACCTGCTTGGCGGAGTCGGCGGCGAAGACCGTGTCCGGCCCCAACTCGGGGACGAGATAGTGGTAGTTGGTGTCGAACCACTTCGTCATCTCCAGCGGCGCCACGTCCTGCGTGCCGCGCGCCATCGCGAAGTATCCCTCCAGCGCGTCGGCGTCGACCGCCGCACGGTGCCGCGCGGGAACAGCGCCGACCATGACGCTGGTGTCCAGCACATGGTCGTAGTACGAGAAGTCACCGGACGGCACTTCGTGGATACCGGCGTCGGCCAGTTGCCGCCAGTTCGAACGGCGAAGATCGGCGGCGGTCCTCCGGAGCGCGTCGGCGTCGACGCGGCCCTTCCAGTAGCCCTCGATGGCCTTCTTCAGTTCGCGGTTCTGTCCCTGGCGGGGGTAGCCGTACACGGTGGCCCGTGCTGCCGCGGCTGCGGACTGCGCTGTCACGGAACTCTCCTTCGCGAGATGTGTCCTGAACATCCCGGAGACGGGACGCGGACGCGAAGGGACGACCGATCGTGCGGACGCCTCGCGCGATTGCCACGCGTGCCGCTCGATATGTACGCCGACCCGCCCACGAGGTCACCGGAATGGCCGCGCGCGATCGGTCGCGCACGGGCAACGGGCAGGTCTTCGGACTCGTGGGCCCGTCTCGTATCGGTTACGAGACACCTACTGGCCGTCGCTTCCCAGACCCGGCCGGGCCCAGTGCGTATGACGGCGGTCGTTCCCACTCACCGCTGCGGGGCAGTCCCGGATTCCCACCGGGTTCCCTCTTACGACGTCCTGCCTGGCGGGCAGGAGCGAACCAGCTGCACTGAACAGCCTACGGGGGACGGACGGCGCCCACACACCGCTGCCCACAATCCGGACGTGATCCCGGAGGCGATCCCGGACGCGGGACGTGGCGGGCGGCCCGAAGCGGATATCAGCAATTGGACGGCGATCGGATCGCCCGTGGCAGCCATTAACCTGCGCACATGGCTCACGGTATTCCCAGCACAAGAGCGGACCGCGCTCTGTCCATCCGCGACCTCCTCGCCGCGGGCGGCCGTAGCTACTCCTTCGAGTTCATGCCGCCGCGCAGCGCGGCGGCCGAAGCCGGGCTGTGGACGGCGATCCGACGGCTGGAAGCACTGTCACCGGACTTCGTCTCGGTGACGTACGGCGCCGGTGGCTCGACGCGTGGCCGCACCATCGGCATGACCGGGCGGATCGCCCAGGAGACGACGCTCACCCCGGTCGCCCACCTCACGGCGGTCGACCACAGCGTCGCGGAGCTGCGTAACATCCTGGGCCACTACGCCGACCAAGGCGTCCGCAACATCCTCGCGCTGCGCGGCGACCCGCCCGGCGACCCGCTGGGCTCCTGGACGAAGCACCCGCAGGGGGTCGAGTACGCGGCCGAACTGGTCGAGCTGATCAAGGAATCCGGCAACTTCTGCGTCGGCGTCGCGGCCTTCCCCGAGATGCACCCGCGCTCCACCGACTGGGACATCGACATCCGCCACTTCGTCGACAAGTGCAGGGCCGGAGCCGACTACGCGATCACCCAGATGTTCTTCGACGTCGACGACTACCTGCGCTTCCGCGACCGGGTCGCGGCCGCCGGTTGCCCGACGCCGATCATCCCGGAGATCATGCCGGTCACCACGATCCGCTCACTGCGCCGCATTCCGAGCCTCAGCACCGCGGTCTTCCCGGCGGGGCTCGCCGAGCGGATGCTCGCCGTCGAGGACGACCCCAAGGCGGTCAGGGCGCTCGGTATCGACCACGCCACCGAGATGTGCCGTCGGCTGATCAGCGAGGAGGCTCCGGGTCTGCACTTCATGACCATGAACTTCTCCAAGGTGACGACGGAGATCTACCAGAATCTCGACCTGCGGCAGGAGCCACCGACGAGATGATCTCACTCCGTGAAGTGCGCGACAGCGACATGAACATCTTCTGGGAGCACCTGTCCGACCCCGCGGCGCAGCACGTGGCGGCGGTCACCAGGAAGTACCACTACGACCGGGGGCACTTCGACGACCACTGGGCGAGGATTCGTGCCAGCCCGGATGTGCTGATGCGTACCGTGCTCGCCGACGAGGAGGTGGTCGGTCATGTCGCGGTGTACGGGCCTCCGGACGAACGCGAGGTCACGTACTGGATCGGCCGGGCGCACTGGGGCCGGGGGGTCGCCACGGCGGCGCTCGCGGCACTGATCGACCTTGTGGGAACGCGGCCGTTGCACGCCCACGCGGCGGCGGACAACACGGGCTCGATCCGCGTACTGGAGAAGTGCGGCTTCGTCATCACCGGACAGGGGAGGGGCTTCGCCCAGGCCCGCGAAGGCGAGATCGACGAAGTTCTCCTCACCTTGAGCTGAATTCGGCGGGGGTTCGTCCCCGGGTCGGTGACGCCGCCCTGGCCGCTGTCGAGGTGCCCGCGACGTTGTTGACGAGCAGAGCGATGTCCCCGTGCCGGTCAAGCGTGTGGCCCACCAGGCGGGCCAGCCCGCCGGGGTGGCCAGGTCGATCTCCAGCGCGTCCGGTGTCGCGTCCCGAAGGGCGTCGGTAACCGTGCGGCTGGCCGTGCTGCGCTCCGCCGGACCGGTCACCTACCGGCGCCACGGCCGGAGTGTCCGCTACGCACTCGCCTCACCTGAAGCCGCCGACCTGGTGCGCAACCTGACCGGCCTCGCCGGCACCCAATCCGTGCACCCAGGACTGATCCCGGCAGACGCGTCGGCCAACCCACCCTCCAGGGAGGGAGCTTCTCGGGGTTCCGTACTGCCGGGCCGGGGCGGGGCGGGTCGTTCTGGACGTATGCCGCTTGCCCGTTCCCACTCGCGCGCACGGTGATCTTTCGCGTGAACCGTGATCATCCGAGAGTGTCGCGGTTCCTTCGGGTCCTCGTGTCGCTCCATCGTGAGCCTGCCCGCCACGAGGCGGGCCCATGGGATCACCGCAGGACAGAAAGGGAGCGACTGTGCAGATCAGCCGACGAGTCGTACTGCGCGGCGGCGTGGCCTCAGCAGCCGGGGCCGCCCTGGCCGAGGCGTACGCGAGCGGGCCGGCGGCGGCCGACACGGCACGGCGCCCCGAGCGCCACCAGCGCCCCGAGCACGCCGTCTGGCGGGAGTTGCGCCGGACGGTGAGCCCGGCAGCCCGGCTGTACCGGCCCGGCGATCAGGGCTATCCGGCCCACGCCACCCCCAACAACCAGCGCTATGCCTCCATCCGCCCCGCCGGAGTGCTCAACTGCGCCTCGCAGGACGACGTGGCAGCCGCGGTGCGCTGGTGCGCGAAGCACGGGGTGCCGTTCGCGCCCCGTTCCGGCGGCCACAACTACGCCGGATACTCGACCACCAGCGGCCTGGTGATCAGCCTGCGGCCGATCCGGCACGTGGTGCCGCAGGGTCGCCGACTGCGTCTGGGCGGCGGCGCCACCAACTCCGACGTGTACGCGGCCCGGGACGCCGGCCTGTACTTCCCCGGCGGGCGCTGCCCGGACGTCGGCGTGGCCGGCCTGACGCTCGGCGGCGGACTCGGCTTCAACGACCGCAAATGGGGCCTGACTTGTGACCGGCTCGTCGAAACCCGCGTCGTACTCTCCGACGGGACCGTGGTGCGTGCCGCCGACGACGAGAACGCCGACCTGTTCTGGGCCTGCCGCGGTGGCGCGGGCGGCAACTTCGGGATCAACACCTCCTTCGTCTTCGACGCCGTACCGGTGGACCGACTGCGCGCCACCGTCTTCGATCTCGCCTTCGACCTGCGAGCGGCGGTGCAGGTGATGGACGAGTTGCAGCACGTTCTCGACGCCGACCGCGGCTGCGACTTCGATCTGCGCATCGGCTTCAAGCACGCGGGCGAGGGCACGACCTCTCTGGCGCTGCTCGGCCACCGACTCGGTTCCGAGGAGGCCCTGCGCCGTGTCATCGGGCCACTGCTGAAGCTGCGCCCGGCAAAGGAGTTCATCGAGGAGCGCGGTTTCTGGACCGCGCAGGAGTACCTCATGGCGAGTACCGCCATGGAGTCCTACGCCTCCAAGTCCCTCGTCCCCGACCGGTGGTTGACCCCGGACACGGTGACGGCCGTCGCCGAATGGGCCCGCGCGTGGCGCCCCGGCCCGGCTCGGGCCACCGGCTTCGTGACGCTTTTCGCCATGGGCGGCTCCAGCGACGCGCCCCGCCCGGACGAAACGGCCTACCGCCACCGCGCGGCCACCTTCGTGATCGACATCGGCACCACATGGCATCCCGGCACCGCCCCCACCGAGGTGGAGGCCCTGCTGGCACAGACCCGCGCCGTGCACCGCACGCTCCGCCAACGCCTCCGTACCGACGCGGCGTACGTCAACTTCCCCGACCCGGAGCTACGTGACTGGCAGCACGCCTACTACGGCGCCAACTACGAGCGCCTGGTGGAGGTCAAGCGCCGGTACGACCCGGCCGGACTGTTCCGCTACGCGCAGGGTGTCGGCGGACCCCGGAGCTGACGTCTCGGCCTGTCGGGTCGTGGGGTGGGGGCGGGGCTCCCGGACGGTCAGTAGCGGACGTCGCTCTGCAACAGCGGCGGATATACGGCCGATTCCTCGCCGTCCACCGTGGCCCCGGCGAACTGCAGCATCGCGCGCCCCTCGCCGTGCATGGGCGCCGGGTAGTCGAGCGTCGGGGCGGAGACCTCGTCCAGGGCGCGCATGTGTTCCGGGCCCAGCGTGATCTCAAGGGCGGCGAGGTTGTCCTCCAGGTGCTCCACGCGCCGCGCTCCCAGGATCGGTACGACGATGCCCCGCCGGGCCCGCAGCCAGGCGAGGGACACCGCGGCGGAACTGGTGCCGAGTTCGTCGGCGACGGAGGCGACCGTGTCGATGACGGTGTACTCCAGCTCGTCGGGACCGCCGACGTAGGCGGAGCGGGCCGAGTCGGCGACCTCGGCGCCGCGCCGGTACTTGCCGGACAGGAAGCCGTTCTTCAGCGGGCTCCAGGGAGTCAGCGCCATGCCCTGGTCCCGTGCCAGCGGCGCGAGTTCGCCCTCCACGGTACGGGCCAGCAGCGAGTACTCGACCTGCAGCGCGATCAACGGAGTCCAGCCTCTGAGCAGCGCCACGGTCTGTGCCTGCGCGGTGACCCACGCCGGGGTGTTGGAGAAACCGATGTAGCGGATCTTGCCGGCCCGTACCAGGTCGTCGAGGGTACGCATGGTCTCCTCGATCGGGGTGTGGCGATCCCAGTTGTGCAACCAGTACAGGTCCAGGTAGTCGGTGCCCAGCCGCCGTAGCGACTCGTCGAGCTGGGCGACGATCGACCCCCGGCCCGCGCCGCCACCGTTGGGATCGCCGGGGAACATGTTGAAGAAGAACTTCGAGGCAAGCACCACGCGTGCACGCCGCCCGGGGTGTGCGGCGAGGTGGTCCCCGAGGATCTTCTCCGAGTGACCGTTGGTGTAGAAGTTCGCCGTGTCGATGAAGTTCCCGCCCCGGTCCAGATAGGCGGCCAGGATCTTCTCCGACTCCTCGACACCGCACCCGGCGCCCCCGGGGTCCTGCCCGAAGGTCATGGCGCCGAGTGCGAACGGGCTGACACGCAGCCCCGAGCGGCCAAGGGTGACGTACTGATCGAGTGACATGAGAGCCCACCTTCGGTTGTGTGAGTGCTTGCGCGAACGGACGAACGGACGAACGGACGGCTGTACGGCCACAGGAACGAACACCTCCAGCACACCTCACACCCCGTGGGCCGGGGTAGACCGATCCGCGCGAGGCTTTGCACAATCCTGCCGAGTTGGCCCGGATCAGGCTTGCCCAGGTCCGCCGCGAGTGCTTGCCTGATGTGTATGTCCACCACCACGTCGCCGCTCGACGAACTCAGGACGCTGATCGCGGCCCACGCCCGCCCGGACGGGGGAACGGCGATCGAGGGACTGCTGATGTCCCGCGTGGCGGACGTCGAGCCGGATCATTCACTGACCGAGCCGCTGCTGGTGGTCATGGCCCAGGGCGGCAAGCGGCTCCTGCTCGGCGACGAGGTGTACGAGTACCGCGCCGGCCAGTGCCTGATCGTCACCACGGATCTGCCCGTCACCGGCCACTTCCTCGGCGCCAGCCGAGAGCACCCGTCGCTCGCCCTGGGGCTCGTCCTACGGCCGGCCGCGATCGCCCCGCTTCTGCTGCAGAGCGCGGCCCCACGTCGTACGAGCCGCGAAGCCGTACCGCCGTCGATCGCCACCGGCGATGCCGGTCCCGAACTGCTCGACGCCGTAACGCGGTTGGTGCGGTTGCTCGACCACCCCGCCGATGTGCCGGTACTCGCACCGCTGATCGAGCGGGAGATCCTGTGGCGGCTGCTCCGCGGACCGCACGGCGGCATGATCCGCCAAATCGGCCTGCCCGACAGCAACTTGACCCATATCAACCGGGCGGTCCAATGGATCCGCGACAACTACGCCGAACCCCTGCGAGTCGACGACCTCGCCCGGCTGGTCGGAATGAGCACCTCGGCCTTCCACCGGCACTTCCGCACCATCACCGCCACCAGCCCGCTGCAGTTCCAGAAACGCATCCGACTGCAGGAGGCCCGCACCCTGTTGCTCGCCCACCCGGACGACGTCGCGGGCGCCGGACACCTCGTCGGCTACGACAGCCAGTCCCAGTTCACCCGCGAATACCGCCGCCTCTTCGGCGCCCCGCCCGGCCGCGACGCGGCGCGCCTGTCCGCCGCCGCCGATCCCCGCGAGGGCCGACGCCTGCCCTGAAGGGCCTAGTTGGCAGTTGTTCCGTCGGCGGCTGTTCCCTCGGCCGTTGTTCCGTCGTGTACGAGGCGGCCGGCGAACCACGTCTGCCGGACCTGGGTGGCATGAATCCGCTCGATCGGTGTCTCGAAGAGGTTGCGGTCCAGGACGACGAAGTCGGCGGACAGTCCGGGTGTGAGCCGCCCCGTCCACTGTCCCAATCCCATCGCCCGGGCGGCGTTGACGGTGTGAGCCCTGATGGCGGTGTCGAGGTCCAGTGCCTGGTCGGCCGCCAGTGAGCCGGGGAACGAGGGGTCGGGGTTGCGCCGGGTCACCATCGTCTCGATGCTCAGCCACGGATTCGGCACCGGCATGGCGACGGGCCAGTCGGATCCGGCCGCCACGAGGCTGCCCGCGTCGTGCAGTTCCCGCAGGGGCCAGATGCGTTCCATGTAGTGGTCCTGTACCTGCTGGGCGATGACGCCGCTCATGGGGTTGGGGAACCACAGCACCGGTGAGGCGTCGGCCACGACGCCCAGTTCGGCGAAGCGGGCCACATCGTCGGGGTGGACGAACTCGGGGTGCGCGATGTGGAACACGGGCCCGGCGCCGTACCGCTCGCGCATGACCGCGACGGCGTCCAGGCTCTGGCGTACCGTCCCGTCCGCGGTGGCGTGCAGTTTGACGTGCAGCCCGCGCGAGAGCGCGTCCTCCAGCAGTTGGTGCAGTTCCTCGTCGCTGAACAGTCCCTCACCGTGGAACGGGCACGCATGGGCGTCGGGGGCGCCCGCGGAGGCGAAGGGATCGGGCTTGTACGGGTCGAGGAACTTCGACGTCCGGGTCATCGGCACACCGTCGAGGATGCCTTTGACGAAGTCCGGCCGGACATGGGTGGAGCGGCGCGCCGGAGCGGTGTCGAACAAGTCGGTGCCGACCGGGCCCGACTCGATGAACTCCCTGGCCGGCATCGACCCCACGATCCACGCGTTCAGTTCGCCCGCCCGGTCGAGTTCGGTGAACACGTCCAGCCAGGCGCCCATCGTCGCCGCGTCCTGTGTCGCCGTGACACCCATCGAGTTGAAGATCGACACGGCCGTACGAGCCGACCGCAGATCCCGCTCACGCGGATCCCCGAAGCTGCGGCGGGCGGCCAGTTCGGCATCCGTGGAGGGCTGGCCGAGCAGGAGGCCGACCGGACGGCTGGCAGTGTCTCGTACGTAACTGCCGCCGGCCGGGTCCTTGGACGCGGCATCGATGCCGAGGATCCGCAGGGCCCGGGAATTCACCCACCGGTTGTGCAGCGAGTCGTCGCGCAGCATCACCGGCCTGCCCTGACTCGCCTCGTCCAGGGCCGCCAGCATCTCCGGCGTACCCATCGCGTGGAACACCGGGCTGATGACGAGGCCGCCGATCACCCATTCGTCCGGACCGAGTTCGCCGGCCCGCTGCCGTACCGCATCAAGGATCTCCGCCACACCGAACGCCGGCGAGAGCCCGAGCTCCCACGCGGCGGCCTGGCCGCCGAATCCGACATGGGAGTGCACGTCGATCAATCCCGGCAGGACCATGCCGCCCTCGGCCTGGACAACCCGGGTCCGCGCACCGGTCACGGCCGCGACCTCGGCCTCGTCACCCACCACGACGACTTTCCCGTCACGTACGGCGAGGGCCTCCGCCCACGGCCGGGCGGGGTCGAGGGTGTAGACGGCGGAACCACGGACAACGAGATCGGCTGGCTGACTGTCCTCAGTAGACATACGGCTGACTCTCCGGGCCCACCGCGAGGTACGGCCCCGCATTGAAGGAAAAGAACCGTTTTCGCGCTCTTTGTAATCTATCGAAGCGCTCCCGGCCCCACCCGCCGAGCCCGGCCGCGCCCGCGTCCCGTGGTGTGCCGCGGCAGCTCACGCGGAGGAGTGTACGTTCGTACGCTCTGATTGTAGGCTCCCCTCCATGACTGTTGACGTAATGCGCCCGCCTGCCCCGGCAGAACGGCAGGCGCGCACGGCCGTCGCCGTGCTCTTCTTCACCAACGGGGCGTTGTTCGCCAACCTCCTGCCGCGCTTTCCGCAGATCAAGGCGGATCTCGGCATCGGGAACGCCGCCTACGGCCTGGCCGTCGCGGCGTTCCCGACGGGCGCCATCGCGGCTGGCCTGGCGGCCGGGGTACTCATCCGCCGGTTCGGGTCGGGGCCCGTGGCGGTGGCCGGCACCATGCTGACAGGCATAGGTGTCCTGGCCGCCGGTCTGTCCGGCTCCGTGGTGCTGTTCGCGACAGCGCTGTTCCTGGCCGGGGCGATGGACGCGATCACCGATGTCGCGCAGAACGCCCACGGCCTGCGTGTGCAGCGCCGATACGGTCGCTCCATCATCAACTCCTTCCACGCCATCTGGTCCATCGGCGCGGTCGTCGGTGGATCCATGGCCGCCGGCGCCATCGCGCTCGGCCTGTCGCTGGGGCAGCACCTGCTGATCTCGGCGGTGGTGTTCGGGATCGCCGCCTGCGTCGCCCTGCGGTTCTGTCTGACCGGGCCCGACACCGAGCCGGTCGCGGAGGAAGCGGAGAAGACCTACGTAGCTGAAAAAACGGACGAAGCGGACGTCGAAGGCCGGGATCGAGCGGAGCGAGGGGAGCGTAGAAGGGCGCGTCTGCGCACCCGGTACGTGCTGGCGGCACTCGTCCTCATCGCCGCGGGCGGCGCCCTCGTCGAGGACGCGGGCAGCTCCTGGGCCGCGCTCTATCTCTCCGACTCGCTGCATGCCTCGGGAACGCTCGCGGCCTCCGGCTACATCGCCCTGGTCGGAGCCCAGTTCGTCGGCCGCCTGATCGGCGACAGGCTCGTCGACCGGTTCGGCCAGCGTACGGTCGCACGCTTCGGCGGGCTCATCGCCGCTGTCGGCATGGGTCTGGCCCTGGCCGTGCCCACGGCGACCGGCACGATCCTCGGTTTCGCCACGGCCGGGTTCGGGGTGGCGACGCTGGTGCCCGCGGCGATGCACGAAGCGGATGAGCTGCCCGGTCTCAAGCCCGGGTCGGGGCTCACGATCGTCTCCTGGCTCATGCGGCTGGGTTTCCTGCTCTCGCCGCCGATCGTCGGACTCGTCGCGGACGCGACCAGCCTTCGGGTGGGTCTGTTGGTGGTGCCCCTGGCCGGGCTGATGGTGATGTTGCTGGCGGGGGTGTTGCAGGCCCGGCGCCGGTAAGCGGCGCCCCCGGACGGCGACCGAGCGTGTACGTTCGCACGTATGCCGATGGACTGCTTCGGGCGAGGCCCGCGCACATACGTGGAACGCACGCCGGCCGGGGACCTCCGCGGCGACCCCGCCCGCCCGGTCCGTAGCCTCTGAGCGCACCGACATGGCCACCGGACACACCGACCCGCAGCGCCGCGAACGCATCATCGCCGCCACCCTCGACCTCATCGCCGAAGAGGGCCTCGCCCGTGTCTCCCACCGCAAGATCGCGGCGCGGGCCGGCGTGCCGCTGGGATCGATGACGTATCACTTCAGCGGTATCGACGAACTGCTTCGCGAAGCCTTCGGCCGCTTCACCGACCACATCGTCGCGGTCTTCGACACCTACCTCTCCGTCCCGACCGATCGTGACCAGGCAAGACAGGCTGTGGCCGACCTCGTCCACACCCTGTCCGAGGGGCCGCAGCGCGAGCTGGTCCTCACCCAGGAGCTGTACACCCTCGCCGCCCGCCGGCCGGAGTACCGGGAACTCACCCACGAGTGGATGCGCCGCAGCCGTATCCATCTGGAGAAACACTTCGACCCGGACACCGCCCGCCAACTCGACGCCCTCATCGAGGGTTTGGCACTCCACCGCGCCCTGGCCCGCGAACCGCACGACCGCGACCTGACGCTTGAGGCCATCACCCGCATCACCACGCGGGCCTCCTGAACACGCGGGCCTCCTCGTACGCCGGCCGGGCACTGTCAGTACGACAGCGGGCTCTCACCCCTGCGGGCTGACCCCCGCCACGGTCAGGCGGAGCAGCCGGTGCGCCTCGGCGGTGGGGTCCGGGTGGTGTTCCGTGGCCAGTGCGATGCCCGTGACCAGTGTGACCAGGTCGGTGACGGTCACGCCCGGCGCCACCGCGCCGGCCCGCGCGGCCCGCTCCAGCAGCGGTTCGACCGCGCCGCCGAGCTTCGCGGAGCAGGCGTTCACGTGATCCGGGTCGTCCGCCCTCCCGTCCTGGACCAGCGCGTCGGCCAGGCCCCGCGCGGAGGCGGCGTACGTGGTGAGCGCGCCCAGCCACTCCAGCAGCGCGGCCCGCGGGTCGGCCGCCCCGGCCAGATCGCGCGCCCGGGTGCACAGGGCCTCGATCCGCTCGCTGAACACCGCGTTCAACAGCGCGGCGCGGCTGGGGAAGTGCCGCCGCACGGTGGCCGAGCCGACGCCCGCGGTGCGGGCGATCTGTTCCAGGGAGGCATCGACGCCGTGCGCGGCGACCTCCTCCTCGGCCACGGCGAGAATCCGCGCGTAGTTACGACGGGCGTCCGCGCGCTGGACGGTCATGGTGTGATCTCCGAGCTTGCTAAGTGGCGGGGTCCTCCGTATCGTACCGAAAGTTAAGTGGCGGGCCTCGCCACTTAGCTGTGGGCCACCATCCGAGGAACACCCATGACTACAGATTCCGCACCCGTCCTGGTCGTCGGCGCCACCGGTTTGCAGGGCGGGGCCACCGCCCGCGCCCTGCTGGCTGCGGGCGTTCCGGTCCGGGCGTTGGTCCGCGACCCGGCGACCGACCGGGCGAAGGCCGTCGAAGCGCTCGGCGCCGAGCTGGTCACCGGCGACCTGGACGACCGCGACTCGCTGACGCGGGCCGCCGGGGGAGCCCGCGCCGTCTTCTCGGTCCAGATGCCCGACGTGAACGGACGCGCCTTCGAGGGCGAGGTCGAGCAGGCCGTCAATCTGATCGAGGGCGCGCGGGCCGCCGGAGTGCCGCAGTTCGTGCACACCTCCGTCTCCGGCGCCGGGCAGCACACCAGTTGGGTCAGGGACGACTGGGCCTGGATGGAGCCGTACTACGCCGCGAAGGCCGGGATCCAGGACCGGGTGCGTGCGGCGGGCTTCACGCACTGGACCCTCATCAAGCCGGGCTTCTTCATGGAGAACTTCCGCCCCTCCGTGGAGATCCTGTTCCCCCGTGGGGTCGAGGGCGGCCTGGTGACCCTCCTCAAGCCCACGACCCGGCTGTCCCTCGTCGCGGTCGACGACATCGGCAAGGCGGCCGCCGCGGCCATCGCCGAGCCGGAACGGTTCGACGGGGTCGAACTGGAGCTGGCGAGCGACTACTTGACGATGACGGACATCGCCAAGGTCCTCTCCCGCAACCTGGGCGCCGAGTTGACCGCGCCCGATATGACCAAGGAGGAGGCGACCGCCGCGGGGATGCCCGACATGGGATTCGGGCAGTCCCATGTCAATGAGTACCCGCAGCCCGCCCGCCCCGAATTCGCGCGGGCCCTCGGTATCCCACTCACGACCTTCGAGGAATGGGCGCACGCACACCTGCGGCCCACGGCCTGACGTCGCCCGGGGCCTGTTACTCCCCGACGTTCACGCCGGTCGCGACGCCGGTCGCGACGCCGGTCGGGACGTCGGTCGCGCCGCGGCCGCGATCATCGCCGCGGTTTCCTCGCCCGCGCGAACAGCGTGCTCGGCGGTCGAGGGAACACAGTGCCCGAGCGCCGGGTCGAACTCTGTCATGACGACCCCGGCGTGATCCGTGGCGAATTCCCGCAAGGTCACCGGCCACCGCTTCGCGCGCAGGGCGGCGTGGAAGTCGCGCGAGTGACCGCTGTCGAGTACGGAGTCGGCCGTGCCGTGCACCAGCGTGATCGGGACGGCGTCGGTGCCCGCCGGGGTGAGGTCGTCCAGCGGGGCGGTGCCGGTGGAGCGGGCGGGCAGGTCGTAGCGGCCCGCGATACCGACGGCGGCGGCGAGTTGTACGCCCTCGGCCAGAGCGGGTCGCAGGGCGAAGGCCATGGCGGCTCCGGCCCCGGCCGACCAACCGGCAAGTACGACACGCTCCCCGTCGCCGCCGAATTCGACGGCGTGGTCGCGGACGTACCGCAGCGATGCCATGAGGTGCGACCGGCCGCCGTCGGGCGCGTCGGAGCGCCAGTCGGGGACGAAGACCGGCACGCCATGAGACGCGATCTCGCGTGCCAGCGCGGCGAGAACACCCTTCTCGTCCGGGCCGATGCCATGCCACAGCAGCACGCTCGGGCCCAACGGCCCGGCTGTCGCGGGTCGGTGGACATCCAGGTGCTGAGGCGGCGGCGCACCGTCCCCCGGCAGGTAGATCAGATCGCGTAGCTCGGTCCCGGTCTCGGTGGGGGACATGTGCCTTCCGAAGAGGGTGAGGTGCCTCGAACTCGTAGCGTCGCCAACTCGTCGTACGAGGCGGCGTGCCACGAGGTGCGAGGAACTACCTTCGCACGCCGCGAAGTTGCTGTGGGAAGCTGTCGGCAGTCGTTCGCGGGCGGGAGATCCGGAGCGGTCGCCGGGAGCGGCGAGGAGCGAGCAGCGAGGAGCGCAGCGTGGGACAGAACGCCTTCCGTGCCGAGCGGATCGACACCAGCAGGCCCCATCCCGCGCGGATCTACGACTACTTGCTGGACGGCAAGGACAACTACGAGGTCGACCAGCGGGCCGGCGACGAACTGGCCGCCGCGGCGCCCGAGGTGCGGATCGGCGTGCGGGCCAACCGTGCCTTCCTGCAGCGCGCCGTACGGTACGTGGTCGGCAGCGGCGTCCGACAGATACTCGACGTGGGCACCGGGCTGCCCACCTCGCCGAACGTGCACGAGACCGCCCAGGAAGTGGCGCCGGACGTGCGCATCGCGTACGTCGACAACGACCCGATCGTGAACGCGCACGCCAACGCGCTGCTCAGCCGCTCCGGCGAGACCAGCATCGTGCTCGCCGACCTGCGCGACCCGCGGGCCATCCTGGACCACCCCGACGTCCGCCGGGTCATCGACTTCGACGAGCCGGTCGCCCTGCTCCTCGTCGCCGTACTCCACTTCATCACCGACGCCGAGAAGCCCGAGCAGATCGTCGCGACTCTTCGCGACGCGCTGCCGGCCGGCAGTTTCCTGGTCCTCTCGCACGCCACGGGTGACTTCGCCGATCGCAGCGATGCCCAGGCCGTCTACGCCAAGGCCACGGCGACTCTCAACCTCCGTACCCGCGCCAGGGTCGAGCGGTTCTTCGACGGCTTCGAACTGATCGAGCCCGGCCTGGCCCAGGTCCCGTTCTGGCGTCCGGACGCACCGCCGCCGGCGGGATCCGAGACGATCGGCTTCTTCGGCGGCGTGGCACGCAAGACCGGGTGAACAGCCGCCCCCAGAAGGCGGGTTGAGCCGCTGGCTTGACCTTCACGGTGGCGTGAAGGCCGAGGCTGAGCGGCATGGATACGACGGAGAAGCCGAGACAGCCGGAGCCGACGGGGCGTTCGTGGGCGTTGGCGGTGCTGACCATGTGCGCGTTCGTGCTCGGCACCGGAGAGATCATGATCGCCGGGCTGCTGCCCGACATCGCGGCGGACGCCGGAGTGTCTCTGTCCACCGCCGGTCTGCTGGTCAGTGCCTTCGCGCTGACGGTGGTGGTGGGTGGCCCCGTGCTGGCGCTGTCCACCACCGGGGTGCGCCGCGAGCGGCTGCTCGCCGTCCTGATGGTGCTGTTCGTGCTGGGGAACGCACTCGCCGCGCTGGCGCCCTCGTTCGGGGTACTCGCGGCCGGCCGCGTCGCGGCGGCGCTGGCGCACGCGGCGTTGATGCCGATGTTCTTCGGCCTGGCAGCCGATGCCGTACCCCCGGCGAGGCGCGGTACGGCGGTCGCCCGGGTCTCCCTCGGGCTCAGCCTCGCGATGATCGCGGGGTTGCCGATCGGCACGGCGATCGGGCAGTGGCTGGGCTGGCGGGCCACGTTCTGGGGCGTCGTGCTGCTCACGCTGGCGGTGGCCGCGCCGCTGTTGACGCTGGCGAGAACGGCACCGGATCCCGCCGGGGCAGGGCGCGGACGGTCGGCCGAGCTACGGGTGCTGGGGGAGCGCAGGGTGCAGGCGGTGGTGGCGGTGACGGCTCTCAGCGCTGCCGCGGCGTTCACCGCGTACACCTATGTCACACCGCTGTTGACCGACAGCGTCGGCTTCGGCGCCTCCACCGTCACGGTGCTTCTGCTGCTGTTCGGTATCGGCGGCACCGTCGGCAGTCTCGTCGGCGGCAGGCTGGCCGACCGGTCGGTGCTGCGGGCGGTCACCGTCGGGGTGGCCGCCCTCGCCGGCGCCCTGCTGACGCTGGGCGTGGTGGCCACGGTCAAACCGCTCGCCGTGCTGTTCCTCTTCCTCTTCGGCGCCGCGTACTACGCGGTGATCCCGGCCGTGAACACCCGCATGCTGGACGTCGCCTCCGAACGCGCCAGGATTCTGGCGCTGACGGTGCAGAGTTCGGCGTTCAATCTGGGCATCGCGCTGGGCGGCTGGCTCGGTGGACGGGTGATCGCCGGCGGAGCGACGCTGCGCTGGGTCCCGGTGGCGGGCGGCCTCGTCGCACTGCTCGCCCTGGCGGTCGCCCTCGCCGAAAGCCGTCACGACCGGCACCGGGGGACGGCCGGGACCGACGGAGCACGGCACGTGGAGGCAGCGGTATGAGCGACATCAACCGGCGCGTCATCGCCGCGTTCCAGGCCCGTGCCGTGCGGCGGATCCCCGTCGTGCTGCTGACGAGGACCGGCGCTCGGGCTTGACCTTCACGTGGGCGGCAAGGTTTACGCTCCCCCTGAACGGCCCCGGACACGGCCACGGCCACGGCCGCGTCCGGGCCGCGTTCACGTGCACGTCCAGGAGGGAGCGCCATGCGCATCGGGGAACTCGCCCACGCCACCGGTACCACCACCCGGGCGCTGCGTTACTACGAGGAGCAGGGCCTGCTGCGCCCCGTACGCGCCGCCAACGGCTATCGCGCGTACGGGGACGACGCGGTCCGTGTCGTCGAGAACATCCGGCTGCTTCTCGCGGCCGGACTCACCACCGAGGATCTGCTGCTCATCGACGGCTGTCTGCGCGACGAACTCGTCGGCGAACACGCCTGCGCCGACGCCACACCCAAGGCCGAGCTGTTCGAGCAGCGCCTCGTCTTGATCCAGCGCCGTATCGACGACCTCACGGGATTCCGGGACCAACTCCGCGACCGGCTGGCCGAGGTCACGTCGTCGCGAAGGTGAGGTGCAACCTGCGGGTTGCGCCTGAGGTGAGCCATGTGCAACTCTGGGGTTGCACGGTTGCATCCAACTGGCGGCGATGAAGGAGTTTCCTCATGAGCGAGAACCGAATCGAACGCGAGATCACGATCGAAGCCTCCCTGGAACGGGTCTGGTCGCTGGTCTCCGAACCGGGATTCTGGGTGACCGACGAGGCAACCTGACCGGTGCCGTGGCGAAGGAAGGCGAGGTGAACGTGGCGCGGAGCGCCGAGTACGGGGACTTCCCGGTACGGGTGGAGAAGGTCGAGCCGCCGACGTACCTCGCGTACCGCTGGGCCAGCGCGTTCCCCGGGCAGGAACTGCGCGAGAACAACAGCACGCTCGTGGAGTTCACGCTCATCCCGGAGGGTGACGCGACGCGGCTCCGTGTCGTCGAGAGCGGATTCGAGGTGCTGGCCGGGTCCGAGGAGCTGCGCAGCCAGGCGGTGAAGGACAACACCGGCGGCTGGCCGCAGGTGCTCGACGCGTTCAAGAAGCGCGCCGAACAGCCGTCCGCGTGACGGACGAACCTCACGGCCTGGACGCGGTGGTCGACAGCGTCTTCGTCGCCCTGGCGGACCCCACGCGCCGCAAGCTGCTCGACCTGCTCGCCGCCCGGGGCGAGGTCACCGCGACGACGCTCGCCGACGGCCTGCCCGTGTCGCGGCAGGCGGTGGTCAAGCACCTGGCCGTCCTGGACGCCGCCGGGCTGGTCTCCGGCCGCCGGGTCGGCCGCGAGGTGCGCTACGCGGTGCGGCCCGCGGTGCTGGACGCGACGGCGCGATGGATGGCCACGCTGGCCGCCGACTGGGACCGGCGGCTGGCGAACATCAAGCGCGTCGCGGAGGCGGCGGAGGCGGCGGAGGCGGCGGAGGCCGCGGAGCGGGAGGCGGGCCAGGCGTGACGCGGTGCGACATCAGGGGGCCGCGGCCGGCGTCAGGCAAGACACTCCTCAGGGCCCGTCCGGTGCGGTGTCACGGCACGCGGCGAGGTCCGCGTACAGGCCGGATCGGGACACCCCCAGCCGTTCGGCGACGCGAGGCACCGCGTTGCGCATCTTGAACACGCCGCGCCGGTCGAGGGCTTGGACCAGGCCGAGTCGTTCGGTGCGGGTGAGCGCGTCGAACGGCTTGCCCCGGGCCAGTTGTTCGGTGCGTACAACGGCGTCGACCACCTCTTCGAAGTCGTTGGTGAAGGTGGTGGCCGGAAGTTCGACCGGCGCCGTGCCGGCGAGCGCGGACAGGACGTCGGCCGCGTCGCGCAGAGCTGTCACGTCGATGTTGACGCACAGGGCGCCGAACACCTGGCCGTTCCCGTCCCGCAGCGGCATCGTCGATGACTTCAGGACGCGGCCGTCGGGACCGCGCGAGAGGTAGTTCAGATCGTTCGGCGCGTCGTCGCCCTTGGCGAGCACGGAGAGCCCGATCTCGCTCAGCGCCCCGCCGACCCGGCGCCCGGTCACCTGCCCGGCCACCGCCACCACGGACCGATCGCCCAGACGGTAGTCGTGCAGGACGACCTCGCACGACGGGCCGAAGGTGGCCGCCAGCCCGTCGACGACCGGCATCAGCGCGGCCAGGATCGCATCACCCGATGTATCGGACACGCGGCACCTCATCTCTCTCCCGGGCCGCAGCGGCGAGGCGGCAACGTGGACTCCGAGTCTACGTCGTGGACGTATAGTCCAGAGTCGTGTCAGGTTGATCCGTGCCCGTGAAGGGAACCAGCAGATGCCTCAGTCGCCGACCTACGACGACGTCCAGGGCGCCGCCGCGCGCATCGCGTCGTACGCCCATCGCACCCCGGTGCTGCGCTCGCGTCTCATCGACGAGCGGCTCGGTGTCGAGGTGGTGTTCAAGTGCGAGAACTTCCAGCGCATGGGTGCCTTCAAGTTCCGCGGCGCGTTCAACGCGCTGTCGCGGTTCACTCCCGAGCAGCGGCGTGCCGGGGTGGTCGCCTACTCCTCGGGCAACCACGCCCAGGCGGTCGCACTCTCCGCCCGACTGCTCGGCATGCCGGCCACGATCGTGATGCCGCACGACGCGCCCGCCGCGAAGGTGGCCGCGACCAAGGGGTACGGCGGGGAGGTCGTCGCGTACGACCGCTACACCGAGGACCGGGAGGAGATCGGCCGCGCGCTGGCAGCCGAACGAGGTCTGACGCTGATCCCGCCGTACGACCACCCGCACGTGATCGCGGGCCAGGGCACCGCCGCCAAGGAACTGTTCGAAGAGGTCGGCGACCTGGACGCCCTGTTCGTTCCCCTCGGCGGTGGCGGTCTGCTGTCCGGTTCGGCTCTGTCGGCGAAGGCCCTGTCGCCGAACTGCCGGGTGTACGGCGTCGAACCGGCAGTCGGCGACAAGGGCGCGCAGTCCGTCCGGCAGGGCTCCATCGTCCATATCGACACCCCGAAGACCATCGCCGACGGTGCGCAGAACCAGCACCTCGGCGCCTATACGTTCGACATCATCCGCCGTGACGTCGCCGACTTCCACGCCGTCGAGGACGCCGAACTCGTCGAAGCCATGCGGGCCTTCGCGACCTTCATGAAGATCGTGGTCGAGCCCACCGGATGCCTCGGCTTCGCCGCCGTCCGCGACCTGGCCGCCCGACTGCGCGGGCAACGGGTCGGCGTGATCATCAGCGGCGGCAACATCGACCTCGACCGCTACGCGGCACTGCTGGCCTCATGACCGGCGAAGCCGTATGACCGGCGGAACCATCGCGAACAGGGATCGTTGTCCAGTTGGGTAGCTCTTACGCACGCGACGGACACGACGCTCGCGACAGACACGACGGACGCGACAAGTTGAGGGGTCTCAGTGGCCGGTCTTGCGGACTCGATCGAATCGATGGAACAACTCGCCACGGTCTGGCGCGCCATGGTGCTCGACCGTGACGCGGAAGCGGATGTACGAGACCTTCCCGGCCTCGCCGTTCGCTGGGCGGACTGCCGGTTCCCCTTCTGGAACTGCGTCACGCTGACCGACGTCGGCGCGGACGCCGCGCTCGTCGAGCAACGGCTGCGGCAGGCGGCGGACATCATGCGCTCGAAGAGGCATCCGGGCTTTCTGTGGGTCTTCGAGGATCTCCTCGACGACGGGGCACGCGCGGCGCTGGAGACGGTGGCGGGACAGGCGCTCCTCGAACACGCCTTCCCCGGCACGGGCATGGCCGGAGACCTGCTCCCCATTCCTGAACCCGACCACCCCGACCTGGAGTTCGTGCGCGTGCGCACCGACGAACAGCTCCGGGCCTACGCGGACCTCAACTCGCGTGCGTACGGATTCACCCCTGAGGACGGTCGCGACGGACTGGCCGGCTCCGCGCTGTGGAAGAACGAGGTCTACGCCTACCTGGGTATGCGGGACGGCGTTCCGGTGACCTGCGCCGGGACGGTCGAGGCGGACGGCCGGCTCTTCGTCGTGCTCGTCGCCACGGACCCGAAGTGGGAGCGCAGGGGCTACGGCGAGGCGGTGACACGCAAGGCGCTGTACGAGGGGGCCCGAGCCACCGGACTGACCCGGGCGACCCTGCACGCGACCGTCGCCGGGTCGCCCGTGTACCCGCGTATCGGCTTCGTGCCGAACTCGCCGATGCGCTTCTACAGCTTGAAGGGCTGACCCGGGCTGACTCCCTGCCCCGCCGGCCCTGAGGAGGGGGCGGGGTCAGCGGGCCGCGTCCCGTACCGCGGCGCCGATCTCCGCGCGCAGCGCGGCGTACTCGGGCAGACCCCGCAGCTCGTCCGGGTCGTCGGCGCTCCCGTTACGCGGCAGGGCGATGGGGGCGTCCAGCGCCACGGTCCCCGGACGGGCGGTCAGAACGACCGCCCGGGTGCCGAGGAAGACGGCCTCGTCCACACTGTGCGTCACGAAGACCGACGTGGTCCCGGTCTCGGCGCTCACCGTGCGCAGGTCCTCCTGGAGGCGTTCGCGGGTGAGCGCGTCCAGCGCCGCGAACGGCTCGTCCAGCAGCAGTAGATCCTTGCCGCCCGCCAGGGCCCTGGCGATGGCCACCCGCTGCTGCTGGCCGCCCGATATCTGCCAGGTCCTGCGGCGCGCGGTGCCGGCCAGCCCCACCCGTTCCAGCAACTCCTCGACGCGTGCGGGGCGTTCGGCCCGGGGAACCCCGGCGTAGCGCAGGGCCAGGGAGATGTTGTCCCCGACCGTGTGCCAGGGGAACAGCCGTGGCTGCTGGAAGACGACTCCCGCCTGACGCCCCGGCTCCGGCGGCCGGCCATGTACGGCGACCTCGCCCGACGAGGCCTGTTCGAAGCCGGCGATCAGCCGGAGCAACGTGGTCTTCCCGCACCCGGACGGGCCGACGAGCACCAAGAACTCGCCGGCCGGGATGTCCAGCGACAGCGGGCCGAGCGCGGTGACGGCGTCGGCGCCGCGCCCGTACCGGTGATGGACGTCGCGTACGGTCACGGCGGGCGGTGTGACGGCCGCCGGGCCGTCGTCCGCAGGGCGGGTCGCCTCGTCGTGCTGCCGGACCGCGCCGGCGGGGTGCTCATTCGGTGACGGCATCGCTGAGCCCTTCCACGTACACGGCCTTCTCCAGCTCCGACAGCTCCGGGGCGGCCGGGATCTGCTTCTGTCCGGCCAGGAACTCCGCCGCGCTCCGCAGGTTCTGGGCCAGTCCGCCGACCTGGCCCGGCCGGCCGAGCCACTTGTCGTCGGCCTGTTCCGCCGGCTTGAGGAAGATCCCCTTCTTGAGCTGGGCGGCGGCGTCCTCGGAGCTGATACCGAGCTGCTTGCCGACGGCCGCAGCGGCGGCCGACGGATCGTCATGGATCACATTCAGCGCCTGTGCCTGGGCCTTGCGCCAGGCGGTGATCACTTCGGGCTGCGCCTTGATGAAGCTGGTCGACGCCACCCCGAGGTCGAGCGTGGGCTTGTCGGCCGCGGCCAGTTCACGGCTGGTGATGAGGGTCTTCCCGCTCTTGCCGAGTTCGTCGAGCGTGGGGAGCCAGACGTAGGCCGCGTCGATGTCGCCGCGCGACCAGGCGGCGACGATGTCCTGCGGTTCCAGGTCGAGCAGCTTGACCTTCGAGGCGTCCACGCCCGCTCCGTCGAGTGCGGCGAGGAGGCTGTAGTGCGAGGTGGAGCTGAACGGTGTCGCGACCTTACGGCCCGCCAGATCCTTGACGTCCTTGATGCCCGAACCGTCACGGGCGACGAGCGCCTCGTTGTCGCCCGCGACATCCAGCACCCAGGTGACCTGGTACGGGATGTTCAGCGGCTCGGACAGACCGCGTGCCACCGGGCTGGAGCCGATCGCGGCCAGATCCACCGAGCCCGAGACGAAAGCGGTGTTGATGGTCGCGCCGGAGTCGAACTTGATCCACTTGATGGTGTGGTCGGGCAGCGCCTTCTCCAGCCAGCCGTTCTCCTTCACGATCAAGTCGCCACTGGGGAAAGCCTGGTAGGCGATCCGGATCGTCTTGCCGCCGCCCTCGGAATCACTGCCCCCGGCGTCACCGGTACCGCAGGCGGTGACGGCGATCAGCGCTCCCAGAGCCGCGACGAGCGTGGTGGTGCGGCGCGGACCGCGTGTTGCGGGCATGGCGTAGTCCTTCATTCGGTGGGCGGTGAGTAGAGCGGTACGGCGGGGAGAGCGGTACGGCGGGGGAGGGCGCGCGGCGTCAGGACAGTCGGCGCCAGGGCGCGAGCCGGTTCTCCACGCTCCGCAGCAGGCCGTCGATCAGCAGGCCCGAGACGCCGATCGCGAAGAGGCCGAGGATCACCACGTCGGACTGGTTGTAGCGCTGGGCGTCGCGGATCATCCCGCCGATGCCCGGCAGCCCGTTGACGGTCTCGGCGGCGACGACCGAGGAGTACGCGATCCCGAACGCCAGCCGTACGCCGACCAGGATCTCCGGCAGCGCCGACGGCAGGACGACGGAGGCGACCACCTGCGAGCGGCGTGCCCCGATGGCCCGCGCGGCCTCCACCAGCGAGGCGGGTGCGGAGGCGACGGCGGACGCGGTGGCCACGGCCACCGGCGGCATGGCGGCGATCGCCAGCAGCCACAGTTTGGGCGCCTCGTCGATGCCGAACCAGATGATCAGCAGGCTGAAGTAGGCGAGCGGCGGCAGGGTACGGAGAAAGGCGACCGCCGGCTCGAACACGACCCGCACCCACGGCAGCGTGCCCATCAGCACCCCGGCCACGAGCCCGGCCAGGACGCCCGCGCCCGCTCCGATCCCGATCCTGCGCAGGCTGATGCCCACATGTTCGATCAGGGTGTGGCCCTGGTAGCCGCGTACGCCGTCGTGGGTGCCGGACGTCGTGACGAGCGCGTCCCAGACGGCCGAGGGCGGTGGTACCAGCAACGGTGACCACAACCGCAGGGCGGTCACGAGCTGCCAGAGGGCGAGCAGGACGGCCAGGGCGATCAGCCGGAGTCCCACCCTGCGCAGCCGCGCGGCCCTCTCCGACGAGCGGCGCGGCGCGGGGGCGGTCCCGGTGGAGAGCTCCGGGCCCGACGGATCTTTCGCCGTGGCGGTGGATGTGGTCATGGCGGACTCCGTCGAAAGGGCGCGGCCAGGCGGACGATCGCGCCCGGGAGGGCGGACAAGGAGACGGGCAGGCCTTCCCGCCGGGCGCGAACGGCGCCTGCGGGAAAAGGGAGATGCCACCGAGAAGATGCGAGGTGCGGGGTGTGCGAGGGCGGGGTCGGCACGCCGTACACGGAAGGATTCAATCCGTGCCGACGCGCGGACAGGGCCGCACGATTCGGGAAGCGCTCAGCGCCGCCGGGCCAGGCTCAACAGGAGCAGCTGGTCACACGGCAGAGATCGATGTGGAGACACTCCACGAGATACTGATCGCTGGTCACGGCAGGATTTCTAGCACAGCGCCATGGCCGGTACCAGAGGGTGTCCGCGACCTGGTACGGAACAGGGCGAGCGTGCACGGTAACTGAGTCTCCGTCAGCCGGCCGGTGGTTAAGCTCGCCTCATGGCCGCAGAGAAACCCGCGACGTCCCGGCTCCCCGAAGGCGCGGGCGACGCGTTCCGGGAGGACTGCCCGGGGCGTACCGTGCTCGACCATGTGACCAGCCGCTGGGGCGTGTTGATCCTCGCCTCGCTGCGCGAGAGGCCGCTGCGGTTCTACGAGGTGCGGGACCGGGTCGGTGGGATCAGCGAGAAGATGCTCTCGCAGAATCTGCGGATCCTGGGCCGTGACGGGCTGGTCGCCCGTGAGGTGGAGCCCGCGCTGCCGCCCAAGGTCAGTTACTCCCTGACACCCCTGGGCCAGGAGCTGGCTCATCCGCTCCAGAGCCTCATCGACTGGATCTCGGCCTGCACGCCCGCGATCGTCGAGGCACAGCGCGCCCACGACACGGCTTCCTGACCGGAGGGGAGCGCCAGGGGGTGTCGCACTCGGTCGCCCGGTCTGCGGCTCGGCCCACGTCTTGGACCGCGACTCGCCGGCCTGGGTGATGTGCGTCACGCCGCGACGTGGGCCCGATCGGAGAGCCTGCACACCTACTTGGAGGGTTGCGGCTTACCTCAAGGTAGGGGCTTACTCGCAGAACGTCCCTTCTCTAGGCTCCCGGGCGTGAACGAGATCACTGTGGAGATCTGGACCGACGTCGTCTGCCCGTGGTGCTTCATCGGGAAGCGGCGGTTCGAGAAAGCCCTGGCGCAGTTCGAGGAGCGCGACGCGGTGCGGGTGCACTGGCGCAGCTTCGAACTCGACCCGGCCGCGCTGCGCGACGCCGCGGAGACCATCCCCCAACGCATGCTCCGGCGCCAGGGCATCCCGCCCGAGCGGGCCGCCGAACTGCTCGCCGGGGTCAGCGAACAGGCCGCGGCGGAGGGCCTGGACTACCACCTGGACCGGGCGCGTCCCGTCAACACCTTCGACGCCCACCGGCTGGCGCACCACGCGGACACCCTGGGCCTGGCCGAACGCTTCCAGGAGCGGCTCATGCGCGCCTACACCGCCGAGGGCGCGTCGGTCGCCGACCACGCCACCCTGATCACGCTCGCCGAGGAGTCGGGGCTCGACACGGGTCCGGTACGTGAGGTGCTGGCCGGAGACGCGTACACCGACGCCGTCAGGGCGGACGAGGCCCGTGCCGCCCAACTGGGCGTCTCCGGAGTGCCCTCCTTCGTCGTCGCCGAGAAGTGGTCCGTCTCCGGCGCCCAGCCGGTCGACGTGCTCGGCGGACTGCTGCGCCGCGCCCTAGTCGAGACCGCCTGACCCGGCGGGCGGCACCCCGGCCCGAAGGCCACGGCCATGACCACCGTCCAAGTACGGCACGACCACCGCGACCACGACACACGCCCCGCACGGCCCTCGGCTGTCCCGTCCTCATCCCGCCCCGAGAAGAGAGTCCCCCATGAGTACGTCCACGGCGCGCTCCGGTGCCTCGAACCCGACCGAGGTCCACCCCGCCGGCGAGCCCCGGCTCGGACTCGTTCTGACTGTCTGCTGTCTCGCGCAGTTCCTCGTCACGCTCAGCGTGGCGATCGTCAACGTCGCACTGCCCAGCATCCAGAGCAGCCTGGGCTTCAGCGCCGGCGGCCTCCAGTGGGTGGTCAACGCCTACACGGTGACCTTCGCGGGCTTCCTGCTGCTCGGCGGGCGGATCGCCGATCTCTTCGGCCGGCGCCGGATCTTCCTGTCCGGCGTCGCCCTCTTCACGCTCGCCAGCCTGGCCGGCGGCCTGAGCCAGAACGCGGGCACCCTGATCGTGGCCCGCGCGGTCCAAGGGCTGGCAGCCGCGGTGATCGCGCCGACCACGCTGGCGGTGCTCGGTACGACGTTCAAGGACCCGCACCAGCGGCACAAGGCGTTCGGCGCCTGGGGTGCCGTGTCCGGCGCCGGCGGCGCGTTCGGTGCCCTGGCGGGCGGGGTGCTCACCGAAAGCCTGTCCTGGCGGTGGATCCTGTTCGTGAACATCCCGATCGGCCTGCTGCTCATCTTCGGTGTCCTGCGGGCCATCACGGAGCTGCGGCACGACGGGCAGGACCGCCGGCTCGACGTCACGGGCGCGGTCACCGTCACCGTCGGTCTGCTCGCCCTCGTGCTCGGCATCGTGCGGAGCGGACCGCGCGGCTGGGACTCGGCGCAGACCCTGGTGCCGCTGCTGACCGGTATCGCGCTGGTGGTCGTATTCCTGCTGGTCGAGGGGAAGTTCGCGGCCCAGCCCCTGATGCCGCTCGGGATCTTCCGGTCCAGGTCCGTCACCGCGGCCAACGTGGTCGCGATGACGAGCGGGGCCGCGCTGTTCAGCATGTTCTACTTCCTGACGCTCTTCCTCAGCCAAGTACGGGACTACAGCCCGCTGCGCACCGGCTTCGCGTACCTCCCGCTGGCCTTCTCCATCATGGTGGCCGCACAGTTCTCGGCCGCCCTCGTCCGCCGGGCCGGTCCCCGTGCGACGCTGCTGGCGGGTATGGCGCTGACCGCCGGAGGGCTGCTGTGGCTGTCCCGGATCACCGAGGACTCCACCTTCGTCGGCGGACTTCTGGGGCCCACGATCATCCTCGGCGCGGGCCAGGGCCTCTCGATGTCCGCATCGGCCATCGCGGGGGTCGCCGGTGTCGCGCCCGAACAGGCCGGTCTCGCTTCGGGGTTGCTCAACGCGACCCGGCAACTGGGCGGCGCGCTGGGCCTCGCCGTCCTCGCGGCGGTGGCCACCTCCCGTATCGACACGGTCCTCGACGAGGGCGGCCGGCCCGCGGCGGCGCTTGCCCGGCATGCCTATGCCTCGGGTTACGCGCTGGCCTTCGGGGTGGCGGCGGGCCTGGCCGTTGTCGGTCTGCTGGCCGCGTTCGCCGCGCCCGGCAGGCCGCCGGCGCCGAAGGGCCAGGCCGCGGAGTGAACTCCTGACTCCCCGGTGCACGGCACTGGTTGATCGCACTGGTTGATCGCACCGTTCGAACACCGCCGGTCAGTCGGATAAACCTCATGGCGAACAAGATCGCCGCATCGAGGTAACTCGGCGGAATCTTCGGCCGAGTTGGGCGCGACGGCCGTTAGCGTTCCCATGGACCTGGACGGATTGCCCGCGATTACGCGTATGTCCGCCCAGCACCGCCGTCGCAAAGGAGAACCCACCCGATGACCGTCGACAGCAGCCCGGAAGCACAGCAGGAGTCGCCACCGCAGTCCAGTCTCGGCACCGCGGCTGCCCGCAATCTCGCCACCACCACCAAGTCCGCCCCGCAGATGCAGGAGATCACCTCCCGGTGGCTGCTGCGGACGCTTCCCTGGGTCGAGGCCAAGGGCGGTGTCTACCGGGTGAACCGTCGGCTGAGCTACACCGTCGGCGACGGGCGCGTGGAGTTCGTTCAGGACGGTGCCAACGTCCGGGTGATCCCCCGCGAACTCGGCGAACTGGCCCTGCTGAGCGGCTTCGAGGACGACGAGGTGCTGAGCGCGCTCGCCGACCGGTGCGTCCAGCGCGACTTCCGCGCGGGCGAGACGCTGGCCGAGCGAGGAACGCCCGCCGAGCAGATCCACCTCATCGCGCACGGTCGCGTCAATCAGACCTCCGTCGGCAAGTACGGCGACGAACTGGCCGTCGCGGTCCTCGCCGACGGCGACCACTTCGGTGAGGACGCGCTCCTGGACACCGACGCGAGGTGGGACTACACGGCCACCGCCGAGACCAACGGCACCCTTCTCACCCTGTCCCGGGCCGACTTCGCCGCCGTACTGTCCTCGGCGCCCGGCCTCCGGACCCACGTCGAGGGGTTCAGCTCGATTCCCCACCAGCGGCAGAACCGGCACGGCGAGGCCGAGATCGCGATGTCGGCCGGCCACACCGGCGAGGCCGCGCTGCCCGGCGCGTTCGTGGACTACGAACTGAAGCCGCGCGAGTACGAACTCTCCGTCGCGCAGACCGTTCTGCGCGTCCACAGCCGGGTCGCCGACCTCTACAACGGGCCGATGAACCAGACCGAGGAGCAACTCCGGCTCACCATCGAGGCGTTGCGTGAGCGCCAGGAGTACGAGCTGGTCAACAACCGGGAGTTCGGCCTGCTCCACAACGCCGACTTCAAGCAGCGCATCCAGCCCCACTCCGGTCCGCCCACCCCGGACGACCTCGACGAGCTGCTCTGCCGCCGCCGCGGCACCAAGGTCTTCCTCGCCCACCCCAAGACGATCGCGGCGATCGGGCGTGAGCTGAACGCCCGCGGGCTCTATCCGGACCACGTCGACCTCGGCGGCCAGCAGGTCCCGGCCTGGCGCGGCGTACCGATCCTGCCCTGCGGCAAGATCCCCGTCACCAAACAGAACACCAGCTCGATCATCGCCATGCGCACCGGCGAGGACAACCAGGGGGTCGTCGGTCTGCGCCAGACCGGCCTGCCGGACGAGTACGAACCGGGTCTGTCGGTCCGCTTCATGGGCATCAGCGAGCAGGCGATCATCTCGTACCTGGTCAGCACCTACTACTCCACCGCCGTCCTGGTGCCCGACGCGCTCGGCGTGCTGGAGAACGTGCAGATCGCCCGCACACGGTCGTAGTACCGACCGGGCACCACGACCCCAAGGAGTTACGGATGCCCGATCCCGGGCCTTCCTCTCTGCAGCCGAGTCCGTCCGCCGCCGCGGTGAGGCAACCGAGCCCTGCCCTGGAACGGATCCTGGGCGGCCCCAGTGGTCTGGGCACGGCCAGCCTGCACCTGGGCCGACCCGCGGCACCTCCAACTCCCCCCGAAAGCACCGCTCTCCCGGATCCTCCGCAGCCCGAGACCCCGGAGGAGGAAGCGGAGGGCAGACCGATCCCCGGTCTCTATCACCACCCGGTGCCGCAGCCCGACCCGGTACGGGTGGAGGAGGTCGGACGCCGGATCAGAACGTGGGCGGTGGACGAGGTCCAGGCGTTCCCGCCGGAGTGGCAGGATCAGTTCGACGGCTTCTCCGTCGGCCGCTACATGGTCGCCTGCCATCCGGACGCCCCCACCGTCGACCACCTGATGATCGCCACCCGGCTGATGGTCGCCGAGAACGCGGTCGACGACTGCTACTGCGAGGATCACGGCGGCTCACCCGTCGGACTCGGCGGCCGTCTCCTGCTCGCGCACACGGCTCTCGACCCGGTGCACACGACGAAGGACTACGCATCGCAGTGGGCGGAGTCGCTCCAGTCCGACGGACCCCGGCGCGCCTACCGCTCCGCGATGGAGTACTTCTGCCGGCAGTCCACTCCCTCGCAGGCCGACCGGTACCGGCACGACATGGCCCGTCTGCACCTGGGCTATCTCGCCGAGGCCGCGTGGGCCGAGACGGATCACCTTCCCGAGGTGTGGGAGTACCTGGCGATGCGCCAGTTCAACAACTTCCGCCCCTGCCCCACGATCACCGACACCGTCGGCGGCTACGAACTGCCCGCGGACCTGCACGCCCAGCCCGCCATGCAGCGGGTCATCGCGCTCGCCGGCAACGCCACCACGATCGTGAACGACCTGTATTCGTACACGAAGGAACTCAAGAGCCCCGGACGGCACTTGAACCTGCCCGTGGTGATCGCCGAACGTGAGGGCGTCTCCGACCGGGACGCCTATCTGAAGGCGATCGAGGTCCACAACGACCTCATGCGCGACTTCGAAGCCGAAGCCGCCGCCCTGGCGGCCGCCTGCCCCGTCCCGAGCGTGCTGCGTTTCCTCCGGGGAGTGGCCGTGTGGGTCGACGGCAACCACTACTGGCACCAGACCAACACCTACCGATACAGCCTGCCCGATTTCTGGTAAGGAGCGCATTTCACTGTGACCAGCACCCAGCTCAGCACCGGCACGTCCGTGTACATCCCCGCCCCGGCGTCGCCGTACCAGGGTGACATCGCCCGCTACTGGGACGGTGAGGCCAGGCCCGTGAATCTGCGTCTCGGTGACGTCGACGGGCTCTACCACCACCACTACGGCCTCGGCGACATCGACCACGCCGCCCTGGGGGACCCGGAGGACAGCGGGTACGAGAAGAGGCTGATCGCCGAGCTTCACCGGCTGGAGTCGGCCCAGGCCGAAGTCCTCCTGGACCAGCTCGGTTCCATCGGGCGCGACGACACACTCATGGACGCCGGCTGCGGCCGGGGCGGTTCGATGGTCATGGCCCATCAGCGGTTCGGCTGCACGGTCGAGGGCGTCACCCTGTCGGCCAAACAGGCCGAGTTCGCCAACCGGCGTGCCCAGGAACTCGGCATCGAGGACCATGTCCAGGCCCGCGTGTGCAACATGCTCGACACGCCCTTCGAGACGGGGCAGGCCGCAGGCTCGTGGAACAACGAGTCGAGCATGTACGTCGACCTGGACGACCTCTTCGCCGAGCACTCCCGCGTCCTCCGGATCGGCGGCCGCTATGTGACCATCACCGGCTGCTGGAACCCGCGTTACGGCCAGCCCTCGAAGTGGGTCTCCCAGATCAACGCGCACTTCGAGTGCAACATCCACTCCCGCCGTGAGTATCTGAAGGCCATGGCCGACAACCGTCTCGTACCGCAGGCCATCATCGACCTGACCCCCGAGACGCTGCCCTACTGGGAGCTACGGGCCACGTCTTCGCTGGTCACCGGCATCGAGGAGGCGTTCATCAACTCGTACAAGGACGGCTCCTTCCAGTACCTGCTGATCGCGGCCGACCGCGTCTGACCGAAAGCTGAGCGACAACCGACCGAAGGCCAACTGAAGCCGACCGGAAGGTCCGGACCGCCCGTCAACCTACGGACGGATCCGGACCTTCCGGCGGGCGTGGTGGACCCGACCGCCGGGTGGATCGTCAGTTCGTGGAGCCGGCCGCGTAGAACGCCTGAACAGCGAGGCCGATCCACTCGGGCCGCTCCCAGGTGCTCCAGCGGGCGCGCGCCGCCTTCTCGATCGTGGCCGCCGCCTCGTCGGCGGACGCGCCGCTCGTGCGCAGGCGCTCGACCTCGTCGCGCACGTGGGCCAGGTAGTCGCGTACGTCGCGGATCAGCGAGGTGTCCGACACCTCGCCGTGCCCGGGAACGACGATCTCCGCTTCGAGGGCGGCGAGTTGATCGAGCACGGTGATCCAGCGCGGGCCGTCGACATCGACGTCGTACGGCGGGAAGTACGGGGTGATCGGGAAGATGCGGGTCTCGAACAGGTCCCCGCCGAACAGCACCCGGTCGTCGATGAGCACGGTCTGGTCGGAGGCGGTGTGCGCCGGGCCGACGGTGCGCAGCACCGCCGTACGGCCGCCGAGGTCGATCTCGGCCCGGTCGTCGTACACGAGATCGGGGTCGACCAGCTCGACGCCGTCGAGTTCGGCCGCGACGGCGGGGCTCATGTTCCGGAACATGTCGATGTACGCGGAGCCCTTGCGGTGCAGTTCATCGCGCTGGCCGCGGTTGTACACGATCGTGGCCGCGCCTTTGAACGCCTGTGCGCCGAAGCCGTGTTCGGGGTGGAAGTGCGTGATCGTCAGATAGAGCGGCAGATCACCGGCCAGGAGCCGGGCCTGCTCCAGGACGTGGGCGCCGTTGCGGGGGCCCATGCCGGTGTCGATGACCAGCGCCGCCTTCTCGCCCACGACGATGCCGATGTTCGGTACGAGGTCCACGCGCCGGTCGGGTATCACGAAGACGCCGTCCGAGACCTGGACCGGTTCACCGCTCACGATCGGCGCCGGCGCTCCGCCGATGTCCGGCGCGCCCTTCGGGTCGATGCCGCCCGTACTCACCGAAGGTTCTGAGGTGCACATGGCCGCACTCCAATCTAATCAGCGTTCAGATGGCGTGCGTCGAATGTAACACCGATCTGAGCGCCGTTAAGATTGGCGGTAGGATCGACGGATGGCGAGACAGCACTACCACCACGGTGAACTGCGGAACGCGCTGCTGGACGCCGCGGAGGCGCTGGTCCGCGAACGCGGCGCCGACGGCTGGTCGCTGCGCGAGGCGTCGGCGCGCGTCGGGGTCAGTTCCAGCGCCGCGTACCACCACTTCGCCTCACGCGACGCACTGGTGCGCGCACTGAGGCGGCGCGTACTCGCCCGGCTGGGCGAACGCCTGAGCCAGGCCGTCGGCCGAACCGCCGGCCCGGAGGCGGGCACCGATCACCAGCGGCGCCTGGTCGCCGTCGGGCGCACCTACGTGCAGTGGGCCGTCGAGGATCCCTCGGTCGCGCGGCTGGCCTTCGGCGCGGGGGCCGTCGAGCCCGGCTCGGATTCCGGCTCGGATCCTGACTCCGACTCCGGCCCTCGTCCCGACTCCGGGAGCGCGCCCCACCCGCACGACCTCCTCGACGCCGAACTCGACCGGCTCGTCGAGGCCGGCGGACTGTCGGAAGCCGCCCGCCCCGGGGCCGACTTCGTCGTCTGGGCCGCCATCCACGGACTCGCGACGCTGCTTGTCGACGGGCTGGCCCGGCTCGACGAGCCGCAGGCCGTCGCTCGCGAGGCGGAGCGCGTCGTACGGGCGGTCCTCACCGGCCTGACGCGGGAAGCCGTGCCGCCCCAGAACTGGCCGACCGTGCGCTCGGCCCACACGGAACGCCGCGCCGAACGGTAGGGCGGCCGACGGGTTGTGGTGTGCGCCGGCTCAGGCCAACTCCCGCTCGGCGAAGGCGCGGAAGGTGCGCGGCGGGCGGCCGGTGACGCGCCGCACCGTGTCGGTGGTGCGGTCCTCGGTCCCCTCCGAGATGGATCGGTCCATGCCGGCGAGCAGCGCGGCGTACTCGGCGGGCATCAAGGTTGCCAGACGGTCGCGCATCTCCTCGTACGTCAGCTGTCGATGGGTGACGGTCCGGCCCGTGACCTCGGCGAGTACGGCGGCGATGTCGCCGTAACTCAGCGCCTGTGGACCGGTGATGACGAGTTCACTGTTGGGGGCCTGGGTGTCGGCCAGCGCGCGGACGGCGACGCCGGCGATGTCGTCGGCGTCGATGAACCCGACACGGCCGTCACCCGTGGCCGTCACGACGGTCCCGTCCGCCCGGATGCTCTGTGCGTGCGGGTGGTCGCCGGCGAAGTTCTGCATGAACCACGAGGGCCGCAGCACCGCCCATTCGTCGAACAGGCCGGGCAGCGCCTGGTGGATCTGTCCCGTGGACGGACCGCCGGCGGGGATCGCCGACGAACTGAGCAGTACGGCACGGCGCACGCCGGCCGTACGGGCCTGCTGGAGGAAGGGCAGCATGATGTCGGCCGGCTCCAGGGAGCCGAGCGGCGGAATGAGATAGACCCGGTCCGTGCCGCTGAGGGCTTCGTCGTACGTCGTGGGGTCGTTCCAGTCGAAGCGGACGGCCTCGGTGCCGGTCACGGCGGTGGCTCGTCGGCTCGCGGCCTTCACGCGGTGCCCGCCCGCGGCGAGTTGGGCGGCGACGCGGCTGCCGGTGGTGCCCGTGGCGCCTATGACCAGGGTCGTGCCGGGAGTCGTCGTACTTCCGGGGGTGGTCGTCCGTCCGGGAGTGCTCATCAGTTCTTCCCTGTGAAGTCGACCGAGGGGTCCTGGACCGCGAGCGGGTTCCAGTAGTCGCGGTAGTGGGTGATGAGGCCGTTCTTGACGGTCACCACGGCGATGTAGGTCATGTCGAACGGCTTGTCGGTCTCCACCAGCCGGCCCACCCCGCGCATCTCGACCACGATCGTCTCCGGGACGGTGGTCCGGTGGATCTCCACGTCGGGGAAGTCGTGGACGTCGATGTGGTCGGGGTAGCCGCGCATGTAGTCACCGATCGCGGCCTTGCCGTCCAGCCGCTTCGGCCAGCCGTCGGGCGCGAACGGGAATTCGAGCACGCCGTCGGTGTCCCAGAGGTCGACCCAGCCGGGGATGTCCTTTTCCACCAGCAGTCGCAGTCCTTGGCGATACAGGTCCGCAGGTGCGGCTGCGGCTGCGGGTGTCGGGGCGGGTGCCGGGGCCGGTGCCGTGTTCGTGGGCATGAGGTGCTCCATCCAGTACGATACGGACCGTGGGTCCGCTTCTTGTTGAACGATACGGACCTTGGGTCCGCTTTGCAAGCAACGGAGGAATCTCATGTCAGCGCCAGCGCCAGTGCCGGTGCCCGAGCGCAAGCCGCGCAAGGACGCGGCCCGCAACCGGGCCGCCGCCCTCGCGGCGGCCGACGACCTCTTCGCCCACTGCGAGAGCCCCGAGTCGGTCACGATGGCCGACATCGCGGCGGCGGCCGGTGTCGGCAAGGCGACGCTCTTCCGTGCTTTCGGCGATCGCACCGGCCTGATCCACGCGCTGTACGAAGCGCGGCTCGAACCGGTCGCGAGCGCCATCGAGCAGGGCCCGCCGCCGCTGGGACCCGACGCCCCGCCGCGCCGGCGCGTACCCGCCCTGCTCGACGCCGTCCTGTGCTTCAAGCTCGACAACCGCCACCTCGCGCTGGCCCTGGAAGGGATCGGCGGCGACAGCCCGTACCGGGCGGGCCACTACCAGCGGTGGCACGGCACGCTCCAGGCCGTACTTGAGCAGATCCCCGGTCTCACGGACAGCGATTTCACCGCCCACGCGCTGCTCGCCGCCACCCGCGCCGACCTCGTCGAACACCTCGCCGGTCAGCAGCGCGTGCCGCGTGAGCTGATGCGGGCGCAGCTGGCGTCCTTCACGGCCAAGGTCCTGGGCTCCGACGCCCCTCCGAGCTGACGGTCGAGCCTCCCGAAGGGGGCGGGGTGGTGGGCGGCGGCATAGGCCGAACTTGTTCGTGACGAACATGTTCGTTACGCTCGTAGGCATGACACCACGTCCCCCCGCGCCCAAGAGCCGCCGCGAGCGTCCGGCCAAGCCCGCGCTCAGCCATCAGGGCATAGTCGAGGCAGCCGTACGGATCATGCGTACGGAGGGACTTCAGCGCGTCACCATGCGCCGTCTCGCGAAGGAGCTGGACACCGGGCCCGCGTCCCTCTACGTCTACGTCGCCAGTACGGCCGAGCTGCACGCCGCGATTCTGGAGGAGTTCCTGGGCGCGGTCGATCTGCGCCCCGTGACGGCGCGAGGGGACTGGCGCGAGCGGCTCGCCACGGTCCTCATCTCGTACACGCGCGTTCTGTTCGAGCATCCGACCCTCGCGCACTCCGCGCTCGTCGCCCGGCCGTCCGGCGCCAACTACTTGGCGCTGGTCGAGGCGGTCCTCGCCCTGCTGGACGAGGGCGGCGTCCCCGGGGCCCAGGCCGCGTGGGGCGTGGACGTGCTGCTCCAGGTCGCCACCGCCACCGCCGCCGAGCAGTCCACCCGCGCCGAGGACACCGACGCGAGGGACGACCACAACACACTCGCCAGGACCCTGCGAGAGGTGTCGGCCGACACCCACCCCCGTATCGCCGCGCTCGCCGACGACCTGGTGTCCGGCACGCCGCGGGAACGTCTGAGCTGGATGTTCCGCACGGTCGTCAACGGAGCGCTGACCACGCCTCGGCAACAGCCCTGAACTCGGCCACCGGCGGCCCCGTCGGCAGCGCCCGCCCCCGCACCTCACACCCTGAAGAAGGAGCGCCCCCATGACCACCACCACCCACCACCCGATCGCCGTCATCGGCGGCGGCCTCGGCGGCCTGACCCTCGCCCGGGTCCTGCACGTCCACGGCATCGACGCCACGGTCTTCGACCTGGAGGCGTCCCCCGACGCGCGGACGCAGGGCGGCATGCTCGACATCCACGAGGAAACCGGCCAGGCGGCGCTGCGCGAGGCCCAGTTGCACGAGGCGTTCCTGGCCAAGGTCCACCCCGGCGGCCAGGCGCTGCGGGTCCTCGACAAGCACGCACACGTCCTGCGCGAAGAGAAGGACGACGGTACGGGAGGGCGCCCCGAGATCGACCGGGGCGACCTGCGCGACCTGCTGGTCTCCTCACTGCCTGAGGGCACCGTCCGCTGGAACGCCAAAGCGGTCTCCTGCCGCGCGCTGGGCGACGGCAGGCACGAGGTCACGCTGGCCGACGGCCACGTGTTCACCACGGACCTGCTCATCGGCGCCGACGGCGCCTGGTCCCGCGTCCGGCCTCTGATGTCCGCCGAGACGCCCGCCTACACCGGCATCTCCTTCGTCGAACTCGACCTGCACGAAGCGGAGAAGCGCCACCCCGAGAGCGCGGCGCTGATCGGCGGCGGCATGTGCTTCGCGCTCGGCGACGAGAAGGGCTTCCTCGCCCACCGCGAGACCGACGGCAGTCTGCACATCTATGTGGCGCTGCGCGCGGACGAGAAGTGGCTGGGGACCCTGGACTTCACCGACCCGGACACCGACACCGTGAAGACGGAACTGCTGAAGAACTTCGACGGCTGGGCCCCCGCCCTGCGAGATCTCGTCTCCGACGCGGACGGCCCGCTCGTGCCCCGCTACATCCACGCCCTGCCCATCGGCCACCGCTGGCCCCGGGTCCCGGGGACGACACTCCTCGGCGACGCGGCCCACCTGATGTCGCCCTTCGCCGGAGAGGGCGCCAACCTCGCCCTGATCGACGGCGCCGACCTCGGGCGCTGTCTGGCCGAGCATCCCGGTGACCGGGAGGCGGCGCTGACGGCGTACGAGGAGATCCTCTTCCCGCGCTCCGAGGAGACGGCCGAGCAGTCCGTCGAGGGTCTGGAGACCATCTTCGACGCGAGCGCGCCCCAGCGGCTCCTCGACATGTTCGCCCAGTTCGACGAGACACAGTGACGGCCCGCTGATTCCCCGCTCACCGGTCCGCCTCAGGACCTGTCGCGGCCCAGGAGTTGTTCCATGGCGGCGGCCCCCTCGCTGAAGGCGTCGCGCCGGCGGTGGGGGCCGCATCCCTGGACCAGTCGGGCGTAGTCGGTCGCGGCGGCCGTGATGCGGTCGCGCAGGACCGCCGCCCCGTCCGACTGGGAGCCGAAGTCGTCCGTGGCGGCGTACACGCCCCGCGACGACACGATGGCGTGCAGATACGAGAACATCGGCCGCAGCGCGTGTTCGAGAACGAGCGAGTGCCGTTCGGTGCCGCCCGTGGCACCCATGAGCACGGGCATGTCCGACAGCGTCTCCTCCGGGAGCACGTCGAAGAAGGACTTGAACAGACCGCTGAAGGAAGCGTTGAACGCGGGGGTGACCACGATGACCCCGTCGGCGTCCGCGACCGTACCGAACGCCTCGTCGAGCGGCGCGGCCGGGAAGCCGCTGAACATCGCGTCGATGATGGCGTGTCCCAGGGGGCGCAGTTCGACGAACGAGGACTCCACCGTGATGCCGGCGGCGGTGAGTTGTGTACGTACGGCTGCCTCCAGGCGGTTGGCGAGCATGCGCGTCGAGGAGGGTTCGCGCAGTCCGCCGGTGATGATCGTGAGTTTGGTCGTCACGTATTCCCCGCATTCCCCGCGTCGCGCTCCCGCAGCAGCGACTGATGCGTGGGGGCCGCCGGGGCATCGGCGGACCTGCCGACGGCGAATTCCTTGCGGAGGACCGGCACCACCTCTTCCCCCAGGAGGTCCAGCTGCTCCAGCACCGTCTTGAGCGGCAGTCCCGCGTGGTCGAGGAGGAACAACTGGCGCTGGTAGTCGCCCGCGTACTCACGAAAGCCCAGCGTCTTGTCGATCACCTGCTGCGGGGAGCCGACGGTCAGGGGCGTGAGCGAGGTGAACTCCTCCAGGGACGGCCCGTGCCCGTACACGGGCGCGTTGTCGAAGTACGGCCGGAACTCCCGTACCGCGTCCTGGCTGTTGGGGCGCATGAACACCTGTCCGCCGAGGCCCACGACGGCGGACTCCGGGGTGCCGTGCCCGTAGTGCGCGAAGCGCTGCCGGTACATCTCCACCATCTTCCGGGTGTGCGACGCGGGCCAGAAGATGTGGTTGGCGAAGAATCCGTCTCCGTAGTAGGCGGCCAGTTCCGCGATCTCGGGGGTACGGATGGAGCCGTGCCACACGAAGGGCGGGATGCCGTCCAGCGGGCGGGGTACGAGGGTGAAGCCCTGCAAGGGCGAGCGCAACTTGCCCTCCCAGTCGACCACTTCCTCGCGCCACAGCCGACGCAGCAGGTCGTAGTGCTCGACGGTCAGCGGGATGGCCTGACGGATGTCCTGGCCGAACCACGGATAGACCGGCCCGGTGTTCCCACGCCCCAGCATCACGTCCGTCCGGCCGCCCGACAGGTGCTGGAGGACGCTGAAGTCCTCGGCGATCTTGACGGGGTCGTTGGTGGTGATCAGCGTGGTCGACGTCGACAGGATGATCCGCTCGGTCAGCGCGGCGATGTACCCGAGCAGGGTGGTGGGGGAGGAGGGCACGAAGGGCGGATTGTGGTGCTCGCCCGTGGCGAAGACGTCGAGGCCGACCTCCTCCGCCTTACGGGCCACGGTCACGGTGGCCCGGATACGTTCCGCCTCGGTGGGAGCACCGCCTGTGGTCGGGTCGGGGGTCACGTCACCCACGGTGAAGATTCCGAACTGCATCCCGCTCATATCGCCGACACCGCCCTCCTCGGCCGCCTACCGGACTCACAGAACACTGGAGTCACAAAACACCTCATTTCTACCCTCCGAGGTATGCGTTGAATCCGGTCGCGTACGCAGGAGGACCGGCGGACACGCAGGGGACTGCCCGTCGCCCACCCCCTGCGGCATGATTGATCGCGGATCGGCGCCGGGCGGCGGGGTGACGACAGGGGGCGGGCATGAACTGGCACGGAGCGCTGCTGCTGTGGTGCGCGGCGTGCGGCGTACTCGCGCTGATCGGGTACGGCCGGTCACTCGCCGGCGTCACCTGGGCACAGCGGGCGGTGCGGGTCCCGGGGCGGATAGCCGAGGTACGGACCCCGCAGCACGGAAGCGACGGCTCGGCCGGGATACCTGTGACGATCGCCTTCCCCGACCCCGCCACCGGACAGGAGCACGTCCTGCCCTACGTGGCCGGGGACAGCGGGATCCGGCTGGACACGGTGTGGGTGGGCCGCGAGCTGGCGGTGCTCCACCCACCCGGCGAGCCCGCCAATTTCAAGATCGCGTACGACCTCGGGGACAACCGGCACGGCCTGGCCTGGCCGCACTTCCTGGCCTTCCTGCTGTACGCGGGGCTGGTCGCCGACACCTCGATCAGACATGGCTACCCGTGGACCCTTCTCGGCGTGGGCGTGCCACTGACCGCCGTCATGGCGGTCGTCCTGCGTGACGAATTCCGCCTCGCGCGCCGCGACGCCGCGAGATGGGAGGCCGCCGTCGCCGTGCCGGGCCGGGTCGTGGCCGTCCTCAGGACCGAGCACGAGGACGGGGAGGGCTCCTGGACCAGCTACGCGGCGGTGATCACCTTCACCACGCCCGAGGAAACGGTTGTCACCGCACGCTTCCGCGTTGATCGGAACGATCCGGCCACCGCGTACGGCCGGGAAGTCACCGTCCACCACCCACCCGAGGACCCCGAGGTCTTCACCCTGGACGGTGCCGCCAGTCGGCGCTCCGAGCTCCGGCAGGCCGCCTTCGTCGTCCTGTGCCTGCTGCTGGGGGGCGTGGCCGCGTCGGTCACGGGCGCGGTACTGCTGTGACGGCGCCCGGTCCGCGGCGTCCGAAAGTCAGGCCCTAGTCTTGCCGGATGCGTATCGGGGGCATCGGGGAAAGCGGCGACGGCGGTAACAGCGACGGCGGCACCGGCGACGGTGGCAACGGCGGAGGCGACACGGAGAGTTCTGCCGAGCGGCCGGGGCTCCGTGGCCGGTTGCGTCGGGCGGGGAAGTACCAACTCCTCGTGGTGGGAACGGCGTTCGTGGTGCTGGTGGCCGGAGTCGCCGTCGCGGTGGCCGTCACCGGTGACGAGGACGGCGAGAAGTGCCACGAGGTCCCCGCGTCGGTCCGGGCGCTCGCCGACGACCCCGCGGCGGCCACGAAGGCTCTGGATCCCGGGGACGAACTCGACCGGATCTCGTCCGCCTCACATCTGCTTGCGCACGGCGCGGTGTGCGGCGACGGGGCCCGCGTACTGGGCCGCGTCGTGGACGCGGGCACCCGCGCCACAGGACCCGGCAAGCCGCACACCGCGGCGCAGGCCCGTAGCGCGTACGCGGTGGCGGCGGCCCTGAGCGGCGAGGAGATTCCGGCGGGGCTGGCGCCGGGTGTGGCACGGATGCTGGCCGAGTACGTGGTGGACGCCGGTCGGGACGACGGCTTCGGCGGGAATGACGCGACCAGCCCGGTGGCCCTGCCCAATGAGGCCCTGCCCGACAAGAACGGCTATACGGAACTCGGCCGCTTCCTCGCGCCCGACGAGGTGCACACCAGATTCGAGTACGACGACTACGACGCGAACACGGACATGAAGACCCTGGTGGCCGAACTCGCCGAGGACCCGGAGGCGTTCGCCGTTCTCTACGACGCCGAACGCGCCAATCTGGCCGCCTACCTGGAGCGGTTGACCGATGAGGGCGGTGACCCGGACTTCCGCCCCTCCCCGGCCGACCGCAGATCGGGTCCGACGACCTGGCCGGACAACGATCTCCAGGATCTGGCGGGCCGGGTGGGCACCTTGATGAAACACCGCGCCAACCACACCAGGGACGGCACGATTTCCGACCTCGACGCCTTCGACCGGTCCGTACGCGAGCACACCCGGGGCACGTTCCGGCCGGCCGAGAAGCAGCTGAAGACCCGTCTCCCGGTGGGCGACATAGCCGACCGGCCCGTGGCCGGCCCCGTGCGGGGCGATCTGATGGACGGCCGGGAGCAACTGTTCACCGTGCTGGACAGGTGGGCGGAGCAGCGCCACATACCGGACCGACGAGCCTCCGCCATGCGGCAGTTGATGGACGACTTCTACGTGCGGGGGCTGTGGCTCAGATAGTTCCGCCGACGTGAAGGCGTGTCATGACGCCGCGTCAGGAGTGGAACCGGAGGTCCGTGCAGCCGTGGCGGCGGACCTCGTCCCGCGCGAACTCCTTGAACATGCGCTCCTTGGCCGCCGCGTCGACCCCGGGGATGACGTCACGGGAGCCGGCGTAGGCGTAGTTGGCGGCCTCGCCGTCGCAGCGGGCGCTCGCGGTGCCCGGCCGGGGGATGCCGTCGTTCTCGTTCGCCGTGAGCCGGTTGCTCCAGTCGCCGTACCAGGACACGAAGGCGAGCGCCGCGCCGTCCCTCGACGATCCGTCCTCGCTCTCGGACGTCAGCTCGCAACGCCCGGTCGGGGCAGCGCTGTTCGCGCCCACCTTGATCCGCCAGCCGCCGTCCTTCGGCAGCCCGGCCCGGGACACCCAGGCGCAGGCCGTGTCCGCCGCCTCGGCCACGGGGACCGCCGGCACCTGGTTGGTGTCATCGGTCCGTGGGAGGTCCTTCTTCGGGGGCTCGATCGCCTCGGCGCCACAACCCACCTTGTCCGAGGCCGAGTTGGCGAACGCCACGGCGATACGGTACGCGGCCACCTGCGTTTTGGCGGGAATGGCCTGCCCCAGGTAGGTCTGCACCATCAGCTTGCGCTGTCGGCCCTGACTGTCCTTGCCGAGATCCGGGCAGGGCACGAGGAACCGTATGGAGCCGTTCTCGTCGATGAAACCGGGCAGGCTCCCGGGCAGCGGCTCCTGGCTCTCGAACCCCTCCCGGGTGAAGACCGCCATGAACGCCCGGTCCTGGTCGTCGCGCCGGGTGTACGCCGACATCGTGATGGTCCGTTCTCCGGAGACGTTGTAGCCGTCGAAGGTGAGCGAACAGGAGTAGGAGCCGAGCGCCTCGGTACGCTTCGACTCCGCGGACTCCAGGTCGGCGTCCGCCGGCGTGAGCCCCTTCACGACGTCGCGCGGCAGCGCGCCGTCGCACGCCTGACGGACCAGCAACCACTCCTGCATGGAGGGCGCGGCCAGATAACCACCCAGCCCGAGCACGGCCGCAGCCACCACAGAGACCTTCACCCAGCGCCGCATCGTTCCCCCGTCGTACCGGCCACCCGGAGGCGTCCGGCGCCTTCCGTACGTACCGCCGCACCCTAACTCGTCGGTGCCGACGGCCTACCGGCCGGGGAACGCCTCCGTGGGTACGCGGGGGCTCCGAGGCGTCAGGGCCCCGCAACGCCGGTCAGGTGGTCGCCGGGGATACCCGCCTTCTCGGGACGGTAGTAGTCCCTGATTCCCTCCGCCCATACGGCCTCCGAGATCCGGTCACCGTCAACGGGGCCGAAGGCGTCGAACAGCGCGTCGATACGGGACCGTTCGAAGCCGATGGCGATCATCAGGGCCATGAAGACGGGCCGTGTCACGAGGCCGTCGCCCTGCGGGGCGCCGAGCGCGGCCAGCGCCTTGGCGAACTCGTCGATCGTCGCCTCGAACCGCTCCGGCGACAGCACGCACGCGGTGAACTCCTCCCGGCTGATCCGCCCGTCACCGTTGGCGTCCAACTCGGTGACCAGGGTCCGCCAGTAGCGGCGACAGGACTGGAGCAGCGCGCTCTTCGCGACATCGTCGGACGCGGGCGCCGCCGCTGACACCCGGCTCGCCAACAGCTCGAAGTCCTCGGCCTCCAGACAGCCGTTCCCGTCGGCGTCGAGCAGGGAGAAGACAAGTTCGACACGGTCGGTCGCCTCAACGGTACGCATGGGGGCTCACCTTTTCTCTCCGGTCCTCCAGCCGGAGCCCGTGCCCCGGCGGCTCCCTCACTATCCGGCGGGCGCGGGAGCCGCGGTGCGGAAAGGCGGTGTGGTGCACACGAACGGGGGCAATCCACCGGTCTGCGCATGAAACGCCCCGACCTGGAAAGCGAAGGCGCCCGACCGCGCGGCCGGGCCCACCCGATGCCCGTACTACCCGCCGCGTCACTACCTGCCGCGTCGCAGCTGCGCCGAGAGGTGGTGCTGCAGCGGCTGACCCACCGCCGCCAGATCGTGGACGAACGTGAGCGCGCCGTCGTCGGTCAGGGTGTAGCGCCGACGGGTGGCGTCGACCTGCTTGGCCGTGGGGGTGCGGGCCACCTCCGTGGTGGCGAGGTCGACCGTGTTCTCGGCCGCCCGGCCCACCGCGATCTCCGCGATGCCGGTGGGCTGGGTGATCAGTGCCTCCACCCGGCCGTCGGGCTGCAGCCGCCACCAGCCGCTCTCGCGCGCCGACGGGCGTAGCGGTACGTCGTCGGCGTCGACCAGCCAGGCCCGCGTCTCGTAGTGGAGGAAGGGTCGGCCGTCGTGGCTGAAGGTGATCTCCTGCGCGTAGGTGAAGTCCCCGGTGAGCGTCGGATATCCGCCGCGTCCCCGGCCGTGCCACGTGCCGAGGAGACCGAGCACGGGCGCGAGCAGTGCGTGCGGTGCGGGTGCCTCGTCCGGTCGGTGGGCATCGGGATACGGGTGCTCTGGTACGAGGTCGAACACGGTTCGCGCTCCTGGGATCGAGGCCGGTGCAGGGTGGCAGCCTAGGCGGCCCGGACCCTTCCGTGACGGGCCGGGCCACCCGGTCTCGTACCGTCCATACATTCCATTTACGTCGTTTTGCCGAGATGTGGAGGAAAATGGCAGAAGTAGAGATCTGACGGAGGCGAGCGATGACACGAACCCGCTATACGAAGGACCGCGGCCTGACCACGCGCATGGTGACGACCATGTTCCTGATCGGCCTGCTGTACGTGGTCTTGGTCGGTGTGCTGCTGGCCGTGCTGGGGAAGTTCTGGCCGGTGATCCTGATCCTCGCCGGGGTGCTTTTCGTCGCCCAGTTCTGGTTCAGCGACAAGATCGCGGCCTTCGGCATGGGCGCCCACGAGGTCACCCCCGAGCAGGCGCCCGAGCTGCACGGCGCCGTGGACCGTATCTGCGCACTGGCCGACATGCCCAAGCCCAAGGTGGCGATCTCGGACAGCGACATACCGAACGCCTTCGCCACCGGCCGGAGCGAACGCAGCGCACTGATCTGTGCCACCACCGGGCTGCTCCGCAGACTGGAACCGGAGGAGCTGGAGGGCGTCCTCGCCCACGAGATGTCGCACGTCGCGCACCGCGACGTCGCCGTGATGACCATCGCGTCGTTCCTGGGTGTGCTGGCGGGCCTGCTGACCCGCTTCGCGCTCTACAGCGGGCTGTCGAGGAGCGCCGGCAACTCCGGTCCCCTCGGTATCGCTTTCCTGTTGATTCCGCTGGTCAGCGCGGTGGTGTACGCGGTCGGCTTCCTGCTCACACGGCTGCTCTCCCGCTATCGGGAGCTGTCCGCCGACCGTACGGCGGCGCTGCTCACCGGACGGCCGTCGGCACTCGCGTCGGCGCTGACCAAGGTGGACAGCCAGATGGCGCGGATCCCGACGCGGGACCTGCGGAAGGCGGAGCCGTACAACGCCTTCTTCTTCGTGCCGGCCTTCTCTTCCGGCGAGAGCCTGGGGCGGCTGCTCTCCTCCCACCCGACACTGGAGCAGCGGCTGGACCAGCTGGGCCGGATGTCCGCCGAGCTGGCCCGCCCGTGAATCCGTCGCCCGTCCGATCGTCACCGTGAGGAGCTGGTCCTGTGGGCCTTCTCGACACCATCCTCGGCCGGAGCAAACCGGTCCGCCCCGATCTCGACCAGCTGTTCGCCCTCCCGTCCGCCGCACTCACCCTCCAGGCCGGGGCCGGCTACACACCCACCGGCCTCGGTTCGGTCTGTTTCGCCGGCGTGGAGGGCGGCGGCTTCGCCCGGATCAGACAGGACGTACAGGAACTGCTCGACGCGGACACCGGCGAGGACAGCCACCCCGTGGAGTTCAGCCAGGATTCGTACGGTTACACCTGGCTGCTCGCCCGACAGGCGCCCGGCGACACGGCCACGCTGGTCAACGATCTCCACGCGGTCAACACCCTGCTCCAGGACGGCGGTTTCGGCCCGCAGCTCCTCTGCTCACTGATCAGTTTCCGGGACGCGGAGCAGCGGCCGCTCGCCCTCGTCTATCTCTACAAGCGCGGCAGCTTCTACCCCTTCGCACCGTTTCCCGGGGCCGCCGAGAAACGGGACAACCAGCGGGAGCTACAGGTCAGAGCGGTCCTCGGCGACGACCTGCGGATCGAGTCCGACCTCGCCCGCTGGTTCCCCGTCTGGGGTGCCCCCGGGCTCTGACCGGGCCTCGGCGGTTTGCCGCGCCGTCGCCGTGGGACTCGCCGTTGGACTCGGCGCGCCCGGTTCGGGCAGCGTACGGAACAGCAGCCAGCTCAGCGCGGGCATCAGGATCAGTGGTGTCAGGGCCGTACGCAGGGACGTCGCGTCGGCGACCGTGCCGATGAGGGGGCTGGCCAGGCCACCGATGCTGACGGTCAGCCCCAGGGTGATCCCGCCGGCGGTGCCGACGCGCGTGGGCAGATAGTCCTGGCCGAGGGTGACCTGCAGTGAGAAGGGGACGTACAGGCCGGCCGAGGTCAGCGCCACGCACACGAAGACAGCCGGGCCGGGGACGAACACGATCCCCGCGACGGCGGGGATCGAGACGAGATACGACCAGCGGGCGACCGTGACCCGGTCCCAGCGGTCCGCCAGGCTGCCGCCCAGCACCGACCCCACCGCGCCGCCGCAGTAGAGCACGAACAGCGCCGCGGTCCCCGCCGTTCTGCTGCCGCCCGGACGCTGCTCGATGTAGAGCGAGATGAACGTGCTCAGGCCGACGAAGACGACGGACCGGCAGACCACGGCCAGTGACAGCCTCACGAAGGAGGCCACGTCGTCGGTGGCCGGCACGACCGCCTTGCCGGAGGCGGCATCCGCCGTCTTCCGCAGCGCCCGCAGGACGGGCAGACACAGCACGCTGCCCGCGAGGGCCGGCACCACGAGCAGTGGCGACAGGCGCAGACCGCCGGTGGCGACGACCGCGGTGACCAGGAGCGGCGCGGTGGCGAAGCCCAGGGTGCCACCGAGCGAGAACCAGCCCATCGCGCTGTGGCTGCCCTCGCTGGCGAGCCGTGCGACGCGGGCGGACTCGGGATGGTAGGCGGCGACCCCGATACCGGACACCGCCACGAACGCCAACGTCATGGCGTACGAACCACTCAGACCGCTCAGCGCGATCCCCACCCCGCCGAGAATCGTGCCCGCCGGCAGGAGCCAGGGCATCGCCCAACGGTCCGTGAGCGCGCCGAACACCGGCTGGACCACCGAGGACAGCAGCGACGCGGCGAGCACGATGCCCGAGACCGCGGCGTAGCTGTAGGCGCGTTCGGCGACGAAGAACGGCACCAGCGAGGCGACAGCGCCCTGGTAGACGTCCACGCAGGCGTGGCCGACGGCGAGCAGGATGATCGATCTGTTCCTTGGCACCTCGCCATGGTCTTCGCCGAGTCACCTGTCGCGCTTCCGATAAACTGCCAGACAATGAAGGAAATCCGCCACACACCTGTGGCGCCGACCCGCACCCAGTGGCTGGCGCCCGGAGCCGCCATCGACGCCCACCGCCACGACGACCACCAGATCGTCTACGCGGGCCGCGGCGTGCTGGCCGTGACGACCAGTACGGGGTTGTGGATCGCGCCGGGAACGCGCGCCATCTGGGTACCGGCCGGCACGGTGCACGCCCACCAGGCCCACGGCGAACTCGAACTGCGTCTGGTCGGCCTGCCCGCGAGCGAGAACCCGCTCGGCCTCGACGAGCCGACCGTGCTGACCGTCGGCCCCCTCCTTCGGGAACTGATCCTCGCGCACACGGACACGGACACGAACACGCACGTGGACGCGCGCGGTCCGCACGACGACAGCCCCGAACGCGCCCGCCTGCGGGCCGTGTTGCTCGACCAGTTGCGCGTCTCGCCGCAGCAGCCCGTGCATCTGCCGACCCCCACCACCCCTCTGCTGAAAGCGGTGTGCGAGATCCTGCGCACGAACCCCGCCGACAACCGCACCCTCCCCGCACTCGGCAGGGAAGTCGGCGCCAGCGACCGCACTCTCTCCCGTCTCTTCAAGGCCGACCTCGGTATGACCTTCCCGCAGTGGCGCACCCAACTGCGCCTGTATCACGCACTGGTGCTGCTCGCGGAGCACACCCCGGTGACCACCGTGGCCCACAGGTGCGGCTGGTCGTCGGCCAGCGCGTTCATCGATGTCTTCCGCCGCACCTTCGGGCACACCCCCGGCGCATATCAGCCCCGTCGCTGACGCCCGCCCGATGTGCGCCTGCCCGAAAGGGTGAACCGGCTCCCGAACACGGCGTGTTCCGGTGCCGGAGGCAGCACTGTGCGAAGGCGGGCCGACCTGCGTCGTAACCGCTTTACAGGGCCTGGGGGAAGGGGGGCGGGAGTGGCACGAGACAGGACTCGGCGGCCGGTCTCGTTGCGGGACAGGGCGAGTTACCGGTTCGACCGTACGCTGGCCCGCAGCACCGGCACCCTGATGGGCTGGCTGGTGATCACCTGCCTGGCCGTCGTCGTCCCGGTGAGCGCGCTGCTGGCATGGACGGACCCCGGCTCACCGCGATCGCTGTCCGGCCGGCTGACGGCGGCATGGCGTACGAGCGCGGAGACACTGCGCCTGGGCGCGATGACCGGCACACCGTTGCGCATGGTGCTGTCCGCCGTCCTCGGGCTGGTCGCCCTGCTGTGCGTCTCGACCCTTGTCGGGGTGATCACCAACAGCCTGGCCGAGCGCATGGCGGAGTTGAGCCGTGGGCGGTCGACGGTCCTGGAGCAGGGCCATGTCGTCGTCCTCGGCTGGTCGGACCAAGTGACCACGGTGGTCTCGGAGTTGATCGCTGCCCAGGCCGGGCGGACCGGGCGGACCGGGCGGCCGGCGCGCCGGCCGCGCGCCGTCGTCCTGCTCGCCGAGCGGGACAAGACCGAGATGGAACGGGCGTTGGCGGCCCAGGTCGGTCCGGTCGGACGTGCCCGGCTCATCTGCCGCAGCGGTCCCGCGAGCGACCCCGCCGTACTCGCGCTGGTCAGCCCGGGGACGGCGAGCACCGTGCTGGTGCTGCCGTCCGGGGGACCGGGGGCGGACGCCGAGGTTCTGCGGATCCTGCTCGCGCTGCGAGCGGTCATCGGCGAGGGGCCGGCCGGGCCGCCGGTGCTGGCGGCGGTGCGGGACGACCACTACCGCGCGCCCGCCCGGCTGGCGGCGGGACCGCGCGGCACGGTCCTGGAGACCGACACGGTCACGGCCCGGCTCATCGCGCAGTGCGTCGGCCGCCCCGGTCTCTCCCTCGTCCTGCGTGACCTGCTCGACTTCGCCGGCGACGAGTTCCACGTCACCGACGCGACCGCGTTCCATGGAGGTCCCTTCGGCGCGGCACTGCTGGGTCATGCCGACTCCTGCGTGATCGGGCTGCTCACTCCTCAGGGACGTACGGTGCTGAATCCGCCCGCAGACACCGTCGTCGCTCCGGGGAGTCGGCTGATCGTCGTCACCCGCGACGACAGCGCGGCAGGGCCGGCGGACTGTCGGCACCTCGTCGACCCGTCGGCGATCGCCGGGGACCGGCCACCGCCGGAGGAGCCCGCGCATCTGCTGATGCTCGGCTGGAACCGGCGGGCGCCGCTCGTCGTGGGGCAGTTACGCCGGACGGCCCGGCCGGGTTCCGTACTGGACGTGGTGACGGACAGGGCGGTGCCCGCACCACGCGAGCCGGAGCCGGAGCCGGAATCGGATTCGGAATCGGAGTCGGAGTCGGTTCCCGAGGCTCGGCTGGCCGTACGGTTCCGGTCCGCCGCCCTGTCGCGTCCCGAGACCCTGCTCGGGCTCGACCTCACCCCGTACGACGGACTGGTCGTCCTCGGCCCCGACCCGGGCGAGGGTCCTGACCGCCCCGACGACTGGACACTGGTCACGCTGCTGGCCCTGCGGCTGCTGGAAGAACGAACGGGAGGGCGGGAGTTACGCGTGGTCAGCGAGCTGACCGACGACCGCAACCGGCCCTTGGCACCCGTCAACCCCGGCTCCGACGTCATCGTCAGCGGAGAGCTGACCGGACTGCTCATGGCGCAGATCGCGCAGAACCGGCATCTGGCGGCCGTGTTCGACGAGTTGTTCTCCGCCGACGGCAGCATGATCTGCCTGCGGCCCGCCGGGACCTATGTCCGTCCGGGCAGTGAGGCCACCTTCGCCACCGTCGTGGCCGCCGCACGCGACCGGGGCGAGTGCGCCATCGGCTACCGCCGTCACGACCGGCGGACGACGGCACCCGACCACGGGGTCCGGCTCAACCCCCACAAGGGCGAGCGACGCGCGTGGAGTGCCGAGGACCAGGTGGTCGTGATCACGACCGAAGCGATCACACCGACTGCCGCCTCCCCGCAGAACGCGGAAGAACATCGGCCTTGACGGCCTGTCCGAACCCCGAAGGGGTCCGCACAGGCCGTCGTCACGACGGCCACCCACGCGTCCGGCGAGCCGATCTTCGCCGCCGTATCCCCGGGGAACGCCCGTTCCCTGCGCGCCTTCCTCGCCGCCGGCTTCGTACCTCTCGGCAGCGAGGTCATCCTCCGCCCCGCGCGTCGTGCCGGGGCCGGCCCCCACCGGGTTCAGTCGGTCTTGATCGCCTCCCACAGCAGCTGGACGGGATGCCAGGCGTCGCGCGCCGTGCCGTGGAAGATCTGCTGGCGGCAGGACACCCCCGTGGCGACCACCACCGTGTCCTGCGGCTCGGCCGTGATCGCGGGGAAGAGACGGTCCTCGCCCACCGTCATCGACACGTCGTAGTGCTCCGACTCGAAGCCGAAGGACCCCGCCATCCCGCAGCATCCGGCGTCCAGTTCGACCACCGTCACGCCGGGGATACGGTTCAGCAGCGCGACGGTCGCCGCCGTGCCCACCTCCGCCTTCTGGTGGCAGTGGCCGTGATACATGAGCGTGCGCCCGGCGAGCCAGGAGTCCTCGCGCGGTCGCAGCCGCCCGTCGTCGATCGCTTCGACGAGCAACTCCTCGACCTGGCGCACCCTCCCCGCGATGTCCTTGACCGCCGGGTCGTCCGGCAGCAGGGACAGGTGCTCGTCGCGCAGTGTCATCAGGCACGAAGGCTCGCAGCCCACGACAGGCGAGCCCGCTTCCGTCGCCTTGCTGAGGGTGTCCGCCAGGTGGCGGGCCTTGTTCTTCGCGTCGTCCACCAGGCCCTTGGAGAGACTTGACCTGCCGCAGCAGACGCCGCTCTCCAGCCGTACGTCCCATCCCGCCCGCTCCAGCAGTTGGACGGCCGACCGGCCGATGTCCGGCTCGGTGAAGGTGGTGAAGGAGTCGGCGAGATAGGTGACGGTGCCCTGGGTGATCGGATGGGTGGTGTTCTTACGGCGCCGGAACCAGCGCGTCAGGTTCTGCCGTACGAAGACGGGCAGCGGTCGCGCCGGGGCGATGCCCACCGTACGGTCCATCAGCCGGCGCACCAGGGGGATGCGCCCCGGCAGATTGGACAGCGGCGCGGTCGCCGAGCCCAGCCGGTTCAGGAACCGGATCGACCCGAAGATGCGGGAGCGCAGCGGCACACCGTGGATGTCGTGGTGATGCGAGAGCGCCTCGCTCTTGAGGGTCGCCATGTCGACGCCGAGGGGGCATTCGCTCTTGCACGCCTTGCACATCAGGCAGAGGTCCAGGACCTCGTGCAGCCGCTCGTCCCCGAGCGCGGCGTGCGGGTCCGGTTCGGACAGGGCCTTGACCAGGGCGGCGGCCCGGCCGCGCGTGGAGTCCTCCTCCTTGCGGGTGGCCATGTACGAGGGGCACATGGCGCCGCTGCCGGACTTGCGGCACAGGCCGATGTTCATGCACCGGTCCGCCGCGGCCCGCATGGCGCCCCCGCCACCGTCGTCCGCCCGCTGCCCCGCTCCCGCCCCGATGACCTCGAAGGAGAGCCGGGTGCGCAGGGGCTCGACGGGTAGCAGCGCCGCGTCCCGCAGGTTGTCCGTCATCGACGGCGCGTCCACGATCTTGCCGGGGTTGAGCACGTTGTTCGGGTCGAACAGCCTCTTGACCTGCCGCATCGCCTCGTACAGCGCGTCGCCGAAGATCTCCCGGTTGAACTCGCTCCGGGCCAGCCCGTCGCCGTGCTCGCTGGAGTTGACGCCGCCGTACTCGGCGACGAGATCCTTGATCTCCACCGCGACGCTGCGCATCTTGACCACGTCCGCCGGGTCGGTGAGGTCGAGATACGGCCGGATGTGCAGACAGCCGACCGAGCAGTGTCCGTAGAAACCGGCCGTCATCCCGTGCCGGTCGAGGACTTCCTTGAACCGGTTGGTGTACTCGGTGAGATGGACGGGATCGACGGCGGTGTCCTCGACGAACGCCAGCGGGCGCCGCGTGCCCTCGCTCGCCGCCATCAGCAGGCCGAGCCCGGCCTTGCGGACCTTCAGCAGGGAGGCCTGCTGGGCCGGGGTGACCGCTCGCAGGGTGTGATACCCGTGCCCGTTGCGGGACCACAGTCCCGTGAGTCGCTTCAACTGCCCCAGCAACTCGGCCTCGTCGTCACCGCTGAAGGAGACGAAGAGCAGCGCCTCGGGATCCCCGCTCAGGAGTTCGCCCAGCGACGCGTACTCGATCTTGCGGCGGGACAGGTCGAGAATGGTCCGGTCCATCAGCTCCACGGCGGCCGGATCGCAGGAGAGCGCGTCCTGGGTCGCGTCGATGGCGCCGGCCACGGAGGTGAAGTGGCCGACGGCGATCACCGTACGGCTCGGCTTGGGCACCAGGTCGACCAGCGCACTGGTCGCGACGGCCAGGGTCCCTTCCGAGCCGACGACGAATTTGGCCAGGTCGAAGACGGTGTCCTCGCGTGCCAGCCGGTCCAGCCGATAGCCGCAGGCGCGGCGCCAGTGGGCGGGGAAGCCGTCCGCGATGGCCGCGTAGTTGGCCCGTACGATCTCGGGCAACTCCCGGTGGAGCGCGCCCTCCAGGGTGGAGCGCGTGGCCCGGTGCGCGCGTGTCGCCTCGTCGACACGGTCCAGCCGGACCCGGCTCGCGTCGGAGAGCACCACGTCGAGTTCGCGGACGTGGTCGATGGTCATGCCGTGGCGCAGCGATCCGCTGCCGGCCGAGTTGTTGCCGATCATCCCGCCGATCGTGGCCCGGTTGCTGGTCGAGGTGTCCGGGCCGAACATCAGCCCCCAGGGGCTCGCGGCGCGGTTGAGCTGGTCCTGTACGACTCCGGCCTCGACCAGCGCCGTACCGCTGCCGGCGTCCAGCTCCACGACGCGGTTCATGTGCCGGGACAGGTCCAGGACCAGCCCGGGACCGACGGTCTGGCCGGCCAGGCTCGTCCCGGCACCGCGCGGTACCACCGACACCTGGTGGGCAGCGGCGGCCGCGACCGCCGCGGCGACGTCGTCGGCGTGCCGGGGGAAGACCACCCCGAGCGGGGTGATCGCGTACATGCTGGCGTCGCGTGCGAACAACTGCCGTGTGTAGTCGTCGAATTGGGCCTCTCCTTCGAGATCCCTGTCGAGATCCCGCTGGAGCGTGCGGGCCAGCTCCTGGCTCTCCGCGCTCTCGTGCGTGGGGCGCTCGCCCCTGGTGACGGTCATGCTCGGCAACCTCCTCGGTGTTCAGCCCGCGCTCAGGACGTCCAGCGCCGCGTTGAGCCCGCCCGGATCGATACGTACGCCTGCCAGTTGGAGACCCATCTGCACCCCGGCGAGCGTGCCCGCGAGCGTCAGGTCGTTGAAGTGCCCCAGGTGACCGATCCGGAAGATCTGCCCGGCGAGCTTGCCGAGTCCGGCGCCCAGGGACATGTCGAACCGGTCGAGGATGATCTCCCGCACCTTGTCGGCGTCCACGCCGTCGGGCACGAGGACGGCGGTGAGCGCGGACGAGTGTTCGCGGTCGTCGGCGCACAGCACCTCAAGTCCCCATCCCCGCACGGCGGCCCGGGTGGCGGCGGCGTGCCGGTCGTGCCGGGCGAAGACCGCGGGCAGGCCCTCCGCCGCGAGCATCCGCAGCGCCTCGTCGAGCCCGTACAGCAGGTTGGTGGCGGGGGTGTACGGGAAGAAGCCGCGCCGGTTCGCCTCGATGATCGGCTGCCAGTCCCAGTACGAGGTGCGAAGTCCCGAGGTGCGGGAGGCGGCGAGGGCCTTCTCGCTGACCGCGTTGAAGCTCAGGCCCGGTGGGAGCATCAGCCCCTTCTGGGAGCCGGCCACCGTGACGTCGACCCCCCATTCGTCGTGCCGGTAGTCGATCGAGCCGAGCGAGGAGATGGTGTCGACGAGGAGCAGCGCGGGATGTCCCGTCGCGTCCATCGCCTGCCTGATCTCGGCGATCCGGCTGGTGACACCGGTCGATGTCTCGTTGTGCACGACGCAGACGGCCTTGATCGTACGGGCGGTGTCGGCCGCGAGTCGTTCGGCGACGGCTTCCGGGTCGGCGCCGTGCCGCCAGTCGCCCGGCATGAAGTCGACGTAGAGGCCGAGGTCGGTGGCCATGCGCTGCCAGAGGGTGGCGAAGTGGCCGGTCTCCACGTGCAGGACGCGGTCGCCGGTGTTGAGGGTGTTGACGAGGGCGGCCTCCCAGGCTCCGGTGCCGGAGCCGGGGAAGACCACGACGGGTCCTGAGGTGCCGAACACCGGCTTGAGCCGGGCGAGCAGGTTCGTGGTGAACGCGGCGAACTCGGGGCCGCGATGGTCCATCGTCGGCGCCGACATGGCGCGGAGTACCTGGTCGGGGACGTTGGTGGGGCCGGGGATCTGCAAGAAGTGCCGCCCGGTGTGAGTGGTCACGGTGGCCAACTCCCTTGAAAAGCGTGCCACTATGTGGCACGGTGTGTCGTAAGATGGCACGGCGGAGCATATGAGCCAACCACTCGGGAGTCAACGGATGCAGAGCGTTCTCAATGCACTTCGGGTACTGGAAGAGGTCGCCGCACGGCAGCCGGTGGGCGTCGCCGACCTGGCCCGCGCCCTCGATCTGCCCAAGAGTTCGGCGCAGCGCGCGCTGCGCACCCTGGACGCCGCGGGCTGGATCCGCCCGGCCGGCGGCGAGGTCACCCGCTGGGTCCTGACCACCAAGGCGCTGCAGGTCGGACGCCGTGCCACCGGGGAGCTGAGCCTGCGCGACGTGGCCGTGCCGATGATGGAGGAGCTGCGCAGACGCACCGACGAGACGGTCCATCTCACCGTCCCGGACGGCGACAAGGTGGTGCTGATCGAGCGCCTGGAGACGTCGAAGGCGGTCCGGATCATCCTGGCCCTGGGCACGCACCTGCCGCTCCACGCCTCCGCGAACGGCAAGGCCGTGCTCGCCGCGAGCGCACCCGAGGTGATCGAACGCCAACTGGCCGCGGGGCTGGAGGAGTTCACGACCGCCACCCTCACGGGCCGGGACGCGGTGCTCGCCGAACTGACGCTGATCCGAGAGCGCGGGTACGCCACCAACAGCGGCGAATGGCGCGACGACGTCTCCGCCGTCGCGGCCCCCGTCCTCGGCGAGGCGGGTACACCGATCGCGAGCATCAGCGTCAACATGCCGACGAGCCGGATGAGCCCGGAGTCGACCGCCGCGCACGGCGCGCTGGTGAGCGAGACGGCGCGCCAGGTCAGCGCGGCGCTGGGGCACTCACGCCAGGGCTGAACGGGGCGGTCGGCCAGGGGAAACAGGGCCGTTCACCAGGGGATTCGAGCGGAACGAGGCGGCTGTCCGACGAGGGCCGGGCCGCCTCGTTCCGGTCGTACGACGAAGGGGCGGGCCGCCTCGGCCGATCACCGCCCGACCGGACGGGTCCCCGCCCCGCCCGTCGCGAAGGATTCCGGCAGGCCCCTTGACGCCGCCGGAAAACCTCTTCAATACTCCCGACTGCGGAAATCAATTTCCGTCTGGCGGAATGATTCACCCATCCCTGGACCGGTCCGGGACCTTGGGAAGTCGTTCGCGCGCCGTCTCACATCCCGGCATCTCCGGTGCCGCGCGCACCCCTCGTCATGCCCCGACGCGCCAGGGCACCGACATGCCCCGGTGCACCGCGACATGACCTTCGGCCGACGGCAAGGGAGCCCTCGTGTCAGACCAAGTCATCTCCATCATCGCCCTCGTGCTGATCTTCGCCGTCGCGACCTTCTCCGCGGTCCATCTGGGTGTCCTCGCGATCGTCGCGGCGTTCATCGTCGGCTCCACGGTGGCGGACGAGTCCAGCGACGACATCTTCGCCGGCTTCCCGGGCGACCTGTTCGTCGTACTGGTCGGCGTGACCCTCCTGTTCGGAATCGCGAAGAGCAACGGCACCGTCGACTGGCTCATCGACGCGGCCGTGAAGGCGGTGCGCGGCAGGATCGCCTTCATTCCCTGGGTCATGTTCCTGGTCACCGCCGTCCTCACGGCGGTCGGCGCGGTCACGCCCGCGGCGGTCGGGATCGTCGCGCCGATCGGGCTCGGTTTCGCCGTGACGTACGGCATCAGCCCTGTGCTCATGGGGCTGTTCATCGCCAACGGGGCCAGCGCGGGCGGCTTCTCGCCCATCGGGGTCTTCGGCAGCATCACCAACAACGTGGTCGAACGCAACGATCTGCCCGGCAACCCCGCGCTGCTGTTCACGGCGTCGTTCCTGTTCAACGTCGGCCTGTGCGTCATCGTCTTCCTGCTCTTCGGCGGGCGGCAGTTGCTCGGGCGAATAGCGACGGGCGCCGGGAAGGACAAGGGCGCCCCGGCCGAGGCGGCCGAAGGGGCCACGCCGCGGGAGCCTCTCCGCCTCGACCTCCCGCGCGCGCTGACCCTCCTCGGACTGCTCAGCCTGGTCGCCGGCGCCCTCTTCTTCGACCTGGACGTGGGCCTGATGGCGCTCACCATCTCCGTCGTCCTGACTCTGGTCGCGCCGAAGTCGGCCAAGGGCGCCGTGGACAAGTGCGCGTGGTCCACCGTGCTGCTGGTCTGCGGCATCGTCACGTATGTGAGCCAGATGGAGCGCCTCGGCACCATCGACTGGCTCGGGACGCGGGTCGCGAGCATCGACGCCCCACTCCTGGGAGCCCTGTTGATCTGTCTCATCGGCGCCGTGGTGTCGGCCTTCGCCTCGACCACCGGCATGCTCGGGGCGCTGATCCCCCTGGCGGTTCCCTTCCTGCTCACCGGCCAGGTGGGAGCCGTGGGGCTCATCACCGCGCTGGCCATATCCGCGTCGATCGTGGACGCGTCGCCGTTCTCCACGAGCGGCGCGCTGGTGACCGCGAACACGCCCGCGGACCAGCGCGACCTGGTCTTCCGTCGCCTCATGGCCTGGGGCCTGGGGATCGCCGTCGTGGGCCCCGTCGTCACCTGGTGCCTGTTCGTCGTCCCCGGCTCGCTCTGACCGGTCGCCGACTCCGAAACGGCCGTCGGCCCCCCGCGGATGACCGCGGGAGGCCGACGACTGCGTACGAGGCGTCTTAGATGTTGTCGCCGAACACGATGACCGTGTTGAAGCTGTCGTGGATCCAGGTGGCGACGAAGTCGCTGTTCACGATGCTGTTGCCGTCGTGCTCCCCGCCCCGCTCATTGGCGGAGGCGGCGCCCGCGCTGCCGAGGAGGGTGAGGGCGGCGAGCGCGGTGGCGGCGACTGCTGTACGGATACGCATGGGACTTCTCTTTCTACGGTGCTACGGGGACTTTCGGACACTGCACCCATAGACGCCGGACGCCTCTCGATAACCGAGTCGCGGGGGAGACCACTCCGATGCCGGACTGCGGCCGCGTTTTCGGCTGCGGGCACGGATGCGTGAACGGCGAAATTAAGTCAGTCGCTTGCTTTAATTGGATGGGGGCGGTTGACTGATCACGTACTCGAAGCCGACCACGAGGATGTGCGATGGGTGACCCCGGGCGAAGTGCCGGTACGCTCGTGCCCGTGAGAGGGAAGACCGGCCGGGGGGAACGCGCCGACGCGACGCGGGAGTTGATTCTCGGCACGGCGGAGCGCATGTTCGCCGAGCACGGAGTGTTCGCGGTCTCCAACCGACAGGTCAGCGAAGCGGCGGGGCAGGGCAACAACGCCGCCGTCGGCTACCACTTCGGTACGAAGACGGATCTCGTACGGGCGATCGCACGCAAGCACGCCGAGCCGATCGAGGAACTCCGACAGCGGATGGTGGCCGACGTCGGGAGTTCCCCCGATGTACGGGACTGGGTGGCCTGTCTCGTACGCCCGGTCACCGACCATCTCGCCGAGCTCGGCAGCCCCACCTGGCATGCCCGGTTCTCCGCCCAGGCGATGACCGACCCCGGTCTGCGCGAGATCATGACGCAGGAATCGCTCACCGCGCCCTCGCTGCACCGGATCATTCAGGGGCTCGACACGGCCATGCCGGATCTGCCGGCCGAAGTCCGCGCCGATCGCGGTGACATGGCCCGCCAGCTGATGGTGCACGTCTGCGCCGAGCGGGAGCGTGCGCTCGCCCTCGGCGCCGCCACTCCACGGTCGAACTGGCACGACGCCGGGACGGGCCTGATCGACGCGATCGTCGGGCTCTGGATGGCCCCCGTCACACAGCCCTGACCACCCCTCACCCCTTCCCCCGACCACTCCCCACCCCTGATCGCCTCGCCCTTGAGCCCTCCCATGCCCTGGGCGCTGTCGAGGCCACCCCTGCGACCCCACGTTCCTCGCCGAACCGCAGACGGAGGAGTTCCGACGATGACAGCAACGGTGGACCGGACACCACGCACCACACCTCGCGAGACCGCGGACGTACTGGTGGTCGGCGCGTCCGCCGCCGGGCTGACCACGGTCGAGGCGTTACGACGCCACGGCTACACCGGCAAGGTGACGGTGCTGGGCGCCGAGACACACGCGCCGTACGACCGGCCACCGCTCTCGAAGCAGGTACTCGCCGGCACCTGGCAGCCCGACAGAGCCCAACTGCGCCCGCGGGAAGTGCTGTCGGCGTTGAACGCCGAGTTCATCCTCGGCGACCCGGCGGTCGGCCTGGACGCCGCCACCCGCACCGTGCGCACCGCGTCCGGACGCACCCTGCGCGCCGAGGCCGTCGTCGTGGCCACCGGTACGAGACCCCGCACCCTCCCCGGACAGGCCGGTCTGGCCGGGGTCCACGTACTGCGCACCCTCGACGACGCGCTCGCGCTCCGCGCCGGACTTCTCGGCGCCGCACGGCTCGTGGTCGTGGGAGACGGCGTGCTCGGCGCGGAGATCTCCGCCACCGCCCGCACCATGGGCCTCGACGTCACCGTCGCGGGACCTCAGCACGCGCCCATGGCGAACCAACTCGGCCACGGCGTCGCCGACCTGCTCGCCGAACTGCACACCGAACGCGGGATCCGACTGCGGCTGGGCGCCGGTGTCCGCGGACTGGTCGGCAGCGCCGGCGCCGTCACCGGCGTCGGTCTCGACAACGGTGAGGTGCTGCCCGCGGACCTCGTCGTGGTCGCGATCGGCGCCGCTCCGGTGACCGACTGGCTCCAGGACAGCGGCCTGCGGGTGGACAACGGCCTTGTCTGCGACTCCCGTTGCCGGGCGGGCGAGGGCGTGTACGCCGTCGGGGACGTGGCGCGCTGGCATCACGACCGACTCGGCGGACTGCTCAGGCTGGAGAACCGGACCAACGCCGGCGAGCAGGCCATGGCCGTCGCGGCCAACATCCTCGGCGGCGACCGGGCGTACACCCCCGTGCCGTACTTCTGGACCGACCAGTTCGACACGAAGATCCAGGTGCACGGCGTCGTTCCCGCCGGCGCCGACGCCGAGATGACCGTCGTGGACGGAGACCCGGCGACCGGACGATTCGTCGCCCGGTACCGCCGAGAGGGCCGGGTCACCGGCGTACTCGGCTGGAACATGCCCAAGCAGACCCGCCTCCGCCGTCAGGACGTCGCCGACGCGCTCGCCGGCGGACCGGCCCGGACCCCCGCCCCGCACTGACAGACCCCGCCCCGTACCGACAGACACCCGGACCCTCCCACCACACCCCCACGCCCCACCCCCCTTGGAGGAGACACATGACCAGCACTGTCGAATCAGTCGGCGAGACCCCGGCCGGAGTCCCGCACTTCCCGATGGACCGGGCGGCCGGCTGCCCGTTCGACCCGCCCCCCGCCGCCGTCGCCCAGCGGACGGAGGCTCCGCTCACCAAGGTCCGGATGTGGGACGACAGCACCCCCTGGCTGGTGACCGGGTACGCCGAAGGGCGCGCCCTGCTCGCCGACCCCCGCGTCAGCGCCGACATCAAACGGCCCGGCTACCCGCTCCAGGCGCCCCTCCCTCCCGACGCCCCGTCGGCCAGCTTCATCCTGCTGGACGACCCCGAGCACGCCCGACTGCGGCGCATGGTGACGGCGCCCTTCGCCATCAAGCGGGTGGCGGCGATGCGCCCGGCCGTCCAGCAGATCGTGGACGACCTGATCGACGACATGCTGGCCGGTCCGAAACCGGTGGACCTGGTGGAGGCGTTCGCCCTGCCGATGCCCTCGCTGGTGATCTGCCAACTGCTCGGAGTCGCCTACAGCGACCACGACTTCTTCCAGGCCAACAGCAAGATCCTCATCAAGCGGGACAACGACCCACAGGAACGGAACGACGCCTTCCGAAGGCTGCTCGACTATCTGGACGACCTCATGGGCGAGAAGCTCGCGGCTCCGGCAGACGACGTGCTGTCCAGCCTGGCCGTGCGGGTGAAGGCGGGGGAGCTGACCCGGCACGAAGCGGCCCAGATGGGCGTTCTGCTGCTGATCGCCGGACACGAGACCACCGCGAACATGATCGCGCTCGGTACGCTCGCGCTGCTCGAACACCCCACCCAGCTCGCGCTCCTGCGTGACTCCGACGATCCCAAGCTGGTCGCCTCGGCCGTCGAGGAACTGCTGCGCTACCTCAACATCGTCCACAACGGCCGCCGCCGGGTCGCGCTCGAAGACATCGACATCGCCGGTCGACGCGTCCGCGCCGGCGACGGGCTGGTCATCGCCAACGACGTCGCCAACCGCGACCCCGGCGTCTTCCCGGAACCCGACCGCCTCGACATCGAGCGCGACGCCCGGCAGCACGTGGCCTTCGGCTTCGGCGTCCACCAGTGCCTGGGCCAGCCGCTGGCCCGGCTGGAACTCCAGATCGTCTACAGCACCCTCTACCGGCGCGTTCCCACGCTGCGGCTCGCGGCCGACATCGAGCAGATCCCGTTCAAGCACGACGGCGGCGTGTACGGGGTCTACGAACTGCCCGTCACCTGGTGACCCGACCGACCCCCAGCGAAGGAGCCCTCATGAAGATCACCCTCGACCAGGACAAGTGCGTCGCGTCCGGACAGTGCGTGGTCGCCGCGGCGGAGGTGTTCGACCAGCGCGACGAGGACGGCATCGCCGTACTCCTCGACGCCGAGCCCCCGGCCGACCAGGCCGCCGACACCCGCCACGCGGCGTCCGTCTGTCCGGCGCTCGCCATCCACATCGAGGAATGACGAGGAACGACACAGGGGCGGCGGCCGGGAGTCCCCGACTGCCGCCCCGCTGACCACCGGCCTCATTCGGCCGGAAACCGGCCGTGTCGATGTCAGTTGGCCGGAGCGAGATCCGTGATCTTGCGGGTCTGCAGATCCGACTGGACCTTGATCTTGCTGATCCCGGGGTTCTCGCCGTCGCTCCAGGTCAGCGTGACCAGCGCGGTGGCGTGCCCCGCGCCCGAACCGGTGTACGTGACCTTCCACTTCACCGGCACGTTCTGCGCGAAGAGAATCCCGTCGGCGTGCTCCTTCGCCTCGAACGCCGCGACCTTCTTCTGCGCGGCGGCGCTCAGGTAGAACTTCTTCAGCGCCTTGGCGTTGGCGCTCGCCGTCGGGTCCTCCAGGTCGTACACGGAGTCGATGTACGAGCCGTAGAAGTTGGCGACGCGGCCGGTGATGTCGCGCGGGTCCCCCTGGGCCGGCGCGGCGGCGGCCGCGACGCTGTGCGACGGTGCGGCGACCTTCCCGGAGGGGCCGGTCGCGCCGGCCAGAGCCGGGGTGATCGCGACCAGCGAGAGTGCGGAGGCGAGGCCCGCGGTGGCGATGAGCGTCGTGCGAATGCGAGTGCGCATGAGAATGTGCCTTCCCCGTAGTCCGGCTCCGCGACATGGTCTCGGTCTCGGTCTGTCGCGGAGCCGTTTGGTCACCGCCTAAGACTGCCCCGGCAAAGAAATAGTTCCGCCAATTCCCACACTGTTTTCAGGATGAATTGAAGTGGGCCGAAAGGTCGAATGGTTGTAGGGCCCGGAGAAAAATAACGGCAAATTCGCGGGCTCGTGCGTATGCGGTACCGCCCCATGGCCATTCACTCCAATGGCCCAGTTCGGCTGGTCGTGGGAGCAAGAGCGGCGGATTGTCGGGCCCATGCCGGAGTGGTCCGGAGAGCGGGCCACGTACTCGGCCGAGGAGGCTCTCATGGCACAGACCGCGACCCCTTCGGGGGCACATCAGACACCGCGTCGCAAAGGCCACGGCGGGACCGCGTGGGCGACGGGTGGGGCGATGTTCGCCGGGGTCCTGCTGTTCGTGGACGGCGTACTGGGCGTCCTGAACGGCGTCGTCGCCATCGCCCGGGACAACGTGTTCACGCTCAACGGCAGCTACACCTACCAGTTCACCCTGACCTCATGGGGCTGGATCCATCTGGTGGTGGGCGCGGTTCTGATCCTCACGGGACTGGGCATCATCAGCGGCGCGCCCTGGGCGCGGGTGCTGGGTGTGGGCGTGGCGGCCATCAGCGTCGTCGCGAACTTCATGTGGCTGCCCTACCAGCCCGTATGGGCGGTCATCACCATCGCGATCGGCGTCTTCGTCATCTGGTCCCTGCTGACCGACCGCACCAGGGCGGCGCGGTAGTCGGGCCGGCGCGTCAATCACGTACGGCGAGCGGCCGGGGTCCCCTGCCGCTCGCCGTCGCGCCGTCGCGCCGTCGCCGTCAGGAGCGCGGGCGGCGCGCCTCGGCGCTCCGCTCCGCGTTCTTCTCCTTGATACGGGCCGCTTCCTTACGCACCTCGGCCTGGGTGGCGCGCTCGCGTCGCAGCCACGCGGGATGCTCCTCCTTGAGCGCGTCGATCTGCTCGGTCGTGAGGGCGTCGGTGACGCCGCCACGGGCGAGCCCCGCGATGGAGACGCCCAGCTTGGCCGCGACCACCGGCCGGGGATGCGGGCCGTCGCGCCGCAGTTCCAGCAGCCACTCGGGAGGATCGGCCTGGAGCGCGCTCAACTCGTTGCGCGAGACGACACCCTCCTGGAAATCGGCTGGGGTGGCCTCGAGGTACACACCCAGTTTCTTCGCCGCCGTGGCGGGTTTCATCGTCTGGGTGGTCTGGTGCGACGTCATGGTGCCCAGACTATCGAGCGCGTGCCGGGCCTCTGACCACGACCGGTAGCCTGGCCGTGTGACTGGCTCGGAGGTACCCCTCGCGTCCCCCACGTTCCGGCTCGCGTACGTGCCGGGGGTGACCCCCACCAAGTGGGTGCGGATCTGGAACGAGCGGCTGCCCGATGTTCCGCTGACCCTGACCGGGGTGCCCGCCGCCGCCGTCGCCGACACGCTGCGCGCCGGTGAGGCCGACGCGGCATTCGTCCGGCTGCCGGTCGACCGGACCGACCTCAGCGCGATCCCGCTCTACACCGAGACGACGGTCGTCCTCGTCCCGAAGGACCACCTCGTGGCCGCCGTCGACGAGGTCTCCGCCGCCGATCTGGCCGACGAGATCGTGCTGCACCCCCTCGACGACACCCTCGACTGGGAGGGGCGCCTGCCCGGCCGGCCCGCGAACGAGCGACCGGCCACGACGGAGGACGCCGTCGAGCTGGTGGCGGCGGGCGTGGGCCTTCTCGTCGTACCGCAGTCGCTCGCCCGGCTGTACCACCGCAAGGACCTCACCTACCGGCCGGTCTCCGACGTCCCCGAGTCGCGCATCGCGCTGTCGTGGCCGGAGGAGGCGACCACCGACCTGGTCGAGGAGTTCATCGGGATCGTCCGGGGGCGCACCGTCAACAGCTCACGGGGCCGCCGCTCGGCCCCGGCACCGGAGAAGCCCGCTGCGAAGGCCAAGTCCGCCCCGAAGGCCAAGTCCGGAGCGGCGCCCAAGCGCGCCGTCGGCAAGCCGACGGGCAAGAATCCCCGGGGCAACCCCCGGGGTGGCGGTTCCGGCGGCGCGAAGAGCGGCAGGCGCGGCAAACCGGGTCGCCGCTCCTGAGGCACCGGCGGGCACCCGTAGGCACGTACGCCTGCACACCCGTACCGGGCGTCCGTCAGCGATCCCCTTCGACGAGCCTCGCGAGATTGTCCAGCGACATACGCGTGCCCATCTCGTTGTCGGCCGCCGGCACCGCGTCCGGGACCCCCGCGTGCACCATGAGGACCTCCGTACCGCCCTCGACGTCCGAGAGCGTGGTCGTCATGGTCATGACGCCCCCCATCGTGGGATCGGCGGTCTCGAACTCGATCACTTCCACGACCTGTTCGTCCGGCACCAGCCGTTCGAAGTGCCCGTGGTACGTGTCGGTCCGCGCACCGGACTTCCCGGTGTCCGTCGGCGCCTCGTAGACGAGCGAGATACGGAACCGCCCGCCCTCGCGGCTGTCGAATTCGTGCACCTCGGTGGTCATTCCCTCGGGTGCCCGCCATTTCGCGACGGAGTCCGCGTCCAGCAGCGCGCGGTAGACGGCGGCACGCGGGGCCCGTACACGCCGGGAGATCTGGGTCGAGTACATGGAGGAAACCTAACTCCCGCTCACGACCGCCGTACGGGCCTCGCGCCCGCGGCCGGGCTGTCCCAGGACAGGGTGTCGCTCCGGTGGAGTTCGACGAGGAGCCAGCCCAGCGAGACCGCGGCCAGCAGAACGTACACGGCCCGGTTGCTGACCCCGTCCCAGAGCGCGTGCAGGGCGACCGCGAACACGAAGGTGATGACGAGCCGTGCGGTGGCCGCGAGGGACCACCGCGCCGCGACGGCCGCCCACAGTGCTCCGCAGACGAGTCCGGTCCACGCCATGTGCGCGGCGGGCGAGCTGAGTCCGCGCAGCAACAGGGTCTCCTCGACGTCCCCGATGTTCCCCTGGGACGCCAGCAGCGCGGTGAACGCGTACCCCATCGTTTCCAGTACGGCGAATCCCATCCCCGCCGCGACCCCGATCAGCAGCCCGTCCCCGACCCGCACGGTGCCGCGCTGCCACTGCCACACCAGGATCAGCACCGGGACGATGAGCTTGCACGACTCCTCGATCAGGCCGATGCCGATCAGGGACAGCGTGCCGAGGCCCCGGAGGGTGTCGAACTCCAGCCGTCCGGCGGCCACGATCCCGACCACGCCGCCGAACAGCGCCGCGATCCCCAGCACGAACGGCCCGATCCGCCACTCGCCCGTGCGCCCCGCCACGAAGGTGAGGAAGGACAGCGGGACGACGAGCGCGCCCAACAGGATCAGGGACGGTACGTAATTCACGTTGCGGGTGTCGATCAGCGTGCCCTGCACCAGGAAGTACAGCCCCAGCCCGACGGCCAGCACCGGCAGCCATGCCCACTTGCGCAGGGTCGTCGGCATCGCACAGCACCTCGGTCTCACGTCGGCGGCGGTCGGGCCACCGCAGCGTAAGCCGGACCGGGCCGTGCGAGGGTGCAGCGACCCGCGGCTTACGGGATGCGCGCCACGCCCGCGTAGATGCCGCTCATCTCGTCCTTGGGCGCGTCCGTGTCCTTGAACCAGGCGGGCGCCGTGACCAGTCCGGGCTCGACCATGTCCAGCCCGTCGAAGAAGCGGCCGACCCCGGCGTGGGTACGGAATCCCAGCCTGATGCCGCCCTTCGCGTACTCCGCGACGACCTTGTCCGACAGCTCCGGCACCAGGTCCGACGCCGCGTGGGACAGCACCAGATAACTGCCCGACGGCAGCACGTCCACCAGGCTGGAGACGATGTCGTACGGACCCTGGTCGTCCGGGACGAAGTGCATGAGCGCGATGAGGGACAGCGCGATCGGGCGCTCGAAGTCCAGGGTGGCGCGGGCGTACTGCAGTATTTCCTGCGGCTTGCGCACATCGGCCTGGATGTAGTCGGTCGTGCCCTCGGGCGTGCTGACGAGCAGGGCCTCGGCGTGCCGCAGCACGATGGGGTCGTTGTCGGCGTAGACGATCCGCGCCGTCGGCAGGATCGCCTGCACGATCTGGTGCAGGTTCGGCTCGGTCGGGATGCCGGTGCCGATGTCGAGGAACTGGGTCACGCCGTTGCCGGCCAGCCAGGCGGCCGCGCGGTGCATGAACTCCCGGTTCTGGCGGGCACCGTCCCTCGACTCGGCCGGCAGCCTCTCGCCCACCTGACGGTCGACCTCGTAGTTGTCCTTGCCGCCGAGCAGCCAGTCGTAGACCCGTGCGGGGTGCGGCTTGCTGGTGTCGACCTGAGGTTTGGGCGTCCCTGCCGTCATACGAAACTCCGATGGGTGCGTGGCGGTGCGACGGGAGGCGGTACGACACGTTCGAGCGCCGTCGCGGGGCTTCCCGGGGCGTCACCAGCCGTCCGGAGAAGTCTGCCACAGCGCCCGCGAGTTGATCAGTTCGCGGTGCGCGAAGGCGACTCTCCGGCCGCCTCAGCCCATCGGCAGACCCAGACCGTAGAACGTGACCCGGTACGCGCCCATGTCCGTGGCCTCGGAGCCGATGAGCAGGTCCTCGGGAGACTCCACCCCCATCGCGCGGGCCGTCGCCACGATCGTCTCGGCGAGCACCTGTCCGTCGGGCTCACCCGGACCGCCCGCGTCGATGCGCAGCCGGGGGTGGCCGGGGTCGGGCCAGGGCCGGCCGGTCGTCGGATACTCGGCCGCCGTGCCCCAGCCCAGCGACGGCGGGTCGACGGACTCGTCCGCGAAGGAGGCGAGCATCAGCCGGTCGCCGCAGTCGATGTCGAAGAGAATCGGCGCGCCCTTCCCCTCGATCCGGCCGTAGATCGGCATCCACATCGGGGTCCGCAGCGCCGTCGTCTCGGCCGGGAGCGTCGTCAGGAAGGCGGCGAGCGCTCTGGTCATCGACTCCCAGCTCCGGGCCCGCCAGCCGCCGGGGAAGGTCAGGCCGCCGTTCGACCCGTCGGGCCGGAAGCCGAAGAAGCCCGTGATCCCGTGCTCGTCGCCGTTCCCCTGGCGTACGAACCAGCTCTCGGCCGGGTCGGTGGGCTGGAGGACCAGCTCGGGCCCCGTCGCTCCCGCGCGCAGTTCGATCGTGTCGGTCTCACCACGCCAGCGCAGGTACGGGGAGCCCCAGCCGGGCACGGTGCGGAGGAACGACGCCAGCCTCCCGTGCACACCCATGATCGACGCCTCGCCGAGCGCGGCGGTCAGCTCGTCCTTGACCAGCCGGAAGGCCTCCGCCTGGGAGGCCGCGTCCGGCGCGGTGTGCCGTACGGGGACGGCCAGTTCGACGTACGCCTCGCCGCCCACGTACCGCTCCTCGAACTTACCCACGGGCCGCAGCCGCGCGTCGCCGGTGGAGCGGCCGGTGACCACGGTGGGACTGCCGCTCCAGCCCCAGCCGAGCCGGACGACGAGCGCCCGTGTCGCGTCCGACGTCCAGCCGCCGGTGTCCGCCGCGCGGAGGCGGACCGCCAGGGCCGCGATCGTCTCGTCCGTAGCGCTCTGTCGCGGTGCGCTGCCCTGTTGTTCGGTCATACGACCGATCTTGCCGTACTCACCGGCCGTTCTCCGCCGAGAGTTGCGGAGTTGGGACATCCATTACGGACCGGGCGGCGGGGCGGATGTCAGCCGTTGTTGCGGTCGGGGTCGAGACCGGTGCGCTCGTTCCGGTTCAGGGCCGAGATCTCCGCCATGTCGCCCTCGCTCAGCTCGAAGTCGAACAGGGCGAAGTTCTCCTCGACGCGCGAGCGGGTCACCGACTTCGGGAAGACGATGTCCCCGCGCTGGAGGGCCCAGCGGAGCGTGACCTGGGCGGGTGTCCGGCCGACCGTGTTGGCGATGCCGACGATGATCGGGTCGTCCAGCACCTTGCCCTGGGCGATGGGGGACCACGCCTCGGTGGCGATGTCGTGCTCGGCGTCGAACGCCCTCACCTCGTCCTGGGTGAGATACGGATGCACCTCGACCTGGTTGACGGCGGGCACGATCACGGAGCCTTCCAGCAGGCGGCGCAGATGGTGCGGCTGGAAGTTGGAGACGCCGATGGCCCTGACCCGCCCGGACCGGTAGATCTCCTCCAGCGCCTTCCACGTCTCCACGAACTTCCCGAGGGCGGGCAGCGGCCAGTGGATGAGGAAGAGGTCGAGGTGGGCCAGCCCGAGGTCCGCCAGGCTCTGGTCGAACGCGGCGTGCGCGGCGGCGGGCTCGTGGAAGGGGTTGTTCAGCTTGCTGGTGATGAAGATGTCGTCCCGGTCGATTCCGGAGTCGCGGACCGCCTGGCCGACCTCCTTCTCGTTGCCGTACATCTCCGCGGTGTCGATGTGCCGGTAGCCGATCTCCAGCGCGGTCAGTGTCGCGGCGCGGGTGTCGGCCGGCGGGATCTGGAAGGTGCCGAAGCCGAGCTGGGGGATCTTCACCCCGTTGTTGAGCGTGATGTCGGGGACCGCGTTCATGGTGGCTCCTTGCTGTGCCGCTTCGACGGGGGGTGGCGGTGGGGGTGGCTGTGCGGTGAGGGGGCGGTGCACAGGGCCGTCTTCCCGATCGTATTGCCGGTAAAACAGCGGAATGCGGCAAATGCTCCAGCCGTCTTCTCGTGCGGGGCGCCTTCTCGCGCGAGCCGCGTCCGACGACGCGTCAGACCAGGTGGTTACGGCAGGGGGTTTTTCTCCTTACCAAGGGGTTACGCAGGCAACCTTCTGGATGTCCAACCCGTCATGCACGGCATGAAGATCTCATTTCTTATACACAACGCGTATGGGATAGGAGGGACGATAACCACCACGTTCAACTTGGCCCGCGCGCTGGCTGATCGGCACGATGTGGAGATCATCTCGGCTCTCCGGCACCGGGAGCGGCCGAACCTCAACCTCGATCCGCGCGTACGCCTGCGGCCCCTGGTGGATCTGCGGCACGAGAAGAGCGATCCGCGGCATCTGACGCCGGCGAAGGTCTTCCCCTCGTCCGAGTACCGCTACCGGCAGTACAGCGCGCTCACCGACGAGCGCATCGGCGAGGCGCTGGCGTCGCTCGACGCCGATGTCGTCGTGGGCACCCGGCCAGGACTCAACGTGCACCTCGCCCTCCAGGCGCCCGCCCGCACGGTGCGCGTCGGGCAGGAGCACCTCACGCTGAACAACCACCCGCCGCGCCTGCGCAACGCGCTGCGCCGGGTCTATCCGCGCCTGGACGCGATCACCCCCGTCACGGAGGCCGACGCCGCCGCCTACCGGCGCAAGATGCGGCTGCCGGGCGTCCGGGTGCAGGCGCTCCCCAACAGCGTCCCGGCCCCCACCCTTCCCCCGGCCGACGGCGGCGAGCGCGTCGTGATCGCCGCAGGACGGCTGGTGCCGGTGAAACGGTTCGACCTGCTGATCGAGGCCTTCGCGGCGGTCGCCGCCGAGCGGCCCGACTGGCAATTGCGCATCTACGGCAAGGGTGAGGAGCAGGAGCCGCTGCGCGCGCTCATCGACCGGCTCGGCCTGCACAACAACGTTTTCCTGATGGGCGCCGTGACCCCGATGGAAGCCGAGTGGGTCAAGGCCTCGATCGGAGCCGCGACATCCAACTTCGAGCCGTTCGGCATGACCATCGTCGAGGCGATGCGCTGCGGACTGCCCGTCGTGAGCACCGACTGCGAGTACGGCCCCGGCGAGATCATCGCCCCCGGCGAGGACGGCCGGCTGGTCCCTGTCGGCGACCGGGACGCACTGGCCGGGGCCCTGCTGGATCTCGTACGCGACGACGAACTGCGCCGCCGGATGGGCCGTGCCGCGCTGCACAACTCCCGGCGCTACGCCCCCGGCCCCGTGGTGGCCCAGGCCGAGCAGCTGTTCGAGGAACTGGTGGCGGCCCGGAGCGCCGGCGGGCCGGCGGGGCGCGCGACGGACCACGCCCTGGTGAGCGGTGGTTACGCGGCCAAGGACACCGCGCTCGTCGCGGCCAGCAGCGTCCTGAGGACGGTACGGAAGGCACGGGGATGAGCGGCGACAACAGCGGATACACACCGGTCACGAACGCGTCGGTGACGAACGGGCCGGTCACGAACGGACCGGTGGAGAAGCCCCGCGCGGACGCGACCGTGGACGAGGAAGGACGGTTCGTCGTACGCGTACGACTGCCGCTGCCCGACTCCGCGCGCCCCCGGCTGCTGCTCCAACTGCGCCCGAAGAAGGGGCAGTCGGAGGAGATCGGCCGCGTCGTCGCGCTGCAGCCCGACGGGAAGGGCGAGTGGCGGGCCGTCCTGGAGACGGCACCCGCCCTGGCGGAGGGCCGCTGGGACGCGTACGTCCTGCCGTCGCCCGGCGGGGAGCGCGTACCGCTGCTGCCCGGTCTGCGCGACCTGCGCGCGCTGGTGTCCGGCGGCGGCGACGGCCGGACGACGCCCCTGGCGGTCCGGATCCCGTACGCCACCAAGGACGGCCGTCTCGCCGTACGGGCCTGGCTGCGGGCCTCGCACGCGGAGGCCGGCCGGATCGTCTTCGCGGGCCGGTCGATGACCGTGCGGGCGCGGCTGTTCGGGCCCCGGCTGGGGGAGGGCGCGACGGCGCTGCTGCAGCGACGGGGCCGGGCCACCGCCGTACGGCAGATCGCGCTCCGGGCCGAGGGGCGCCAGGACTTCTCGTTCACCGTGGACTACCAGGAACTCCTGGCGGACGGCGCCCAGCCGGGATCCGGGGCGGCGCCGGTGATCTGGGACGTGTACGTCCGCCCGGCGACGGGCGCGTCCCGGATCCGGGTGGCCCGGCTGCTGGACGACGTCGCGGACCGCAAGACGGTCTTCGTCTACCCGGCCGCCACCCTCGGCGGGGTGACGGCCCGTCCGTACTACACGGTCGACAACGACCTCTCCGTGGAGATCGCTCCGCCACCCGCCCGGTGAACGCCGGTGCAGGGCCCCGGAGTTGACGCCCCGTCAGGGCCGCGTCAGCCCGCGGCCCGCAGCGCCGTCGACACCAGGGTCTTCGCCTCTTCCTGGACCTCGCTCAGATGCTCCGGGCCCCGGAAGCTCTCCGCGTACACCTTGTACACGTCCTCGGTGCCCGACGGCCGCGCGGCGAACCAGGCGCTGTCCGTGCACACCTTCAGGCCGCCGATCGCCGCGCCGTTGCCGGGGGCCTCGGTGAGGACCGCGGTGATCGGCTCGCCCGCCAGGGAGTCGGCGGTGACCTGGTCGGCGGAGAGCTTCGCGAGGACCGCCTTCTCCTGCCGGGTCGCGGGCGCGTCCACGCGGGCGTAGGCCGGGTCGCCGAAGCGGTCGGCGAGCGCCGCGTAGTGCTGGGACGGGGTGGAGCCCGTGACGGCGGTGATCTCGGAGGCCAGCAGCGCGAGCAGGATGCCGTCCTTGTCGGTGGTCCACACCCGTCCGTCGCGGCGCAGGAACGAAGCGCCTGCGGACTCCTCGCCGCCGAAGCCCAGACTGCCGTCGTACAGACCGTCGACGAACCACTTGAATCCCACCGGCACCTCCACGAGCGTGCGCCCGAGGTCGGCGGCGACCCGGTCGATCATCGAGGAGGAGACCAGCGTCTTGCCGATCCCGGTGCCGGCCGGCCAGCCGTCGCGGTGCGCGTAGAGGTACTGGATGGCCACGGCCAGATAGTGGTTGGGGTTCATCAGACCGCCGTCCGGCGTGACGATGCCGTGCCGGTCGGCGTCGGCGTCGTTGCCGGTCGCGATGGTGTACGTGTCGCGCTGCGCGATCAGCGAGGCCATCGCGTACGGCGACGAGCAGTCCATCCGGATCTTGCCGTCCCAGTCCAGCGTCATGAACCGCCAGGTCGGGTCGGCGAGCGGGTTCACCACCGTGAGGTCGAGCCGGTGCCGTTCGGCGATCCGGCCCCAGTACCCGACCGAGGCGCCGCCGAGCGGGTCCGCGCCGATCCGGATCCCGGCGTCGCGCACCGCGTCCAGATTCAGGACCGACGGCAGGTCGTCCACGTACCGGGTCAGGAAGTCGTGCCGCCCCGTGGTGTCGGCGGCCAGCGCCCGCGTGTACGGGATCCGGCGGACCTCCTTGAGGCCCGCCTCGATCAGGGCGTTGGCGCGGTCCTGGATCCAGGAGGTGGCGTCCGATCCGGCGGGACCGCCGTTGGGCGGGTTGTACTTGAACCCGCCGTCGGCCGGCGGGTTGTGCGACGGCGTGACCACGATGCCGTCGGCGAGGCCGGTGGCGCGGTCCTGGTTGTACGTCAGGATCGCGTGCGAGACGGCCGGGGTGGGTGTGTAGCCGTCGTCCGAGTCGATCAGGACGGTGGCGCCGTTGGCGGCCAGCACCTCCAGCGCGGTGACCCGGGCCGGCTCGGACAGGGCGTGCGTGTCGGCGCCCAGGAACACCGGCCCGTCGGTGCCCTGGCGGGTCCGGTAGTCGCAGATGGCCTGGGTGGTGGCGGCGATGTGGTCCTCGTTGAACGCCGCCACGAGGGCGGAGCCGCGGTGCCCCGACGTACCGAAGGTGACCCGTTGCGCGGGCTCGGCCGGATCCGGGTGCAGCGCGTAATAGGCCGTCACCAGCCGCGCCACGTCCACCAGATCTCCGGGCTGCGCCTGCTGCCCGGCCCTGTCGTGCACCATCGGCGAACTCCAATCGTGTCGGTCGGCCGCCGCCCGGGGCGTCGAGCCCGAGGTCCTGGCGCTACGTAACCCTATGAGGTGAGGCCGCGCCAGTGGGCGCCGCGGTCCCCGCGCGCGGCCAGTGCTCCAGCAGGACATGGAGCGCTTCGACGGTCCGCTCCCAGGACGCCCGTACGTCGCGGTCGGCCGCGAATCCGCCGTTGGCCTCCAGTGTGCTGAAGCCGTGGAAGGTGCTGCGCAGCAGCCGTACGGCGTCGGTCAGGTCCGGCTCCGTCAGGCCGTACGCCCGGAGCATCCCGTACGTCATCTCGATGGTGCGCACATATGACGGGGGAGTGGCCGCGATCGCTGGGTCGATGGGGGTCTGCGTGGCCGCGTACAGGCCGGGGCGCTCCAGCGCGAACGCCCGGTACGCGTCGGCGAACGCGACGAGCGAGTCCTTGCCGGCCCGGCCCGCCACCGCGGTGGCGACGCGTTCGGCGAACTCGTCCACCGCCAGCAGCGCGATCCTTGTCCGCAGGTCCGCCGCGTTCTTGAGATGGGCGTAGAGGCTGGCGTCCTTCACGTCGAAGCGCCGGGCGAGCGCGGCCATCGTGACGTTCTCGAAGCCCACCTCGTCCGCGAGGACGCCCGCCGCCTCGGTCAGCCGGTCGACCGTCAGTCGTTCGCGCGCCATGGGCGCCACCTCCTGTGCTCGGCCGGTGCTCGGCGTGGTGCGACGCGGTTCGGCGTGGTTCGGCGTGGTTCGACGGGGCTCCATCCCAGCATACCGAGCTGCCTAGGGGAAATAATTGTTTGCCTAATACGATTAGGCACTGTTAGCTTCGGAATCATGAAAGCCGTGACCGAGCAGGACATCCGTACGTCGTTCGTCAATTGCTCCAAGGGAGAGGCGGCGCGACTTCCGCTGCCGCGCGACCTCGCCGAGCGCCCCTGGGAAGACCTGGACTTCCTGGGCTGGCTCGACCTCTCGGCGCCCGACCGCGGCTATCTCGTCACCGAAAGGGACGGCGCGCTCGTCGGTGTGACGCTGCGTTATCCGTCGCGACGGCGCGGGTTTCTGCACCGCAGCATGTGCTCCCTCTGTCTGACCACCCACCCGGGCAGCGGTGTGTCGCTGATGACCGCGCGCAAGAGCGGCAGGGCGGGCCGCGACGGGAACTCGATCGGGCTGTACATGTGCACCGACCTCGCCTGCTCCCTCTACGTACGCGGAAAGAAGGCCGCGGCGCCCGGGGGACGTATGGAGGAGAGCCTGACCGTGGAGCAGCAGATCGAGCGCACGAGGGCGAACCTCTTCGGCTTCCTCGACCAGCTCGCTCCCTGACGGGCGGGCCGGTCGCCCAGACGGCCGAACGGCCAGGTCGCGCCGGGTCGGCCGCCCTACGATTGCCGGGAAAGCAGCCCTCTTCCACGGAGCAGGTGCGCGCATGACGAAACTCGGCCTCCCGGACAGCATCCAGGTCTGCCTGTTCGACCTCGACGGTGTCATCACCAGGACGGCCGTCGTGCACGCGGCGGCCTGGAAGGAGACGTTCGACGCGTTCCTGCGGGAGCGCGCGGGCGGGGGCGGGGGCGACGACGGCGAACTCCGCCCGTTCGACGCCGTCGCGGACTACAACCAGTTCGTCGACGGGCTTCCCCGCGCCGACGGCGTGCGGGCGTTTCTCGCCTCGCGCGGGATCAAGATCCCCGAAGGCGCGCCGGACGATCCGCCCGACCGGGCCACCGTCCAGGGCCTCGGCACCCGCAAGAACGACCTGCTGCTGAAGAGGATCAAGGCCGGCGGCGTCGAGGCGTACGAGGGTTCGCTGCGCTACATCCGGGCGGTCCGGGCGAGTGGACTGCGTACCGCCGTCGTCTCCTCCAGCACCAACTGCCGCGACATCCTCCGGGCCATCGACGCCGAAGCCCTCTTCGACACCCGCGTCGACGGCGTCGTGGCGGCGGAGCGAGGACTGCCCGGCAAGCCCGACCCCGCCCCCTTCCTCGCGGCGGCGGACGACCTGGGCATCGAGGCGTCGGCAGCCGCCGTGTTCGAGGACGCGCTCGCGGGCATGGAGGCGGGCCGCGCCGGACACTTCGGGTACGTCGTCGGCGTCGACCGGGTCGGCCAGGCCGACGCGCTGCGGGCCCACGGCGCGGACACCGTCGTCACCGACCTGGCAGACCTCGCCGATCCCGGCGAACTCGCCCGCCCCGCCGGCCGCGCGGACCGCGCCGACCCCTCCGACCAGGAGCCGCAGGCATGATCACCGACTCGATGTACGCCGTGGAGCCCTGGTCCCTGCGGGAGACGGAACTCAACCTCGACGTCCTGCCGCAGAGCGAATCGGTCTTCGCGCTCTCCAACGGCCACGTCGGCTGGCGCGGCAACCTCGACGAGGGCGAACCGCACGGCCTGCCGGGCTCGTACCTCAACGGCGTCCACGAACTGCACCCCCTGCCCTACGCCGAGGCCGGCTACGGCTACCCGGAGTCCGGCCAGACCGTCATCAACGTCACCAACGGCAAGATCATCCGACTGCTGGTCGACGACGAGCCGTTCGACCTGCGCTACGGGCAGCTGCGCTCCCACGAGCGTGTGCTCGACCTGCGTGCCGGCGTGCTGCGCCGCACCTGTGAGTGGACGTCACCGGCAGGCAGCACCGTACGGGTGCGCTCCACCCGGCTCGTGTCCTTCACCCAGCGAGCCATCGCCGCCATCTCCTACGAGGTCGAGGCGGTCGACTCCGAGGTGCGCATCGTGATCCAGTCGGAGCTGGTGGCCAACGAGCAACTGCCCGACGCCGCGACCGATCCCCGCGCCGCCGTCGCGCTGGAGGCGCCGCTCCAGGCGGAGGAGACCTTCGCGTCGGGAAACCGGCTGCGGCTGGTGCACTCCACACGCCGCAGCTGTCTGCGCGTCGGCGCGGCGGCGGACCATGTCGTGTCCGGACCCGAGTCGACCACGACGGAGTGCGAGTCCGACGACGACATCGCACGGCTGACCGTCACCTCCGTCCTGGCGCCCGGCAAGAGCCTGCGGCTCGACAAGCTCGTGGCGTACGGGTGGTCGAGCACCCGGTCGCTGCCCGCGGTCAGTGACCAGGTGGACGCCGCTCTGGCGGGCGCGGCGAGCGTCGGCTGGAAGGGGCTCGCCGACGAACAGCGCGCGTACCTCGACGACTTCTGGAGGTGCGGCGACGTGGAGGTGGAGGGTGACGAGCAGATCCAGCAGGCCGTACGCTTCGCCCTCTTCCACGTTCTGCAGGCCGGCGCCCGGGCCGAGCAACGAGGCATCCCCGCCAAGGGGTTGACCGGCTCCGGCTACAACGGACACGCCTTCTGGGACACCGAGGCGTTCGTCCTGCCGCTGCTCACCTACACCTCGCCCGACGCGGTGTCGCAAGCGCTGCGCTGGCGCCAGAGCACCCTGCCGGCCGCGCGTGAGCGGGCCGAGCAACTCGGGCTGGGCGGGGCGGCGTTCCCCTGGCGGACCATCGAGGGCTCGGAATGCTCGGCCTACTGGCCGGCCGGCGCCGCCGCCTTCCATGTGAACGCCGGTATCGCCGACGCCGTGGTGGGCTACCTGTCCGCCACGGAGGACGAGGAGTTCGAGCGCGAGTGCGCCGTCGAACTGCTGGTGGAGACAGCGCGGTTGTGGCGGTCCCTCGGTCACCACGACCACCACGGCGCCTTCCACATCGACGGCGTCACCGGCCCCGACGAGTACAGCGCCGTCGTGGACGACAACACGTACACGAACCTGATGGCCCGGACGAATCTGCTGGCGGCGGCCGACATCGTGGAGCGCCACCCCGACCGGGCGGCCCAACTCGGCGTCGACGACGAGGAGAGCGCCACCTGGCGGGACGCCGCCGAAGCCATGCACATCCCCTACAACGACGAGTTGCGGGTGCACGAGCAGGACAACGGGTTCACCGGGCACCAGCAGTGGGACTTCGAGGGCACCCGGCCCGACCAGTACCCGCTCCTGCTCCACTTCCCCTACTTCGACATCTACCGCAAGCAGGTCGTCAAACAGGCGGATCTGGTCCTGGCGATGTTCAAGTGCGGCTCGTACTTCGACGCCGACCACAAGTCGCGCAACTTCGCCTACTACGAAGCCATCACCGTCCGCGACTCGTCGCTGTCGGCCTGCTGCCAGGCGGTCATCGCGGTGGAGACGGGACACCTGCGCCTCGCCTACGACTATCTGACCGAGGCGGCGCAGATGGATCTGGAGGACCTGGAGCACAACACGCGCGACGGCCTCCACATCGCCTCGCTCGCGGGCACCTGGACGGCTCTCGTGGCCGGCTTCGGCGGAATGCGGCACCACGGGGACCGGCTGGACTTCTCGCCCCGGCTGCCCGAGCAGATCAGCCGGCTCGCCTTCACGATGCAGTTCCGGGGCCGCCATCTGCGGGTCGAGATCACCCCGACGACCGCCACGTACACCCTCCCCACCGGTGACCCGCTGAAGATCCACCACTACGGCGACGTCGTCACCGTCCACGGGGGAGTCACCGAGGCCCGCGCCATCCCGGCCGTCATCGCCCCGCCGACGCCGGACTATCCGCCGGGGCGCCGGCCCAACGCGGCCGGGCACCGACACTGACGTGACCGACGGGGGGCGAGCGGGCCCGGCCGGGCGGGGGCCGTCCCGTTCGGCCCGGTCGGACCGTGCGGCTCAGCCCGTGAAGTCCGGCGCGTAGACCCACTTCGTGGTCTCCGCGATCAGCGTCACGTCCGTGGACAGCACCCCCGTGATCGACCTGATCGACGCGATCAGGTCGATCAGGTGCGCGTCGTCCCGCGCCATCACCTCCACCATGAGGTCGTACGCGCCCATGCCTGTCACCACGTAGTACGCCTCGTCCAGCTTCGACACGCTCGCAGCGACGCTCCGCGTCCGTGAGTCGCACCGGATGCCCACCATCGCCGAGCGGTGGAGGCCGTGCGTGCCCGGGTGGGTCATGGTGCCCACCGCGACGATCCGCTCCGCGATCAGCCGGTTGAGCCGCTGGCGCGTCGCCGCGTGCGACAGGCCCACCGTCCGTGCCAGTTCCGCGACCGGCGTGCGCCCGTCCGCCTGGAGGATGCGGACCAGGGTCCGGTCCGTCTCGTCCAGGTCCGCGGGCCGCAGGCCGCTGAATTGTCCGTGTCGCACAGTGCTCCTCGGGTCCTCTGGGGCGGGACCTCCGGGAGGTCTCGACACCCCGTCTTCGTCGCGCGTACCCATCACTTTCATCAGGAGATTACTCGACAGGACTCATTGACACCATATTGATCGTGCACCTAGCTTCTAGCCATCACTTTGACGGTAGAGGTGCTCCATGACAACGAAAATACATGCTCTCCATGCATCCACACTGATCGACGGAACGGGTGCCGATCCGATCGACAACGCCGTTCTCGTGATCACCGACGGCGTCATCACCGCCGTCGGCACCGAGACCGAGGTGACGGTGCCCGGCACGGCGGAACACGTCGATCTCCACGACGCGACCCTGATCCCGGGCCTCATCGACTGCCACACCCACCTCGGCGGCACACAGAGTTCCGACTTCACCCAGTGGGTCATCGAGGACGACCTCCAGCAGGCCGTCGAGTCGACCGTCCAGATGCGCGAGCTGATGGTCCACGGCGTCACCACCATCCGGGACATCTCCCGCAACGGACTGCGCCTCAAGCGCGCCGTCAACGCCGGGCGGCTGCCCGGACCCCGGATCGTGGCCTGCGGCCCCGGCATCTCACGTACCGGCGGCCACGGCGACGCGCACAACCTGCACTGCGACCTGGTGCAGCGCAGCCACCCCTGGGCCCTGCTCGCCGACGGCCCCGAGGAGATCCGCAAGACCGTCCGGCTGCTGAACCGCATGGGCTCGGACGCCGTGAAGATCTGGGCCACCGGCGGCGGCATGTGGGACAAGGAGCTGGAGACCGACCAGCACTTCGACCTCGACGAGCTTCGCGCGGTCGTACGGGAGGCGCGTATGGTCGGCGCCCCCGTCCTCGCGCACGCCGAGTCCCTCGCCGCCACCAAGGACTGTCTGCGGGCCGGGGTCGCGACACTGGAACACGGCGAGGAACTGGACGAGGAGTGCATCGAGATGATGCGCGACCAGGGCGTCGTCCACGTACCGACGCTTCAGCTGTTCCTCGGCCCGTGGTTCGACCACTACCCGCCGCCGCCGCGTCAGGGCCTGGAGGACTACCGGGGCGAGACGATGGTCGAGAAGGAGAAGAACCGCGTGGCCGACAACTTCAACGCCTCCCGCACGGCGGGTGTGCGCATCGCCGTGGGCAGCGACAGCTTCTCCAGCGAGACCGTCCCCTTCGGGGTCTCGACCCTCACCGAGGTCAGGACGATGATCGAGACGGGCATGCCGCCCATGGACGCCCTCGTCGCCGCCACCCTCAACGGCGCACGCGCGCTCCGCGTCGACGACGTCACGGGCTCACTGACCGTCGGCAAGAGCGCGGACGTCCTCGCGCTCGGGCTGAACCCGCTCGACACCCCGAAGGCGTACGGCCGGGAGCACATCGTCCGCGTCCAGCGCGGCACCCAGGTCTGGGTCGACCGGGCGGAGACAAGAACAGAGCTGCCGGACCGGGAGGACCGTCATGGCGAAGTCGTCTGACACGCGTGCCGAGGGGCAGGGCACGGGCCCCGGCGCCGAGCCGCGGCCGGTCCGTCTCGCCAACGCCGGGCTGACCACCAAGGACCTCGTCTTCTTCGTCGTCGCGGCCGCCGCGCCCCTCACGGTCATGGCCGGCGTGGTGCCGCTCGCGATCCGCACGGGCGGCGAGTCTGCCGCGTACGGCTACATCGTGCCCGGCGCGATCCTGCTGCTCTTCGCCGCCGGGTTCACCGCGATGAGCCCGATGATCAAGAACGCGGGCGCCTTCTACTCGTACATCGCCCGAGGTCTCGGCCGTCCGCTCGGCATCGGCTCCGCGCTGGTCGCGCTCGTCGCCTACAACGCGATGGCCGTCTGTCTGCTGGCGGGCTTCGCCTACTACACGGCGAACACCTTCTCCTCGCTGTTCGGCCTGGACGTCCCCTGGCAGCTCATCGCGGTGGTCGGCACGGCGGCGGTCGCGTTCCTCGGCTACTCCAAGGTCACCCTCGGCGCCCGGGTGCTCGGCATCGCCCTCGGGCTCGAACTCCTCGTCCTCGTCATCTACGAGGTGTTCGTGCTGGTGAAGGGCGGCGCGAGCGGCCCGACGGTGAGCGTCTTCGCACCGAGCCTGGTCACCCATGACGGCTTCGGAGCGCTGCTGGTCCTGACGGCAGGCGGCTTCATCGGCTTCGAGGCGACGGCGCTGTACGCGGAGGAGGTCCGCGACCCGGCGCGTACGATCCCGCGCGCCACCTACATCGCCATCGGCTTCCTCGCGGTCTTCTACACCTTCTCCGTGTGGTGCGTGTTCGTCGCGTACGGCTCCGACGGGGCGGTCGCGTTCGCCGGCGGTGACGACGTGGCCAACATGACCTTCGCCTCGATCACCCACTACGTCGGCGCCTGGGCCTCCGACTTCGGCCAGATCCTGCTCTGTACGAGCGCCTTCGCCGCCGCCCTCGCCTTCCACAACGCGGCGTCCCGCTACTTCTTCGCGCTCGGCCGGCAGCGCGTCCTGCCGACCGCGTTCGGCAGGATCCACCGGCGGTCCGGCGCACCGGTCGGCGGCACGGTCGCGCAGACCGTCGTCAACGCCGTGGTCCTCGGCCTGGCGATGATCCTCGGCGCCGACCCGTACCTCGTGGTCTTCCTCTGGTCGGCCGCGCCCGGGGTGCTCGGCATCCTCGCGCTCGAAGCGCTCACCGCGCTCGCGGTGGTCTGCTTCTTCGCGAAGAACCTCCGTGGTCACTCGCCCTGGCGCGTACTGGTGGCACCCGCCGTCGCCGCCGTCGGTCTGGTGGTGCTCGTGTGGCTCTCGGTCTCCCAGCTCGACCTCCTCACGGCCGCCGGCTCCGCCGTCAACTGGTCGCTGCTGCTGCCGCTTCCGGTGCTCTTCCTGGTGGGAGTGGCGATGGCGTTGCGTATCCGCCGCCGGGACCCGGTGCTCTACGAGTCGCTCGGCACGGAGGATGTCGAGGGCTGATGTACAGGCTTCCGACGCACCTCGTTCATTGCCGCTGATCCCCAACTCCAGGCAGACTCTGCGTGTTCAGTGGCCGCCACGCGCACGACATGGTTGACATGCGTGCCGTGGACGGCCCGGCCCAGCCCGCCCCCACAGCGGGTTCGACCAGGAGGACGCAGTTGAAGAAGAGTCGGCCCTCGGCCAAGCGAACGGGCTCGTCGCGGCGGCTCGTGAGGATCTCCCTCACGAGTCTCGTCGGAGCCGTAGCACTGGTGGTGGCCTCCCCGGCCATCGCCCACGCCGATCCCCCAAGGGCACTCCCCGGCAACGCCAACGGGCAGGAGCGGTCGTTCCAGCCCGCCTACGACTACGACCGTGACGGCTGCTACGCCAGCCCGGCCATCGGCCCCGACGGCACCATAGCCCCGGGGCTGGGAATGGGCGGCGACGTCAACGGCAACTGCCGTGACCTGTCCGACCTGGAGAACACCAACAGCTACTCGCGCGAGAAGTGCAACAACGGGTGGTGCGCGATCATGTACGCGTCCTACTTCGAGAAGGACCAGGTGTCACTCGGCGGCGGCAGCGCCGGGCACCGCCACGACTGGGAGCACATCGTGGTGTGGGTGAAGGACAACAACGTCGAGTACGTGTCGACCTCCGCCCACGGCGGGTTCCAGATCCACAACCGGTCCCAGATCCAGTTCGACGGCAGCCACGCCAAGGTCGTCTACCACAAGGACGGCGGCAGCACGCACGCCTTCCGTGCCGCGAGCACGGGTGACGAGCCGCCGGAGAACCACAAGGGAACGTGGCAGTATCCGACGCTCGTCGGCTGGGAGGGCTACCCCGCCGGTCTGCGCGACAAGCTGAGCGGGGCCGACTTCGGCAGCGCGACGCTCGGTATCAAGGACAGCACCTTCAACTCGCACCTCTCCAAGGCCAAGCCGGGCGGCATCCCGTTCGACCCGAACGCCTGACGGGCGGTGGCGGGGCGGCGTCTCTCGGGGCGCCGCCCCGTTCGCATGTCCGGACGGCCCGCACGCGACGATCACGTCCAGCCGTCGGGGGAGCGTGCCGGGGTGCAGTGGTGGGCTGAAGTTCCGCTATTGGTACGGACCTTGACGCCGTTCGTTGGTGTCCCTACGGTGGCCAATCAGCTCCAGTGTTCACAAGCTCGTCCCCTGTTCGCATATGAGACCCCACACTCCCGCAGGAAGGCGCTTGCGATGCGTGCTCGAAGGCTGCTCCCCACCCTCCTCGCCGTTGCCACGACGGCCGGCGTGCTCTCCATGACCGCCACCCCGGCCCACGCGGCGGTCATCAACGTGAAGACCGCCGCCGAACTGAAGACGGCGCTCACCACCGTCCGCCCCGGCGACACGATCCAGCTCGCCGACGGCAACTACACCGGAAACTTCAAGGCACTGGTCGCCGCCACCGCCAACTCCCGTATCACGCTCGCCGGTTCGGAGAAGGCCGTCCTCAACGCGGGCGGCGGGTACGTACTGCACCTCAACGGCGCCTCGTACTGGACCGTCAAGGGTATCACCCTCACCGGCGCCCAGAAGGGGATCATGGCCGACACGGCCGACGGCGTCGTCATCGACTCCGTCGTTGTGCACAACCTGGACATGGAGGGCATCCACTTCCGGAAGACCAGCCGCGACGGAGTCGTCAAGAACTCGCGGATCTACGACACCGGCAACGACGGCCGGGGCATGGGCGAGGGCGTCTACGTCGGCTCCGCCGGCGGCACCTCCGACAAGAGCGACAACGCGCAGATCCTCAACAACACCATCGGTCCCGATGTCGGCGGCGAAGCCATCGACATCAAGGAGGGCACCACCGGCGCGAAGATCATCGGCAACACCTTCGACGGCCGGGGGCTGACCGGCGCCAACTTCGACGACTCCTGGGTCGATGTGAAGGGCAACAACACCCTCGTCGAGAACAACACCGGGAAGAACACCACCAACAACGGCTTCGAGACCCACACCCAGCAGTCGGGCTGGGGCTGCGGCACGATCTTCCGCGGCAACAAGTCGGACCTGAACGGTGCCACCGGCGACAAGCAGCTCGCGATCAACGTCACTGCCGACACCGCCAGTTGCCGCACCACCGTGCACTCCAACAACACCGTCACCGGCGGCCGCGGCCTGACGAACATCGCCATCACCCCCTGACCGGCGGCGGCCGATCCACCCTCGACCGCCGGACGGGCTGTCCCCCCTCGCCACTCGTCCGGCGGTCGAGCCTGTCGAGCCGGCGCCGCGCGCTCAACTCACCGCGGCGCCGAACCACGTGGGCAGCCGGTCCACGAGATCCGCCTGGTCGTCGCCGACCCACGCCACATGGCCGTCCGGCCGCAACAGCACGGCGGGCACGTCCAGTTCCTCGCTGACGTCCACCACGTGGTCGACCCGGTCGGCCCAGCCCGCCACCGAAAGCCGGCCGGTCTGGTCGAGCAGCAGGCCGCGGCCGCCGTGCGTCAGCTCGTACAGGCGCCCCCGCTTCAGCGTCACGTCCCGCAGCCGCCGGCCGAGCAGGTCGTGCCCGTCGCCGAAGTCGTAACGGACCCTGATCGCGATGATCTTCTCGATCAGATACCGGCTCACCTCCTCGAAGTCCATCAGTTCCGACACCAGCCGGCGCACGGCCCGAGGACCCGGCTCGGTGGACATCAGCTCCATCTGCGCGCGGGTGTTGCTCAGCACGTCGGCGGCCACCGGGTGCCGTTCGGCGGCGTAACTGTCGAGCAGCCCCTCCGGCGCCCAGCCGCCCACCTCGGCGGCCAGCTTCCAGCCGAGGTTGAACGCGTCCTGGATACCGAGGTTGAGGCCCTGCCCGCCCGTCGGTGGATGGATGTGCGCCGCGTCGCCGGCCAGCAGCACGCGGCCGGACCGGTAGCGCTCGGCCTGCCGGGTGGCGTCGCCGAAACGGGACAGCCAGCGCGGCGAGTGCACGCCGAAGTCGGTACCGGCGGTCGCCCGCATCTGCTGCTTGAACTCCTCGAAGGCCGGCGGGACCGAGCGGTCCTCGGCCACCGTCGCGGCGGGCACGACGACGCGGTGCACCCCGTCCCCGAGGGGCATGGCGCCGAACCGCAGCTGCGTCTTGTGGACTTCGGCCATCACGGCGGTCATCGTCTCCTGCGACTCGGCCACCGCCATCTCGCCCAGCAGGGTGTCGACTCTGCTGGGCTCACCGGGGAAGCCGATGCCGAGCAGTTTGCGCACCGTGCTGCGGCCGCCGTCGCAGCCGACGACATAGCGCGAACGCAGCCGCGTGCCGTCGGCCAGCTCGACGCTCACCCCTTCGTCGTCCTGACTCAGCCCGACCAGCTCGCGGCCCCGCCGGATCTCGACGCCCAGCTCGGTGGCGTGCTCGTTCAGCAGCCGCTCGGTGACCGGCTGCGGGATGCTGAGGACGTACGGATGCGAGGTGTCCAGCCGGCCCGGCGCCGGCTTGCGGATACCGGCGAAGAACCCACCGAGCGGGTACTGCCGGCCGAGTGCGAGGAACCGCTCCAGCAGCCCGCGCTGGTCCATCACCTCGATGCTGCGCGCGTGCAGACCGAGCGCGCGGACCACCCTGGTCGGCTCCGCCTCCTTCTCCAGCACGAGCGTCCGTACGCCGTGCAGCCGCAACTCGGCGGCCAGTATCAAGCCGGTCGGTCCGCCGCCGGCCACGATCACGTCAAACACAGAGAACCCCCATGTATCGCCAATGGCATGCAGAAGCACACAGAAACCGTGAATCGAAGATTTCGGTATGTTCCGGTGCCTCGGCCGGCAATTCTGCGGCACGACGGGGGTCTTGCCGCAAGCCCCCGGGTGCGCTATATGTTGAGAGTGGCAAGGAGCGAGTGCGCTCCTTGCCTTTCGTGTTTCCCGAAGATCCGCCGGACACCCCCTAGCCCCCGGGCACCCCGCCGGGTGGCTCCTCGCACAGGTCGTCCAGTACGAACGCCCCCGCCCTCCTCTGCAGCAGCCGCTCCGCCTCCAGTTGGCCCAGCAGATCGTCGAGCGCCACGGTGTCCTGCGGTTTCTCCAGGAATTGCAGTACGGCCCGCTGGAAAGCACCCCGCAGCGTCGACGGCATGGCGTCCGACGCGTCGAAGCAGATCTGATCCGCGTTGTTGAACATGCGCAGCACGGCCGCCGAGGCACCGGTCGGGGCCGACGTACCCGCCGTTCCCGTTATGCCCGCCGCGCCGGACGGGAAGTACGGCCGTTCCCCCGGATCCGCCGCCTCGACCCAGTCGGCCTGGGCCCGCGGCGAGGTGAGTTCCAGCAGCAGCTCCCATGCCGCGTCGCTCGGTTTGAACACCGCGGCCATGTCGCCCGAGACCTCGAACACGTTCCGGTCCGCCGGCAGACCCGCGACGAAGTTGGCCGTCGGGGCCGGTGTCACGTCGAGACCGTAGTGGCGGCGGATGAACGAACCCTGGTGCTCGCGGGTGCAGTCCTTCCCGTTCAACAGCCCGTACCTGCCCGCGCCCAAACTCTCGAAGTGCCTGGTGAGCGAGTTGAGACCGTTCGCCGTGCCGTCGGTGGCGAGCACGGCGGCCCACTCCTGCCAGGCCTCCTTCACGGGCCCTCTGTCCCACGCCTGATTTCCGGTGGCCCACTTCTCGTACACCTCGTACCCGTGCCGTTGCAGCAGCAGGTCCTCGATCCAGTCCGTGCCCGGCCACCCGGACGTCGCACCCGATGCCATGCCCAGACACCACACCGCCTCCTCGGCGTCCGCCTGCTCCTCGCCCGCCTTGCTCCACACGATGGACTTGAGGTCCACCCGTACGGGAACCCAGTACGCGTGCACGTCCGCGTCCCCGTCGTTGTCCGTGACGGGGAAGCGCGGCGCCCACGGCCCGATCGCCTCGTTCTCCACGTCCGGCGGCAACGGTTGCGCGTCCCCGTCGAGCGCGTACTCGGCCAGTTCGCCCGTGCCGTTGAGGATCGCCACGTCGGGCGGGGCGTCCGTCCGCAGCTGCGCGACCAGCGTCTCGCGCAGCGAGCGCGTGCCCTCGTACACGTAATGCCGGCCCGTCCGCTCTCCTATCTTCGCGAGCGCCGCCTTGAACGGAATCTCCTCGCCGTCCGTCCACGGACCGAGGACCACCAGCGTCGGCTTCTCCTCGGCCGCGCACCCGGCCGACACGACGGCCGCCCCGGCGAGCAGGACGCCGGCCAGCACCGAGCGGAAGAGACCGTACGGTGCCTTCACGACGTCCTCCAGAGGATCTGCAAGTGCCTGCGGCCGTAGTGGAACAGCGTGAAGCCGGACGCCACCGCGCCCACCGCACCGACCGCCAGGGCGACTTCGGCGGCCAGCGCCCACCTGCCCGGATGCGTACCGCGCAGGTCGACGGCCAGTCGCTCGTCCAGATCCTCGATCGTCGGATCGGCCTTCACCGTCGCACTCACCGTAAGCAACTCGGCGCCCGCCCGCCGCACTTCCAGCTGCGCCCGATGCTGACCGACCGCGCCGAGCACCAGCACGCCGAGGACCAGCAGCACCGGCAGCGCGCACAGCGCCAGCACCAGGCTGAGCACATGCAACTGGGCGTGGATGAAGTCCAGCGCGCCGACGACGACGAACACGAAGACCAGCACGGCTAGCAGCGCGCCCGCCGCCGTCACGGCGGACAGCGCGCTCCAGCCGGAAAGCTCCGACGCGTCCTTGTTCAACTCGCCTTCGAGGGCCGCGATGCGGTTGAGCACGGCCATGGGCTCGTCGGGCGTGCCGACGTCGTGCAGCAGACTCGCCGCGTAGTCCAGCCCCGCCGTGCGCAGTGCCTCGCTCTCGTGGTGGCTGTCGGCCCAGCCGATCCAGTCGTCGTAGGCCACCACCAGCCCGGACACCACACGGACCTCCTGCTCCTGGTCGGTGCGCAGGGCCTCGGTCTGTGCCGCGTTGTTGAGGCTCTGCGACGCCTCGGTCAGCAGGGACGGATACCTCTCGCCGAGCCCGACGAGATCGGTCTGGAGCAGCGGATCCCTGCCGTTCTCGCCGAGCCGCAGGGTGGCCTCGTTGTGCGCGAGGGCCAACGACGTTCTGGCATGGGCCAGTTCGACCATGGCGGGGGCGTAGCGCTCCCGCAGTTGCCGCGTACGGTCGTGGAGGTCGAGGTACGCCGTCCCGGCGAGCGCCAGGACGGTCAGGGCGAGCGCCGGCAGCAGCAGCATGCGGCTGAACAGGAACGGGGCGGTGTGCCGTCGCCTGTCCGTCCGGGACCTGCGCCCGGAGGACCGGTCCCACAGCGGCCGCCCCACCGAACGCCACACGGCACGCCCGGCCGACCGCAGGGCCCTCCGGGGGGACCGGAGTGACGCGGGAACGGCGAACCGGGGGCGGCCCATCACCGCTCCCCGGCGCCGGCGTCCGCCGCCGACGGCTCCGTCGCCCGGCCCCGCAGCCGACCGGGTAGCCAGCCGCGCAACCGACCCTGGCGCTGCTCGCCCCTGCTGTGGCCGAACGCGAACGGACGGGTCCGGTACGCGTTGTCGAGCAGGGCCCTCTCCAGTTTCCTGTGCTCATCCAGGGTGGTGCGCGGCACCTGCTCGGAGAGCCGCTCATAACCGGCACCCAGCTGTTTCCGCAGGGTGTGCTCCGTGTCGGGAATCGCGATCTCCTGGTCCAGCGCTTCGCGGAGCGCGCGCAGCGGATCCGGCACCGGGGGAGCGGTGACCAGCCGGAGCAACAGCTCCAACAGATCGGTGCGCAGGCGGTCCTGGGCCTGACGGTCTGTCAGTCCCTCGTATCTGGTGAGCCGGTGCAGCGCCTCGCACGCCTTCCTGGCGGCGTCCACGGTCGGCGGCCCACCGTCGGCAGGCAGGTCCGCGTGGATCCGCGCCATGCCCGTGCGGGCGGCGGTGCGATGCCGCGAGTCGGCGGGGACGGCGTCGAGCCGGTCGAGGGCGAGCTGGGTGTCGCCGTCGGCCAGATGGATACGGGCGAGGCCGAAGGCGGCGCTGCCGAGCGCGTGGTTGCGCTTCCACACCGCGCTGTAGAAGACCATCGCGTCCTGCTGGTGGCCGAGGACCTCGTGGCAGTAGCCGAGGGCCAGCTTGGGCGCGTACTCGCCGGGAATCGCCGCGTAGACCTGGTCGAAGGACCGCAGTGCCGACTCCATGTCGTTTCCGGCGAGATGAAGCAGCCCCTGGTGCCAGCGCAGTCGCCAGTCGTACTCGGCCAGGGTGCCGACGGCGACCTCGGCAAGCTCCAACTCGCCCGTGGCCGACTCCAGATGCTTGTCCGCCTCGGCCGGCTGGTAACGGCCCACCTCCAGATGGAGGCGGCAGCGCAGGAGCGCCAGTTCGGGGGAGGGCCCCCAGCCGGCGCTGAGCTGGAGCAGACCGGCCGGATCGTCGTACGACGTGCGCTGCAACTCCTTCCAGTTCAGGTCCCGCTCACTCACCTTGGGTACGGGCAGACCCACGGCCACCTCGGCCGGTTCCGGCGGCCGTATGGTCAGCGGACGCTTGTCGGTGCCGCCGTGCCGCCACTGTTCGAGCGGCGGCGCCTTGCCGAGTTCGCCGTCGAGCGCGGCGGGCGCGGCCGAGAACAGCAGTGACGGCTGGAACGTCTCCTCGTCGCGCCGTAGCGAGCGCAACTCGCGCAGCACGCCTCGGAGCTGGTCGGACATCTCCTGCGCGTCGGCGAACCGGTCCTCCGGGCGCCGGGCCAGGGCCCGGTCCAGGACGCGCTGGAGCGAGGTCGTACCGAGGTCGACCGGGGGTGCGGGAACCCGGTCGAGCAATTCCTGGAGGACGGCCCCGACCGCGTACAGATCGGCCGCGACCGTCACCTTGGTGGAGGTGCCGATCTCGGGGGCCGGAAAGGTGACCGGGCCCGCGTGGCCGATCTGGCGGACGCCCGCGACATCGATGAGTTTGATGCCGTTGCCGCAGTGGATGACGTTGGTGAGGGACAGGTCACCGTAGACGAACTCCTCGTCCTTGTGGAGATATCTCAGCGCGTCCAGGATCTCCAGTCCGTAGACGGCGATGAACTCGTGGACGCGGTAGCCGTCGAACGGCGCCGCGTTCTGCTCGATCTGTTCGGCGACCCACTTCAGGGGAGCCCCGTCGGCGAACTCCATCACGATGAACCGGGCGTTGTTCGCGGGGTGTTCGGGCTGCTCGGGGTGGCCGGGATGCGGGGCGTAGTTGAACACCTTGATGATCGAAGGGTGGTTGAGACCGACCAGCCGGAGCAGTTCGAGCCGGGAGATCTGCCGGTCGGTCTGGTCGGCGGGATCCCGTACGCCCTTCAGGGCCACCGCACGGCCCTCCAGCATCTGGTCACGGGCGAGATACACCTGGCCGTAACTCCCCTCGCCGAGCAGTCCCACGACCTTGTACTGCTGGTGCAGCACCTGGCCGCCCACGAGACCGGACTCCGGCTCCGTCGGTGTCTCCGGCTCGGGCTCCACGAACGCGTCGGGATCCTTGACCCTGATGTGCGGCAGATCGGTGAGTTTGTCACCGGGCGGGAGCACGACGTACTCGCCCGGTGAATTCGGCCGGTCGAGGTGCTGTACGGCGGAACCCGTCCGCTGGACCGCCTCCTCGACGGCGACATCGAGCAGGAACAACTCGTACGCGAGAGCGGCACTCTTGCGCGGGACCTCACCGTCCGTCCGTAACTCGGCCAGCCGCGAAGCCAGTTGGCGGTGCTGCGGCGGGGGCGCTTCGGTGCCGCCCCGGTCACCCGAGTGCGCGTACAGCCTGCGGAACCTCTTCTCCAGCGCGGCGAGCACCGCGAGCCGCGCTCCCACGGCCGTCGTGCGGCGCTCGGCCCACGCGTCGTCGAGCAGCGTGTCCACGACGCGTTCGAGAAGCGGCGACCGAGGGTCGCGGAAGACGAGCAGCAACCGGGTCAGCTTGCTCGCCCGCAAGGCCCTGAGCAGCGGCAGTGTCGCCTCGCCGGTCGGAGCGGCCTTGTCGACCGAGAGGAAGGCGGCGGAGATCGGTGGACCGTCCCCGGCGATCCGCGCCAGTACGCGGTCGTGCTCGTCCGGTCCCCCGCGCTCGTGGGTTCCGGGGGCTCCGGAGGGACCCACCAGACCGATGCGCTCGGCGGTGAACGCGATCAGCTCTCCGGCTGTCTGGTCCTTCGCGTCCACGGCCAGGTCGATCGAACCGACGGGCGGTCCGCCGGCGTTGCGCGGGCCGGCCCGGCGCGGATTGCGCTCGCGGTCGGCGAGATTGAGCGTGGCGTGGATCGCCGAGATGTCGTCGTGACGGCCCTCGCGGGCGAAGACCAGCTCCACCGGCTCCGTGGCCGCGCGCCTGCCGGACACCGAGGCGGCCCCGGACACCGGATTCGAGACCGGGGCATGGGCCGCCGTGCCCGTCTCCGGAGCCGCGTCGATGAGCCAGTTGGTCACCTTGCGGCGGAGCCCGAGAGCGCGGTTCGAATCACTTCTGGGCGGATCGCGCGGAATGGTGCGCGACAGGGCGCTGCGCCCCGTCACCTTCACCTCGTCACGCTGATCGGCCGGCAGGGACCGCAGAACGGACAGATGCCCCACGATCGTGTCGGTCGGGATCATGTAGGTGTGGCTGACGTGGCCTCGGACGTTCTCGAACTGGTACGCCATGATGCCGATGACCGCGCCCGAGCGGGTGTGGACCACGCCGCTGCCGCTGAAGCCGCGGCGTGGTGCGAACGACCCGATGTCCCGGTCGAGTTGGATCCACTCGGGATCACGCCCGGGGCCGCCCCAGCTCCTGAGCCGGGCGTTGACGTCCTGGCCGCCGGGTAACTCGGTCGTGTAGCCGACGGAGTGCACCAGCTCGTCGCGCGCCGGGATCTGGAGATGCAGCACAGCGGGCTCCACGGGTGGCGCGGAGGCCAGCCGTAGGAGGGCGATGTCGCCGCTGTACTGGGCGGTCAGTGGTCTGAGGTGGTCGGCCAGTACCTCGGCGCGCAACCGCACGGGCGGGTTCGCGCGGGTGCCGGGGAACTCCGCGTACAACGGCTCGACGGGCCGGGGCGGATCGTCGGGCCGGCCGGCTCCCCGCGAACCGTCCGTCCGGCTGCCGGACTTGGACAGCACCACGTGGGCGCAGGTGAGCACCAGCCCACCCGGGAGCAGCACGCCCGCGCCCAGCGGTGCGCCGCTGCCCTCCCCCTTGACCAGCCGGACGCGCCAAGAGGCGTCCTGCGGGGTGGGGTTGGAAGTGCCTTCGGGCTCCCTCATACTGCTCAACAATAGCCACGGGGGGTGACAATCGACCCCCGTTGCGTAACGAGAGGGTGGGGATGGGCGCGGGTGACGGACGTGGTGGACGTGGCGGGCCCGACGGTGCGGAGACGGCCGGTCTCGCCGAGGTGATCGGCCGGATTCGCGAGGAGCTGGAGGAGGCGCAGCACGACGGCAGGGAGAGCAGGCTCCAGTTCCGGGTGGAGCGGGTGAACGTCGAATTCTCCGTGCAGGTACGGCGCGAGGGCACCGGCAAGGGCGGTCTGAACATCGGCGTCGTCACGGCCGAGGCGGGCGGGACGGCGGCGCGCGAGAACATGCACCGCATCGAGATCGAGCTGATGCCGCACGACAGGGACGAGCCCCCGGAGGGGCAGGGCTTCAGCATCGGCGGCGAGGAGTAGCACGCCGGACGGGCTGCGGGGCCCGGCGCGCCGGAAGGGTGTCGAGCCCGCCCGGCGCCCCAGCACGCGCCCCGATCAGCCGACCGCGTCGGAGCCGGCCATGTCGGAGCCGGCCATCAGGACCGGCGTCGGGAGGATCACTTCCCGTTCGATCTGTCCGCTCTCCTGGCCGCCCACCGACCAAGTGCCGAGGGAGAGTTCGGCCGTGATGCCGGGACCGAAGCCGGCGATCACCCCGCGCGCGCCGTGCTCGGCGCCGCCGTCCTCGAAGAAGCGGTCCAGCGCGTCGAAGATGACGGCGCTCGCGATGTTGCCGCGCTCGGTGAGGGTCGCCCGGCTGTAGCGGACCATCTCCGCCGGTACGTCGAGATAGTGGCAGAGGTCGTCCAGGATCCTGGGTCCGCCGGCGTGCACGATGTAGAAGTCCAGTCCGGAGACGTCCCAGTCGTGCGGCTCGGCCATCTCCCGCATGGCGGGGGCCAGTACGGACATGGTGCCGGGCACCCGCTTGTCGAGCATGAAGTGGAACCCGGTGTCACGGACCGCGTAGGAGATCCAGTCCTCCGTGTCGGGCACCAGATGGGAACCGTTGCGCTCCAGCTGTACGCCGGTGCCTCCCTGGCCGCGTACCACCGCGGCGGCGACGGCGTCCCCGAAGAGGCCGTTGGAGAGCAGATTGCCCACCGCGAGGTCCGTCGGCTGATAGCACAGCGAGCAGAACTCGCAGGCCACGATCAGCACGTTCGCCTGCGGATACGCCGAACAGAAGTCGTGCGCCCGGTTGATGGCCGCACCGCCGGCCGCGCAGCCCAGCTGGGCGATCGGCAGCTGCCGGGTCCCCGATCCGAAGCCCATGGTGTTGATGAGCCACGCGGTCATCGAGGGCATCATGAAGCCGGTGCACGACACGTAGACGATCATGTCGATGTCCTGCGGCGCCAGTTCGGCGTGGGCGAGGGCCCGCTCCACGACCTCGGGCACCCTGGCCTTCGCCTCCACCTCGTAGGCGTCGTTACGGGCGGTGAAGCCCGGGTGCCGAAGGGTCTCCTCGATGGGTCGCACCAGACGTCTCGTGCGGACACCGGTGTTGCTGATCAGCCGCACGGCGAGTTCCAGCTGCGGGTGATCGGGGTGGAGCGTGCGCGCCAGCTCCACGGTCTGTTCCAGCGTGATGACGTGCTCGGGGACGGCGATGGCGGGCCTGCACAGAGTTGCCATGATCAGCTCCTTACCAGGTCACCGGCAGGGCGAGCGGGTATCGCCAGATCGAGACGGTGTTCCACCGCACCTCCTCCGCCGGTACGGCCAGACGAAGGTCGGGGAAACGGGTGAGCAGTGTGCCGATGGAGACCTGGAGCACCATGCGGGCCAGGTGGGCGCCCAGGCAGTGATGGCTGCCGTACCCGAAGGTCATGTGCAGGGCGGGGTCCTCGCGGTGGAAGTCGAGTTCGTCCGGCCGGTCGTAGGCCAGCTCGTCACGGTTGGCGGTCAGATAGGACACGTGCACCGTGTCGCCCGCCTTGATGACGACACCGTCGAAGTCGACGTCCTCCATGGCCACGCGAGGGATACCGACGCCCTGGCGGAACGGGATGTAGCGCAGCAGCTCCTCCAGCGCCTGCGGGAGCAGTTCGGGCCGGGCGCGCAGCTCGGCCGCCCGCTCGGGCCGGGTCAGCAGCGTGTAGATGATGTTGCTGATGTTGTACGTGGTGGTGTCGTGACCGGTGATCACCAGCAGCATGGCCAGCACGGCGAGTTCGTCCGCGTCGAGCATCTCGTCGCCGATACGCGCCGTGGCGAGCCCGCTGATCAGGTCCTCGCCGGGCGCGCGCCGCCGCTCCGCCGTCAGTTCGGAGAAGTAGGCCCGCAGCCATGCCTTCGCCTCGACCGCCGAATTCCGGTCGGCGGCATTCATGGACATCATGTCCATGGCCCGCTGCCGCAGTTGGGGGCGGTCCGCCTCCGGTACGTCCAGCAGCTCACAGATCGTCATCAGCGGCAGCCGGTCGGCGAGATGGTCGGCGATGTCGGCCGGCGCGCCGTTCTTGGCCATGGTGTCCAGCAGGCCGTCCACGGTCCGCTGGGTCCACGGGCGCAGCGCCTCAACCTGCGGGGTGGTGAAGGCCTTGTTGATCAGCTTGCGCACCCTGTTGAGAGCGGGCGGGTCCATGAGGTTGATCGACTCGGACTGCGCGATGGGCGCCGGAGTGATCCGGGGGAAGTCCTGGCCGATCAGGGCGGCTCTGCTGAAGCGGCGGTCCGAGGTGACGGTCTTCACGTCCTCGTACCGGGTCACCAGCCAGCACTCGCCCTCGCCGTACGGCATACGCACACGGGCGACGGGTGCCTCGATCCGCATCCGGGTCATGAAGGGGTCGGGTTCCAGGGCCTCGTCATGGCGGAAGGGGCAGGTCTGTACTGAGTCCACGCCGGTCATCACAGCACTCCCATGGGCAAGGATGGTCACTCATGGTGACGTTGGCAACTCAGGGTTACTACCTTGCGGAGGGTGCCGCCATGCGCGGAGATGCCAAGCTCACCTGTACGGGTAACCGGTGCGATCAGGTGTTCACAACCGACCCATGTGCGGACGTCGAAGAGACGCGGCCGTGCGTTCGGCCATCTGCTTACGGCGCGTTTATGGCGCAGGAGGTCGCGCCCGGCGGGGCGGGGGAGCCGTCGAACGCGCCGGAGCGTGGCGTCGGGGAGCGGGGCCGCCCATGCGCTCGCCCGTTCCGGTGGAGCGGCGGACGATCAAGGTTCGGGAGGGTCCGCGGACGCCAGAACCCCAGTGGTCGGGCGTACAAGGCGCCCTCAGGTCAGGACTCCACGATGATGCGTACTCTCCTCCACGCCACCGCCGCCGCGGCGGCCCTCACCCTCGGCCTCAGCGTCGCGGCCGTCGCGGCTCCGGTGCCGGTGAAGGCCCTCAACTGCGACGGGGACACCGGCAGATGTACCGCGGACCTGCAGTTCGGTGACGGTCGTTGGAAGGCGGACTGGGGCGTGAACGTGTTCCACGCGAACTCCCGCGCGGCGGCGGTCGCCGCGGCTCCGGTGCCGGTGAAGGGGTTGAACTGTGACGGGGATACGGGGAGGTGTACCGCCGATCTTCAGTTCGGTGACGGTCGTTGGAAGGCGGACTGGGGCGTGAACGTGTTCCACGCGAACTCCCGCGCGGCGGCGGTCGCCGCGGCTCCGGTACCGGTGAAGGGGTTGAACTGCGACGGGGACACGGGGAGGTGCACCGCGGACCTTCAGTTCGGCGACGGCCGCTGGAAGGCCGACTGGCCGGTGAACGTCTTCCACCAGTGACGGACCGGTGACCGATCACTGACCGGCACGCGCTGATACGGGTCGGACGCCGGTCCGCGCGGCGGCGCGGGCCGGCGTCCGTCAGCGGACGTCCACGAAGTCGCCCGTCGCGTTCTTCGGGGCCGTGGTGGTCGTACCGGCGAAGTTCCACCGCCAGTAGCCGTCGGACGCGGCCTTCACGGTCGTACGGAGATTGCCCGTCCCGTCGGTCGTGACGGTCTTGACGGTGGTGTAGGTGTCGCTTGCCTTCGGGCGGAACTGCAGCGCCACCGGTTGGCCGGTGTATCCGGCGTAGCGGTAGGTGTCCCAGTTCGCCCGGGTCAGTTTGCCGGTGACCGTGAGGGTGCCGCCCTTCGCGACCGGCTCGGGCGCGGCGTTGACCGTGAGTACGGCCGCGCGCTTGAGCAGGAAGCCGCCCGCGTGCTTCGTGAGGAAGGAGGCGCCGTCGTTGGTGTCCACCAGCGTGTTCACGTACCAGCTGCCCGCGTTGGTGTTGCTGAGGTCGGCGTCGTCGTTGTACGGATCGAGGTGGGGATCGACGGTGAAGGTGGTGGTGCAGGCGGTCGCGGTCTCACAGAGCGCGTCGGTCGTGTAGAAGCCGACAGCGGGCCCCAACAGGTCGACGTCGGCGAGATAGAGGCCGGAGTCGTCGCTCCCGTGGACCGTGACGGTGAAGGTCTTGCGTTCGGTCGTGCCGACGACCACGTCCTTGCCGCCGTTGACGACGACGCCGGTGACCACCGGATCTGCGGGGACGGCGGCGCGCACGGGGGCGGCGGGGGCGCTGTTCGCGAATGCGGTCGGAGCGGTGAGCCCGCCGACCGCTGCGGCGACGGTCAGGACGACAACGGCGTGTCTGATCATATCAGGTATGACAGCCGAAAGCGGCAAAGGTTGCGGGCGCTGCGGCCGCTTGGCTCGTACACCTGCCCGAGACGCCCAACGTACGCTTCGCACGGGCGAGATGGGCACCCCGGGTCGGATGACCGGAGCACCGGCCCGACGCTCTATCGTGAACGCCATGTCCACCCCAGAACTGATCCGCATCGTCTCCCGCGACTCGCCGATGGCGCTCGCCCAGGTGGAGCGTGTGCGTGCCGAACTGACCGCGCTCCACCCCGGCGTCGCGACCGAGGTCGTCCCGGTCAAGACGACCGGTGACAAGTGGATGGGGGACCTCTCCCTCGTGGAAGGGAAGGGCGCCTTCACCAAGGAGGTCGACGCCGCCCTCCTCGCCGGACAGGCCGACCTCGCGGTGCACTGCGTCAAGGATGTGCCCGCCGACCGGCCGCTGCCCGCCGGGACGGTCTTCGCCGCCTTCCTCAAGCGGGACGACATCCGCGACGCCCTGGTCCACCCCGGTGGACACACCCTCGACGAACTGCCCGCAGGCACCCGCGTCGGTACGTCGTCGGTCCGGCGCGTCGCCCAGCTCGCCGCCTCCCACCCGCACCTCATCTGCGTACCGATGCGCGGAAACGCCAACCGCCGGCTGGAGAAGCTCGCGGCCGGGGAGGCCGACGCACTGCTGCTGGCCGTCGCGGGCCTGGAGCGCATCGGGCGCGGCGACGTCGTCACCGAAGTACTGCCGGTGGACCTCATGTGTCCGCCCATCGGCGCCGGGATCCTCGCCCTGCAGTGCCGGGAGGAGGACACCGACACCATCGACATCGTCTCCGCGCTCGGCGACCGGGACACCTACAAGGAAGCCTCCGCCGAGCGGATGTTCCTCCATGTCCTCCAGGGGCACTGCAACAGCCCGATCGCCGGCTTCGCGCACGCGGAGCGCAGCGGTGGCCTCTCCCTGCGCGCCCGGGTCTTCACCCCGGACGGCAAGACGGTCCTCAACGCGCACGAATGGGCCGGCCCGCTCGACCCGGCGACCCTCGGCACCTCGGTCGCCGTGGCCCTGCTCCGCCAGGGGGCACGCGAGCTGATCGATTCCATCGCGCACTGAGTTCCATCGAGCGCCAAGGGCGGCCGTTCGGCGATGAGTTGACCCGTGGAGCCGCCCCGCCGAGCTGCCCTGCCCAGCTGACACACAGCTGTCACACAGGAACGGAATGCGTGACCGGCGAGCGCTGGTTTCCCTGTCATGACTGTGGGAGTAGCACTCAACGCGACGGATTCCGACAACCAGATCGACGCCACCGTACGGCTCGCCGAGGAGGCCGCGGCGGCGGGGCTGCGGTCCGCCTGGTTCGGTCAGACCTTCGGTGCCGACTCGCCGCAACTCGCGGCGATCGTCGGACGTGAGGTACCTGCCCTCCAGGTGGGCACGTCCGCGATCCCCGTCTTCGGACGGCACCCGCTGACCGTGGCGAGCCAGGCGCTGACCGCGCAGGCGGCTACGCAGGGCCGCTACCACCTCGGCGTCGCGCTCGGCGCCAAGTTCCTCGTCGAGGGCGGCTTCGGTGTCCCGTTCGAACGCCCCGTCGCGCGGCTGCGTGAATTCCTCACCGTCCTGCGGCAGTTGACCGAGACCGGTGCCGCCGACTTCGAGGGTGAGCTGCTCACCACGCACACCCCCATCCCCGTGCGGGTGCCGGGGGCCGACGCGGGCGTGCCGCTGCTCGTCGCCGCGATGGGGCCGCAGGCGCTGCGCGCCAGCGGGGAGCTGGCGGACGGGATCCTGCCCTATCTCGCCGGGCCCCGCGCCCTGGCCGACCACATCGTCCCGGCCGTCAACGCGGCGGCGGAGGCGGCGGGCCGCCCCGCGCCCCGGATCGTGGCGATCGTGCACGGCGTGGTCACCGACGACATCGACGCGGTACGCGAGACGCTCACCGACACACTCGCGTTCTACGAGCAGATCCCGTCCTACGCGCGGGCCATCGAGCTCTCCGGCGGCAAACGAGGCGTCGACGTGGCCGTGGTCGGCGACGAGCGGACGGTGGCCGCGGAGGTCCGGCGCTACCGGGACGCCGGGGCGACGGAGGTCGTCTTCGCGGGCACGGAGATCGCCGGTGACGCCGACCGGCGCCGTACCTGGGATCTTCTCGGGGAGCTCGCCGGCTGAGCGCCCGCTCGGACTCCGCCACCGGCAAACGCCCTGGTCAGGCCCCTGTCCACAGCTCGGGCAGGGCGTTGTCAGTGGTGGGCGGCAAGATGTGGGACATGACGACACCCGCAGCCGCTCTTGTCGACGCAGCCGCCTACGCCGTCGCGGTGGACACCGCGACGAAGGCCGCCGCCGCCTACTACGCGACGGGCGAGAGCGCCCTGGACGACGACGCCTACGACCGCCTGGCACGGGGCATAGCCGCCTACGAGGAGGCTCACCCGGACGAGATCTCCGTGGACTCGCCCAGCGGAAAGGTCGCGGGCGGCACGGTGGTCGGGGACGTGCCGCACACGGTGCCGATGCTCTCCCTGGACAACGTTTTCGGCGGCGACGAGTTCACCGTCTGGGCGGCCTCCGTGGAGCGGCGGATCGGCCGGCCGGTGGAGCACTGGAGCGTCGAGCCGAAGCTTGACGGACTGGCCGTCGCCGCCCGGTACGAGCACGGCCGGCTGGCCCGGCTGATCACGCGCGGGGACGGGCTCGCGGGAGAGGACGTCTCGCACGCGATCGGGATGATCGCGGGCCTGCCCGACCGGCTCGCGGAGCCCGTCACGCTCGAAGTGCGGGGCGAGGTCCTGATGGCCACCGAGCAGTTCGAACAGGCCAACACGCTCCGTACGAGCCACGGCGGGACGCCGTTCGCGAATCCGCGCAGCGCCGCGGCCGGGAGCGTACGGGCCAAGGACCGGCCGTACCAGGTGGAGATGACGTTCTTCGCCTACGCGGCCCTGCCCCTCGCCGATTCCGGCGGCGACCTGACCGCCTCGCTCACCGAGCTGCCGCACAGCGAGGTGCTCACGCTCGTCGGGGGCCTGGGCGTGCACACGACGGCCGGCACCACGGTTCCGCCCAGGACGGTGACCGACGCCGAGGCCGTGCGCATTCGGGTGGAGGAGATCGGGGCGCTCCGCGCGGAGCTGCCCTTCGGTATCGACGGCATCGTCATCAAGGCCGACGCCGCGGCGGACCAACTGGCCGCCGGATCGGGCTCCCGCGCGCCGCGCTGGGCGATCGCGTGGAAGCTTCCGGTTCTTCCGCCAGTTTGCTGAGCTACTCTTCCTCTCTCCGATGTAGGTTTTTGCAGGTGAGGAGCCTTGACTGGCGAGCCATCAGACAACACCTGTGTTGCTCCCTTCTCCTCCGCCGCCTCCTGCCGGGGAGTACCTCGTCCGCCACCAACGAGGGGACGGACCCGGTCATTGCCCGTGCGTGATCGTTCAGACCGTAGGTACAAGGGAAGGGTGGGTGTCGACCCATGACAGTCCGCCGGGATCGAGTCGGTGTCGGGCGCGGGTGACGGCGACATAGGCCAAGCGGGCGTCGCTTCTGTTGACGGACTCCGGGATCGGGCGGCCGTGAGCGTCGTGTCGGCCCGTGTCTTTTGGTGGTGGAGAGTCGTCACCGATCTTGACGGCTGTCATTCACGGCTTTTGGCTATCTGTGCGGTGGAGACGGTCACGTCGGCGTGTTTCTCTTCGGTGATTTTGTCAACGGCATTGAGGATGGCGTCAGATCCGTGTGTGTCGACGAAGGGCTGAAGGTCGCGGCCCGCAGGGTCGAACGCAGCGTAGTCTTGCAATTTGCCCGAGGAAGCGAAGAGAACCAGTCCTGAGTGAGTGGTGCGTCGGCCTTTCTTCAAGTCGCGGGCAGCGAAGGCCAATGCCTGCAGCGTCTGTCCCACACGCGTCAGGGTGACACGATGGCCTTCGGTGAGTAGACGCATGACCTCGGTCATCGCGCCGATGCTCGTGCGGTAGAGGGTCGCGTCGGGACTGACGATGTTGCCGATTTCGGTGGTGATTGACTCACTGCCGGTCAGGCCGATGGGGGCGTCGGCTGCGCCGGCCAGCACGTCTGACCGGGTTGACGGTTCCCCACTTGGCACCGGCAAGTCTGCAGCCTCAGCTTGCCGCTCACTTCTCGTATGTGAGCAAAATGGTGTCGGGACGGTGTCGGGATGGTGTTAGGCATGTGCGGCGGTGATTGCACGTGCCTGAGTGATTTCCACAAGCGTTCCGCAGGGCTACATCGGCCGTGCCCGCCGATTACTTGAGGGCATTCGGTCCAGCTCGGCGAAGATCTGCTGTTTTAGGCAGGTGCGCGAACCCTGAATCAGGAGCCTCCCTTGCCTTGTCTCGTGCGGGGCGAGACGGGCACGGATGTACTGGTAGAGGCCAGAATGCCGACGTACCAGTTCGTCGTAGGCCTGGTCCGCTGACTGCTTGAGTCTCACATGGCTGGGATCGCTTTTCTCGGCCAGAGTCAAAGCGTCGTTGAGAGTAGTAATCAGGCGCACGCTTTCGTCTCGCCGCTGCAGCAGAGCGGAGAACAGACGCCGACGAGAATGGAGTTGTTCTAGTTGTGCAGTGCTGCGACGAGAGCCGACGAGAGGCAGGTCGTGCAGACGCTTGGTGGTGGGGTTTTCCGCAAGAGGCGCGATCTCGGCAAGGACCACTTTTAGCTCGTCGCGCCACCGGTTGAGGACGAGTGGGTGGCACAGCGCATCGTCACGACCGTCGTGCTGACCGGCGTCTGCGATGAGACGCCGGCGGAAGGCTTGGCTGTCGAGCGTCAAGACCTGTTCGACGGCTGCATTGACCGGCGCGGCGAGCCAACCGTTGGCGATACTCCGGGTGATCTTCTCTGCGATGCTCCTGATATGGATGGTCACGGAATCGGCGAGCCCGTCTGCCGCCGCGATGCTGCGGACCAAGGCTTCCTTCTCGGCACTGAGATAGCGTCCCAACCAGGCCCGTGCCAGCCGTTCCGGGTCATTGGTTTCCGACGGGAAGGGAAGGACCCCGGCTGCGGTGAGTTCGGCGATGCGCTGTTCCTTGAGGAGCCACTCTGTCTTGCGAAGCCGATGCCGCAGCGCCTGCTGCTGTTCCGCGAGCGAGTTGGTCACCTGGTCGTGCCCGATGACCAGCACGCGCATCTCACGACGGATCTGCCGGTCATGCATGGCATAGAGGAGGGCGTCCATGCTGTGCTGGATGTGGTCCGGGCCGAAAAGCACATCATCGAGATCCGTGCGTTGCGCACCAACCGCACTGGCGGTGACGACGTCGGCCAGGTCGAGGAAGCTGACGTTGATCAGATCGGACAGTTCCTGAATCGGCAGCTGCCACGGTTGAGAGTGCGGAGAACGGGTTGTCCTGAGCCCAACAGAGGAGACCCGATGGGCAATGCGCTTCTCGGGGAGCCGGACGTGCGGCTCGGTGAGATCCAGAGCGAAGCGGCAGTTGAGGTACCGGGTGGTGCGGCCGCGGTGCAAGGCGCTGATGGGTCTGTTCCGCAGGGTGCGACAAGGGAGACGCCTGGCAGCTCCACAGGTCGGACACTCGATCGTGATGATCTCGGTCGAACTCACATACCACAGAGCGTCACGTGCGGAGGTGGTGGGCGACATTCTGGCGAGACGCGGATGGTTCATGGGCTTGGGACACATGTGGGCGAAAATGCCACGCGGCGCGCGGAGAGATGCCGGGCCATGCCGCCCTGTCCCACGAACGTACCGAATCGCGGGAATCCTTGTTCCATCGTCGAACCCGCACTCCGTTCCGGAGCGCCCCTTCGAGCAGGACCAACAACGGTCGGAACGGATTTAGCATCGTGCGCCGATGGCCGCAGCCCGGAGCCGGGCGGAGGGTGGAGTGGCTGTTCGCGATCGACTTCTTCATTGTGCGGGCTCAGCAGCATTCTGCGGCCAAAGGTGGCTTGAGAACGCAGACTCGAACGCTCCTGCGGCGGGCTGGCCAGCACATTCCACCTTGCTTGCGACGGACAGGGCCGACTGCTCGCCTTCCTCGTCACCGGCGGCAAGGGCTCCGAGGCGGTCCAGAGACGGCTCGAGGGCGAGGCGTGGGCGAAGCACGTGCTTACTACGGGCAGCTACTTCTTCCACCTCCACCCGGCAACACCTGGATCGATGCCCTCCGTTAGGGATTCTGGCCACTCTCGCGGGCACGCTTTCTCAACCCAGAATCACCCTTGGGCGTGCAGCAGGTCTTAGCGCGACAGCTCTATGCCAGGAGTGCGCGCGGGGTATTGGAGGCACGAGCCCATTTCAAGTCCTCTCTGTCTTGGCTGAATTGCCATTGCGCGATTACGCCAGCGAGGGTCAGTTGGTCGAGTGCTTGGATGAGGGCGTCTGGTTCGAGGCCGCAAGCTCGATACAGGCGGTCGGATTCAGTGTTGAACTGCGCGACGCCGGGGGAATGGTGGGTGGACAGGGCCAGGAGGGTGAGGCGTGTCGCGGGCGGCTGAGGGCTCAGTTTCGGTGACGCGGTGATGCGAAGGGCCCAGTCGGCTGCCTGGCGTCGGTCGGTGCGGCTGGGTGCCTGGACGTGGGTGGCGGCGTCGAGAAGCTGGACCGTGCGGGGTCTGCGGTGTGTTCGGCCGTCGTCGGATGTCTGGAGGTGGAGCCAGTTGGCTTGTTCTAGTTCTTCCCAGATGGGCTGGTCGTAGCGCAGGCGCATGCCTTTCAGCAGTCCGGCGGGCAGGAGGGCCTGCCCGTTGTTGTCGGTGCGCAGGGCGCACTGGAGGGCGAGCAGGCGGGCCTCGGGGCTTGTGCCGTGGGGGAGGGTGGAGGCGAGGTAGCTGAGCATTTCCTGGACGCGGAGTTGCTTGGACGGGCCGCCGGGTCTTGTACCAGGTCCTTTTCTGGCTGGGCTGCGGTTAGAAGGCGGTGGGCCGGTGGTTGAGGCCGCGTGCGTGGTGTCAGGGACGACGGCGGCGTGTGCGGTGGCTGCGGCGCAGGCGGCGCAGGTGTCGGCGAGGCGCCAGGTGCGGCCGCTGCGTTCGCGGGTGAGAACGAGCAGGATCGGGCCGGCGCAGCCGCGGTGGCGTGGATGCCAGTGGCATCCGTGCTGCTGGCACTGGCAGGTCCGCAGATGGGCGGGGAGCGCCGCGCGGCGCGCGTGGCGGGCCAGGTGCGCGAGGACGTGGGACCGTGCGGAGGCCGCTGGGACGGAAGTGGTGTCGACGGTGCACTGCGGGCAGTGGAGGGCCGGCCCGCCGTGTCGGGGGCGTAGTTCGACGGTCCAACTGCGTCGGACGGTCTCGTATGGGGTGGTGCACAGCCTCATGGGGCGCGTGTTCCTCCTGTCTGGCCGCGCCGGTATGGGGTCCTTCGGTGACCTGAGGCGGGTGAGTGGGGTGGTGGGCGCACCGTAGTGCAGATCTCTGCCCTCTCGTTCGGCCTACCGCCCTGCACAAGTAGGGCAGAGGTCTGCACTGACAGGGCGGGGGTCTGCACCTTCGGATGGGGAAGTGACGATCTTCCCGCCGGACCCGAACCTCGAAGCGCTGCGCCTGGAACTGGCGCGGCTGCGGGGCGATCACGGCTGGAGCTATGACGAACTGGCCAGCCGCAGTGGCCTGTCACGGCGCACTCTCATCGAGATCGAGCAGGGCCGCACCATCGGAACCCTGGCCACCTGGCACGCCCTCGCCCACGCTCTCGGCGCCCCGCTCGACGAGCTCTTCGGCACCCTCTGTGTGGGCCACGAACCCCCGTCGCCCCAGGACGGCTAGACCGTTCAACTCGCTTTTTGCGACCGCGGGAGGACCACCCGTACCGGTGACGACCTGCGAACGCGCGAGCGAACAGCCGTACGGGTGTGGCAGTGAAAGAGGCCGTCCGGGGGACCTAACCGGCCACGACACCCCCCGGTCGGCGTGCCGCCTGGCACGTTCGCCGCCATGCACTCCACATCAGCCTCCAGCAGACGCCGCTGGGGCGGCACCCAGCCCCAGGTCCATCGCCGCCACCGTCGACTGAAGGTCGCATCGACCAGCACCAGTCGCCTCCTGCGCACCGGGCAGAGCGGCCCCTGCGCCGCGTGCGGCAACCGCGTCGAGTGGTACGACCGCATCGGCCACCAGCCCGTCGATCTCCATCCCAACGAACTGCCCACCAGCGTGATGCCGTCGGCCTGCCGCTGGCACGTCAGCTCCGGCACGGCCTACCCCGCCGGCGACGGGACCGCCTGGTGCCGGATCCCGCACCCGCTCCTGTGTCCTGGCCGCGAGACACCTGATCCGCTGACACCGCACCTGGCCGAGCTGCGCCGCCGCCTCGCACTGCGCACCCGCCGCATGATTGACACCGGCGCCTTCACCCCCACCACCGCCCAGCCCAACCCTTCCGAGTTCCAGTCGGCCGGCTGTCGCCCGGCCCGACCGGTCGTGCAGCTCCTCTACGGTCGCTACCTCGCCAACTGCCCCGTCGAAGACATCCAGTGCGTCGCCCAGACCCGCACACGTCACCGCTGCACCCACCCTGTCCTGACCCCTGGCATGCCAGCCGGCATCTGGACGCTCATGCTCGCCACCGCCGTGCGCGGGCAACTCGCCCTGCCAGGGGGTGGCATGGCGGTCTACGACCTCACCCCGCTCCCTTACGCCGAGCAACTGCGCTGGCGCACCCAGCACTGCCCCGCCCACGCCGCCACCCCTGCGGCCGCGGACCTCGCACGTGCCGACTGGGAGATCTTCGACCCGCTGCTCCATCACCAGCACATCCACCCCCGCCTGCCGCTCACCACCCCCGCTGGCGCTGGCGCCCGGAGACACCGCTGCGTTCAGCTCGACCTCCCGCAGGCCGGGGAGGAGTGACGATGCCCCGCCACGCCGTCGAGATCACCCTGACCCGGCCCGCCACCCCCACCGAACTCGCCCGCGCGACCCAGGCCCTGCCTCTCGCCGCGAACCACGACTCGACGCGCCTGATGGCGCTCATGAAAGCCGGCAACCCCGACCAGGCCCTGAACCGCGCCCGGCGCCGCCTCAAAGGACTGCTCCCCATCGACGCTCTCACCACCCACTACCCAGACCAGGAGGGACAGGTTCTTCTCTCCGTCGCCTTCAGCCCAGCCGCTGACGCCGCCGTCCGCCGTGCTGCGGAACACGAGGGCCAGGAACCGCACCAGTTCCTGGGGCAGGTCATCAGAAGAGCCCTGGAGGATCACGCCCGGCGGGAGGCCGCGGACCTGGACCACGCCCTGCGCTCACTCCTGACGCGCACTAGCCCCGACCGGCTCGTGGCCGCTGTCGGCCGCACCCTCACCCACACCACCGGAGAGCGCACGTGCTGAAACCGACCGACGAACAGGTCGCGGCCGCCGACGTCTTCCAGGTTGGCGGCCACCTGGCGCTCCAGGCGGGCGCCGGCACCGGCAAGACCAGCACCCTGGTCCTCCTCGCCACACGCACCAAGCGCCGGGGCCGCTACATCGCCTTCAACAAAGCCATCGCCCTGGACGCCGCCGCCCGCTTCCCGCTCACCGTCACCTGCAGAACCGCCCACTCCCTCGCATTCGCCGCCACCGGCCACCGCTACACCCGCCGGCTCAACGGCCCCCGCCAGGCAGGCTGGAAAACCGGCAGAGACCTCGGCATCACCAAAACAGTCCGCATCGGCGAACGCGACGTCTCCCACAAAGCCCTCTCCCACGCCGTCCTGCGCACCGTCACCCACTACTGCCACTCCGCCGACCCCCACCTCACCCGCTCCCACGTCCCGCGCCTGCGCGGCCTCGAAGACCACGCCCTCCACGCCCAGCTCGCCCACGTGGTGCTGCCGTTCGCCCGCAAAGCGTGGGCCGACCTCCAGCACCCCGACACCGGCGTCATGCGCTTCGACCACGACCACTACCTCAAGATCTGGGCACTGACCGGCCCGAGGGTCGACGCCGACTTCCTCCTCCTCGACGAGGCCCAGGACACCAACCCCGTCCTCGAACAGGTCTTCACCGCACAACGCGACCACGCCCAGCTGGTGATGGTCGGCGACTCCGCCCAGGCCATCTACGGCTGGCGCGGCGCCCGCGACATCATGACCGGATTCGACGGCCACTCCCTGTCCCTGTCCCAGTCCTTCCGCTTCGGCCCCCGCCTCGCGACCGAGGCCAACCGGTGGCTGGCCATCGCCGGCGCCCCGATCCGCCTGACCGGCACCGACACCATCCCCACCGACCTCAACCCCGTCGAATCCCCCGATGCGGTGCTGTGCCGCACCAACATCGGCGCCATGACCGAAGTCATGAACCACCTCGCCACTAGCCACCGCGTCGCCCTTGCCGGGGGCGGAGACAGCCTGCGTGCCCTGGCAGGCGCCGCCCGCGACCTTAAGGAAGGCCGCCCCACCTGGCACCCCGAACTGCTCCTCTTCGCCACCTGGGGCGAACTCCAGGACTACGCCGCACACGACCCCGCCGGCGGCGACCTGAAGCCGTTCGTCGACCTCATCGACCAGCACGGCCCCGAAGCGATCCTCGCCGCTATCGACCAGCTCACCCCCGAAGCCCACGCCGACATCACCATCTCCACCGCCCACCGCGCCAAAGGCCGCGAATGGAACACCGTACGCATCGCCCCCGACTTCACCCCGCCCAAAGACACCGACCAGAAAGACACCAACGGACGCCCCGTCCCCGGGCCCATCCACGACACCGAAGCACGCCTCGCCTACGTAGCCGTCACCCGGGCCCGCAGCCAACTCGACCTCGGAGGACTGTCCTGGATCCACAACCATCCCGAAGGACACCCCGCTCCGCAGTCGGCACCGGCGGCGCCGTGAGTCACTGACCGCCTCCTCCATCCCGAGGTAGGAGCCTCAGGACCTGCTCGACAAGGACGATCGATAGCCGCTCCTCCCACGCTGGTTCCATGAGCTGTACGTGGGACTGCCGCTCATGCCAGCGCAGCCATGCCGCGAGGCCGGACGGGTCTGGGACGAACAGCACGGGCACGGCGTGGTAACCGTCCAGACGCTCGTCCAAGTCGCAGTGCACGAAAAGTGGAAACCTCCAGAACGGTCTCCGCGCTGTTGGTCTCTGCACTCATCAAACCGCCGCTGATTGGGGCTCGGGGCGGGTTTTGTGAACTCGACATCCGGAGCCAGACTGGCAGCTTTTGGCTGAGGGCCGGGAGATCGGCGGACGACCTGACCCGCATCTCGCCGTAACTGGCTGAGCACATCAAGCGGTTCGGCGAGTACTCCAACCACGAACTCGGCATCCAGCCCGAGGAGTACGACCCGAAGCTGAACGCCGACTCACCCAGTTCCGCGAACAGGAGTCGGCCGCCTCTGGCTTCGAAACCGCCACCTGACAAGGGGATGCGCTTTCGAGGCTGCTGGCCGATGAACGGGGATCTGGCGAAGTGCTGGCCGCTAACAACGGCTACACAATGGGGTGAATCGCTCCTGGTTGCCGTGTCTGGGGCAGGAGTTGAGCGTTCGGTGCGGTGTGGGGACTTCGCCGTGGATCGTGTCGGATGAGCTGTGGGATCACATGGAGCCGCTGCTGCGGCAGCGGGAACGGCGCTTCCGCTATCTGTGTCGCAGGCCCTTGCCGGACCGGGATGTGCTGTGCGGGATCTTGTACGTCCGGGATCCAGTGAGAGTACCTGCCGCAGGAGTTGGGCTTCGGCTCGGGCATGACGTGCTGGCGTCGACCGCGCGACTGGAACGAGGCCCGCATCTGGCAGCGGCTCCACGAGGCCACGAGGTTCTGCTCGGTTGGTCCGTCCCTGGTCCGCGAAGAGCCCACAGTGACGTCCGGAGGCGCGGTTCAGCACATCAAGATCGGACAAGTTACTGCGCCCAACCCGCTGATCCTGATGTGATCGGCATATGACGGCCATGCCTCCATCGTGGAGTTACTGCGGTACAGGAGCTACAGAGGAAGATGCTGTGGGCTGCCGAGGAATACGACTTGGCAGCGAGGGAAAGTGCCTGGCCCATATGAGCCCCAGCGGCCAGCAAAGCTACTTGAACAGACTCACCCCCGGAACAGGCATTGACTTGAGCGGAACCACATTAACAGGAGATGTCTTCAGTCAGATCCTGGCGAAACTGAGAGCAACCCCTGAACAACCCCCTAAATTCGGCACGGCCATATTTGATGATTCAGTTTTCATCGACGACGTCAGGATGCGGGGAGCCATATTCTCAAAAGGATGCTCTTTCAAGTCGGCACATTTTCATGGCGAAGGCGACTTCGCCAGCGCCCGATTCTCCGCGGATTCGGACGGCGAGATGGAGCGAACGACTGCAAACGGAAGGGGTTGTCGACAGGTACCCAGTTCCCCACGATGTGAATGACCAGCGCTGCGTGGCGCCCTGCCGCCTTGGCCACGACTTCTCGCCGGGATGCTGGCCGTCATTGGTGCAAACCGAGTAGCTCCAACTGGCGCGAAGTCACCCCGATTAGTGTAGTTCGAGATGGTGTTGACCATCTCTTGCGAGGTGGCAGGGTTTCCCGTCCTGCCAGAGCTTCCTCATGTCAGCTTCGACGTAGCCGAAGCGACGGCGGACCGTAGAATGCTCTTTCAGCAGGTCTCGTCCTTCTTCACGACGTGCACGGTGACGGATGTGGTGAGGGGCAAGCGCGCAGGCGGCGGTTGCTGAGAGCAGACCTTCCAGTTGCCTCCGCGCAGCGGAAGGCGGTTGCTTTCGTGGGCGTCCTCACCGGCGAGCCGGTTGAATCCTGCGTTCTGGGCGGCCGCCCGAGCCTCGCTGAGGGTCATTCCGCGCAGGTCCGGAAGCTCGGCTGTGCGTTTCTTGCTCTGTTGGGACAGCGCTACCAGAGCGACAATGATCACGACGGTGAGGACCGCGGTGCCTTTACGCATGACTCACTCCTAGGGACATGCGCCCGCACACGGGATGCGCGGGCGCATCGGGGCTCAGCGGGTCGGGCTGAAGTCGGCTTCTGCGGGGGCGGGTTCGAGGGGCGCGGGGACGGCGCTGCCGAGCTTCTCGCCTTCGATGTCGACGTGCGGCAGGCGCCGGTCGATCCAGCCGGGCAGCGACCAGGCCCGTTGGCCGAGCAGGGCCAGGACGGCAGGCACGATGGTCATGCGGACCACGAACGCGTCGAAGATCACAGCGACGGCCAGACCGAAGCCGAGCGACTTGATCATGGCGTCGTCGCCGCCGATGAAGCCACCGAAGACCCCCGTCATGATGAGGGCGGCAGCGATGACGACCGTCCCACTGTGCCGGAAGCCCTCGGTGATCGCGGCTCGCGACTCGGCGCCGTGGACGTACGCCTCCCGGATCCGGGTGACCAGGAAGACCTGGTAGTCCATGGCGAGGCCGAAGACGATGCCGACCAGAAGGATCGGCATGAGGCTCATGACCGGGCCGGTGGCCTGCAGGCCGAACAGGTCCTTGAACCAGCCCCACTGGAAGACCGCGACCACTGCGCCGAGAGAGGCCAGGACGGACAGCAGGAAGCCGAGCGCCGCCTTGAGCGGCACCAGGATCGAGCGGAAGACGAGGATCAGGACCAGGAAGGCGAGGCCGACGATGAGCGCCAGGTAGGGGAACATCGCGGCGGAGAACTTCGCGGCGACGTCGATGTTCATCGCGGTGGTACCGGCGACCAGGGCCTGCGCGCCGGTGGCGGCCTGGACGTCCTGGGCCTGGTCACGGATGGTGTGGACGAGGTCGTTGGTCTGTTCGCTCGCGGGCGAGCTCTTGGGGACGACGGTGACCATCGCGGTGTCACCGGCCGGGTTGTACGTGCCCGGGGTGACAGCGGCCACGTCCTTCAAGTCAGCGACTTGATCGGTGACTTGACCGACCGCAGCCCTCGTGGCCGCCGGGTCGCTGCCGCTGACGACCAGGGTCAGCGGCCCGTTGAACCCGGGGCCGAACGACTCGGCCAGCATGTCGTAGGCCTTGCGCTCCGTCGTCGACGTGGGCTTGGAACTGTCGTCGGGCAGGCCCAGTTCGAGCTTGGTCGCCGGCAGCGCGATCACACCGAGACCAAGAACCGAGAAGAGCAGAACCTTCCACGGACGGCGCAGGACGAAGGCCGCCCAGCGCTCCGCCAGCGGCACCTTCAGGGCGGTGGTCTTCGTACGGGTGGGCTTCCGGCGGGAACTGCGTCCCAGGATCCGGTCTGGGGCAAAGGCCAGCAGGGCCGGGACCAGGGTGATGGCGACCAGCACGGCGACAACGACGGCGCCGGCGCCGGCCATTCCCATGGCCGTGAGGATGGGCAGGTTCACCACGGCCAGGCCAACCAGGGCAATGACGACGGTCAGACCGGCGAAGACCACCGCCGAACCAGCGGTCCCGTTCGCCCGGCCGGCCGCCTCGCGGGCGTCGTACCCTGCGGCGCGTTCGGAACGGTAGCGGGAGACGATGAACAGGGCGTAGTCGATGCCCACCGCGATGCCCAGCATCGTCGCTAGCGCCGAGGTGCTGCTGCTGAGGTCCAGTGCGGCAGTGAGCGCGGAGACGGCACCCATGGTGACGCCGACACCGACCACGGCGGTCAGCAGCGGCATGCCGGCCGCGATGAACGAGCCGAAGGTGATGACCAGGATCAGCGCGGCGAGCACAAACCCGAGCGCCTCGGAGGAACCGCCCGACTCAGCGGGTTCCAGTGCGCTGCCAGAAGCCTCGACGGTCAGGCCCTGGTCGCGTGCGGTGTCGAGGGCGTCGTCGAGGCGGTTGTGGTCCCGGTCGGTCAGGTCTGCGGCCTTGGCCTTGTAGGTCACCAGGGTGTAACCGGTGGTGCCGTCGGCGCTGATGGTCTTGGCCGTGAACGGGTCGGCGACCGAGGCGACCCGTGGCGACGACTCCTTCAAGTCCTTGAGCAGCAAGGCGACTTCGGCCCGCTGGCCGCTGTCGGCCAGCTTCTCCTCGTCGGGCGCCCGGACGACGACGCGGGCGCTCGCTCCGTCGGCGTTGGCCGCGGGGAACTTCTCGCCGAGCACGTCGTACGCCTTCTGCGCCTCGATGCCGGGCAGGGTGATGTCCGAGTTGCTGCTGCCGCTACTGCCCGCCGCCGCGGCGGCGGCGACGCCGAGTGCGACCGTCCAGAGCAGCAGGGTCAGCCAGCGGCGCTTGAATGCGCCGCGCCCGAGCCGGTGCAGAAATGTAGCCATGAGAACCAGAGACTCCGTACGCCAGTATTGAGAGGAGGTAAAGAGGGCGGGGCCCTGGGCTGCTCGCCCGGCGCCCTGGAGTGTGTGCCGGCGCCCACGGGGCACGGCACACACTCCAGAACCACCCCGTACGCCCGGAGCGCCGAGAGGCCCGGGCGCGGCCCGTCGTCGACGGGCCGGCGGTGGGGCGTCGGCGCCGGGGGAACGCCAACGCCCTGGAACCATGCTGCGGCAGTCCGCGACGGCGGCGTGTCAGCCCTGAGTACGGACTGCGGCGCGCCGTGTCGGTCATCCGGCCGACACCACGGGAGCGGTTCGGCTTCCTAGGCTGGTGACGTGGACTGGAAGCTTCCGTTTTCTCCTGGTATCCGGCGCGTCATCTCCGCCGCCGCGATGGTGTCCCTGGCCCTGCTGTGGGCGGCCGACATCCTGGTGCTGCTGTTCGTGACCGAACCGCCGATCTCCCCCACCACCTGGCTGCCGGTGTTCGTCACCGGCCCCGCGGCCGCGCTTGCGCTCCCCGGCACCCGCTACTCGCCGGCATTCCCGGTACGGGCAGCGGGGATGGCCGCCCTGTCCCTCACGATCACCTGCGTATGCCTGTTCACACCGGTGACCGGGACGGACATCGGCTACCTGGAGGCGTTCGCGCTGCTGTGCCTGATCATCCGGACACTCGCTCAGGTCCAGCCCGCCCGCACCATGGCGTGGACCGTCGCCGCCCTGGCCGTCAGCATGGTGATGCAGACACTGCGCACCCGGACGCTGGACGGCTTCATCGCGGGCAGTTACGCGGTGACGATCATGCTCTCGCTCGGTATCGCCATGGGGTGCGTCCTCCGCGCGACCGAGGCCCGCCGGCAACGCGCCGTACAGGACGTGCGGCAGGCTGAACGGCTGGCTCTGGCCCGGGATCTGCACGACCTGATCGCCCATCACATGACGGGCATCATCGTGCAGGCCAATGCGGCCAGGACCGTCCACGCGACCGCACCCGAGAAGGTCGAGCCGGCCCTGGAGGCGATCGCCCGGTCCGGGACGGAGACCTTGGAGTCGATGCGCCGGCTGGTGCGGGTGCTGCGCGAGGACAACCATCAGACCCTGCGACCGGGCGATCTGCTCGCCGAACTCGGGGATCTCGTCGGCGAGTTCTCCCGACGCCGCCCCAACGCCCCGGCGGCCCGGCTCGAGGCGAGCGCCGCGGTCCGCACGAGCCGGTTCAGCCCGGAGGTCGAGGCGACCGTGCTGCGAGTGGTGCGGGAGGCCCTCACCAATGTCCTGCGCCATGCGCCGGGCGAGCGGGTGACCGTGCGGCTGGACGCCGCCACGGAGTGGCTGCAGCTGACGGTGACCAACAGTGCGAAGCTGCGTCCGACGGACCGCCCGGCGGGCGGCTTCGGCGGCTTCGGGCTGATCGGTCTGCGCGAACGCGTCGAGGCACTCGACGGTACGTTCCGGGCCGGTGCGACGGACTCCGGTCAGTGGGAGGTACGGGCCATCCTGCCGCGCCCCGTCACAGACGCTGATCGCGCGAGGTGACCACGCTGTTCTCCCACGCCCAGGCCGCGATCTCTACGCGGTTGCGGGCCTCGACCTTGGCCTGGATCCGGGCCAGATACGTCTTCACCGACGACAGTGACAAGAACAGCACCTCTGCGATCTCCTGGTTGGTGCGGCCCACCGCCACCAGGCGGGCGATCTCTGTCTCCCGGCCGCTCAGCCCGGCAGCCTCCCGGTGCTCCCAGCCGCCGCCGAGTCCGTGCGTCAGTCTGCGCAGCAGTCGCACGTTGACCGCCGGCGAGACGAGCGCGTCGCCACGCGATGCCGCCCGTACCGCCTCCACGAGCAGTGCGGGCGGAGCGTCTTTGAGCAGGAAGCCACAGGCCCCGTTGCGCAGTGCGTCGCGCACGTAGTCGTCCTGGTCGAACGTCGTGATCACGACGACGTTCGTCGCGGGTTCACCTGGTCGCTCGCCCGCCAGGATGCGGGTGACCTCCAAACCGTCCATCCGCGGCATACGAATGTCGACCAGCGCCACTGCGGGGCGCAGCCGGCGGGCCAGCTCGACACACTCGACACCGTCGCGGGCGACGCCCACGACCCGGATGCCCGGCTGGGCATCGAGGATCATCTCAAAGCCGGCCCGGACCAGCTCCTGGTCGTCGGCGATCACTACATCGATCAGCTCATCGGCCACAGTCGTCCTTCTGTCTCTCAGATGAGCCGTCTCGCAGAGGAATCCACTGACGTGTGACCGAACAGGTGCTATCCCATGGCCATCGGCCCGCGCCGGCGAAGCCAGCAACCCCAACAGGCTATTACGCCGTTTCCAACAGCCCTGCGCGGTCATCGCCGAGCAGCTCACCTCGGACCGTCACTCGGACAGGCCGGGGCCGCCGAGCGGCTGGCAGACCTCGCCGCCACCGCCAGCGAGGGCGGCCTGGCCAACACCGGGCACCTGGCGATCGACAGCTTCACCCTCGTACAGCAGGCCGCCCCGCGCACACCCGCCGCCTGGCCGCACCAAGTCGGCGTGCTCCCGCCCCGGGCCCTGTCCTTCTAGCACCGGGCCGAGGCAGTCCATCTGCGGACAGCGATCGACAGTGGGGGGCCCTGCCATGCTCAGCAAGGTACTGACCGGAACCGGCGGGGTGGGCAAGACCCAGCTGGCCGCCGACTATGCGCGCACCGCCTGGGACAGCGGCGGGGTCGACATACTGGTGTGGATTAGCGCGAGCAGCCGCTCAGCAATCACGGCCGGGTACGCGCAGGCAGGCGTGGAGGTCCTTGGCGCCGATCCCAGGGAACCGGAGGAGAGCGCGCGGGCGTTCCTGGCCTGGCCGGAGCCCAAAGACGGCCAGAAGCCGTGTCGGTGGTTGGTCGTACTGGACGACGTCGCGAATCCCGCAGATATGCACGGCTTGTGGCCGCCCACCAGCCGCCACGGCCGTGCCCTGGTCACCACGCGCCGCCGCGAGGCCGCCTTGACCGGAGTGGGGCGGCGCCGGGTGACCGTGGGCTTGTTCACACCCCCCCCCAGGATGCCGCCGCCTAATTCACCGCCGTACTTGCCGCGCACGACCGCCACGAGCCAAACGACCAGATCAACGACCTTGCCGCCGATCTTGGATACCTGCCCCTTGCTTTGGCCCAGGCTCGCCCGAGCACGGTGATCTGGCGGAGCTGCGCCGGCTGTCCGATGGTGGCAGTGCCACGGCAACCGACCAGCTCATCGAAACGGCCGCCGAGCATGAAGACCTGGACGAACTGCAACGCCTTGCGGACCAGGGCAACAAAACTTCGGCGGAGCAGCTGATGGAGCTTAGCGAGGAGTGACCCCTGGGCGCCCCCAGGGCGAAAGTTCGGCTTCTGCCTGAGGTCCCCGCCGCCGGGATACCGCTGTTCACGGCCCTCATCGGCGTGGAACAGGTATTTCGCAGCCCATCCAGACTCGTGGGTCAAGCGTCCGTTCCGTACCTGGCTGACATGGCCTCCACCTCGGGCCATCCGCTGACCAGCGCGCCGGTCTCCCGAGAGCGGCGCGCACCCTCCCCGAGCAGCTGCCACAGCTCCGGATTGGCTGCGAGGACCTTCGGGTCGAACTCCGCCCGGTTGCCGAACACGTCGCGGCCGCAGCCGAACTTCTCGGCAGCTGGCAGTTCGTCCTCGGGGCGCTCGTCCTCACCCTCGGGCCAGCGATCGCCCTGCGCTGGCGGCACATTGCCCTGAACGCCCTCACCGACGACGAGCGCGCCGGGGCAGCCGACCGCCGTGGCCGCCGGGTCGAGGACATCCTCACCGTCGTCATCGCCGCGGCCGCGGCCACCGGTCTGCGCCGGGTCGGCCACCACCAGATGGGCCTGGAGGCCCCGTTCGACCTCCTGCCCTTCGTCGCGCTGGACGTCGCCGCGATGGTCTGCGGCCGCCGAGCCCGCGACGGCGAAGGGCCGGGCCTGTCCGGAGCGCTCTTCTGGATCCTCGCCGGCATCAGCGCAGTGCGGTCGCCGGACGGAAAGCGCGAGAGCGGCGCTGTCGGTGGTGCCTGGCAGGATTCACGGATGGAGATCAGCCATGCGCTACGCCACCGCGTGAACCAGCAGCGCCTCGACCAGGCCCTCGGTGACAAGGCGGACCGTGTCCAGGAGCGTTTTGAGGACGTCTACCAACGCGGTTACCCGATGCGCGTGATGCTCGAGGAACTCGGCCACGAACTGCTCGACCACGTCGCAGCGCGCACCATCCAGGACCCCGACCTCGATGACGAGCGCACCCGCGTCGCCCTGGTCACCGCTGGTGAATGCCGCCTGGGCGTGCTGGACCTGGGCTGTACCCCCAGAGGCGACTGGGAGATCCCCTTGGCTCTGACCGGGACGCGTCTGACCAACGAAGAGCTGGACTACGACGAGATGCACGACGCGACCGACACGGTCACTGCCCGTACATGGGTCGACGCCTTCGACATCTGCGTCGCCAGCGGTCTGGTGCGGGACTGGGAACGGGTGATCGGTCTGCTCCTGCGCAACGACTTCGCACCCGCACTGCGCGACAGCCTGCCCCACGCTGGCCGGGACTCCATCTCCGAACCGGACGACCTCGCACACATGGACGCCCTGTGCGGCTACCTGACCCCGGCCCGCGGTCACCTGCCCCGAGACTGGCCACAGGTGACGCTGACCAAGCCATCGACGGACGAGCGACTGGACGCGGCTCTCGCCTTGGACGCCGTCCACGCCGTGAGTCCCGACCAGCGCCTGCTGCGCGTCCTGCTCCGCGACGATCAGAGCGCCTTCGAGCGGGCCTTGGACGAACGACTGGCGCAGCACCGTGTCGGCTTTGGTGAGAATCCCGCGCCCGGGAGTCTGCTTCCCTTTGGCGCGATCGCCTTGGCCGCACTCGCCGTGCAGGCGCATGGCTGGGACCTGCAGACCAGGTCCGCCTACCTTCCGACCTCGCTGCTGAAGCCGCCTACCCCTGTCGGCTCCTGACCCGGCCCGACGCTCAGAACGGTCGTCGCCGGACCTCCGGGGTTACAGCAGGTCCACGTCCGCTTCGACGTACCCGTACTGGCGCGCCATGTGTACCAGCGCCTCCCGCAGCAGGCTCTGGCGTTCTGCGTGGCCCATGGCCGGCGCCGCAGTGATGGTGACGGCCATCTGCGACCTGGTGCCGCTGTCGTTGGCGCCGAGCGGCGCCAGATCGACGAGCGAGCCCAGGGCGGGCAGGACGCCGTTGTCGGCGGCCGGTCGCACGTCATCCGCAGTTCGGTGGTGGGTGGGGCGGCCCAGGACAGCCCCACCGGGTCACCGACGACATCGGGCAGCAACTCGGCGGCCGTCTCCCACGTGCTCAGCAGCACGGCCTGGACCTCGTCGAAACCCAGCCGCGTGTCCCAGCTGGGGCCAACGGCTGCCGCCCACGCCTCCGGGTTCTCGATCAGGACGTCCGCGCAGGCGACCACGGTGGACTCCATCGTCGTGGGCAGGGCGAGCATGACGGACGCCTTCAACGCCGAGCCGCAGTGCGATCCCGCGAGCGTGCACGTGTAGCCGACGGAGCGGGTCGAGTTGCCGAAGGGGCCGCGTTCCCAGCGAGCGGCGGGAAGCTGCGCGCCCCTGCGCAGGGACAGCATCGTCACTGCGCCGGCCACCGCGCTGTGCGGCAGCTGCTGCTCGAGCAGAGTGCGCCGGGGTTTGGTGACCTCCGGCCGGTCCGTGCCGGCCCAGGGCAGGTTCACCACGGCGCGCAGGCGCAGTGCCGGCGTCTGGCCGGAGGTTCCGATCTCGGCCGACCGGCCCTGGTTGAGACTGAAGCGGGGGAGTGGCTGCCACCTCCACACGCCGCGCCCCGAACACGTCAGGCGGCCCGCGCCCCACGATCCGTCGTCGACGTCCACACTCCGGGAGTCGGCCGCGATCACCCACGGTGTGTCCGTGCCCTCGGGCGGGCGGGGAAAGCCGATGGCGGCGAGCGGGTTCTGGCCCCGGGCATGCCGGCCGGCTTCCGGTCGGGGAGGGTCTGCCCGACCGCGAGCGGGAGATGCGGGCAGCGCACGCGCAGTTGGCCGAAGCAGGGCTGGGCCAGCCGGCCGGAGAGACGTGGGCGCAGGGCGCGGCCGCTCTGCAGGATCTGCACCACGAACGGGACGGCGAGCCTGGCTGGGTGCTGTGCCTGGTGGCCGGATGCCCACCGCTCAGGCCATCACCGAGCTCGTGCGGCAGGCCGCATCGGCGCTCCCGTGGTGGTCTGGGCACGCCGGAGGCGATGACCGGCTACACGTCGCTGGGGTCTCGTTTGTTGCCCTGAACTCGGACCATGATCAGGGTGCGCGGACGAGGGTCGCCGGCGGGGCCGGGCATGGTGCGGACCTGGATGCACGCCGGGATGGCCGCGAGACCATGCGGCTTCGGGGTGAGATCCAGGACCACGAGGAAGTTCACGGGTGGGCCGGCGACCTGGTACGAAATCGCCTGGGGCCCGTAGGCCTTGGCGTACGCGTCCCAGGAAGAGTCGGTCCAGTCCCGCTTGAGCTCCAGGGTGATGAGTTCGGTGTGCGGCTGCCAGGCGATGTCGACGCGGCCGCCCCCGATGTTGGTTTCCTCCATGCGCACCCGCAGGCCCTGGCCGCGCAGGAAGTCGCGGAGGTCGCGGCCGAGTTCGGCTTCGCGGGGTTTGTCCTCGTCCTTCTTGAGTTGGCGGAGGTAGGCCCGCGCTTGTCCCCCGTATTTCTGTGTCTCGGACAGCCGCAGGTCGACGAACCGGAGCAGGTGCAGGACCATGCGGTCCACGTCAGCGGCGAACTGCCCGACGTATCCGTCCGGGCATTGCTCCTGCAGTTGGCGGTGGGTGTCGCGGAACGCCGTAGCGACGATGGGCACTTCGTCGACCGGCAGGGCGGCTTGCCGGGAGGCGAGCATCGCTGCGATCCGCTCACTCAGCTCCGGTACGTCTGCCAGCAGGTTCTGCAGGCGCTCGGTATCTGCTGCGGAGAGCCCGAGCCCGGCGAGTTGCGCCGCCGGGCGGTCAGGTTTTGGGGACGAGGCACCACCCCCGGTGTCCAGCGCCTGCCGGAGCCGGGCGGCCTGTTCCCGAACGAGCGTGGTGGTCGGGTCCTGGTCGCGGCCAGGGTCCTCGACGAGTTCTTCCAGCCACTCGTCCAGGAGGGCCAGTCCGCCTTCGTGCGCGAGGAGGGTGGCCTCGACTCGGGGAGCAAGGAGGGAATGAAGGCCGTGCGTGGCCGCTGGTACAACAGGCCCCGGCTGGAGATTGGCCGGGGTCGAGGAGGGGGCGAACAGGTCGAGCGTCCGGTGGGCGGTGTAGACGTCCACGAGATCGCTGATCACGGCGGCGGCGTGGAGCCAGGCTCCGGGGCGGTCCGCGTGCTGTGCGCGGGTGAGGGTGTCGAGGAGGTGTTGCCAGGCGGTGAGGGTGTCCAGCCGCGGAGTGCGCCACCCAGGTGGCAGGCCCAGGAGGTTGAGGCGTAGTTCCAGGACGGCTTCGTCGAGCTGGCTTCTGGCGTCGTCGGGGAGAGGAGCGCCGGCGGAGAAGGCGAGAATCGCGTCGATGGCGGTGCCGAAGGCGGCCGCGTCGGGTCGTTTTTCGTCCTGGTGGGCGTCGCTGAGGTGTAGACGGGCTTCCAGAAGGAGTGGGCGGGCGCGGTCAGCGTCGTTGGTGTGCAGGGCTTGGCGCAGGGCGAGCATGCCGAGTTCGAAGGCGGCGTCCTCGGAGACATCGTCGCGTTCGACCAGCTGACTCAGGAGGAGGCCGGGGGCGGGCGAGTCGAAGTGCTCGGCGACGGCTCCGGCGACTCTGACGGTGCGCAGGGCGTAGTCGTCGTCGATCCGTGCAAGTTCCCGTTCCCGGTTCAGGCGGCGCAGACGGTCCAGGAGGCCATATTCGGCGGCGGCGCCGGCCAAGACGACGCGGGCAGTGCCTTCCAGGGCGATGCCGCCCAGGAGGTCGGTGTGGCTGCGGCTGGCATCGAGCCAGATGTCGGCCAAGTCATCGCCGAGTTCGTGGACAACCTCGGGACATCCGAGGAGGGAGGTGATGACGCCCTCCATGCGGAGCGGGTCCTGAGGGACCTCGGCGGCAGTGAGGAGGAACGCACGGGCCTGGTCGTCCTGGATAGCGGTGTGGTCGGCGCACATCAGGGCGACGAGCGTGGGCAGTTCGTCGTGGTCGAGCAAGGTGGCGGTGTCCTGCAGGAGGTGGCCGAGACCCCCGAGGTCGACGAGGGACGGCGTGGGTCCGCCGGCGCGCTGGGCGTCCACCAGCGGTTGCAGCGGATCGGGAGCGCCAGGGGACACCGGTCACCATCTCCTCACTGCGCTCGGCCGTCTGTGGAGCATAGGGGCCGGGCCTGTACCTGGAACACCCGCCGAAACGGGGTGGTCACCACAGGCGTTCCCCGGCCGGCGCGAGGCGTAGCTGGTCTTCCGGAATGACCGAGGCCACCTCCTGGCCGCGAGCGGTTGCGATGACAACCTGGAGCCGTGGGGCCGTCTCGGTGAGCTGGACGAGCCCTTCCAGCATCAGCTCCAGATCTCCGCGGTCGACTTCTTCGGCGCCGGGCGAGTCGATGATGAGCAGTCCCGGGTGCCTGCCGACGCCAGTACGGATGCCGTGCCGCAGGAGCGCGGTGGTGGTGACGATCTTCAACCGGAGCTGCTCGCCCTCGGTGAGCGATCCGTACGACTGATGCTGGCCGCCCTTCCACACCTTCAGGGTGGCGCTCGTGCCCAGTTCGACGTCTTCGAGCATCTCCAGCCCGAGCTGGCGGCCCATCGTCACGATGTCGGTCTGGACGGCTCGGATGACCTCCTTCAGGGCCTGGGTGCGGCGGGTGTGCGCAGCCTTCTCGGCCGCCTTGAGGATGTCCTGGTCCCGTTGGAGCGGCGCGAGTCCTGCCGGGTCGCCGAGGTCGTCGAAGCGTCCTCGACGTTCATCGAGGGCGCCCTTCAGCCGGGCGACCTCGAGCTCGGCCGCTCGGCGATCGCCCGTGGCCGGGCGGGCCAGCGCCTCCTGAAGGGCGTTCCGGGTCTGGCCGAGTGCGGCAGTGACTGCGGTCGCCCTGGCCTGCTTGTCGGCCAGCACGGTGGCCGCCGTCTCAACGGCCTGTTGGACCTGGGCGAGTGTCTGGCGCAGTTCCTGGTCGTCGTCGACGTCGTCGAGGCCGTCTTCGTCGGCTGAGGTGCCGTCGTACTGCGTTGGGGACGGGTGCAGTTCGGAGGTGCACAGGGAGCAGTGGCCTTCGTCTTCCCGGGCCCATTGGGTCTGGGTGACCTGGGCATCGCAGCGGGGACACACCGTCGGTTTCAGGGTGTGGAAGAAGGCCTTGGCGAGGGCGGCTTCGTGCGCGGCGTGGACCAGAGCGGCCAGGTTCTGGCGCTGCTGTTCGAGTTCGTCGTGCTGCGAGCGGGCTTCGGCGAGCTCGCGCTGCGCGGCGCCGGCCGCTTCGGTCGCCGCCGCGAGATCCTGGTATGCGCCGTTCAGGTCGGCGGCGCTCTGACCGAGGTCGGGAAGGGCGTCCAGCCGCTCCTGGGCTCGTTGGAGGCTGCGATCGAGTTCGTCGATTTTGCTCTTACGCTCGTCCGCCTCGGCCTGCGCGCGGGCCTTGGCGGCAGATAGCTGCGCCGTGACGATCTTCTGCGCGACCGAGGCGGACACCATCGTGGCGGCCCAGGGTGCTCCCAGAAAGAGCTCAAGGAGCCGGGTCGGCAAGGCGTTACGGGCCTCGTTACCCAGCAGGTGGCCCAGGCCGGAACGGTTGATGTGGAGGGCACTGGCGTACGCCGGCCAGGACAGCTCGCCGGTCAGGGGCGGTCCATCCACTCCTTCGGGCCGCTTCTGCTGGGTGCGCAGCGGCTCCAGGCCGAGCCGGTCCAGCATGAAGGCGTCCATCAGCTCTTCGAAGGTGGCGGCGTTGTCGAAGGTCAGGAGCACCGCTCCGGTGTCCTTGGAGGCCACGGTCCCCGAAGGTTTGCTGTTGCTGACGGTCATCTCGACGACGAGGGTCTCGTCGTCGAGGACGAACTCGGTGCGTACCCGGTGCAGCCAGCTCTGGACGTCGCGCTGGAGGGCACTGCGGCCGCGCAGGCACCACAGGATGATCTCCAGCACGCTGGACTTGCCGGCCTCGTTCTTGCCCGACGAAGCCAGGCACCACACTCCGGGTCCCATCTTCCAGTGGAAGTGAAAGGGCTCGCCCTCCTGGTCGTCGCCGCCATCGTGGTCGCCGGCCGGAGCGGGTCGCACGCCCTCGAACTCCACCTCGGTGACGCTCAGCGAGTGCGGCCTGGGCAGGGCGGTCTGCGGACGCACGCCGTGCTCGGCGAGGACCGCCTTGACGTCGTCCAGCTCTCGGCCGGTCGCCTTCGCGATCTCCTCCAGCCACACCTCGACCGGGCCCGGGCCGCTGCTCTCTGTGGTCATGCCAGTCCCTCCTGGGCCAGCGCCTCGTCCAGGCGCTCGCGGACCCGCTCGGAGATGCCGCCGATCATCTGGCGCACGGGTGTGGTGGCGTACTCGGGCTGTCCGTATTGCTGTTCCTTCAGCTGGGCTCCGGTCATCCCCTCGACCGCGGCCGCCACGTAGCCGGTCTGCTGGTCGTACCAGGCGAGGACCTCTTCGCTCTCGCGCAGCCGTTGGGCTTGGTCCGCGCCAGCCTGGAGGAGGAAGTAGTCCCTGCGGCGGACTCGTTCGTCGGACACTCGGCCTGCGCGCCGTACCGCGATGAGTCCCAGGTGGCGCAGCACGCTCAGGGCGTTGTCGAGAGCTTCGTAGGCTCCGTGGTCGTTGCGGAGCATCCGGTAGGTGTGCAGTTCCGGCTCGCGGTCTTCGAAGACGGCGCGGGCGTCGAGGAGCCGCTCCGCCGCCAGGCTGCCGTCCTGCCACCTGGTGATGATCAGGTTTGCGAGGTAGTCCGGGTTCCGTACGAGGAAGTCCAGTTTCTGCAGCTTGCGCTGGGACTGGATCGCCCGAACGGCTGTGGCGGGTACCTGCGGCCAGTCGGCGCAAGGGTCACCCAGCCGATCCAGGATGAACAGGACTCGTACCGCCGTCTGGCCTGTGGTCGGTGAAGGACTGACCGCGACCACCCCCTTGGACCTGCCCGAGCGTCCAGGACCCTCACTGATTGCTGATCATCGGTCACTCACCATACAAGTGAACATCACCGATTTACCCCCGTGTGGCGCGATCGGCCCGAAAATCTCGATCGGCCGGAGGAGTGAACCCCGCGGTGTCGCCTGTGGTGTCGTATGCGCTTCATGGCGTAGGGCACTGGTTGACGGGACACCGACGTGCCGGTGCCAAGCTCGTATGTAGACAGACCGAGGGACGGAGCCCGATCGTGGTGAACGCCAGCAGTGCGCCTTTGTACTACGTGCCGTGGTCCCCCGAGGAACCCGGCTGGACGACCGACCAGGCAGGCATCCGCGGCGCCGAATGGCTCATGGAACAACCGGGCCAGAAGCTGGTCCTGGTCCCCCAGCTGCAGAACTACCAGCAACACCCGATGGCCCAGCACGTACGGAACGCCGTCGTCGCCAAGCGCGGCGCGCTGTCGGGGTGGGACTGCGGCCCGGTGTTGGCACCATGGCCAACCCGGGAGAACGTGGGCGATCTCGCCAGTGACCTCCGGGGCCGGGCGACAGCCATCTGCGTCATTCCATGGGGCACCGATCCCCTCCTGACCGCGTGGCTGCGCGCACGCCGTGCAGTGAGCGTGGTCAACGGCTCCGTACACCCCGAGGCGGACGAACCGCTGCTGGAGCCGGTGGTCGAGGCGGCGATGACCGAGCTGGGGCAGCACGTGAACCACGCCAACGCCCTCGCCAGCCACATCGACAAGGCGTTCGCCTTGCACACGCTGCTGAAACTGCACGAGGCGGGCTACCGGTGGAACGTCGACAAGCTGTGCGGCTGGGCGCTGGGTCATGGCTTCACCGGCGCAGAGGAAGACCGTCTACGGCAGTACGCCACCAAGGTGCTTGAGGGATCCACGTTCCGACCGCTTCCGACCGACCCCTTCTCCCCCGGTGCCGTTCAGCGATGGCAGGACCAGGCGTCTTAGCTGCGCGCGGTGAGGTCTGGCGCGGTACCGTGTCGCGCCATGACGCTGAGGACCAGCAGGGACCTTATGGCCTGGCAGCCGCCCACCGGCTGGCGCGAGCTGAGCAGCGAACAGCGCCACGCCTACCTCGAGCGCCACGGCATACGGATCCCGCTGAGGCCGGCCGACTGGGAGCAGATGGATCACGACCGGCGCATGGGCTACCTCTCCTGGCACTCCCGAATCCTGAGCGACACCCCCGATGCGCGGGCGGCCAAGGAGCGCGAGTACCGCAAGGACCTGCGAGCCTGGAACGTGCTGATGGGCTGGTGGATCCTGTGCCTCCTCGTCGGGCTGGGCATTGTCTGGGGAACCGGTGCGGCCGGTGAAGGCCTCGGGCTGCGCATCGGCATCACGCTCTTCGCGGGCGTGGGGTACACCATGGCGATTCTCATACCGATGCTGATCAGCAGGCCCTCCCCGCCCCGCACCTGATCCTTCGTCGGTGCTCGGCCCGAGATTCGGTGGCTGAGGGAACTACGGCCGTGCCAGGCTCCAGCCACCGAAGGGGCGTAGCTCAGCTCGGCCAGAGCAGCGGACTCCAAACCCGTGCGCCGCAGGTTCGAATCCTGCCGCCCCTGCGCGAACGGCAGCGCGGCCAGGTCCTCATGGGACCTGGCCGCTCGCTCATGAGCCGACGAACTGGGCGTCACGCCAGTGCGCTGCAGGAACTGCCGAGCACCGCGCATCGCCCGGCTGTCGAGGCGGTACGTCGCGGGCGCCGGGAAGGGTGCTGCGGGCCCGCAGGCCCGTGGGCAACCGGGCGTCGTCGAGGCCGTCCCGCGTGGCGATAAGGATGCCGAGGTCGTGACGGCTCAGCGCGTCGGGCCCGCCGAGATGGTGCATGCCAGCCGCGTCGCACGAGGCCAACTCCAGCAGGGTGGCGGCCAGATCGGCGACGTGCACCGGGCTGCGGACGTCGTCAGGCAAGTCCCACGCCGCCTACGCCGGGCTGCGCCGTCTCCTCGCCGCCGGCTACCGCGAGGAGAACATCACCGTCCACCAGGCCCACGATCTCGCGCGCAGCTACGAGCCCGGCATGATCGAGAACACCACCGCCGTCACGGTCCATGACGACCTGACCCTCTCCATCGACCTGGTGCGCGAAGCCACAATCCCGCTGAAACCAGACTCCGCCGACGTCCAGGCCATGATGGCCCTGGAAGCAGGAGCACTGGCGGATGCCGTCGCCCGCCTCAGCCTGCTGCCGCGGCGCTCCTGGCTCTTGATCGCCTCGAACATCGACTGCCTCGTCGAGGCGGTCGGCCAAGAGACCGCCGACCGCCTCGTCGCCGTCGCTGAGCACGCCGAACTCGACCCCCGCCCCCGGCCGGCCCTGCGCTGGTAGCAGCCGGAAAACCAGCATGCGCGCCGCACCTCAACCGGCTGGACTACTCTGCGCGTTGTCGTCAGGGCGAAGGATGGGGCGGGTTGTGGCCAAGCGGACGAACGGCTCCGAGAAGAACCGCAAGGAGCCGATGTCCGGCGTCGCGCGCCGGCTATGGGCGTTCTCCGGCAACGAATGCGCCTGGGGCGACCGGCTTCTGCCGCATCGCCCAGTTCACCGACCTGCTGTCCGCCTACGGCGTCGGCTTCGAGGGCCAGGAACTGCTGCTCGACTGGTACAAGAACGCCAAGGGCGACGACTGGTGGACACCGAACACCTCGGTGCTTCCCTCCGGGATGCCCGTCTACCTCGGGTTCGAGTCGGGCGCGAGGATCTTGCGCCCGTGGTGCCCCAACGTCGTCTACGGACTGCTGCAGACCGAGCGCTACGCCCGTGCGCTGATGGAGTCGGCGAAGGGCGCCGACGAGACCACCACCGACTTCATCGATGGGTCGGTGGCAGTGCGCGCGAACCGCAAGAAGCTGATCACTGAGGCCAGCGCCGAACTGTTCAGCCTGATGGACGAGCCGGCGCTGCGGAACGTGGTCGCGGACGGCGAGACCATGCGGGGCCAGTACCGGGAGATCGCCGAACTGGCGAAACTGCCCAACGTGACCGTGCGGATCATCCCGTTCTCCGCCCCCGCCTACCGGGTGACCTCCGGTGGTTTCACGGTCCTGGACTTCGACCGCAAAGATCTTCCCGGACCGGTCGTCTCCATGAGCACTGTCACCGGGACCATGCAGGTCCTATCGCAACCGCGGGTCGTCAAACAGTTCGCCCGCCGCATCGACTTCCTCGCCGGCGGCGCCCTGCCCGACCACGAGACCCCCACCCTGCTGGAACGATACGCACGAGAGGGGCCTGATCACCATCAACACCCACACCGAAACCGGCCGCCCGTACGGCGAGTGGTTCAAGTCCTCCTACAGCAGCGAACAAGGCACCGACTGCGTCGAAGCCTGTCCCCAGACCGGCGTAGTCCACATCCGCGACTCCAAACGGAACGCGGACAACGGCCCGCGCCTCATCTTCCCTCTGACCGCGGTGGTCTTGGAGCAGAACTGGGGGCGACTGGGGACCATGAATGCCTCCGCGACCCGCTCCGGACGCAGAGCGCACAGGGCGCAGTACTCGACGGCCTCAACGTGCCGTCGCAGTACAGGGGTAGCCGAGCTCTTCCATTGGGTCCACGCATCTGTGCTGAACCGGAACCCCCGATTTGAAGCGGGTACGGCCTTGCCTGCGCTCTCAGGGGGGCTCCGCCGCCTTCTCCTCTCCGGAGGGGCGGCGCATGCCCGACAAGTGGCGTACTACGGGGTCGAGGCGGCAGCGGTCCTCGGACAGCTCAGCGAGGAAGCCTTTCCGCAGGAGATCGGGCAAGGCGGCCCGGCAGGCTTCGGGAAGGTCGGCCGGGATCTGTCCGAGAAGCCCAGGGGTGCTGTGTGCGGCGAGGAACAGGCCGGCCAGCCGTGCGGCGGGGGGACAGTTTCTTGACCGGCTTGGCGGACAAGGCCCGCGTGGTTCATCCGGAAACCCGCGAGCGCGTGCTTTTCCCGAAGGGCAGAGGGTGATCACTCTTCTGGGTCAGGGCGGGAACGGTGACCGGGACCGGCGTCGACGGATCACCGTCGAAGAGCGCGTTGTCCATCTGCCAGCCCAGGCCGCGAAGGGCATCAACGGCTCCCCGTGGATGACCTAGCCGCAGGGCGGACAGATCCTGCCCCGTGAGGTTGCCGACACCGCCCCGTGCGGCCCGGATGGCCACCACCACAGCGACAATCTGAGCGTCGGGCCGGGACCGGGCGAAAGCGGCCGGACTCGGCCGGTCCAGAGGCGGGCTGAGCAGCAAGGTCCACGCCGCGGTCGACGCCTCGGGCCTGCCGCTGGTCTTCGTCCTGACCCCCGGCCAGGCCGCGGACTGCCCGCAGTTCCAGGCGATGGTGGTGGGTCTTGTGTGTGTGGCCATGGCGTTCTGCGAGGTGAGTGCCCGCTTCCAGCCCGGCGCCATCACGGAGCGGGCCGGGGTGCTCTTCACGTGCATGGAAGCCCGGCTCAGACGTGAGCCGTCTCAGCTCCCGTCAGGAACCGACGGCCTCCCGCGCGCCGACAAGGCGCGAGTCGACCGGTGGTGCCGGCGTGAGGTCAGTTTCTTCGAATGGGTGACCTGTCGGTGGAGACGGGCTGACCTGACCGGGCCTTGGTACGGGTGAACACGCCTGCTCACCGGGCAGGGCATCGGCACCGCCGCCGGGGATACGCTCGCCGCCTCAGTCGGCGATGGTCGCCGTGCGCGGCTCGCGGCCCGGCGCGGGGTCGAGGTAGCGGCCGTGGCCGTAGTCGCCGAGCAGGGTGGTGCGCTGCGCGCGTCGGCGCACGTCCAAGGGCACGCCGGCGGCGCTGTGGATCACGCGCCAGTTGTCCCAGACGATGACGTCGTCCTCGCTCCACTGGTGGAAGTAGGCGAAGCGCTCGTCCACGAGGTGGTCCGCCAACTGGTGCAGCAGGGAATCGCTTTGCGCCGGGTCCATGCCGAGCACGAGCTTGGCGTGCATCGGCGACAGCTTGAGCACCTCGCGGCCGGTCTCCGGGTGGATGATGACCAGCGGGTGCACCACCGGCGGGAAGTCGTACTTGCGGAGATCGGCCATGCTCTCAGGATCGGTCTTCAGGTTCACCAGGTCGGTCGGAAAGCCGTAGGGGTTCTTTTCCATCTCCGGTGTGAAGTGGTAGACCACTTCGAAGTCCCTGATGCGCTCCTGCAGTTGTACCGGCAGGCGCTGCCAGGCGGCGATGCCGTCGATGAAGCCGGTCTCGCCGGCGATGGCCGCCGGCTCGATCATGCGCAGCACCGCGCCGCGCGCGATCACCGACGTGAAGGACTGGTCCCAATGCCAGCCCAGCCAGCCGGCGCGCTCGGCGCCGTTGACGCGCATCATGGGGCCGGGCCCCTTGCGCTTTTCGGGATCGTATTTCAGCTCCATCAGATAGGGATTGTTGTCGACGTTGAGGTCGGGCGTCGCGGAAGACTCGAGCTTGCCGAAGCAGCGGCTCAGCCGAAGGTGTGCCTCGGCCGAGCGGCAGCCGCGGAACAGCAGGATGCCGCCGCGAGTCCAGGCGTCCAGCAGCGCCTGCCGTGTCGCCTCGTCGATGTCCCGCTCCAGGTTGAGGCCATGAACTTCCAGGCCGATGTGCGGCGACAGCGGTGTGGTGATGACGGGCATGCGCGCTCCCCTCGAGTGACAGTTCGTCATCGAATTCGCCTGCGGTCGTGCCGTGTCGGCCGGCGGTGCTCGTACTGAGATTGAACACCACACCAAACGAACATTCAATGTGTGCGAAATGACACTTCTCAAACAAGCGGCATGCTCGTTACGGTAGTTGGCGTGAACTACTCGCTTCGAGCCCCCGGTGAGGCGACCCTCGTGAAGCCCGTCGACTGTTGCAGGGCGGCCGTCTGGGGATCTGGGCGCCTGAGTGCCGAGGTGGTTCGGACTCTGGCCGGTCTAACCTCGGTTGATCTGGTGTCAGTTCTGGCCCACAGCGAGGGCAAGGCCGGTCGCGATGCCGACGAGCCAGCCGGCATCTGGGCGTTGGGCATTCCGGCCACAACGGACGGGGCGGAGATGCTTGCCGCTCGCCCCGAGGTGGCCGGGGGCGCCAGTTTCTACCTGGGGGCCGAGCAGCGCCCCTCCGACGCGGTCGCTGCCGAGTACGCGGTCGTGGAGATCGAGGGCCGGCCGTCGTTGCGGGTGACGCCGGAGTTGAAAGCGTCACTGCGAGACAGACTGGAACGGTATCCGGAAAATCCGGACACGCCGGTCATCTACTCCGCGGCGGCGGGGCCGATCGTGCAGTCCATTCCCTTGGTGATGGCGGCTCCTGCGGGAGTACATGAGGACCCCTCGGTCCCCGGCGCATTTCGACGCACGTTTCCTTCGGCGGGGGCCCAGCTCGCCTGCCCCGGTGAGGATGTCGGAGATCGGCACCACCCCTTTCCCCCGCAACCCTTGTGCACGTCGCGTTGTCGCGATGTGAGAACGGTAGGAGCGACATGAGCGGAACAGCCGAATCGCGCTCAGCCGTATCGGCTCCCGACGGCGGTCGGGACTGGCGGACCGTACTGGCCTCGTCGGACGTGTACACCGTGCTGTCCGACCCGGTGGTGATGGCGGATCCACTGCCTCTGGCCGCCTGGCTCCGGGACAACGCCCCCGTGTACCGGAGAGCGGACGGCGAGTACCTGGTCAGCCGCTACGAGGACGTCTCCCGGCTTTTCCGGGCGCCGATAGAGCGCATCCGGGTGGAGGCGGCCGGCGTCCTCCGGTCCGGGGCAATGGAAGACCATCCGAGCGTTCGCCGGCTGGCGGACACCATCGGGCTACGGAATCCGCCCGAGCACACCCGCCTGCACCAGGTCTACATGCGGTACTTCACCCCCGCGCGAGTGTCCGCGCTCCGCGAGCGGACCCGGGCGATCGTGGCGGACAGCGTCCGAGACCTCACGGAGAGATTGACCGCCGGAGAGCAGGTGGACCTGCACCATCTGGCGACGGATCTTCCCACGCACCTGATGAGTCTGCTGCTGGACCTGCCCCCGAAGGATGTCTCCTGGCTGAACACCTGCGTGTGGCATATCGAGCAGCCGTTCGACCCGACGATCACCGACGCCCGGCTGGCCGACGCGGATCGCAGCAGTCAGGAACTGGACGCCTTCGTGGTGGACCTGGTGGCGCGCCGGCGCGGCGGCGGAGGCAGCGACCTGATCACGGCACTGGCCGACACGAGAGATGACGAGGGCGGCCTTTCGCAGAACGACATCATCGCCATGGTGTTCACCATCCTCGCGGGCGGAGTGCCCACTGTCGCCTCCGTCATCGCCTTGGCGCTGTGGCGCACTCTGGTTCGTCGTGAGCACGTCGACAGCCTCGCCGGATCCCCGGGCGCGGCAGCCGCGTACGTCGAGGAACTGATGCGATTCGAGTCACCGGCGATGTACAGCCCGATGCCGCGAGTCGCCGTACGCGATATCGAACTGGGGGGTGAGGTTCTCCCCGCGGGCTCGCGGATCTACGGGCTGATCACGGGCGCCAACCACGACCCCCTGGCGTTCCAGGATCCCGGAGTGTTCGATCCGTCGCGTTTCGATCCCTCATCACGGCGCCGTAGCGATTCCGCCGTGCTGGCCTACGGCACGGGGATTCACCGCTGCGTCGGGGCGCATCTGGCCTCGATGGAGATCGAGGTGACCCTCGACGAGATCTCCCCGCTCCTGTCGGACCTGCGGGTGGATGGGCCGGTGACGTGGGGACGCACCTCGTACATCCGCAGCGTCAGCACACTCCCCGTCCGGCTGGGCGCCTCGGCTCCGGCCCGGTCGGAGCGCCGGCGGCCATGAGGCGGTTCCGAATCCCTGGCAGATTGGAGAGAGGTTCATGTCGATGACGGCCCAGCACCGCGTGCCGAAGGCCATGCGTTCGCGTGTTCCGCTGATCGGCGGCGCCGTTCACATCCGCCGCGATCCGCTGGGGTTTGTGCAGCAGATCCGCGGTTACGGCGATGTGGCCACCTTCAAGCTGGGCCCGCGCACGGTGTATGTGGTGAACCACCCCGATCTGATCCGCCAGATGCTGGTGACGGATGCCGGCAAGTTCCACAAAGGGGTGATGTTCCAGAAGGCGCAGGTCCTGGCCCGCAACGGCCTGTTCACTTCGGAGGGGGACTTCCACGCCCGGCAGCGTCGACTCATCCAGCCGGCGGTCCACGCCTCCGAGATCGCCGGCTACACCCGGACCATGGTGGACCAGGTCCAGGGGTTGGTGAGCGCATGGGCGGACGGCGAAGTGATCCGGATGGACGAGGTCACCCTCCCGCTGGCGCTCGGCATCGTCGGCCGGGTCCTGTTCTCCACGGACCTCGACCGGGAGACCACGGCCGAGATCCAGGAGACCCTCCCTGTGTTGCTGCGGGGGCTCGGCCAGCGCGCCCTGGCGCCGTTCGACTTCCTGGACCGGTTGCCGACTCCGGCCAACCGGGCGTTCGAGCGTGCGCTGCCGCGGTTCCAAGCCGTGATCCACCGGATGATCCGTCAGCACCGGCTCGATCTCGGGCAGCGCCCGGACCTGCTGACATCGCTGTTGCAGGCCGTGGACGCGGACACCGGTGCGGCGATGACGGACGAACAGGTCTACGACGAGGTCACCAGCATGATCATCGCCGGCAGCGAGACGACGGCAGCCGCGATGTGCTGGGCCGCCTACCTGCTCGCCACCCACCCGGCTGTGCAACGCGGCATGCAGGACGAGGTCGACGACGTCCTGCGGGGCCGTCCGGTGCGGTACGAGGATCTGGGCCGACTGGAGTACACCCATCGCGTCGTCAAGGAGACCCTGCGCCTCTACCCGACCACCTGGATGCTGATGCGCCGTCCCCTCGTCGACGCCGATCTCGGCGGCTACCGGCTCCCGGCCGATGCGATGGTGCTGTTCTCCATCTTCGCCCTGCACCGCGACCCGGCCCTCTTCCCGGATCCGGAGCGCTTCGACCCGGACCGCTGGCTGCCGGCCCGGGCCGAGACGATCCCGCCCCACGCCTACATGCCCTTCGGCGCCGGCCCGCGAGGGTGCGTCGGGGGGCCGTTCTCCCACACCGAGGCGTCCGTGTTCCTCGCCACCCTTGCCCAACAGCACACCCTGGTTCCGGTGTGCGACGAACCGGCCCGGATCGTGACCACGCTCATCCCGATGCCGGGGCCCATTCCGCTGGCCGTGCGTTCCCGCGAGGAGCCACCCGTGTCGACCTCACCGGAGGCCGTGACCTGATGAAGCCCTCGACCGTTGCCACCGCCGTTGAACGGGCACTGGAATACCTGGCGGGACAGCACGAACTGTCCTACCCGGACGCCACACACGTCATGGGCACCTACTCCACCGCGCAGTTCACCGAGCTCCACCAGCAGCAGTCGGCCCCGCCCCGGCCAGGGGCGGGAGCAGAGCCGGGGAGGTTCGCCGAGTTCCGCTGCGTGGGCGCCGTCTACCATGTGGCCACCATCACCGAGGCACTCCTGGACGCCGTGGATGCCGGCTACAAGGAATGCGAGCCACTCGCCCACGACAACACCGCCTGGCTGCTCTCCCAACGCGACGGCGTCTCCTGGCGGTACTTCCCCGGCTTCGATCCCCTACCGCACGACGCCGACACCCTGGCCCAAGTCCTGCGTATCCTCATCCGCACAGGCCGCGCCGACAGCGCAGTCGTGCGAGCCGCCACAGCTCTCGCCGCGCGCAACGCATGGGACGACGGCGTCGTCAACACCTGGCTGCTCGACGTGCCCGGCGAACGCGATGCGGCCAACCGGCTCTGGGGCCGAGGCCGGAACGACACCGGCCGCGACGCCGAGGTGGTCGCCAACCTCGCACACGCCACCCACCTGTACGAGCAGCACATCGGACCCCTGCCACTGAGCCGGCTCGTCGGCCCGGCCACCCGCTGGCTGATCGACCAGCAGCAGGCCATGGGCTTCTGGCGAGCATCCTGGTACGTGGGAACCTGCTACAGCACCTACGTCGCCGTACGCCACCTCGCCGCCCTGGGCGGACATGAAGAAGAGATCGCCCGGGCCGCACGCTTCCTCGCGCAGGCACCCGCACCCGATCCTCTCAACCGGGCCCTGGCCATGCTGGCCCTGACCGCGGGCGGCACCTCCGTGTCCCCTGACGACTGCCGGCTCCTGATCGGCAGCCAGTTCCCTGACGGCTCATGGGAGGCAGTGCCCTGGCTCGACAACCACGCCAGAGTGTGGGGGAGCCGCGCCGTCACCACCGCGCTCTGCCTCCAGGCCCTGCTCGCCGTGCGGCGTGACGGCGCAAGCGCGCACCACGACGGCAGGATGCCGTGAGCGACACCCCTTCCACTCCCGCCGCCTTGCCGCTGGGGGCATACATCCTGTCCGGCCGCGTGCCTGACGCGCGGGCGGGCATCGCCCAGGCGCAGGCCGGAGAGGCACTCGGGCTCAGTAATCTGTGGATCTCCGAGAAGTTCGGTACGAAGGATGTCGGCGCGCTCGCAGGCGCACTGGCCGCATGCACCACAAGACCCGGCATCGCCGCGGGAGTTGTCCCATTTCAGACCCGGCACCCTCTGCAGCTGGCCTCGCTCGCGGCCACCGTGCAGTCGCTGACCGCGGGCCGCTTTCTGCTCGGGCTCGGACGCGGCGGCAGTTGGCTGTCCGGACTCGGTGTGCCGCCGACCGCCACGGCACGAATGGTCGTCGACACCGTAACCATGCTGCGCCGCCTGTGGAACGGCGAAGAGGTGACCTACCACGGCCCCGCAGGCGATTTCCCGAGGCTTCAGCTCCGGGAGCTGCCGGCCACACCTCCGCCCCGTGTCGTCCTGGCCGGGATCGGTGAGCAGTCCCTGCGACTCGCCGGAGAGCACTTCGACGGTGTGCTCCTGCCGGCGTTCACCACGCCGCAGGCAGTCGCACGGATCGCCGCCCGTGTCCGCCGGACCGCGACAGCCTGTGGCCGCGGTCCGAACGCCGTGCGCATCTACGCCACCGTCCTCACCGCGGCCGACCCGACACCTGAGGCCAGGGATGTCATAGCGGGGCGGGCGGCGACCTACTTCCAGGCTCCCGTCGGCGGAGAACGGCTGGTCCGGACGAACGGCTGGGACCTGGACGCGTTTCGACGACTGCGCGGACATCCCCACATCGTCCGACTCGGCGACACGTACGCCGATGCCGTCCTCGACCCCCTCGACCTCGCTGAGGCCGCCCACTTGATACCCGAAACCTGGCTCGACGATTCCACCGCGACCGGGAGCCCTCGTACCTGCGCCGCCCGGCTTCAGGACTACCTCGACGCCGGCGCCGACGAGCTGGTCCTGCACGGCACCACACCCGACCGGCTCGCTCCCGTCATCCACGCCTTCGCCGCACTCCGCCCAGCATCGCGGCCGCAACCCGCCGCGGCAGACACACGGGATCACCCACCATGAGCCGCACCGCCACGCTACGTCCACGCCCACTGCGCATGACAGTGACCAGGCGTAACGGGCTGCGTGCCGGTCCGGGGGCTCGGCGGGCCGGTGGGCAGCGATCGCTGGTCGGCCCGTCACTCGTACCGGTATTTCAGCGCGTCCGCCTCCGCCTGCTCGATGTCGGCGATCGTCAGCTCTGGCATCCGCAGCTGGGCCAGCGTCACCTCGGCCGAGGCCGGCTGGGCGTCCGCCGGCAGCCACTGCTCCGGCTTCCAGGCCCCGCTGCGCAGGAGCGACTTGGGGCAGTGCGGGTAGACCTCCTCGATACCCAGCACCAGCGCACTGGCCGGCGGCTTGCCCACGGCGGTCAGCTGCGACAGCAGTTCCGGGCGGGTGGAGACGCACGCCCGGCCGTTCACCCTGAGCGTCGTGGTGCGCCCCGGGATGACGAACAGCAGCCCGGCCCGTCCGGTGGCGATGACGTTCTGCAGGGTGTCCAGCCGCTTGTTGCCGGTCGCGTCCGGAATCGCCACCGTCCGTGTGTCCAGGACGGCGACGAACCCGGCGGGGCCGCCGCGCGGCGAGACGTCACAGTTGCCCTCGGCGTCCGCGCTGGCGACCAGGACCAGCGATGAGCAGCCGATCAACCGCTCGGTCTGTTCGGTGAGTTCGGTCATCTGCTTGCGCACGGCCGCCTCGCCGGGGAGTTCGTAGGCCCGGCGCAGCGCCTCCTGGTCGGGCACGGCGTCGAGGCGGAGCAGGTCGAAGGCACTGCCGGCGAGGGGTGACGTCATGCCCTCGACCCTAATGGGCCGACTTGCGACAGATCTTGGCCGGTGAGCGCGGGGCCCCCTGGCCCCCGGCACGGCCGGGTGAACTCATCGGCATGGCCGGTGAGTTCGCGAACGCCTTGGAGACCCGGCAGGGCGGGCACAGTGCCGTACGCCTGAAGTTCCTCGCCCAGCAGCTCAGCGCCCTGACGCGCGCAATCGTCAGACGATCTTGACGACCATGCCGGTGCCTTCGAGCGCGGCCACTTCGTCGGCGGATGCTGTGTCGTCGGTGACGAGGGTGTGCAGGAGCGTGGCGGGACTGACATGCGCGTGGGCGGTGTGGCCGAGTTTGCTGCCGTCGGTGGCGACGACGATGCGGCGGCTGGAGGCGATGGCGGCCTTCTTCACCGCCGCGTCGTCGAGGTCGTAGGCGGTCAGGCCCTCGGCCGCGCTCAGGCCGCAGCAGCCGATGATCGCGGTGTCGAAGCGCAGTGCCGACAGGGAGGCGAGGGTGAGGGGGCCGGTGAGGGCTCCCTCGGCGGCCCGGGGCCGTCCACCTGGGACCATCAGCGTGGACGGACCGAAACCCTGGTCGAGTACCTGGATGGCCTGCAGGGACAGTGACATCACCGTGACCGGCCGCCGGCGTAGCAACTGGGCGATCTGCAGGCAGGTGGTGCCGCTGTCGAGGAGGACGGTCTCGCCGTCGGCGATGAGTGAGGCCACCTCGGCGGCGATGCGGCGCTTGGCGTCGACGGCCTCGTGAGCCCGCAGCGCGAAGGGCGGCTCCTCACCCCTGAGCAGCAAGGTGCGCGCACCGCCGCGGACGCGTTCGAGGACACCTTGCGCGGACAGCGTGTCGAGGTCGCGCCGGATCGTCATCTCCGAGGCGCCGGTCAGGTCCGCGAGTTCCTGGACCGTGATCCTGCCCGACTCCCTGACGGCCTGGGCGATCATGCCGTGCCGGTCTGCGTTGCTCATACGGGGATTGAACACCACACCAAACGAGCATTCAATGTGTGCGAAAAGACACACTTTAAACATCATCGATGCTCATTGCGATGGCTTACGAGAACCATTCACCTCGCGAGCGGGCCCACGCCGTCCGAGGACGGGTGGGTCACTGATCCGCCGGCAGCGCGTACGGCCGGGGAAGGTTCACCACGATCGCCTCCTGGGTGCTGCGGGCGATGACGACCACGGCTTCCTCGGTCGGGTCGGGGTTCTCCTCCCGGTGCGGCACGAACGGCGGGACGAAGATGTAGTCGCCCGGTGCGGTGCGCAGCCGTACCTCCACCGGCTCGTCGCCCGAGTCGTCCAGGAAAACGAACTCCGGGTGTCCGCCGACCACATGGATGGCGGTCTCGGACTCCCCGTGGTGGTGGTCGGAGGAGGAGGTCGCGGGGGCCACGTGCGTCTGGCCCATCCACAGCTTCCGGGAAGGTGTGGATGGAACCCGTCACCGGGGGACGTCAACGGCTCGGTCATGGCGGGGACGTCAGGGCGGCTCCGGAAAGGAGGCGACTCCCGAGGCGATCGCCCGGGTGGAGGCCCAATGGGGCCTCCACCGGCCCTTCCTGGTCCAGTACGGGGACTGGCTCGGCGGCGTTCTGCACGGTCAGCTCGGCACCAGCTGGACCAACGGCGCCGACATCTCCACCCTCATCGGCCTCGGCCTGGGCGTGAGTCTGTCGGTCGCGACATTCGCGCTGAGCTTCGACGTCATCGCCGACATCGCCCGCCAGTTGCGTACGAGTCTGATCGGCGCCTACTCCGAGAACTATGTGACGGGCGCGGTGGTACGGGGGTTGAGCCCCCGCCGGATCTTCGGCCTGTGCTGCGCAACGGCCTGGGGCCGACGCTCGCCACCCTGGGCCTGAAGTTCCCGTCCCTGGTCGGCGCCTCCGTCGTGACGGAGTGGATCTTCGGTCTGCAGGGCTTCGGCAGATTCGCCAACGACTCCGCCCAGGCCGGTGACGTACCCGCCGTACAGGGAGTCCTCGTGGTGTCGATCGTCCTCGTCTTAGGCTTCAACCTGATCGTCGGTACGGGGGCTGCGGCGGCCGGTGGCGGCGTTGCTGATAGCGACGCCGATGAGGCTGAGGCCACCCGCGACGACCAGGGCGATCATGGCAGTCCGCCCAGCACGGCGGTGCGATGCAGGGATTCTCATCTGAGAAGAGCTTCTGCACTCCGCACCCCAACCCCACTGGCCCGGGAGCAGGCCTCGTCCTCACCGACTCGTTCGGGAAATCGAATTTTCGGAAACTTGATTTTCGATGATGAGGGTGGCTACAGTTCTGATGTCAGCTAGGGATGTCAGTTACGGATGATGGGGTGCGGCTATGGCGGAGGTGCCGGTGGCGTCGGGCTACCGCAAACTCACTCCGGAGCGGGAGCGTGAGCTGCTGCGGGTGACGGCGGAACTGGTCGGCGAGGTCGGGTACGACCGGGTGACGATGGCTGCGATCGCGCGGCAGGCGAAGTGCAGCACGGCGACGCTCTACCGGCAGTGGGAGAGCAAGCCGCGGCTGGTGGTCTCGGCGTGGAGGGCTCACGAGAGCGAGCGCGGTGGTGACATAGGGCAGATCGACACGGGCAGTCTGCGTGGAGATCTGCAGGGAGTGGTGAGCACTCTGACGGCCGGAGACCCGGCCAATCACATGTTCGCGTCGGTGTCCGCCGCCATCGCGGAGAACGAGGGGCTGATGGAGGTCGTCCGCGAGATTCTGATCCATCCGATCCTGGAAAATCTGACCCAGTTGCTCGACCGCGCGGTGGCCAGAGGTGAGATCGCGGCCGGCAACCCGGTCATCGGGCTGACGCCCCAGATTCTGCTCGGCCCCTGGCTCGCGCAGGACATCCTCTACGGCACTTACGCCACCGAGGGGCTGATGGAGACCATTCTCGACACAGTTCTCCTGCCCGCGCTGGCACCGCGGGCCGCCGCCTCCCTGTGACCTAATTTCCGGCACGACGGCCCGCTCCCGCCACAGGCCGGTCCCCCCGGCCGCGCCGTCTGTCTCCGTCGGCGAATTCCGCATCCTCCGAAGAGCGGCCTGAGCGCCGCCTCCCTACTTCTGTATGCCTTCAAAGCCCCGCACCCGCCCCGAACCCCGTTGCGTACCGGACTCACGGCACCGCACACCCCAAAACACCCTTGATCGGAGATCCTCCCCATGGCTACCTTCCTTCACAGGATCGGCAGGTTCGCCTTCCGGCGACGCTGGCTGGTCGTCGTCCTGTGGGCGCTCGTTCTGGGCGTGGTCGGCGCCGGCGCCGTCAGCGGTTCGGGTCCCACCAACTCGAGCACCTCCCTGCCCGGCACCGAGGCCCAGCGGGCGTACGACCTGCTGGGGGAGAAGTTCCCGGCGGCCAACGCCGACGGGGCCACCGCTCGCATCGTCGTGCGGGCTCCCGGCGGGGAGGAGGTCGGCAGCGCCGCGAACAAGGCCGCGCTCGAAGTGACCCTGGCCGAGGTGAAGGAATCATCCCCGCGGGTGGCCCAGGTCAGCGACCCGTTCGCGACGCGCACTGTCAGCGCGGACGGCACCACCGCTTACGCCCAGGCCACCTATTCCGCGAAGGACGCGGACCTGACCGACGGTGATCACACCGGTCTGGAGAAGGCGCTGGAGTCGGGCCGCGACCAGGGGCTGACGGTGGAGGCGTCCGGCAACGCGCTGGCTGCCCCGACGGAGAGTTTCATGGCCGAGGCCATCGGCTTCGCCCTGGCCGCCGTCATCCTCGTCATCACCTTCGGCTCGCTGATCGCCGCCGGTCTCCCGCTGCTCACCGCTGTGGTCGGGGTCGGCGTGAGTGCCGCCGCCATCACCGCGATCAGCGGTCCGCTCGACCTCACCAGCAACGCCTCGGCGTTGGCGACGATGCTCGGTATCGCCGTGGGAATCGACTACGCGCTGTTCATCGTCTCCCGCTACCGTTCGGAGCGCGCCGACGGTTACGACGCGCGCGAGGCCGCCGCCCGGGCCAACGGCACGGCCGGGTCCGCCGTCGTCTTCGCCGGACTGACCGTGGTCATCGCACTCGCGGGTCTGTTGGTCGTGAACCTGCCCGTCCTCACCGCGATGGGCCTCGCCGCCGCCGGTGCCGTCGTCATCGCTGTCCTCGTCGCCACCACCCTGATCCCCGCGCTCCTGGGATTCGCCGGTGAACGCGTCCGCGGCAAGCCGCGCGCGCAGACCACTCCCGAGACCGGGACGGCCGGGACCGCCAAGGCGGCCAAGGCGGGGCTGGGCCAGCGGTGGATCTCCTACGTCTTGCGCAGGCCTGTGAAGGTGCTGCTGCTGAGCGTGGTCACCCTCGGTGTGATCGCCCTGCCTGCCACGAAACTCGAACTGGGACTGCCTGACGACGGCGCCAAGGCCACCTCCTCCACCCAGCGCCAGGCGTACGACATGCTGGCGCAGTCCTTCGGGCCCGGCTTCAACGGTCCCCTCACGGTGACCGTCGACGACCAGGACCCCACCGTCGCCCGCACCAGCGCCACGGACATGGGCAAGTCCCTCGCCGGTCTGCCGGACGTGGCCGCCGTGACCCCGGCCGCCTTCAACGAGGCCGGCGACACCGCCATCATCACCGTCATCCCCAAGAGCACACCCGGCAGCGAAGCCACCAAGAACCTCGTCGACGCCGTCCGCTCGGTTGCCGCCGACCTCAAGTCGGACACCGGGGCCCGCTCTCTGGTGACCGGTACGACGGCGCTCAACATCGACGTCTCGGCCAAGTTCAGCGCGGCGATCGTGCCCTACCTGGCCCTCGTCGTCGGCCTGGCCTTCCTCGTACTCATCCTGGTCTTCCGCTCGATCCTCGTACCCGTCAAGGCGGCCCTCGGCTTCCTCCTGTCGGTGCTCGCCTCCTTCGGCGCACTCGTCGCCGTCTTCCAGTGGGGCTGGCTGAAAGACCTGATCGGCCTGGAGCAGACAGGGCCGGTCATGAGCCTGATGCCCATCCTCATGGTGGGCGTCGTCTTCGGCCTGGCCATGGACTACCAGGTATTCCTGGTCACCCGCATGCGCGAGGCGTACGTCCACGGCGCCGACGCCCGTACCGCGATCGAATCAGGCTTCAAACACAGCGCCACCGTCGTCACAGCCGCGGCCCTCATCATGATCTGCGTGTTCGCCGGCTTCGTCGGCTCGCACGACGCCATGCTCAAGTCACTCGGATTCGGCCTCGCGGTCGCTGTCGCCTTCGACGCCTTCGTCGTCCGCATGACGATCGTGCCCGCCGCTCTCGCCCTCCTCGGCAAACACGCCTGGTCCCTGCCCGGATGGATCGACCGCATCCTGCCCAACGTCGACATCGAAGGCGAGAAGCTCGCCACTCACACACCAGCCCCCACACCCACGGACCGCGAACCCAGGTTCGCAACCTTCTCGGACAAGGACCACTGACACCACCACCCCGCAGGCCCGCGGCTGCCACGGCACCGCGGGCCTGCCCGGCGCCGTGGCTGTGCGGGTGTCGGCGGGAGGCGTTCCGATATCGGTAAGTACGTGCGCCTGTGGACTGTCCGTACCTGATCGATATTGCGGCGGAGCAGGCACCGGACGGTGCCGATCGGCGGCGCGCGGCGACCCGACCTTGTGGGACCCCAGCCTGCGGTCCGTCCTGAGCTGACGGCCGCCGGCCACGGGCCCGACCGGGTTTCGAGCCCTGCCGCCGACTGCGGGCCATCAGCCTCGCGACAGGCGACTACAACGGCTGGTTCCGGCAGCTGCACCCGATCGAATGGCTCGCGGCCCACACCTACAGCAGCGAACGGGCGGCTGATGTTTTCGGCCGGCTGAAGAGCCGGGATGCCCGGATCAGGTCCTCGTCGACGACGGTGGGGCGGCCGTCGACCTTGCCCCGGGCGCGGACGGCGGCCAGGCTCTCGCGGGTGCCGGCGACGACGAGTTCGCGGATGAACTCGGCGAGGCTCCGGGCCAGTGCCGGATCATGCAGAGGTGCGCTCGGAGCGGTTCCCCCGCAGGGCATCGGAACGCCGCGCACGGGCGCCCAACAAGATGTCGGCGACGCCTTCGACCTGAGCGAGCGCTTCCTGGAACGTGATCCGCCCGCTGGACATGCGCTTGACTGCATCCCACAGCACGCAGTGGATCGCGAGGCGGATGGAGGGGATCTCGTCCTCGGGCACGCCGGCGAGCAGGTGGTCGAACGCGGCGACGTGCAGCTCGGAGTTCTGTTCCATCAGCCGCTGGACCTCCGGCTCGGCCGACGCCAGCATCTGCACTGTGAGGGCAGCCATGCCGGGGAGGCGATCGAAGGCCTGCAGGGCACGCCGCAGGAAGTCCTTCACCAGCAGCAGCACGTCCGAGTCCGGGTCGCGGTTCGACACCAGGATGCGGCGCGTGACCTTGCCCTGCCACTCCACCAGCGCTGCAGCCTGGAGGTGATCCTTCGACCGGAAGTACCGATAGGCGGTGCCCAGTGCCACTCCTGACCGTTCGGTCACGTCACGCATCTGGATCGACGCCGAACCGGATTCGTTGACGAGCTCGATCATCGTCTCGATGAGCCGAGCACGGCGGACGAGCTGTCGACTCGTCATCATCTCGATGGACAGCGGAACGGGTGAAACGGCAGCTGACACAAGCGAGATCTTACCACCGGCTCCTTCCCGGCAGCCGGTACTTCATAGAATCGAATTCTATGCATTCTATAAAGTACCGAGACGTATTTCTCCCGAATGTCACACCGAGAACGCGGCCCCGTTTCGCACCGGCGTCAGTGTTCGGAGTGGCCGCGCAGGCAGTCGGCCAGGGTGTCGAGGGACGCTTCGAGCACAACGGTGTCGCGCCGGGCCCGGGTGAGTGTCAGGCCATCCTGGACCGCGGCGAGCAATGCGAGGGCGAAGCGCTCGGGGTCGAGCCGGTGGGGCAGTTCGCCACGCTCCCACATCGTGCGCAGGCCGTGCCGCAGCGAGTGTTCCCATCGGCTGAAGCCGTCCCGCAGGTCGGCCCGCGCCTCCGGGGCTGACCCGGACAGCTCGTTGGTCGGGCTGCCCACGGGGCAACCCTGTTGGTTGCGCCCGTCCCGATGGATGCTCGCGATGACGTCGCGCCACGCCTCCAACGCCTCGATGCTGTCGAGGTTGGCCAGCAGTGGCTTCTGCACTCCGAGCACGCTCTCGGTTCTGGTGGTCGATGACGGCGCGGATGAGGCTGTCCTTGCCGTCGAAGCAGTAGTAGATCTGCGAGGCGCTCACGCCGGCGGCGGCCCGCACAGAGTGGACGAAGTTCTACTTGCGCACCGGCGCCGGCTCACTGTCCACCGCCGCTCCCATCGTCCGGGCCACGGCGGACTTCCAGGCGCTGGGCGAGGGCCTGACCTTCACCACCGGGCCCCTCACGAGGTCCTGTCGGCTTTCGCGCAAAGGCGGCAAGACGGCTCCATCGACCCCGGACTGCCCGCACTCGAGATCACGCTCGCATCCACGAACGCTGTCTTCGGGCTCGCGCGGAGATGCTTGAACAGCCTCATGACCAGGAACGACGTAGCTCTGACCGCGCGACTCATCGCCGCAGAGCCCGACGCCTGGGAAGCCATGCTGACCGCCAAGCAGTCGCACCGTAGCTAGAACTCTGTTTCATTGCCTGGTGCAGGGTGCACTCTGCTGGACCGTAACCTCGCTGTCCGACCAGCTTGGATGTGCCTATGGCAGCCTTGTGGACAACCGCTAAGTGAAACCGTATTCTCGCTGCACGCCGATCGGACAGCTTCGAGCGCCTCGCGCCGCGGGGTGCGGTTCTCATCCTTGGGAGCACAGCGTGGATCGAACGCACAGCGTGGACCGAACGCCCATCGTGGATTACCTCGTCCTTGATGAGCCCCCGCACCTGGTCGTGCACGAGTGCACCGCCTGCAAGGCCCGGTACTTCGACCGGCGCAACGCCTGCGCCGCCTGCGGGAGGACCGAGTTCACCCGAGCCGATGTCGAACGCGACGGCACCCTGCGGGCCTTCACGATCGTCAATGTCGCGGCGGACGGTGTCCCGGTGCCGTATGTCGCCGCGATCGCGGACTGCGCGGGCACCGCCGTCCAGGGATTGGTCGTCAACACTGCTCCTGATCCCGCCCACGTGTGGCTCGGTATGAAGCTCCGGTTGACCACATTCCCGATTGGAACCGACGCCGCCGGCGTCCAGGCCATCAGCTACGGCTTCGAGCCGGCCGAGGAGGGCGACGGCAATGACTGAGAACGTCTGGATTCTCGGGATCCACATGACGAAGTTCGGCAAGCACCCCGAGAAGGACACCATCGACCTGGCGGTCGAAGCCACGCTCGGTGCGCTGGCCGATGGCGGTGTCGGCATCAACGACATCGGTGTCCTCGCGGCCGGCAATCTCTTCGGCGGTCCCGCGACGTTCGGTCAGAGCCTGCAGAAGCAGATCGGGCAGACCGGCGTGCCGGTTTACAACGTGGCCAACGCGTGCGCGACCGGCGCAACAGCCCTGCGCGTCGCGATCATGGCCGTCAAGGCCGGCGAGACCGACATGGGGCTCGCGGTCGGCGTCGAGAAGCTGTCCGGGACGGGGCTGCTCGGCGCCGGCGCGGCCACGAAGGCAGACGAGCAGTGGAGCCCGCAGGGACGCTTGGGAGCGGTGACGTCCCTGGAAGGCCGTGTCAGGACGGACACGATGCCGGGGGTCTTCGCGCAGATCGGCATGGAGTACGCGGGGCGCCATGAAGGCGTCGACTTCGAGCTGTTCGCACGCATCGCTGAGAAGAACCACGCGCACTCGACCCTGAACCCGCTCGCCGCGTACCAGAAGCGGTTCACGCTGGAAGAGATCATGAACGATGTCATGATCGCCTACCCGAACACCCGGCCGATGTGCTCGGCCAACTGCGACGGGGCGGCTGCGGCGGTGGTCGTGAGCGACAGCAAGCTCCGCACGCTCTCGCTGCAACAGCGGCGTCGCGCCGTCAAGGTGAGCGCCTCGGTGCTCACCAGCGACCCCTGGGAGGAGGGGTGTCAGGTCCTGCCGGACGTCAATACGCTCACCCAGCAGGCGGCCGGCCAGGCTTACGAGCTTGCCGGTGTCGTGCCGGAGGACCTCGGCCTGGTCGAGTTGCACGACTGCTTCGCCACGGCCGAGCTTGTGCACTACGAGAACCTGTCCCTCTGCGCGCCAGGAGGAGCCGTCGACCTGTTCGAGTCGGGAGCGACCTGGCGCGACGGCCGCATCCCGGTGAACGTGTCGGGAGGGCTCGAATCCAAAGGGCACCCGGTGTCGGCGACCGGCATCGCCAACATCTGGGAAGTGGCGACCCACCTGCGCGGAGAAGCCGGTTCCCGCCAGATCGACGGCGCCAAGGTCGGACTCGCCCACGTCATCGGGCTCGGCCAGGCATGTGCCGTGCACATCCTGGAGAAGTCCGCCGTCTAAGAGGGGCCGGCCCATCGTCGAGAAAGGAGATCCGCAATGGCTACCGATCTCACCCTGCCGATCGGCGCCTACTCGGTCGGCGCCACGTACCCGGACCAGATCGCGATCGTCGCAGCAGACGATACGACGACGACGTTCGGGCTGCTTCTCGAGCGCGGCAACAGGCTGTCCAACGCGCTGCGTGCGCTGGGTCTGCGCAACGGCGACGTCGTGGCATACCTCCTGCGCAACGAGCCCTCGTTCTTCGAGGTCGCGCTCGGTGTGGAGCAGGTCGGGATGTACCGGGTGCCGATCAACGCCCATCTGACCCCGGCCGAAGTCGCCTACATCGTCCGGGACTCGGACGCACGGGTGCTTGTCGCGTCGCATGACCTCGCAGCAGCCCTCGCCCCGGTGCTCGACGAGCTCGTCGAGCACCGCTTCGTTGTCGGCACTCCTGTAGCGGGCTGGCACGACTACGAGGCGTGGCTCACCGCAGCCGATGCCGGCACTCCGGCGGACCGCCGCTTGGGCGCGACCATGGGCTACACGTCCGGCACCACCGGGGCGCCCAAGGGCGTTCGCAGGTCACTGGCGGCCATCCTGCCGGAGGAGGTGCTGCCCGCGATGGACCGCATGACAAGGTTGTTCGGGTTCCGCGCGTTCGACGGCGTTCACCTGGTCATGGCTCCGCTGTACCACTCCGCGCCCAACACCTTTGCGGTCAACGCGCTGCACCTCGGCCACACCGTGGTACTGCAACCGCGTTTTGACGCCGAAGCGTTCCTGACCGCCGTGGCGAAACATCACGTGACCAGCACTCACCTGGTGCCGACGCACTTCCACCGGCTCCTCGAATTGCCGGAGGAAGTGCGGGCCGCCGCCGACCTGGACAGCCTGGAGACCGTGGTCGCCGCGGGTGCCCCCTTCCCACCGAACCTGAAGGCACGAGCGCTCGCCTGGCTCGGTCCGGTCGTCTGGGAATACCTCGCCTCGACCGAAGGGCTCGTAAGTGTCATTTCCCCGACGGAGGCAATGGCACATCCCGGTTCGGTCGGGCGCCTCATAGACGCCAAGATTCTCGACGAGAACGGCGAACCTGTCGCGGCAGGCGAGGCCGGCCTCATCTACTTTCCGGCCGGGCAACCGCCGTTCCGCTATCACAACGACCCCCTCAAGACCGCCGCCACCGTCCGCGCCGACGGGTATGCCACCGCCGGTGATATCGGCCGCGTCGATCCCGCCGGATATCTGTATCTGCTGGACCGGCGGGTCGACCTCATCATCACCGGTGGTGTCAACGTCTACCCGGCGGAGGTCGAACAGCACCTCGCTGAGCACCCTGCGGTCGCGGACGTGGCCGTGGTCGGAATGCCCGACCCCGAATGGGGGAACCAGGTCGTTGCCGTGGTCCAGCTCGCCGACGGGGAACACCACCGCGAACTGCTGCCTGCCGAACTCGACAGGTTCTGCCGCTCGGTGCTGACCCGAGCCAAGTGCCCACGCCACTACGAGTTCGTCGACACGCTGCCGCGCACGGAAACCGGGAAGCTCCTTCGCCGCGTCGTCCGCGACACTCTCAGCTCGTCGAACGGCGCGCGGCCTTGGACGCTGCGTCGATGATGCGCCAGACAACGGCTGACGCGACAGGCACTGATCCACCACCAAGTGCGCGGCTCGTCCGACACCGGAGGGCGGGAGCTCCTTCGACGGACGGCCCGAGTACGTCCGGGCGGCCTGCGAGGCCAGTCTGCTCCGGCTGGGCACCGACCGGATCGACCTGTACTACTACCACCGCCTCGACCCGAGCGTGCCGATCGAGGAAACCGTCGGGGCGATGGCCTCTCTCGTCACGCAGGGCAAGGTCTGCGCGATCGGCCTGAGCGAGGTCGGACCGGACATGCGGAGGCCGAGGTCCTGCCCGAGTGCCGACGGCTGGGCATCACGCTCGTGCGTACAGCCCGCTGGGCCGGGCCACGCTGGAGGGCCGATTCGCCCGAGGCGCCGCATTCGACAGCAACGACTTCCGGTCGACGCTGCCCAAGTTTCAAGGGGACAACTTCGAGCACAACCTGCGGCTGGTCGACGCCCCAAAGCCTTCAGCGCCGAGAGGAACTGCACGCCCGGGCAGGTCGCACTGGCCTGGCTGCTGGCCCAGGGCCACGACATCGCGCCCATGCCCGGCACCAAGCAGGTGCGGTACGTACGGGAGAACCTGGCGGCCGCGTCCGTACCGCACCGAAGACGGCTGGAAGCTGACAGGAGCACGCCTCCAGCCGAGAGTCGTTTCAAGCCTGACACCCCCCGCCGAAGAGTGTGTCGGCGGGAAGTCGGCCGTGTCCTCTCGCAGCGGGGGGACACGGATATGAAGCGGCGAGGGTGTACCCGTCGCCGTGCAGTACCCGCATTGTTCTGCCCGGCGTCGGATTCGCGATCACGCTCCGCAGCGGGGCGGGGTGGGGGTGCCGTAGACCCGTTTGGCCTGTGAGGCGTAGATGCGCGGGGCCACGATCGGCATGATCAGGCGAGCCACGAGAGGAGCGTGCGAAAGGATCTCTTTGATCACATCAGGATCCCCCTCGTACATCATCATTCCTAGACTGAGGGGCAGGGCTTTCTTCGGAGTTGCGGCCAGGCCGTGCTCTCCGAGCTTGTTCCATTCGGCGGCAGTGACGAACTTCTCGGCCAGGGGGAGAATCTCTTGCTCCTCCATGGTCATGTGTTCCAGCAGACGGTCGAGCAATACGTCGAAGGCCGTGGCGAGATTCTCGCCTCCCTGAGCCGTGGATTGCCAGGTCGGCAGAAGTTCGTTCACGTCGTGGAGAGCGGCCTCGATACCGTGATGCTGCTCCTCCATGGTGGGCACGATGGCAGCGGCCCGCTCTCCGCCTCGCTCCAGCAGGAGCGGCCACAGGACGAGATCCTCGCCCTTGTGGTGAAGATGCAGGATGAGACAGACCTTCTGTGCGTGGGCCGCGACAATCGCGGTCTGCCGGGTGTTGCCCGGGGCAACGTCGCGGACGGCCCGGGGAAGGAGACGGAACTCCCGGCGCATCAGGGTGTGCGCCGTATACATGTCGCGCACGTCCGCCATGGGCTGGACGGTCACCTGTTTCACGGGTACCTCAATCGATGGTGGATAGCTTCATGTCAGCCGATAGCAGAAACGCGCTCAAGGCGTACCACGGGGAACGTTCGAGACGTCTTTTTCTCATAGTCGCGAATGAACGGCCAGTGCGCACGCGCAGTCTCATACAGACGTTCCCATTCCGGACCCTCCCGGAAAACCGTGGCCCGCACTTCCTCGGTACGATTGCCGAATTCAACCGTCAAGCGGTCCATCGACTCCAGATTGCCGACCCAGTGAGGCTCGGTCGGAGCACCCGCAAAAGAGCCGAGCAGCAAATATGATCCGTTATGGGTCATATGCGACACCGGGGTGACGTATTCCTTCTTGGACTTCCTGCCGATGTGGTGCAGGAGGACGAGATCGAGACCCTTGAGAGCCCCGCCCATGGCCTGGGCGACGGCACCTTGGTGGGCTCTGAATTCCTCGATTACGTCAGCGTTTGGATCGGTCGCCATTTCACTCTCCTTTGGCTTGCGTGTGGATGCCTTACTCCCTCTGGGTCGCACCTGCGGCGGGACCTGTAAAGAATCGGAATAGCCGCCGCAAGTTGCTTGCGAGCCAGATGTGGGAGAGTCGGCGGACGGGTCAAAATGCGGAGGAAATCGGCCCCCGTCAACCCGGATCGTCGCCCCGGAGGCGTATGCCGCGGTCGTGCCGGCCAGATAGGCGACAGCGGCCGCGATCTCCTCCGGACGTCCGAACCGGCCGACATCGTTGGGCACCCAGTCGGCCGCGGCTGAGCGTTCGAGATCCGCCCAGTCCCCGGTCCATCCATGAGCCGACGCGATCGCGGTGACGAGCTCCTGTATCGAGTCGGTGAGGATCGCGCCCGGCGTGACGTCCCGCATCCTCGGCACGAGCGACCCCGGAGCTCCATGTCCATGCTTCATTTCCCATGTGTACACCTGTAGGCTCCGCCGCCAAATGCTTTGCGGAACCTGGCCATCGGCAGACTACGGCCTACCGGGAACTTGAAGTTGCCCTGGGTCTCGTGGCCCTCATGTCAATCTCGATCGTGCGGCAACCTGGCGGAGTCGAGTTTCAGACGTAGCTGCGATGCGGGCAGCGGCATGCCGGGGTCGGTATCCAACCGATCCCACCAACTGCCGCTTGAATCCTTCATGTAGGGAGCACAGAAGGCCGGGGTGCCCAGATCGAATAGGTTACTGTCGCTAAGGCTGCCGACATCAACGGAATCCCACCCCAAAGCGCTCAGAAGCGACATCGCCTGACGCTTGGATTCGCCGTTGTCGCTGACGACCGGCAGTGCGCTTCGGTCAGGCGCGCCGGCAGGTCGGGCCAACAACTCCAGGTGAGCCGCAAATATGTTACTGAAAGCCTTAACAATGTGCGCATCGGCAAGATGGGCTTGTACCAACTCCGATGGCGTGGAGCCTGCTTCCAGCAGGTGGGCCACTTCTTGATCGCGGCGCGGGTCAAAGTTCATAGTCTCGATCACCGTCTGTCCCTCGAAGTAAGCTGGCGGAAGATCGCGAAAACGCAGAAATGGAATCGCGACCACAACCAACTCGCTGGCGCGGGCGGCCTCTTCGATACTCACAGGCCGTGTCCCACCGCCAAGCTCGTCCGCAAAGGAGGTGAGACTTCTCGGCCCACGGGAGTTACTGATCAGCACACGCACGCCAGCACGAACGGCCAACCTCGCCACGGCTGCGCCTATGTTTCCGCTTCCCACAATTCCCAATGTCTGTTCGCTCACCGTCTACCCATCCTTTGTTGCCCTGGAGTACCGTCGGACCAGAATCGTCGAAAGCGCACATAGCACCTGAACTCCGGCAGGGAGCTGGTCAATTGGTGTGTGAGAGTCCGCCCGGGACGCCGACCCGACCAGACCCGTTCGCGTTCACGTGTGCGCCGGCCATCCGGGTATCGAGTACTGGACACGGTGTCGCTGACTTAGAAGTGCACATCAATAATGAAACAAGATTCTGATTACTGTCAACTTGCCAGGGGGTGTCGGCTGGCCGGCATGCATGCGACCGTTGCAGTAGCGAGAATCTGGTTCTACGCTCTAGGTCGGCTCAACTCCCTGACCTCGCGTTCCAGTTCCGCGAGGTGGGCAGCGTCTGTGCTGGTCGTGCCGGGGACGAGTCCCTCGTCAGTCTCGGCGCGCTTGACTCAGGTCCGCAGGGCCTCGGGGTGCACATCGAGCTGGTCGGCGATTCGCTTGATCGCGCCGGCACGGGTGCCGGGGTCCTTGCGGGCCTCAATCGCCAGCCGGGTCGCACGCTCGCGAAGTTCATCGGGGTACTTACGGGGAGCAGCCATGAACGGATCCCCACGGGTCTTCGATGTCTCCATCGAACCCGGGGCGGTTGAAGCCGTGATCACAGATCCTCTCATGAGTCCCATCTGACCCTCTGTCAACACACTCCGCATCTCGGGGAACCTCGGATGATCACCGGTCTCGTCCCTGTGCTGTTGCCACGTCAACTCCCGCCGTCGCGCGTCCAGCGTTGATCTCCGCGACCCGTCGCAAGCTCAGGAGCGTGTTCGCACGAGACCGGAGCATCAGCTTCTGCAAATTGCGGACCTTCCTCAGATCCCCTGCCTGCGATGCCGTGAAGATTCTCTGCCGCAGACGCCGTACGTCTTCCTCGATCCGCCACCAGTCAATCGGAGTCCGATCTGTTCCCGCTGGGGAGTTGAGCCTTCCCTACGGTCGGCTGACCGGGCCAAAGCGGCCTGGACCTCAACGGGGTTTCCACGTTCCACACGAATGAGATACGACCGGGGTGGGTGCTCCCTCTACCCCGAGGCCGCGGTGTCCGCCGGGCCGGAGTGACCTTCTGCCGGCCAGCGCCTGCCGCTTCTCAACGGCTAGCCATGCACCCCACTCACACATTCCATCGGCGGGGCTTGGGATCACGAGGCATCATCGGGAGTTCATGTACTTCACCCGTCCGCTCTTCCCCTTGCCGGTAGTCACCATGTTTCTGATCGGGCCGGCAACGCGCTTGTAGGCGTGACGGTGAGGGCGGCGCATGACCCGTCCAGTACGCAGGGCGCGGGTCAGTTCTCGGCGCAGTGCACCGCGGCCCTGGACGTAAAGCGCCTGGTAGACCGTCTGGTGGGTCACGTGCATCTCCGGCAGGTCGGGGAAGCGTGTCCGCAGAGCCAGCAGATCTGCTCGGGGCTCCACCGCATCATGAGGTGGTCCTGGATGAATTCCCGCAGTTCGATGTTCTGACCGCTCTTGCCCGCTTTGGGTCGCAGGCGACGTATCTCGGCCTCGAATGGCCGGTAGGTCCAGCCTTCATTGGGCATGGGGCGCCGGTTGCGTCGTATCTCCCGGCTGATGGTGGAAGGACTGCGGCCCAGGTCGGCGGCGACCCGCCGGATCGACGCGTTCTCGCGCAGCCGGTCGGCGATGCGGATGCGCTCGGCCTCGGTGAGGTAGCGAGAAGCCGAGGGCGGTTCCTCCATGATCCGTACAGGAGGAACCGCCCTTCTGCCGCCTGGCGGTGAGTGCCGGCCATCGCGCCACCGCTTACCGGTGCGGAGGTTGATGCCGACGATCCCCGCGGCTTCCCGCGTGCTGTAGCCCTGCTCCATGAGCTGGAAGTATGCGGCCCGCTCACGAGCCAACCTCTTCCCGCCCCCGGTTCTCCCGGATCTCGAAGCGATTCGCACCACTCCCTCGGCTGAGGTCGTTGCTGTCGCATCGCGCGACCTCGGCCGGGCCTGGGAGTACATCTGTTCGCCGGTACATACTCATGGCGCTGCGGTCGACGTAGTTGCTGCGGCAGGGAAGGCCCTCGCATACGTGCTCGGTTGGATCGCGCCAGTTCAACGGTAGGCGCCGGCTCCTCCGTCGACCATGAACGTCCGCCCCGTTATGTAGGTGGATTCATCGCCTATCAGCCACGCGGCGACGGCGCCGATGTCGGCCTTGACGTCGCCGATGCGACCCATGGGGTTGCGCTGCAGGGCGCGGTGGTAGGCGTCGGGGTCGACCGTCTCCCACGCCTTCATTCCCTCGGAGTTGGCGTACGGGGCGATGATGTTGGCGCGGATCGCTTCCTTTCCCCACTCGAGTGAGGCGACGCGGGTGATCCCGCGGATGGCCTCCTTGGCACCCGCGTACGCGGCGAAGCCTTCTTCGCCCCCGGTGCCCGCGCTGGAGCCGAGGTTGACGATCGAACCGCCGCCGGCCGCCTTGAGGTGTGGATAGGCCGCCTTCATCAGATGGAACGTGGCGCGCGGACCGGTGTCAAAGGTCCGCGCGAAGGCGGCATCGTCCTGTTCGACGAAGGGTGTGGGGTTCTGTACCCAGACGGCGTTGTTGACCAGGCCGGTGAGCGTGCCGAAGCGTGCCGTGGCGGCGTCGACGATGACCGAAGCCGATCGCGGCTCGCGGAGGTCGGCCTGCAAGCTGGCCACCGCCGGTGCCACGGCTTCGAGGGAGTTGTGGGCTGCGGTAAGCGCGGGGCCGTCGATGTCGGTGAGGAACAGTCGCGCGCCACGCTCAGCCAGGGCGGTCGCGATCCCCAGGCCCACGCCTCGCGATGCTCCGGTGACGATGACCGTGTGTTCGCTCAGGGACTGCGGGTGTGCGTACATCTGGCTCCTTCTTTGGTCGTTCGGGGTTCATCAAATGCGGGCTGCTGCTGCGGTCAGGCCCAGTCGACCTCCACCGAGCGGAACCAGTTCCAGTCGCGCCGCCGCCAGGCCACGGACTGCCGACCGAGGCGAGCGGCGTACGCGTCCCACTCGGTGGGGTGCCGCTGCGCCCAGCCTTTCTCCGCCAGGGCGGCGAGCCGGGGCAGAAGCATGAGTTCCAACGCGGAGTCGTCGGCGAGTGTTTCGCACCAGACGGCCGCCTCGACGCCGACGATTTCGTCGTCGCCGAGGACCTCCGGGGTGTCGTCCACCGGGTCCCACTCGACGCCGGAGCGGATCGAGGTCGGCGGGTACAGCTGCATGCCGAGGCGGGCCCGCGCCGCTTCCTGGTCGGGGTCGGACGACGCGTCGGCGTGCGGTCGGTCGAAGTAGAGCCAGGTGGAGGGTGATACCAGCAGCTGGGCGCCTCGCGCCCGCGCGCTGGGCACGTCGTGCTTCGCCTTGCTGAGGTTGTCGAGCAGGACCGGCAGCAGTGCCGGCGGCACCATGGCGCCGAGCGTGTCACCGGCGGACTCGATCTCACCCGCCGCCATCCAGTACTGGACGACGTCGTCGCGGCCGATGGCGGCACGGGCAATCTCCTGCCAGCCGACCACCCGCTTCCCGCGGGCGCGTACCAGGGTGGCAGTGCGCTCGACAAACGCGGCATGCGCCTCGTCCGGCATGCCGAAGGCCTCGTCCCCGCCGATGTGCAGGTAGGCGCTCTGCGGGAACTGCGGCACTACGGCGTCGAGTACGTCCTCGACGAACGCCCATGTCTCGTCGCGGGCCGGGTCCAGGCACTTCAGCTCGAAGGTGTTGCCGTCGCCGAGGTCGATGGATGCGGCGTCGGGCGAGGCGAGTTCGGGGCAGGCGGCGATCGCCGCCGTGGCGTGGCCGGGCATGTCGATCTCGGGGACGACGGTCACGAAACTCTCGGCCGCGTAGGCCACCAGGCCGGCGATGTCGGCCTGGGTGTAGAAGCCGCCGGGCCGGTCGTCGGCCGCGCCGAGGGCACCAATCCCGGTAAGCGAGGGCCGCGACAGCACCTCGATACGCCATCCCTGGTCGTCGGTCAGGTGCAGGTGCAGCACGTTCAGCTTGTGCAGGGCGCACATGTCGATGACGCGGCGGACCGTGGCGGGCTCGTGGAACGTGCGGACGACGTCGAGGGACAGCCCGCGCCAGGCGAACCGCGGCCCGTCGACGATACGGGCGGCCGGCAGCTCGGCGACGCCGTCCTGCGCGTGCGTCGAGATGAGCTGCCGCAGGGTGGTGAGCCCGCGGAACACGGCCTCCTTCGTCGAGCCCCATACCCGCGCACCCTTGTCGGTGATCTGGAGGCCGTGGCGTTCGTCGGCGTCGCCGGTGGTCGCCTTGCCGTCGGCCCGCAGTCCCGAGGCGGGTGAGGTGCTGTCGAGGCCGGAGTCGTCGATCTGCAGGCGGATGTGCGGGCCGCTGGCGGCTTCGCCCCCCAGGCTGAGGGAGATCCCGGAGTCGATGCGGACGTCCTCGGTGAATCGCGCGGCGATGCCCGCGAGTCCGGCCGACTCCACGAGGACCCCGGTGGCGCTGGTGACAGCCAGTACGCCCTCGTGGGTGGCCGCAGTGGCAGGTGCGGGAATCAGCGGAAGCTCCATGAGTTCCTCGGGTTCCTTACGGTGCAAAGTGGGTGGTAACGATGATGAATTGCGGCCTGCGTCGGGAATGCCTTCGCGGCAAGAGCTTCAGCGAACGCGTCGAACCGGGAGAACCGCGAAGGCGGCGACCAGCACCAAGATGAAGGCGAACGGCCGGATGGGACCAGCGGCGCCACCGCACACGGTCAAGATCAAATCGGTGAGGACCAGACCGATGCCCGGCCGCCGTTGTCGTGCTCGTCGTAGCCGACGTGGTCGGTGATCTCGCCTTCAAGGACGGACTTCAGCACCCGCTTGGTCAACTGCTGGAGTCCGCCCTCGCCGGTCAGCTACAGGCCGTCGGCCCGCCAGGGCCCCGTCGACCGGCATCGCCACCAACTGTTCGTCCGAAGCCGAAGCTGACGGCTCATCGAGGTATTGCGAGGTCTGTTCGTTCTCCACGGTGGTCTCAGTCATCACAGGTGTCTCCTGGATCAACGGATCGGCCGTTCATCGGACGCTCCCGGCGTCGGTGTCGGGGCGAGGGGGTAGGAGACGAAGGCGAAGCGGGTGGAGTCAGGGCTCCAGCTGTTGACGTTGATGGTGCCCTGGCCGCCGAACAGCGGCACCCGGGCCAGTGGTGTGGTCCAGTCCGAGACATCGACGAGGACGATTTCCACCGGCAGGTTCTTCGGGTGGCCCTCGGTGCCCACTGGGAATTGCAGGTAGGCCGCGAGGCGCCCGTCCGGCGAAAGGTGGGGGAACCAGTCGACGGTGTCGGTGGAGGCGAGTCGTTCGACCTTGTCCGGGGAGGGCTGCGCACTGGGCACTCTGGCCAGTTGGGAGTGGCCGGGCCTGCTGGCCCAGCGTTCGGTGTTGAAGTAGATCCATTCGCCGTCAGGGGACCACTCGGGCCCGTCGATGGCGCCGGCGCCGGTGTCGTGCACTGTGACGGGACCGCCCTCGGGGGAGATCAGGGCGAGCCTCGCCGGGTTGCCCGGGGTGTCGATCCGTACGAAGCCGAGGGTCTTCCCGTCGGGTGACACGCCGTGCAGGAAGTGCCACGCATCATCATCGTCGGTGACCCGGCGCACGAGGCCGCCGTTCAGGGACCCGTGGTAGATCTGCCCGTCCATCGCCGACATGAAGATCGAGGCGCCGCCGGGGTCGAGCACGTGGTCGTTGTTGATGTGCGGCAGGCCCTCGTGGGCGATTCGACGGGGCTTGCCGCAGGAATCGAGCGGAAACTCCCACAGCCCGCCGTTCCCGTTCAGGTAGAGCGTTTCGCCGTTGTCTCCCCAGTTGGGTGCTTCGAAGAGCAGGTCGTCGAACTCGGCGACGATCACGTCCGAGCGGGAGGCCACCTCGAACACATGGAGGCGGCACGTCTGGCCAGGCGCCAGGCCCCGCGAGAGGCCGCCAGGGGTCCGTTCGAGCAGGCGGGTGAACTCGCGGGGAGTCCGCACCCCGGCCCTCGCTGCCAATTCGGCGAGGTCGAGCGCCGGCGGTCGATCGGGCGTGGGGGCGTCCTGGGGGGATGGCGAAGACGTGGTCATCTCTGGACTCTCCTGTGCCGGTCGGTTGCCGGAATGTGATGGTGGGGCCGGCTGAGGCTGTGGCTCCGACCTCGGCTGCCCGCATTCGGTCCTGGTTGATGCGGCGACGAATTGTTCGACCAGCAGGGCGATCTGTGCGGCCGCAAGCTCGGTCAGGTGCACGCCGTCCGTGGTGGTGGTGAAACCGTGACGGCGCGCGATGGCGGCCCAGGTTTGCCGGAGCAGGAACCGCCGCGCCGTCGCCGCGCCCATGAGCTTCTTGGTTCCGTCCCACTGCGCCGATGGCTTGTCCGGCGTGATCAGACCGGCAATCTGTTCGTGGACCGGCAAGACCGGGACCGCGGCCTGCGTAGCGACTTCGTGGATGATCGCGTTGTAGGGCGCGACGAGTTCTCCCCATTGCCCGCCGGTGGTGTCGCCGATCGGCGGAAGCGACATGAGCGCGATTCCGGCGGACGTCTCGGACTTCAGCCGCTCGACGATCCGGTGCAGGTTTTCCCGGTACCACTCCGGGGTCGGGCGCTGCGGGAGACGTTTGGACTTCAGGCATTCGTCTGACCATTGAGCTGAAATCTGTGCGGCCATGTCGTTCGTGCCGATGAGCACCGTCACGATCGCGGGCCGGCAGGCGATCACCGCGTCCAGGCGGGCCAGCAGGTTCCAGGCCAGGTCCCCGCTGATTCCGGCGTTGACGGTGTCCATTGTTGGGGCCACGGCCGTGGCGACCCGGCGGACCCAGTCCGCGCTGATCTTTCCTTGCGTGATGCTGTCGCCCGCGCAGACGAGCACCGGGCGGCCGCCCGGGTGAGCCGCGTAATGGCGAGGGCCAATCGGTTTGGTCACGAGGAATGGTCCCTTCGGCAGACTCAGCGAATGCGTTTGATCGGGAGGATGATCAACCCGGCCAGGAGGACCAGGACGAACCCGATCGGCCACACAGGACCGTAGGCACCGCCGGACGAGGCGACGACCAGGCCGGCCAGAATGGGGCCGAGCGCCTGGCCCAGGTTCTGGCCCAGCGTCGCCACACCGAGGTCACGGCCCGCCGACTCACGGTGTGGCAGCAGATCGATGAACAGCGCCTGGTCGACGACGATGTACACGCCGAGCCCGAACCCCCCCACGACCGCCTGGACGAACATCGCCGGGACCGTCGGCCACGCGAACGGGACGAGGAAGGACACGGCCAGGATGATCGAGGCCGAGACCACGAAAGGCTTACGCCGGCCGATCTTGTCGGACCATCGGCCCGAGACCACCATGCCGATCAACGCGGCGGGAAGGCCGGCGAGTTGCATCAACGGCGCGGTCTGCGCAGCCTCCTTCTCCGACAGCGCGGGCGTCACGTAGCTCTGCAGCATGTAGAGCGCGTAGACATTCGCGATGCCGAAGCCGATGAAGAACAGTACCTTCGCGACCCACGCCCACCGGAAATCCCGGTCCCCGAGGGCTTGTACGTACGAGGCGAGGAAAGTGCGGATCCGCAAGGGTTCGACGGCCAGGTCCCGGGACGAACGGTCCCGGGCCAACAGGACGAAGCAGAGCGAAGTGAGCAGGAGTGCCACGGCGAGCGGGAAGTACGTCGCGAGCCCGACCGCCGCGAACAGGGACCCGGCGATCACCGATCCGCCGATCCCGCCGAGGTAGACGATGACGCCGGTGACTGTGGAGAGGGTGCCGATGCGATTCTCCGGAACGCGGTCGACGACCGTGGCCATGAGCGGGCCCTGGCCGGAGCCCGTCACCAGCAGGGTGAGGGAATAGACGACCACCAGGACGGCAAGGGACGGCACGACCGGCAGCAGCGCGACCATCGCCGCGCCCGCGACACCCCCGGCGGCGATCCAGGGGGCCCGGCGGCCCCACCGCGACCGGGTCCGGTCCGACATCAGGCCGACGACCGGCTGGATGAGCATGGTGATGACGACCCCGACGGTCGTCACCAAGGAAAGGCTGGTCGCCCGTGACGAGTTGAACTTGTTCAGGAGCCCCAGGAGCCGATGCTGCTCCGCCGTCGGCGTCACCTTGCCCGCATCGACCTGCTCCTTCAGCACGTTGAGGTCGTGCAGGTGTACCTGCGCGTCGGCCCCGGTGAAGACGTGCGCGAATTCCAGCTGCTGAACGTGAACCGGCAGCAGGATGATGGTCATCGACCCGTACAGCAGGATCATCCCGAGGCTGGCAAGAGCGTAGAGGTACGTGTAGCGGCGGAAGGCCCGGGTCTTCGGCTGGTAGCGCACGGCCACCGCAGAGCCGGTCTGCTCGGCCGCGTCTGCCGACGGCGTGTCGGTAGTCATCGGATCTCGGACGGCGCAGTCGACATGGGAGGCCCTTCGCTGGGGAGGAGTGTGCTGGGCTGGGTCTGCGTTCGCCCTCTTGGAAAGGCGGGCGGTCACCTGGCCGATGTGGTCACCGGTTCAGGCCACTGTCACGTGCCGAGGTGATCGGGACGACATGACAGAGAATGGAACCCCGTTTCATTACGGGTTCGTTGGGGGCAGGTTTCCATCAGGAGAACGCCTAGGTCAACGGTAGTGGACAAAAAACTAACTGAAACTGCATTCTAGATGTGTGGGCACGGATAGGGTCGAATTGACCTTCGTCCACCACCCTGGGCGCTGAATCACGCCGCCGCGGACCGCGATTGTCATCCTTGGAGCACAGCGTGGATCGAATGCTGATTGTCGACTGCCTCGTCCTCGACGAGCCCTCCGTGCCTGGTGGCGCACGAGTGCACGGCCTGCCGGGCCCGGCGCTTCGACCGGCTCAACACCGGCACCGCCTGCGGCGGGATGGATGCGCGGTGCGTCGGTGCTGCGCAGCGCGATCCACGTACGGAAACCGGGAAGTCCCTTCGCCGTGTCGTCCGCGACGTTCTCCGAGTCGGCGGCGACTGATATGAACACATCCGTGGCAGACGTTGATGCGCAGGCGCCCCTGGCTGTCGAGATGATGACGAGTCGGCAGCTCGCCCGTCGGGCACGGCTCATCGAGACCGTGATCGCGCTCGTCGCCGAATCCGGCACGGCCTCGATCCAGATGCGTGATGTGACCGACCGGTCCGGGGTGGCGCTGGGCACCGTCTACCGGTACTTCCGGTCGAAGGATCACCTCCTTGCCGCGGCGTTCATCGAGTGGCAGGGCAAACTCACGCGCCGGATCATGTCGTCGAAGCGTGACGAGGACGAGGATTCACTGTTGTTGGTGCAGGACTTTCTGCGCCGCGTCCTGCGGGCCTTCGATCGTGCCCCCGGCATGGCCGTGCTCATGATGCACGTGACGGCCTTGCCCGATCCGGACGTGCAGCAACTCATCGACCAGGGCAGCAGCGGCTTCTACTCCGCGTTCGATCACCTGCTCGCTGCGGAACCCCGCGACGACGTTTCCTACATACGACTCGCGATCGGCTGTGTTCTGGTGGACGCGGTCAGCCGTATGTCCAGTGGACGAGCCACTTTCCAGGAAGTGCGGACCCAGGTCGACGGCGTCGCCGACATTCTGTTGCGCACGCGCGGCCGGCGTGCCGCTTAGTCGCCCGAGAGTCGGTCGCAGCGAACTTCGGCCTGATCCGGGGTGGCGCTTCGCCGTCGACAGAAGCGGGCTTCGCCGATGACGCGACCGCGTCGCGACCTTCTTGAGACGAGAGAGCGCCGTTCGTCATCGGCGTCGAAACCATGCCCGGAGCGATCGCATTCAGGGGGATGCCGGCCCCGGCCCACGTGCCGGTTGTCGAGGAACGTCGAACCCACTGCGCGAAGGGCCGCCTTGCTCGAAGGGCAGATCGACGCTCCTGAAGTAGTTGACGGCCGCGGTGGCAGGAATCGGTGCGGCAAGCCCCGCGACGGCGATGATCGTGTCAATTGAGCCTCCGGATCTTGTCCTGTACTCCCCAGCCGTGGTTGAAGGGCGTGGGACTCATGAAGACCCCTCTGTACCAACCGGCGTCAAGTTCGGACTGGCCACTGCCATCCTGCTCTGGCCGCCCGCCCATTGCCTTCCGTGTAGAGCCCGGTGTCCTGACCTTCATGCCCGGGGGCGCAGCCAGGACCGGTGCGCGTGCCGGGCAGCAGTCAACGCGCCAGACGCGCGAGCACCTCGTCGATGTCGTCATTGGAGAAGGCGCCCGCGGAGACGATGCGGAGCTTCTCCAGCGGCATACCGTTGATGACCTCGGTCACGATGCGCTGGGCCTCCGGGGGGATCTCGGCGCCGCCACCGAGCAGCGGAGAGGCTGCCATGAACCGTGTGACCATGGCGGCGAACTCGGGATCACCGAGGAAGTGGCCCATCGGGGTTCGCCGATCGACGATTTCCACCGAGTGGGTGTCCCCGGCCAGCTCGACACTCACACTGGCCCGGATGTCGCGCGAGGAGTGTCCGATCTCGATGGTGAAGGTGCCGCTCTCGATTGCCCAGTGGTTCCGGTGCTCGTCCCAGAACGCGAAGTCGCGGCGATCCAGTTCGACTCGGATGGTGATGGTTTCGCCTGCTGGAACCCAGACCTTGCTGAATCCGCGAAGCTCCCGTTCCGGTCGCGGGACGGTACTGATGTCGTCGTGCACATACACCTGGACGACCTCGAATCCGTCACGCTCGCCGACGTTGCGGACGGCCACCTCCACGGTGACGTTCTCGTTGCCGTGGACCGTGGCGCGCGGGTCCGAATACTCGAATTCGGTGTAGCTCAGGCCGTGTCCGAACGGGTAGGCCACCGGCATCTTCCGACGGTCGTAGTAGCGGTAGCCGACCCAGATGCTTTCCCGGTAGTGCACGCTGCGCTGCGCTCCTGGATAGTCCACATAGGCCGGTGTGTCCTCCAGTCGCAACGGCACAGTCTCGCTGGTGCGGCCCGAAGGGTTGACCTCGCCGAAAACGATGTCCAGCGTTGCCGCGGCCACTTGCTGGCCGCCGAGGTTGAGGTCCAGGATCGCGTCGACCTTCTCGTGCCACGTTGCCATGTCGATGACCGAGCCCTTGTGCAGGATGACGACCGTGCGCGGGCTCACCGCGCAGACCGCGTCGATCAGCGCGAGATGGGATGCGGGCAGGGACAGGGTTTCCCGGTCGTAGCCTTCCGACTCGGTCATCTCGGTCAGTCCGACGAACAGCAGGGCGACATCGGCTTCCGACGCCGCGGTCACGGCCTCGTCGAGCAGGCTCTGGTTGACCTGCTCGCTGTCGTATCCCCGGGCGTAGCGAACCTGTTCAGGAGAAAGGAAACGACCGATCTCATCGCGCGCGGTCGCGTACGAGGCGACATTGACGCCTGAGCTGCCACCGCCTTGGAACCGGGGCTTCTGGGCGAACTCGCCGATGAGTGCGACGGTGCTGGTACGCGCCAGCGGGAGCGTGTCGCGTTCGTTGCGCAGCAGGACGATCGACTGTTGGGCCACAGTGCGGGCCAGTTCGACGAGTTCAGCTTCGCTGCTGGCCACCGGATCGGGGCGATCACGGGCCGCGAAGCGGGAACTCAGCTCGATGATCCGGGCAGCGGCGCGATCGATGTCCGCCTCGCTCAGTTCGCCCGACCGCAGTGCGTCCCGGATCGCGGCAGCGCCCACCCCGTTCGAGCTGGGCATCTCCAGGTCGATGCCGGCCTTGAGCGCGGCGACCTGGTCGCTCACGGCACCCCAGTCGCTGACGACCACGCCGTCGAACCCCCACTCGTCACGGAGAATCTCGGTCATCAGCCGGTGGTTCTCGGTGCAGGGGATGCCGTTGACCGCGTTGTAGGCGGCCATCACCGTCGCCGGTCGTCCCTCGGTCACCGCGATTTCGAACCCGCGCAGGTAGATCTCGCGCAGGGCGCGCTCGTCGACCTCGGCACTGATCGTGAACCGGTCGTACTCCTGGTTGTTCACCGCGAAGTGCTTGACGGACGTGCCGACGCCGCCGGACTCGGTGCCGGCGATGACCGCGGCGGCGAGACGGCCGCTCAGGTAGGGGTCCTCGGAGAAGTACTCGAAGTTCCGGCCACCCAGGGGGGTGCGTTTGATGTTCATGCCCGGCCCGAGCACAACCTCCACGCCGGTCCGGCGGGCCTCGGTGGCGAGCGCGGCGCCCTGCGTCCGGGCCAGGGCGGTGTCCCAGCTGCAGGACAGCGCGGAAGCGGTGGGGAAGCAGACGGCGGTGGGGGCTTGTGGGGTGCCGGTCTGGTCGCCTGAGGCACCCCAACCGATGCCATGAGGACCGTCGGACAGCGTCATCGGGTTGATGCCGCGATCCGGATAGCCGACGGTCTGCCAGGAGGACGCGCCCGAGAGCAGCGCGATCTTCTCCTCGATCGTCAGCCTGGCGAGTGCCTGAGAGGCGGTGGGGTGCGAGTGATCGCTCTGTAGTGTCATCGGTACAGCCCGTCTTTCCCGAGGCAGATGGGGGTAACAGCTTGTTACCCCCATCTTCGGACGCTAGGCTCGAACAGCTCGATCTGTCAAGGAGGGGTACGTGGCCGCAGGGGCACCCAAGGACGTCGTCGCTGCGGGCTCCGACGTCGAGAATCTCGAGGCCTTCCGCGAGCGGCAGCGCGTGGCCGTCGCCGACGCTCTCATCGAGCTGGTCTGCACCAGCGGGTTCGCCGCGGTGAACGTGAGCGACCTGGTGCGCGTCGCCGGCATGAGCCGGAAGACGTTCTACAAGTACTTCCCGTCGATCGAGGCCGCGCTCGTCCACACGCAGAAGATGATCCTGGCTGGAGTGCGAACCGAACCGGCGTTACGACACGAGTCGGGCTTGAGTCGCTTCCTTGGCCAGCTTCGCGGAATCGCGGATCTCGCGCTGGACCATCCCGAGCGGATGATCTTCCTCGGCTTCTTCGACTTCGCAGTCAAGGGAAACATCCAGGCGGCGGATCGCGAGGCCTACGAGGCGTTCACGGTGCATCTGGCCGAGGAGTCCGTGTCGGCTTTCACGCAAGGGCAGCAAGACGGCTCCATCGACCCCGGACTGCCCGCACTCGAGACCACGCTCGCGTCCACGAACGCGGTCTTCGGGCTCGCGCAGAGATGCTTGAACAGCCTCGTGACCAGGGACGACGTAGCTCTGACCGCGCGACTCATCGCCGCAGAGCTCGACGCCTGGGAAGCCGTGCTGACCGCCAGGTAGCGCGACCTCGACCGCGGCCGTCCGGGAAGACGTGCGACGAGTGGAACGCGGTTTCATTGGACGCCCATCAGTGGGCGGGCGGTTGTAGTGCGAAACACCGTTCTAGCACTGGACGGGAGCGCGGTCGGGGTGAGTCGATCTTCGTCCGCCGGCGCAGGCGGCGGACGCGCGGCCATGGCCGGCCGCCCACCCGAGGTCCGGATGGGTTTTTGGGGAGGCGGCCTGCCTGCGCCGCAGTGCGAGATCCCGTAGAGGCGAGTTCTCTTGGGATCGATGCATCCCATCGTGTTTCCCGTGTGGGTGACAGTTGGGTTGCCAAAGCTGAAATCGTGTTCTAGCTTCCCACTGTCAGGTCAACTCCGGCGCGTGTGATCCGGCTGGCGCTCGCGAAGAGCCTTCCAAGGTGAGCCGCGTGATCCGGACGAGCGCCTAAGCGGTCATGCCCGATCCGGGATCGAGCGGCTGATCCGCTGTAGCCGAAAGAGCAAGTATGAAACTGCATCGCACACCGCATGCGTCCACTTGCGACAGGGACATCTCCAGCAGAGAGTTCTGGGCCAAGCCGTTCGACGAACGTGACGAGACGTTCCGGTGGCTCCGCGAGAACGCGCCGGTGAGCTGGCACCCGCCGCTCGAGCATCCGGCAGTCCACGGCGAGGCGGGCTTCTGGGCGCTGACGCTGGCCGAGGACATCACCTTCGCCAGCCGTAACCACGAGTTGTTCAGTTCCGAACTCGGTCTGCCGTATCTGCCGCCTCGCGCCGCAGGGGCACCGTTGATGGCGCCGACGATTCTGGAGCTGGACCCGCCGCGGCACACCGAGTACCGGAAGGTGCTCAGCTCGGCGTTCACGCCCAAGGCGGTGGCGCTGCTCACGGAGAAGATCGAGCAGCGCGCCGAGCAGATCGTCGACCGTGTTGTGGGAGGGGGCACGTTCGACTTCGTCGCCGAAGTCTCGTCGAAACTCCCGATGCTGACCGTCGCGGACCTCGTCGGCGTTCCGGAGGACAAAGTCACGTCGTTCGCGGAGGCAGGCAACAATCTTGCCGCGCTCGAGGATCCCGAAACCCTGAGCAGACTGCCCGCCGGCGTGACGCCGCAGGAGTGGGCGAGCCAGCAGGTCGCGTACCTGATGGAGACGGGGATCGAGCTTGCCGAGGCCCGGCGGGCGCACCCCGAGGACGACATCGTCACGAGGCTGGTCACGGCGGACATCGGCGGGCGTCAGCTCAGCAACGAGGACATCGGCACCATGATGATCCTGTTGAGCGTCGCCGGAAACGATACGACCAAGCAGACGACCAGCCATACCGTCCTCAACCTGGCTCGGCATCCTCAGCAGCGGGACTGGCTGCTCGATGACTTCGACGGCCGGATCATGGGATCGATCGAGGAGTTCGTGCGGCACACGACGCCGGTCATGATGTTCGCGCGTACCGCGACCCGGGACACCACGATCCAGGGCACCGAGATCACCGCAGGGGACAAGGTCGGGCTGTTCTACTGCTCGGGCAATCGGGACTCGACGGTGTTCTCCAAGCCGGAGGCCTTCGACCTCACCCGCCCGGTGTCCGGACACGTCGGGTTCGGCGGCGGTGGCGTGCACTTCTGCCTGGGCAACGGCGTGGCGAAGGCACAGCTACGCGCGCTGTTCCGGCAGATCCTCACCAAGCTTCCCCACATCGATGTCGGCGAGCCGGAGGCGCTGAGCGGCGGGGGCATGAACGGCATCAAGCGCCTGCCGGTAACGGTCAGCTGAACCACGGACGGGACAGATCATGGAGATTCACGTCGACCGTGCCCGGTGCACAGGCATCGGGATGTGCGAATCGGTCACTGCCGACTACTTCGAAGTGCTTGACGACGGGTCCCTTGTCCTGCATCGCGTTGACGTGCCAGAGAACGACGTCGCGCTGATCGAGGACGCTGTGCGCGCGTGTCCGGCGGGGGCGCTGTCACTGAAGAGCGGACACGAGGTCTAAGTGGACGGATCAAGTGCGGGACTGGTCGTCGTCGGGGCGTCACTCGCGGGCCTGCGAGCAGTGGAGTCGGCGCGACGCGCGGGCTACATCGGTCCGATCACCCTGATCGGAGAAGAGGTTCACGCCCCGTACGACCGCCCGCCGTTGTCCAAACAGTTCCTTCTGGACAATCGGAACCCGGCGCCGCTGTGCACCGAGGATGACCTCCGCGAACGACTTGGAGTGCGACTCCTGCTGGGCCGTGCGGCGGTCGGACTCGATCCGGGCTCACACGTCGTGCGGCTCGATCAAGGACACCTGGTTCCTTACCGCCATGCGGTCATCGCGACCGGCGCGAAGCCACGAGGGCTGAACGAGGCGGGTGGATTGGCCGGCGTGCACACCCTGCGCACGGTGGAGGACGCTTCGACCATCCGCGACGCGCTGACTCCTGGAGTGCGGGTCGTTGTCGTCGGTGCGGGATTCATCGGCGCGGAAATCGCGTCGTCGGCGGTGTCCGCCGGAGCGGCGGTGACCATCGTCGAAGCCGCGCCGGCACCACTGCTGCGGGCCGTGGGTGAACTCGTGGGGACCGAACTGGTCAAGTTGCACGACTTGGCCGGCGTTCGGGTGGTACTCGGAGCGCGAATCACCGAGCTGCTGGGGACCACACGCGTCACCGGGATCCGCCTCTCCGACGGGCAAGTCGTCCGGGCCGACATGGTGGTCGTCGGCATCGGCGCGGCTCCGGCCACCGACTGGCTGAGCGGATCAGGAGTCGTGCTCGACCCCGCCGACGGCGGGATCGTCTGCGACGAATTCCTGCGCACGTCGGTCGCGGACGTCTACGCCGCAGGTGACGTGGCGTGCTGGCCGAACGCGATCATGGACCGGCGGATGCGGATGGAGAACTGGACCGGCGCCGCCGAACAGGGGGCACGAGCGGCGATCAACGCGCTGTTCCCCGACCGAGCCACGGCTTACGAGACGGTTCCGTACTTCTGGAGCGACTGGTACGGCAGCCGCATCCAGTTCGCAGGCACCGCACTCGCCGAGCGGGCCGAGATCGTGACCGGTGACGTCGAGCAGGGCCAGTTCGTCGCCCTCTACAGAACCGGTGGCCGCCTGGTCGGTGCGGCAACACTCAACCAGCCGGCAAAGATCATGAAGTTGCGTCGGCTGATCCAGAGACGATCAAGCCTCGACGATGCCGTCCAGCTGCTCCAGCGGTCGTACACCGTCCCTGTACCGGAACCTGCAGCAGAAAGAGCCCAACCATGCCCCTGACGACCCAAGCCCCCATCCTGCGTACCGCCGACGGCCCGTTCGTCATCGAGGACATAACCCTCGACCCGTTGGGACCTCAGGATCTGCTCGTGCGCGTTGCGGGGACGGGCATGTGCCACACCGACCTGATGGCCCGCGACCCTGGATTCGCGTCCGTTCTGCTGCCCGCCGTACTCGGCCACGAAGGCTCCGGCGTAGTGACGGCGGTCGGAAGCGAGGTCACGGACTTCGCCGTCGGCGATCACGTCGTGATGTCGTTCGACTCGTGCGGTGGCTGCGCGTCATGCCGAGTCGGTGACCCCGCCTATTGCGAGAACTTCCTGGAAAGCAATCTCTCCGGCCGGTGCCGGGACGGCCGCGCCGGCGCGACGGGCAGTGACGGTGAGGCCGTCAACACCCGGTGGTTCGCCCAGTCCTCGTACGCGGGGTTCGCCGTCGCGACCCGACGCAACGCCGTCAAGGTCGACCCGGACCTGCCGTTGGAGCTGTTGGGGCCGCTCGGGTGCGGCTTGCAGACCGGTGCGGGTGTCGTGTTCAACGAGATGGACCTGCAGCCTGGCCAGAGCATCGCCGTGTTCGGTGCCGGCACCGTGGGGCTCGCGGCCGTGATGGCCGCGAAGATCGCGGGCGCGACGGAGATCGTCGTGGTCGACACGCACCCGGGCCGCCTGGACATGGCGGTGGAACTCGGTGCGACCCGCGTCCATTCGGACAGCCTGGAGCTCGTCAACAGGATCGTGGATGGTGAATCCGGAGTGGACCACTCCCTGGACACCACCTCCGTGCCCGCGGTCATGGCGGCGGCGGTCCAGGTCCTCGCCCCTCGAGGCGGCGCGGTCCTGGTGGGCGGGGGAGCGGGAGCGCTGACGATCCAGCCGTCCCAGCTCGCCGGGCGGCGCCTCACCTACGTCCTCGAAGGAAGCGCGGTCCCGCAGGAGTTCATCCCGACCCTGCTCCGGTATTGGCGCGAAGGAAGATTCCCGTTCGACAGACTCATCCGCATCTACCCGCTCGCCGACATCAACCAGGCCGAAGCCGACTCGCTGTCGGGAGCGACGATCAAACCTGTCCTGATCCCGGAAAGCGTCTGACTATCACGCCGCGACGATTGGAAGGCAGCGTTATGACCTGGCAGACCACTGAGCCGATACTCGCGACGGCCGACGGCGTTGACCTGTCCACATCGGACACATTCGGGATCGTGAATCCTGCCACCGGCAAGGTGTTCGCACATGCCCCGGCAGTCGGGATCGACCAGCTCGATCACGTGTTCAGCACCGCTCATCGCGCGTACGACAGTTGGAAGAACGACGAGTCGGCACGGCGCACCGCGCTACACGCCGCCGCGGACCGTCTCGACTCGGCTGCCGACGAACTCGCGCCCCTGCTCACTGCCGAACAGGGTAAACCGCTCGCCCACGCGCGAGACGAAATCACGAGATCCGCGTTGTGGCTACGGTACTTCGCCGACCTCGAGGTCCCCCGGGAAATCGTTCGCGACGACGCCGAGGCGTACCAGGAGGTCGTCCGCAGGCCGCTCGGTGTGGTCGTCGCGATCACCCCGTGGAACTTCCCGATCATGCTCGCCTTCTGGAAGATCGCCCCGGCACTGCGCGCGGGCAACACCGTGGTGGTCAAGCCTTCGCCCTATACGCCGCTCACCATGCTCGCCGTGGGCAGGCTGCTGCGCGATGTGCTACCCGCTGGGGTCCTGAGCGTGATCAGCGGCCCGGAGCCCCTCGGCGCGGCGGCGGTGGCGCACCGCGTCCCCCGCAAGGTGAGTTTCACCGGCTCCACCCGTGTCGGCCGCCAGGTCGGAATCGCCGCGGCCGCCGACTTCAAGCGCGTCACGCTGGAGCTCGGCGGCAATGACCCGGCGATCCTCCTCGACGACGTCGACGTCGACCGAATCGCACCATCCCTGTTCTGGGGCGCGTTCGTGAACAGCGGCCAAGTATGCCTCGGCGCCAAGCGCATCTACGTCCACCACTCGATCCATGCCAGGGTGGTCGAGGCGATGGCGGCACTCGCCGGCACGGTTGTGGTGGACGACGGTGCGACGCCCGGCGCCCAGTTCGGCCCCCTGAACAACCTTCCCCAGTTCGAGCGGGTCAAGGAGTTGGTCGACGACGCGGTCCACCACGGGGCGGCAGTCGCGTTCGGAGGCGCACCGCTCGACCGCGACGGGTACTTCTACCCACCCACCGTGCTGTCTGCCGTGACCGACGGCATTCGCGTCGTGGACGAGGAACAGTTCGGTCCGGTCATGCCCATCGTCGCCTTCGATGACGAGGCCGACGTGGTGCGGCGCGCCAATTCCAGCGCGTACGGCCTTACTGCGTCAGTATGGTCGGCAGAACCCGAACGCGCCTACGCCCTCGCGGCCGAAGTCGACAGCGGCCAGGTCAGCGTCAACGTCCACGGTGGAGGGATCGCGCCCACCTTGCCTTTCGGCGGCCACAAGGACAGCGGCATCGGCGTCGAGAACGGCCCATGGGGCCTCGCGTCGTACAGCGATATCCAAGTCATCGCCGGCCCCCCACGCAGTTCGTCCTGAGCCCTGGAGCACGCCCGCCAGGTATGTGCGCCGTTCGATGACCACTGGAGCCACCATGACCGATCCTGTCCACCCGCCCGGCACCGCCTTCGCCGACGCCGTCGACGCTGTTCGTGCCGGCAAAGACGTCGAGACCGCCATCGCAGGACTCCTCGGCCGGATGACCGACGACGAGCTGCTGTGGCTGCTCGACGGGGATCTCAACCTGCGGACCGGATTCCGCCAGATGAGCTCGGAGTACAACACCCTGCCCATCGAGGCCGGCCGGGTCGACCGTCTGGGGATCCCCGGGATCCGCTTCACCGACGGACCACGGGGCGTGGTCATGGGCAACGCGACCGCGTTCCCTGCCTCGATCGCCCGCGCCGCCACGTGGGACACCGACCTCGAACACCGCATCGGCGACGCCATCGGCGCGGAGGCCCGCGCCCTGGGCGCGAACCTGTTCGCCGGCATCTGCATCAACCTCGCCTACGCCCCTGGCTGGGGGCGCAGCCAGGAGTCCTACGGGGAGGAACCGGTCCTGCTCGGCGCCATGGGCGCCGCCCTGACCGACGGAGTCAACCCCTGGGTGATGTCGTGCGTGAAGCACTTCGCGCTGAACTCGATGGAGGAAGCCCGTTTCACCGTCGACGTCCAGGTCGCCGACGACGTGCTGCACGAGGTCTACCTGCCTCACTTCCGCACGGTCGTGGCGGCCGGTGCGGACTGCGTCATGAGTTCCTACAATTCCGTCAACGGAATCTGGGCAGGGGAGAACCACTACCTGCTCACCGAGGTGCTGCGCGACACCTGGGGCTTCACCGGGTTCGTGATGAGCGACTTCCTCTTCGGCCTGCGCCGACCGATCGAATCCGTCGCCGCGGGCCAGGAACTGGAGATGCCGCTGCGCCAGCAGCGCGCCCGCGAGCTGCCTGCCGCACTGGCCGACGGCCGCCTCGCCCGCGCTGATCTGCGGGTGGCGGCCACCCGGATCCTCACCGCCCAGGTTCACCTCGCCCTGCGCGCCCGACCCACCCCCGCCCGTGATGTCGTGGCTTCCGCCGCACACCGTGAGTTGGCCCGCGACGCCGCCCGCGACGGGTCGGTGCTGCTGCGCAACGAGCTGACGGACGGCGCCGCGGTCCTGCCGTTCTCTGCCGACGCCTTGCGCCGCCTGGCTGTCGTCGGGCGGCTGGCCGACCAGCCCAATCTGGGGGACGCGGGGTCTTCGAAGGTTCGCCCGCCATCCACCAGCAGTGTCCTGGCCGGCCTCCGCGAACGTCTTGGGAACCGTGTCGTGCACGGCCGGGACCTCGCTGCGGCCACCGCCGCCGCCCGCACCGCCGACGCCGCGGTGGTCGTCGTCGGCCTTTCGTCGCTCGATGAGGGCGAGGCCATGGCCAAGGTCGATCCCCAGGTGATCCGGACGCTGGGCGGGATCACCAGGCTCCCCGGCGTCGCCCGGCTCCTGAGCAAAGTCGTGGCTGCCGGTGACCGGAGTAAGAAGATGGGCGGGGACCGGCGCGATCTGCGCCTGCACGCCGATGATGTCGCACTGATCCAAGCCGTGGCCACGGTCAACCGGCGAACGGTCGTCGTAGTTGTCGCCGGGGGAGCCGTCGTGCTGGACCCGTGGGAGGACGAGGTCGCCGGGATCCTGCTGGCCTGGTATCCCGGCATGGAAGGGGGGCGGGCGATCGCTGACCTGCTGTGCGGTGATGCCGAACCCGGTGGACGACTGCCGGTGGCCATTCCCCGTCGCCGCGAAGATCTGCCCGTCGTGGAGTGGGAGGCGCGCACCGTGGCCTACGGGCGCTGGTGGGGGCAGCGCAAACTCGACCGGGAGGGCATCACCGCGGCGCACCCATTCGGCTTCGGTCTGGGATACACCACCTTCTCGCTCGCCGACCTTCAGGTCGGGCCGGTCGAGAACGAGCGGTTCACCGTGACCGTGTCGGTGACCAACACCGGTCGGCGCACCGGTCGCCACGTTGTCCAGATCTATGCTCACCTTCCTGAGCAGGAGCGGACCGTGCGGGCGCTGATCGGTTTCCAGGCAGTACGGGACGTGGCGCCCGACGAGACCCGAACCGTGACCGTTGACTGCAGCACCCGGCCACTACAGCGCTGGACGCGCGACGGCTTCACGATCGACCATCTCGCCACCGTGCAGATCGAAGCAGCGTCCTGGTCCGGCGACCCGTCAGCGGTTACCGGTGTGCTCACGACGCGACCGTGAGGTTCGTACCTTGAACTGACGCTGGCTGTTCACCAAGTCTGTCGAGGAGGCCCAGGCGTTTACGCCGTGGAGGAATCGGCCGTGCGGGCTGACCGTGGCGCCGGCGAAGGTGCTGTGGGCCGACAGGCGGGCCGGGCCGGCGGGACCCGGCCGCGCTGGACGACCGTTGCCGCTGCGGCCGGGCCACGCAGACGAGGACCACCTGCGCGGCCGGAGGATGACCGATGTGAATGACATGCGAACGAGACGGTGATCGCGAAGCTGCCGGAAGGGGCCGAGTCGGCCCCTCGGGCCGGCAGATCGCGAAGCTCACCTCGTTCGAGAAGAAGACCGGCCGGCGCCAGAGCATCACCGCGGCCAACATCAGGCACATCGCCGGCTCCCACCGGCCGGGTGCGCACGGGCAAGGCCCGCGGCCCGCACAGTCTTCTCCCGAAGTCCTGGGAGATCAATCGCCGGTGGATGCCGGCCTGCAACTTCGCCGCCGACCTGGACGCCAGGTTTGCCTGCTGGCCCTGCACGGCGTCGAGGATCTCGCCGACGCGGAACCCGGCAAGACACGGCCTGGCACCTGCCGGCCGCCTCGCCGTATACGCCCGCAGCCGCCTGCCTCGGATCGACGCGAACTGGCCATGGGCGCAGGCGTTCACCACCGCATGGCAGCGGCTCACTGTCCGCAGCGCCACGCGACGGCCGCACCTCGACCGACCGGGGCGGGGGACCTTATGGGCACGCAGCCGATCAGGGCGTCCTCACTCGTGAAGAAACAAGGCTGATAGAACGGCGATCCCGTCTCCGAGGCGGAAATCCCCCATGCCGGCCAGCAGGGAATCGCCATCTGGCCAGTCTCTTGATGTGGCAACTCCGTGCACCCTTGACGCGGGCGAAACAGCGTTCTACCTTCAGAGGTGAAATCAGATTCTATTTTTGGCTTGGCGGTCCACTGAAGGGACGCGACGTGACCAACGACGGCATCCGGGGATTTGACGCGGACAACCACTACTACGAAGCGATGGATGCGTTCACCAGGCACATCGAGCCGCAGTACGCGAAGCGGTGCATGCAGTGGGCGACCCTCGGTGGCAAGACGCGGCTCCTGGTGGGCGGCAAGATCAATCGGTTCCTTGCCAACCCGACGTTCGACCGGCTCGCTGAACCGGGTTGTCTGGAGGACCTCTTCCGCGGGAAGAACGACGCCGGCAAGTCGACCGTGGAGCTGTTCGGTGAGCTGACGCCGCCGCGTCCGGCCTACCTGGACCGGGATGCCCGGTTGGCGACCATGGACGAGCAGCGCCTCGACGGCGTCCTGCTCTTCCCGACCCTCGGGGTGGGGATGGAGCAGGCGCTGCGCGCCGACCTTCCGGCGCTGACCGCGGCGTTCCGCGCGTTCAACCAGTGGCTGCGCGACGACTGGGGGCACACCTACCGCGACCGCATCTTCGCCGCCCCCTACATCACGCTCGCCGACCCGGACAACGCAGTCGCCGAGTTGCGGCTGGCGCTGGAGAACGGCGCACGCGTCATCGACATGCAGGCCGGTCCGATCCTCACCGAGCGCGGCTGGAAAGCGCCGGGCGACCCGATGTTCGCCCCGTTCTGGTCGCTGCTCAACGAATCGCAGATCACCCTGGCCTACCACGCCGCAGACAGCGCGTATGCCGACCTGCTTCCCCTGTGGGGTGAGAGCGCCGAGCTGGAGGCGCACCGGAGTCCGCTGCTGCGAGGTCTGCTCTCGGCCAATGCGGTGCCGGACATGATGGCCGCGCTGCTCAGCGGGGGCATCTTCGACCGCTACCCGAACGTGCGCGTCGCGGTCATCGAGACCGGCGCGGACTGGGTCGGTCCATTGTTCAAAAGCCTCAAGCATTCCTATGGGCAGCAGCCGAAGGCATGGACATCCGATCCGATCGAGACCTTCCGTCGGCACATCTGGGTAGCGCCCTTCTACGAGAACGACCTCAATGAGGTCAAGGACCTCATCGGCGTCGACCGCATCCTGTTCGGCTCCGACTGGCCGCACACCGAAGGACTTTCCGAACCGCTCGCCTATGTGAAGGACATCGAGCGAGCCGGTCTGTCCGAGGTGGAGCGGGACAAGATCATCCGGCTGAACGGAGCCAGCCTCGTCCGGCCCGCCTCCGAGGTCCTGTGAGCGCCTCTTTGGGGTACCCGATCATCGACACCATGATCGGGTTCCCCACCGAGGGGTCCGACCAGTACGACTTCATCAGGAACCAGGCCAAGGACGAGCAGACCAAGGCGGAGTACGAGTTCCCGGTCGAGTACATGTTCAAGAACGTCCCCGGAGAACTGTCCGCCGAGGACCCGGTCGCCGTGACGCTATCCGAAATGGACCGTTTCGGAGTGTCGCGGGGGCTCATCGGGGTGGGCCCGACCGGAGTGGAGGCCCTGCGCCGGTACCCGGACCGGTTCGTGGCGCAGGTGGACGTCGACGCGAACCGCGGCATGGCGGGGATCAAGGACCTGGTGCGGTGCTATGAGGAGTACGACGTCCGGGCGGTGAGCGCGTTCCCGTGCGGCATGGCGCCCCAGGTTCCCATCAACGACAAGAAGATGTACCCCATCTACGCCAAATGCGTTGAACTGGACCTCCCGATCTTCGTGAACGCGGGTGTACCTGGTCCGCGACTGCCCTTCGCACCCCAGCATGTTGGCCTGATCGACGAGGTCATGTACGACTTTCCTGAACTCGTCTTCGTCGCCCGCCACGGTTGTGAACCGTGGGAGGAGCTGGCCGTCAAGCTCATGCTGAAATGGCCCGGCCTGCACTACTGCACGTCGGCCTTCTCGCCGAAGTACTACCCGAAGGCCATCGTCGACTACGCCAACACTCGCGGCGCAGACAAGATCATCTACGGCGGATATTTTCCGATGGGGCTCAGCCTCGAGCGAATCATGGGCGAACTGCCGAAGGTTGCATTCCGGGACCACGTATGGCCCAAGTTCCTCCATGAAAATGCCAGCCGGATCCTCAAACTCGGCTGACCGCCACCAATTCACCCACCGAGAACGTTCCGCGGCGAGGACAGCCGCGCGGGGCCGATCCCGTGCTGCCCTTCTCGCCGTTGGCGACCGGGAGAGCCAAGATGTCCATCGGTTTCACCGTCGAACATGACGAGCTCACCGCATCGGTGTCCGGTCTCGTCGCGCGTCATGCAGCCCATTCCGACACCCGCGATCGGTTCGACGCCCTCGCTGCCGGCGTACGTCAGCCGTACTGGGAAGTGTTCCACCAGCAGGGCCTGCTCTCCATCCACCTTCCCGAGGTCCACGGCGGCGGCGGGTTCGGCGTGCGCGAGCTCGGTGTGGTCCTGGAGGCCACCGGACACGGCCTGTTGCCGGGGCCGTACTTGCCGACGGTCCTGACCGGCGCCGTCCTCGCGGACAGTGGCGGCGGCCCCGCGTGTTCCGCAGTGCTGTCCGCGCTGGTGGCCGGTGCCACGGCGGCGGTCGCGATCGGTACTGGCGAGCTGATCGCCCGGCGTACTCAGAACGGCTACGAGGTCACCGGTTCGGTGTCGCCCGTGCTCGGTGCGGTGGCGGCCGAGCACCTGGTACTTGGGGCGCGGTTGGAGGGCGACGTCGAGTTGGAGGGTGAAGAGGTCTGGTTCACCGTCCCGGCCAGTGCCGTCACCGTGAGCGCCGAACGGGCTGTCGACCTGACCCGCGACGTCGGCACCGTCTCCGTGGCCAGGCTCATGGTGGCGACCGATCAGTTGCTGTCCCGGATCGATTCGGCGTGTATCGGTACCACTGCGGCCGCCCTCGCCGCGGCCGAAGCGGTGGGAACTGCCAGGTGGTGCCTGGAGTCGGTGCTCGACTACGTCAAGGTGCGTGAGCAGTTCGGGAAGCCGATCGGCTCGTTCCAAGCGGTCAAGCATCGCTGCGCCCGGCTGTTCGTCAGTGCGGAGACCGCGGCGGCCGCGGCGTGGGACGCCCTGCGTGCCGCAGGCGAGGACGAGTACCAACGCCGCATGGCGGCCACCGCGGCGGCCGCCGTCTGCCTGCCCGCAGCGGTCAACGCGGGGCTGGACGCGATCACCTTGTTCGGCGGTATCGGATTCACCTGGGAACACGATGTGCATCTGTACTGGCGGCGTGCGCAGAGCCTGCGTGCGCTGTTGGGCCCGACCGATCGGTGGGCACGTTCCCTCGGGAGACTCGCGGTCGAAAGGGACCGGGACTTCGAGATACGCGACGTCGAAGTCGAGGATGCCGTCCGGGTCGAGATCGCTTCCGATCTTGCACGAGTGGCTGAGCTCCCGGCGGCGCGACGCCGCGGTGTGCTAGCCGACCTCGGCTATGCCGCGCCGCACTACCCTCGCCCTCACGGACGCGCCGCGACCCCCGCCGAGCAGCTCACGATCACCCAGGAGCTCACCCGACTGGGGATCGAACAGCCGTCCATGGCCATCGGCGAATGGGTGGTTCCGACCCTCATCGCGCACGGCGACGACGGTCAGCGTGAACGTTTCGTGGCTCCGTCGCTGCGGGGAGAAATCGCCTGGTGCCAGCTGTTCAGCGAGCCAGGAGCTGGCTCGGACCTCGCGTCGCTCGCAACCAAGGCGACCCGGGTAGACGGTGGTTGGCGGCTGAGTGGCCAGAAGGTCTGGACCTCTCTGGCTCTCGAAGCGGACTGGGGTGCTTGCCTGGCCCGCACCGACAACACCGTCGCCAAGCACAAGGGCTTGTCGTATTTCCTCGTCGACATGCACGCCGAGGGCGTGGAAGTCCGGCCACTGAGGCAGTCCACCGGGGCCGCGGAATTCAACGAGGTTTTCCTCGACGACGTGTTCGTGCCGGACGACTGTGTGGTCGGGGAACCCGGCCAGGGCTGGGCTCTCGCTCGCACCACGCTGTCCAACGAACGGATCGCCATCGGCGGCGGTATGTCGGGCTCCGGGCTCGGTGTGCTGCGTCGGCTCGTTCGCGACGGCACAGTCCCGCTCAACGGACCGGACACGGCACGAGTGCTCGGCGGGCTGACCGCACAGGAGAACGCGTTGTCCGCACTCAACCTACGGGCGGTGCTGGCCCGGCTGTCGGGCCTTGAACCGGGCGCTGCGGGCAGCGTGTCCAAGGTGGCCAGGGCACTGCACTGCCGGGCGACCGCCGACGCGGTAGCAGACATCCTCGGTCCGCTGGCCGTCCACGTCGATCCACGCAGTTCCGAAGCCACCTGGAACTACCTGAACGTGCCTACTTTCCTGATTGGCGGTGGAACCGTCGAAATCCAGTACAACGTCATCGCCGAGCGCATCCTCGGCCTACCCCGGTGACCATGTGCGAACCATGGCATCGAAGTCCTCTGGAACCAACAGGAGCACAGTAATGACCAGTCGAGTCGCTCTCGTGACAGGCGCGGGCCGAAACGTCGGACAAGGTATCGCTGTCGCGCTCGCCGAAGCCGGCTATCGGGTCGCCGTGAACGACCTTGATGACCAGCGCGCCAAACAGACCGTGGAGCTGATCAGCGGCAGCGGCGGTACTGCCGTGTCGGCGCCGTTCGATGTGACTGATCCCGAGGCGGTGGCGTCGGCTGTCGCCAAGGTCCACCAGGAGCTTGGCCCGATCGACGTCGTGGTGAACAACGCGGGCATCGCGGAGGGCGGCATGGCGGGCCCGTTCCTCGACAGCACTCCGTCCGACTGGCACACCCACATCGGCATCAACATGATCGGAGCGGCGAACGTCTTGCACGCCGCCCTGCCGGGAATGGTCGAACGGGGATGGGGACGCATCATTCAGATCTCCTCCGGCGCCAGTTCGGTGGGGCTGAACATCGGCGTCTCGTTCTACGGCGGCAGCAAGGCGGGGATCGAAGGCTTCCTGCGGCACCTCTCGAGGGAGGTGGGGCCGTCGGGGGTGACGGTGAACTCGCTGGCCCTCGGCTTGATGGACAACGTCGGAACCGACATCCCGACGATGAAGGAACTCCTCGCCGGCATTCCGGTCGGCCGCCTCGGTAAACCGTCGGATGTCGGCGGCGCGGTTCTCTGGCTGTGCTCTGAACCGGGTGCCTGGGTGACCGGGCAGACCATCCACATCAACGGAGGCTCGGTCAACGGCCGCTGAGCGTCCGAGTACCAAGCAACTCCACCGAATCAACAGGGGACGAGAATTCTGATGGACCTTCATGGAGTTTCGGCGATCGTGACGGGCGGTGCCTCCGGTCTCGGGGCCGCTACCGCCCGGCGGCTCGCCGACCGGGGAGCAACCGTGGTCATCGCCGACATCTCGGAGGACAAAGGAAAGGAGACGGCGGCGAGTATCGATGGCGTCTATGCGCGAGTCGATGTCACCTCGACCGAGGACATCATCGCCGCCACCGAACTCGCCACGACACTCGGCCCCCTCCGGGTGTTGGTGAACTGCGCCGGCCTGGGATTCGCCGGCCGGACAGTCGGGCGTGGTGGTTACGAGTCGGCTCACGACCTCGACACGTTCCGCCGCATCATCGAGATCAACACCATCGGCACCTTCAACTGCATTCGTATCGCGGCCACCGCGATGGCCAAGACCGAACCTCTGGCCGATGGCGAGCGCGGGGCCATCGTCAACACGGCTTCGCTCGCCGCGTTCGACGGCCAGATCGGCCAGGCCGCCTACGCCGCGTCCAAGGGCGGCATCGTCGGCATGACACTGCCGATCGCTCGCGACCTCGCAGCGATCGGTGTCCGCGTCTGCACCATCGCTCCGGGCCTGATCGACACACCGATCTACGGCAAAGGTCCGGGCGCCGAGCAGCGGAAGGACAACCTCAAGCGCGATGTGCTCTTTCCTAAACGCCTCGGCACCGCCGACGAGTTCGCCACTCTGGCCGTCGAAATGCTCAGCAACAGCTACCTCAACGGCGAGGTCATTCGCATCGACGGCGGCGCCCGGCTGCAACCGAAGTAGCAGCTGCCGAAAAGCCGGCCTGACAACGGGAGACCCACTGATGCCACAGGTACTGACCGAACAGGACGGACACGTGCTGACCGTCACCCTCAACCGCCCTGCCAGACGCAACGCGCTGACGATGTCCGGCCTGTCCCGGCTGGCGGACATCTGGAGCGAGGCCGCCACCGACACCAGCATCCGGGTTGTCGTCCTCACCGGAGCAGAGGGTTCGTTCTGCGCCGGAATGGATCTGCGCGGCATGGCGGGAGAGGCAGGCGACGAGGAGGCCGCCGCAGCCGAACGGGCCAAGGCCGACCCGGGGTTCGCCTACCGCGGTCTCCTCAAGACCGACCGACCGAACAAGCCGGTCATCGCAGCCGTCGAGGGAAACACGATCGCGGGAGGCATGGAACTGCTCCTCGGCACAGACATCCGAATTGCCGGCGAAAGCGCACGGTTCGGGCTGTCGGAGGTCCGTTGGGCGCTCTATCCGGCGGGTGGCGGCGTTGTCCGGCTCTCCCGTCAAATCCCCTACCCTGTTGCGGCCGACATGCTGCTGACCGGTCGGCACATCGACACGACGGAAGCCGGCCAGCTGGGCCTCATCGGCCACATCGTCCCCGACGGGAAGGCGCTGGAGACCGCGCGACAGATCGCCGCCACGATCGCGGCCAACGGCCCACTGGCGGTCGAGGCAGTCGTGCGCACCCTCCGCCACACCGCGGCGATGTCCGAGGAAGAGGCTTTCGCCTTCGAACAGTCACACATCGCCACGATCTTCGGCTCGGACGACGCGAAGGAAGGCCCGAGGGCCTTTGCCGAAAAGCGAGCTCCGGTGTTCCACGGCCGCTGAACTCCGTGTCCCGAACTCGTCTCGGCCGCCTGACCTGCGGCCGCTTGACCGGAGAGCCGATGGAACAACCGATGACCCGGCCGAGCTGATGGAGCGATTGAGGGGGCGGACGGTTCCATGTCGTTGGAGTCGGCGGAGCAACTCGGCTTCGTTTCGCCTGGGCCCTCCACCTCTGCCACCGTTCCCTTCTTCTCCTACGACCGCCCGGAAACCCATGGGGTGCACGTCGAGCAGGTCCTCGTTCCCCTGCGGGACGGGAATCAGCTCACCGGTGCGCTGCACCGGTCGGCCAACGCCGATGGCACGCCCGCTGTCGGCCGTTTTCCGGGGATCGTCTACGAGTTCAACGGGTACAACGCGGTGCTGCTCTTGGCCGCCGGGGCGAAGTGCTTCGTGACTCGGGGATGCGTCGCGCTGACGGCGGCCGCACCTGACCGCGGCGATCGCCGTTCAGGCGATCAGCGACTGGTACGAAAACACCATCGAGAGCGGCGGGAACGCGAAGATCCACGAATGGCAGCGGTCGACCGCGCCCGAGACGCTCGCGACCTATCCTCGGCATCCGTTCTACGACTATTGGCGCGAGCGCAGCGTCAAGGCCCGCTGGGACCAGCTTCAGATCCCTGTCCTCGACGTCGGCGGCTGGCTCGATCCCTACCGCGCGGCCATGGTCGAGAACTTCCGCGCACACCCGGACACTGTCTGATGGTCGCCGGACCGTGGGCGCACGGCACGCTGCCCGGCCAGTTCGAGGACATAGGCTCGGCCCCCTACCTCGCCTGGTGGGACCACTGGCTGTCGGACCTGCCCGGCGCGCTGCCCGAAGATCGTCGTCGTGCCCGGCGACCTCCATGAGCCCCCGGTCGCGGGAGATCGCCGCCAGGACGCGCGGCTCCATCTGGTCGGCGTCCGCCCATCACCAGCCGCCAGCCTTCGTCGGCGACGACCGCTCCCCGTATGACACGTGGGATCTGCAACGCGCCGCCGCCGTTGGTCGTCCAGCGGCCGGAGACCGTACCGCCCGGCAGATACTCCGGCCGGAAGCGGCCGTCCCGCACCCAGTCCTGGAGCCAGCTCCAGCCGTGCGCCGTCCAGATGCGGTACAGCTTCTCGTACTCGATCAGCGGAGCCACGGCCAGATGGTCGATCTCCTCCAGTGACATGAATCGACATGACTTACGCGGAAGACGACGTACAAAACACGAAACACGTCCCTATCGCACCGGCTCAAGAGGAATTGACGAGCGCCCCGCGACGTCGGTGGGCTCGCATCTACGGAGGCTGACATGCAGGCGATCGTTTTCGAGGAGTTCGGCGGTCCTGAGGTGCTTCAGCTCAAGGACGTCGAGCAGCCGCAACCGGGGCCGGGCCAGATCCGCGCGTCGGTGCGGGCGGCGGGGGTCAACCCGGTCGATGTGAAGATCCGTAAGGGCTGGATGGCGGAGGTCATGCCGACGGAGTTCCCCGCCGTCCCCGGCAGCGAGTTCTCCGGAGTCGTGGACGCCGTCGGCGACGGCGTCATCGGACTCTCCGTAGGAGACGAGGTCCTCGGCTGGTCCATCGACGGCGCCTACGCGCAGTACACGCTGGCCACCAACGTCGTGCCCAAGCCGGCCGGGCTGAGCTGGGACGTGGCGGCGGCGCTGCCGGTGGCCGGCGAGACGGCCCGGCGGGTGCTGGACGACCTGGCCGTCAAGGAGGGCGAGACCATCCTCGTGCACGGCGCGGCCGGATCGGTCGGATCGATGGCCGTCCAGCTCGCCGCGGCCCGCGGCGCGACGGTCATCGGCACCGCCTCCCCGGCCAACCACGACTACGTACGGCTGCTGGGCGCCACCCCGGTGACGTACGGCGACGGCCTGGTCGAGCGCGTCCGCGCCGCCGCGCCCCAGGGCGTGGACGCGGTCTTCGACACCGCGGGCAAGGGCGCGCTGCCGGACTCGATCACCCTGCGCGGCGGCACGACGGACCGTGTCATTACGATCGCCGACCCGACGGCCGCCGAGCACGGGGTGGCGTTCTCCTCGGGCGGCTCGACCCCCGAGGAGAAGCGCGCGGGCCTCACCGAGCAGGCCCGACTCGCGGCGGACGGCACACTGCGCGTCCTGGTGGCGCAGACGTACCCCCTCGCGGAGGGCGCCAAGGCCCAGTCGGCGAGCGAGTCGGGCCACACGCGCGGCAAGCTGATCATCAGGCCATGACCTGACGGGCCGGACCAGGTGAACCTCGGCGCCTTGCAGCCTCGGCGGCGCCGCTCCGCTCACTCCAGCTTGCGGATCACCCGCGCCGGGGTGCCGACCGCCAGGACCCGGCCGGCGTGTCCGGCTGATGGGACCGTCGAGCGGTCGAATCGAGCGCTGGGCCCGATTCGACCGCATGGCCCGGGTCACCAGACGGAGTCGCCCCGAACGAGTGCTTCGCCGCCACCGTCCACAAAGATCACCTGACCGCACAGGTGGCTGTTCTCGTGGCTGACCAGCCAAGCCAGTAGCCGCGCCGGCACCTGCGCGTCGGCGAAGCCGTTGAGCGGCATCGGTACCGAGGCCGCGATCACCTCGCGGCCCGCCGGTGAGGAGAGCGCTTCGCTCATCAGCGGCGTCGAAACCACACCGGGAGCGATCGCGTTCAGCGGGATGCTGGCCCCGGCCCACCGACCGGCGGTCGCGGAACGCCGGATCCACTGGGCGAAGGCGGCTTTGCTGGAAGGGTAGATCAACCCTTCGGTCGCCGGGTCGGCGGCCAGCGCCGTCGCCCGGGCCAGCGCCGAGGGCTCGTCGTCGGCTCGAAAAGCGGCGAGGAGGGCCTTGTCGGTGGGCCCGGTGCCGGCGAAAGAGCCGACCCCGACCGCACGGGGCGAATCGGATCCGGCCAGGAGGGGGCGTAGACCGTCCAAAGTGGCCACCATGCCGAAGTGGTTGACGCCCGCCGTGGCCGGAATCGGTGCGGCCAGCCCCGCGACCGCGATGATGGTGTCGATCGAGCCGCCGGACCGGCTCTTGACCTCGTCGACCATCCGCTCGCGATCTCCGGGCGAGGTCAGGTCGACGAGCACATCGGCATCGCGGATGTCGACACCGATGACCGATTCACCGCGCTGCTCCAGCAGCCGTTTCGTGGCCAGGCCGATACCGGATGCAGCGCCGGTCACCACGTTGATTCGGGGCACGTGATTTCTCCTATCCTCTGGCCGATAGCGCTGCTCAGCGTGACCGGCTCCATTCTTCGATTGTCGGCCGGATGAGCGTCCCCATTCGCGGTATCCCTGCCGTTCAGGTGAACCTGGTCAGGCGTGAGATTGCGACGTAGCGACCCATCGTCCGCCCCGCGCGTCGGCCAGAGGCCGAGATATGTCACCGACTTGCTGGCCTCGGCGACGATCTCCTGGCAGCCGGGGTTGAGTTCGCGCATTTCATGCGCATAAGACCGGTTAAAGGCGGCGTCCAACCGGGAAAGCGCCGTCGTCCCCGCGACTTGGCGGGCCGCTGCGCCGTGCGGTCGAGTGCTGTTCATGGCAAACCTTGGATTCTTGCCGGCGCGACGGTCTTCGGGTGTATCAGTCCACGTTGACCACGACCGAGGTTTCGGGAAAGCCGACGGCCGCGGCCTTGATGACGACGCTGCCGGTGCCGGTGGGGCGGACGACAGCCAGGAGTTCACCGGCATGAGTCGTCCGCGTCGGTCCCGTGATCGCTTCGTGGGGTTTCGGATCACTGGAACCCAGTCCCTGCAGGACAGCCGGACCTTCCACGGTGATCGTGACGGTCTCGGCCTGCGAGGGGTTCACGCGACCGTCTCGGTCGACGAGCGCGAGGCGTACGAACGCCAGCGACTCGTCGGTGAGGTCGAGGTGATCACTTTCGGGGGTAAGGCTCAGCGCTTCGACGGGTCCGGCCGTGCTCAGTTCGCTTCGCCCGGACTCGACGCCGTTGTGGTAGGCGACGGCCGTGACCGTTCCCGGCTCGTAGGTCGTGGCGAAGGCTGCGATGTACCCGGCAGCCGCCCCCGCCGCAGCCTTCCCGACCGAACGGCCGTTGACGAGCAGCTCGACCTCGTCGGCCGATGAGTACACCTCGATGGCGACCGGGTGGCCTTCGTCGCCGGGCCAGGTCCACCTTCCCTCCAGGCCACGCCACCCAAATGAGTTCGCGGCGAGTTCGATGTCGAAGAGCGAAGGCTCCTGTACCGCGATGTACGGCGTGTCGCGGAGGCCGAAGACCGTTTCGCGGAAATACGACGCGGGACGCCGGACTCCGGTGATGTCGAGATCTCCCGCCATCGCCGTGAGGTAGGGGAACGGTGCGAGGAATTCGGCGGCCCCCGCCTGTGAGGCACGACGCGCGCGTCCGACACCGACTTCGCCCAGGTAGTCCCAGCCGGTCCAGCAGAAGTCCCCGATTACTTGGGGGGAGTCGACGATGGTGGCCCAGTTTTCGGCGATCGAGCGCCGGGAGGTTTCGCTGCCGACGCTGATCCGATCGGGAAACTCGTCGGGGTCGAGGGCGTACCGCGCGTCACCGTAGTTGTAGCCGGCGACGTCGACCTGCGCATATGCCTCCTCCATCATCCGTGCGGCGACGGGGGACTGCCAGAACTTCACCAGGACGTCATCCATCGAGGCGAGGACGTCGTTGACCCCGATGTTCTGCTCCGCCATGACTGCGGCGGCGTCGTCACCCGCGGCCACGAGGACCTGCCCGGCGCAGAGGGTGAACCGCGTCGGATCGAGCCGCTTCAGGGTGCCCGCGAGGTCGCGGCCGGTCCCGGCGTCGAGCGGGTTCCCGGTCTCGGCGATCTCGTTGCCGACCGAATAGAGAATCACGCTGGGGCGGTTGAAGTCCTTCCGGACCATCGACTCGATGTCCCGCTCCCACCAGTCCGCGAAATCCTGCGCATAGTCGAAGAGGACCTTGCGTGAGGTCCAGGTGTCGAAGGCCTCGTCCATCACGAGAACTCCGTACTTGTCGCAGGCGCGGAGCAACGCGGTGCTGGCGGGGTTGTGCGCGCTCCGGATCGCGTTGAAGCCCGCCTCCCGCAGGAGCCGCACTCGCCGCTCGTCGGCCGCGCCGATGGTGGCCGCCCCGATCGGGCCGTTGTCATGGTGCACGCACGCGCCCCGCAGCTTGACCGTGGTCCCGTTGATCCGCAGACCGTGCACCGGATCGAGGTCGATCCTCCGGATGCCGAAGGTGTCACTGGCCTGGTCGAGCTCACTGCCCGCACTGCCGTCATCGTTGTTGTCGAAGAGGGTCACATACCCGCGGTACAGCGCCGGCGAGTCCGGGCTCCACAGTTTGGGGTCGCGGACGAACACTCGGCGGGCGACCTCGGCAGGTTCACCGGGAAAGATCGTGACTGGGGCCGTCGCGGTCGCCACCGTCCGCCCGGTGGCCTCCTCGACGATCTCCATCCGCACGCGGACCGTGCGTCTGATGGGAGATTCGTTGTCGATGCGTGCCTCCACCTGCACCACCGCCAGATCGTCGGCGACCTGGGGGGTGGAGAAGCGGGGGCCCTCGGGTGCGAGATGCAGCAAGCCGCTCCGGTGCAGAGTGACGGGCCGGATAAGGCCGGCGCCGGAGTACCACCGCGAATCCTGGCCGGACGTCGCCTCGACGCGGATCGTGTTGACCGCGCCGTAGCGGAGGAAGCGATCAGCGGGCACGAAAAAGCGCGAGTAGCCGTACGGGCGATGCGCCGCGAGGGACCCGTTCAGGTAGACGCGGGCGTCTCGGTACACGCCTTCGAACTCGAGTACATGGCGCTGGTCCACAGCGCTTTCCGCGATCTCGAACGTCTTCTCGTACTCGATGTCGAGGGAGGGGAAGAAGCCGGAGTTCGCGCCGTCGGCCACGTTCGCGTCGCGAGGACTCGAGAGCAGGGCGTCATGCGGCAACGTCACGGCCGTACGGGGGCCGCCTTGCAGCGCGAAGAAGGTCGAGCCAAGGGGGCGCACTGCCCAGCCGTGGTTGAAGGACGAAGTGATCATTGATGCTTCTCCTGACTAACGCGCGTTAGTAACAGTAGCCATTGTGTGGGAGGAAGGGGAGGTCGTCAAAGGTCCCTGCTTGACAGGCAAGAATGCCGGGCGTGAGGTTCGAGAGCGGGTCCCGTGGATACGGACCGGGTACTCCTGTTGACGCGTGTTAGTAGGTGCCGGTAGCGTCGTCGGCAGACTGTACGAGTGGGGGGCGCGTTACATGGGAGAGAGTGCCGAGGGCCGGGTGCCGAAGGCGGCGACCAGTGCCGACGTCGCCAAACTGGCCGGAGTCTCCCGGGCCACGGTCAGCTTCGTCTTGAACAACGCACCGCAGTCGATCGCCCCGAAAACCCGGGAGAACGTCCTGCGGTCGGCCAAGCTGCTGAATTACCGGCCGAACCTCTCGGCCAAGGCTCTCGCGGAAGGGACGAGCCGGGTCGTTCTCTTCGACCTGAGTGCCCCGTCGTGGCACGGGCAGGCGGTGCATGTGCTCGCGGAGCTGACCACAGCCCTGGCCGAGCACGGACTCGTGGCGGCGGTCCATCTCGACGCGCCTGTCCGGGAGTCCCTGGTCGTGACGGCACTGCGCATCCGTCCCCGGCTGGTGCTGCCGAGCCGGGCGCTGAGTCCTCAGGAGCGGGCGGAGCTCGACGATGCGGGCATCGTGGTGGTCGAGGCTCCGGTGACGGAAATCGCCGACGTGGAGGGACTGGCCGCGCAGATCCGCCTGGAGCACCTTCGCCGGCGTGGGCACAGCCGGATCGCGATCGCCGAGCGCGAAGGGGCTGGGCTGGCGTCGGTCGTCGGGACTCGAAGGCACGCGGTATTGGCGGCCGCGGCCGAGCTCGGCATACCGGAACCCATGGTCGTTGCCTTCCACGATGGTGCGAGTGCGGTCAGCCAGGTGCAGCGGATCATGGCAGCCGGATGCAGCGCCGTATGCGCCTTCAACGACGACACCGCCTTGGCCACGATCCGGGCCGCGGCCGACGCCGGCGTGCGATGCCCCCAGGACCTCGCCGTGATCGGTGCTGATGACATCTTCCCGGGCAGCGTGTCCTTCCCACCGCTGACCACGGTCAAGGTCGACTTCGAACGGCTCGGCAAGCTGCTCGCCCCCACCGTGCTCGCGGCGCTGGGAGTTGCCAACGTGACGCCCCCGCCTGAACTGGACGACGTGCTGACGCTCGTCGTCCGCGAATCTACGTGAATTCTCCGATCTGTTCGAGATTGCCTGCCGCGCCCGCCAGGACGATCGATGGAGTGTCCAGTGCATCTCAATCTGTCCGGAACCGTAGAGAGGACCCGATGATGAGCGACCGTAAATTCCGGTGGGGGATCTCCAGCCCCGCCTCCATCGCCGTGGAGTTCACCCGGTCGATTCAGTCTTCCCCCTCTGCGGAGATCGCCGCTGTCGCCTCCCGTGACCTCGGCCGGGCCAAGGCGTTCGCCGAGGAACACGGCATCGGTACGGCTTTCGGCTCGCTGGCGGAATTGGCCGCGTCGCCCGACATCGACGGCGTGTACGTCTGTTCGCCGGTGTATGCGCACGCGGCGGCGGTCGAAGTCATCGCTGCCGCGGGTAAGGCGATTCTCATTGAGAAGCCCTTCGCGATCGACGCGACGGAGGCAGAGGCGATGTTCGCTACCGCGAAGCGGCACGATGTCTTCATCATGGAAGCGATGTGGACCCGGTTCCTCCCGGCCTGGAAACAGATCCGGGCGCTGGTCGACGGAGGGCGGATCGGTGAGATCCGCTCCGCGTCGGCCAGCTTCGGTTTCTCGTTGCTCGGGGGATCGCGGGACGACTTCCTCCTCGACCCGGCGAAGGGCGGCGGAAGTCTTTTGGAGCTCGGCGTCTACCCGGTCCAGTTGATTCAGGACTATCTGGGCGTGCCGACCCGGATCGAAGCCGCGATCCTCGAGTCCGACAAGGGAGTCGACCTCACCGTCGCGGCTGCCTTGACCTTCGGTGACAAAATCGCGTCTCTGCAGTCGTCCATCACGCAGATGCTGCCCGGTTCCGCATCTCTCAGCGGCACTTTCGGAATCATTCACGTCCCGGCGTTCTTCCATGCGGCCCGCCGGTTTGAAATCCACACCCTGGACGGCGACGCCGCCCATCCCTTTTCGGTCGAACTGGTCGATGCCGAACCGGAAATCGGCCCGCTCGCCTATCAAGCCATCCACGTCGCTGAGCGAGTCGCCCAGGGCGAGACCGAAAGCGATGTCATGACCCCGGACGACACCGTCGTGACCCTGCAGATCATCGACGCTATCCGCGTGGCCGGCCGCTCGCGAAGGGCCTCGGGTTCCTGACCTGCTCGACGAAAGTCCGACAGGCGATGGCGTGAACTCCTCGCCCTGATCAGCCGGCACCCTCGTGGTTGCGGCGCACCACCACCCCGCCGTTGCTTGCTGTCAGCAATCGCCTGCTCGTGGCCGGTCAGCAGCATCGGGCGTCCCGGTTCGCCCCGCTAGGGGTCGTCCCCAACCGTCTCATGCCGTGCAGCCTGGCGTACCGGGAGCAGGTGCGCGTGTTCAACCGCCGTTACGCGGAAATCCTCATCGCCCACCGCACCTTGCAAGGGTTCGGCGCCAGTGGCCTGATGGCGACCGCGATCATCGCCGACCTCGTTCCCCTGCGCGAGCGCGGCAAGTTTCAGGGGGCATTGTCGGAGCCCCGCGTCCATGTTGGACACGGGGCTCAGCCAGGGCCCGCCGCAGGGCCGACACCACCTCGGATCTCGTGTCAGGACGGACCCATGAGCGACCAGCTGCTAATCGGGATTCTCGGCGCGGCCCAGATCTCGGCGAAAGCCCTCCTCGTCCCGGCCTCGACCAGCAGCGAGGTCGAGGTCACCACGATCGCCGCGCGTGACCCGCAACGGGCCAGGGAGTACGCGGCCAAGCATGGCATCCCAAGGGTCGCCGCGAGCTACGAGGAACTGCTCGCAGACCCGGATATCGACGCGATCTACAACCCGCTGCCCAACGGGCTGCACGGCCGGTGGACCTTGGCCGCACTCGCGGCGGGCAAGCACGTGCTGTGCGAGAAGCCATTCACCGCGAACGCCGACGAGGCCCGCGTGGTCGCCGATGCCGCCGAGAGGTCCGGACTGGTCGTGATGGAGGCCTTCCACTACCGATATCACCCGCTGGCGCAGCGCATGCAGGAGATCGTCGAGTCCGGAGAACTCGGCAAGCTCCAAGCGGTCGAGGCGAGCTTCTGTTTCCCACTGCCCAAGTTCAGCGACATCCGCTACAACTTCGACCTTGCCGGTGGCGCCCTGATGGACGCGGGCTGCTACGCGGTGCACATGATCCGCCTGCTGGGCGGCGCCGAAGCAGGCGGCGAGCCGGAAGTCGTCCGGGCCGAGGCGAAACTGCGTGGCGCGAACATCGACCGGGCTATGCGCGCGGACTTGCGCTTCCCCGCCGGACACACCGGACGTATTCGCTGCTCGATGTGGTCGTCCGACGTGTTCAAGATCAGTGCGCGCGCTGTCGGCGAGCGCGGTGAGCTGTCGGTCTTCAATCCGCTCACGGGAAACCGGATTTCGATGCGTGGCAAGGAAGGCAAGAGGGTCGAGCGCGTCAGCAAACGGGCCACCTACGCGTATCAACTGGACGCGTTCGCCGCGGCAGTCCTGCGCGGTGAACCCGTCCTCACCCCGCCCGCCGACTCGATCGCCAACATGACGGTCATCGACGCGATCTACACCTCGGCCGGCCTACCGCTCCGGCAACCGGTCTGACTCTCCGTCGCAGTGGCCGCTGGGACGGCGGCAGGCGGTGTCGAGCACCAACTCGCGCCAAGTGAGCGGCGCCAACAACTCCTTCGGGGGTTTACTTCGGAGCCGTCGGAGCCGGTCGAGGGTGACTTCGCTGGTCAGCAGTCCAGCGCACCTTCGATGCGCGCCCTGGACACGGCAAATCTTGGCGCGCGCCGGCTGTGCTTCTGTCTGCCCCTGACGAGGGGCGGTTCCTGCTCGGGATCATGGAGTGTGGCTCACACATGAGTGCGTCCCGCACAGCCAGGAGTGAGGTCATCAGCCGCTTGACCCCTTCCTTGAGGACATGGTCCTTGGGAAGGGTGACCCGACAGCGGATTCTGGGCTGCTGCTTACGGCAGGGTGAGCACGTTCATTGGAGCCACTGTGCTAGCGCCTGCCACGTACCGCCGGGATGTCCGGCCGTTGTTGTGTCTTCGCCGTCGTCGGCCTTGGCGTACTTCAATGGGGTGGTGGAATCGGGGCCGCTCTTCGTGCGCTGTAGGCCGTCAAATTGGAGGCAGCGCGGTGTTCCGGACTGGTGCGTTGCCTGTGCGACAAGCCAGGGGGAGAGGCGGAGGGGCGAGGACTGGCCGGTGAGGAGCAGCATTCGGCCGGTCACTTGGGGGTGCTCGGTGCGGAAGGTTCTGGGGCTTGGCTTTCCGGCTCCGGTGAAGGTGAGCACGTCAAGGGTGTAGGTCGAGCCGTCGTAGGTCATGGAGGTGGGCACGGCCAGTGTGGCGCGCCAGGATGACGCGGCGCGGTGGGCGAAGCGGCGGAGTAGGAGGTCCAGGCTGTCGCGGTGAGCGGGGGTGGCCGTGGCCCTGCCGTGGGCGATGTCGTTGCGGAGTTTGATGAGGTCTTGCACCGGCTGTCGGTCGGCGCGGTCGGGCATGAGCCAGGAGAGAATCTCGGTGAAGGGGGCGCAGCATCCTGGGGTTTGAGCGAGGGCGGTGCACAGGGTGAACCATGTGCCCATGCTGGGCTGTGCGAGGCGTTCTGGGCCGATGCCTTGGAGGGGTGCTGGCGCGGGGTTGCTCAGGCCGAGCGCGGCTGCGAAACGGAGTACGGCTTCCAGCGTGTGGAGACCTTCGGTGACCTGTTTGTCTGGGTCGGTGGTTCGCGCGTATCGGGCGAAGCGGAACGCGAGGGGGGTGGGCAGGTGCGTGCTGGCGAGTTCCAGCGACTGTTCCAGCCGGTCGCGCAGGATATGAGTGCACCGGCCGAGGAGTTCCTCGCCGGCGGCGTCCTTGTCGATCCAGTCTGCTGATCCCAGCCGCAGGGCTTCGACGACCTGCTGCTTCGATCCTTCGCCGGAGAGCACCAGGGTGGGGATGCGCCATCCGTCGAGGCTGAGGCGGCGCAGGAGCCACAGGCCGCCCCATTCCTCGGGGGGCATCTTCATATCCACGATGATGAGATCGAAGGGGCGGGTGGCCATCTCTGCCAGGGCGGTGCGGCCGTCGAGGACGAAGCGTAGTTGTGCTCCCGCTCTGCGCAGCGGGCTGCAAAGAGTTCGGGCGACGTCGGTCTGGTCGTCCGCCACGAGGATGCGTGCCCCGGTCACCTGATCGGTCACAGGTCCTCCGGTGTTGTGGCGGGGGCGATCGGCAGTGTGATGAGCCAGGCGGTGCCGCTGCCCGAGGGGGCCGGGACGGTGATGAGTTCTCCGCCGGCGCGATGCAGGAGTGATCGGACGCCCAGGAGACCGAGGCCATTGCCGCCGGGTTTGGTACTGCGCACGCGGTCGCCTGCTACGAGGGCCGCGATCACTTCGGGTGGCAGCCCCGGGCCGTCGTCGGTGACCTCGATGACGGCTTCGTCGTCGTCGGCGGTCCATTCCAGAGTGATCGATCCGCCATTACGGAGTGCCTCGATCGCGTTGCCGACGAGGTTGTCCAGGACGGCGGTGAGTCCGCCTTCGTCGAGGGCGACGCGGACGCTGCGGGGTGCGTCGGGTATGGACAGGGAGATTGAGCCGGGGAGTCGGGTGAGTACACCGGAGGCGTAGTGGCGCAGGAAGGATCCGATGTCCACGCTCTCGGTGCCGGCGGGTCCCAACAGAGAGGTGGTGGAGCGGAGACGGGCGGTCAGGGCGTGGGCCTGGTCCAAGTGGCGGCTGGCGGCGAGCTGCTGCTGGAGGCGTGCGGTGCGGGTCTCGGCCGGGGAGGAGTCGGCCAGCCTGGCGGCCACGAGCTGGTTCTTGAGATCGTGCAGCAGGTCGGCCACCGCGGCCTGGTAGGGCCGGGCCGCAGGCTGCAGTGCCGCTCGCGCCGCACGAGTGATGGGTCCTGCCGAGGTGGGGTCCGCTGTGGTGAGGATGGCGGCGTCGATGCCACGCTCGTTCAGCGTCAGCACGGCCGTCCTGCTCACGCTCGACCACAGGGTGCACATCCGCGTGCCGGCGGCCGGGTCGAGCGGAGCGCCCGCCAGGAAGCGCAGGCGCAACGGGCTTGAGCTAAGGACCTCGACCGATGCCGACGTGTCAGGGGCAAGGACTGCAGAGGCTCCGGCATCCAGGATGGCCCGTTCACTGCCGGACAACCGCACGCTGGGCAGGAGGCGCGGAACGAGGAGTCTGCCGCGGTGCAGGAGGCACCAGTCGTCGGCGAGCTCACGCAGGTCGACGCCGAGGTCGTCGCTCCCCAGGCATCGGCAGAGGTCCGCCAGTTGTACGAGGCGCTGGAGCTGGTCGGCGGTCAGCGCATCCGGTGTATGCAGCCTTTCCAAGATGTCCAGGACGGCAGCCAGTTCCGGCTCGATGGCCTCCTGCACGCCGGCGGCGAGCTCGCTCGCCGCGCGGAAGGCCTGCTCGAAGTGGCTGATACTGTACCGGAAGTCGACAGTGCCGCTGATGAGTTCGTCGGCCCCTTGGGCCCATGACAGGAGGTCTGCGGGAGAAGCCGCCCAGTGCAGGCCGAACAACCGTGCGTCCACCCAGCGCCGCACTGGTACGCGGTGTACGGCCAGCACCGCGGCCTGATGGCAGAGGAGAAACCGGCCCACCGACCGGGCGGTCCGGTCTTCGCTCCCGAGATCATGTGCGGGGCGGCACGCGGCGAGCTGGTCGAGAACGGTCAGCACAGCCTGGGATGCCTGGTGCTTGGCCTTCGGTCTGGCGCCGATCCACGCGCCCTCGATATGTGTTCCGGTACCCAGCTCCGTGCTGCTCAAGGTGGCGGTGGCGTGCTGCTCTATCGCATGGTCGGGGCCAGACATGCGGTAGGTGAAACCGATCCGCAGTTTCATGGCGGAGGCCGCTTGTTGCAGCAGTGTGGTCGGGTCCTGCTCCCGTGGAATTCCCGGGGCCACCATCCGCCACACGGGCTCCCACTGGCGCGGCCACGTGGGACGCAGCGAATCCGGGAATCCTCTGGCCACGAATACGGCACCGATCACGGCCTGGAAGGTGTTTGCGCCCGTCTCGGCCGGGACACCCAGCAAGGCCTGGCCCGCGCCCAGCAGCAGACCCGACTCCAGGCCGGTGTGCCGGAACGCGCCGTCGTGTACCTCGTTCGGCATGGTCAGTAAGGACAGTTCCTCGGGAGGGTCGGGCAGCACGCGGCGTACGCTGTCGAGGGTGTGTTCGTAGTTCAGCACTTGAGAACCGACGAATCCCAGGACCTGGTTGTCCTGCTGGCGGCAGGCGGCCAGCATCTCCCGGTGCTCGTACGCCCACGAGGAATGGATCAGAGCCTGGGACAGCAGCGGGCGAGCCTCGGCTGCCAGTGAGAACAGTTCCTGCAGGTGTCGAACTATCCTTGCGTGAGACTGCTGACGTGGGATCTGTACAGGGATAGGCCGTGGAGCAGTGGCGTTACGGGTGCCGAGGGCCTCCGGCATATACCTTAGGAGGAAGTCCAGCGCGGCCTGCTGTGACGCGCGCTTCTTGCTGGGTCCCGCACCGGTGCCGCGGCGCCCGCGGCTGTCAGTGACGACAGCGCGGAATGTCAACGCGTGCTCAGGACCTTCGCGTTGGTACTCGTAAACTGCCGAGCCGTTGTTGAGTCTTCCCTGGAGTCTTTCCTGGAGTTCCGTCTTGGGATCCGCGATGCTCCCGCCCTCATCAACGGCAGCGATCACGCGGCCCACCAACGCTGCGGCGGACGCTTCCTCGCCGGCGAGGCAGAGCACCCCGACAACCTGATAGCACAGTTCAGCGGCCGACCGGGCCGGAAGCGGGCCACCTTCGAGGCTGCCCCCGACCGCGCACGACTGGCCGATCCACTCCTGCCGCGTCGACCAGGACTGCACGACAGGCGGAACCAGACCGACCCCCTTACTCAACGAACCCGCCGTCTGCACCCCACCGCGCCGGAGGACCTCGACCGTCGCCTGCTTCCTCAAGTACTCCATGCCGAGCCGCTGGAGCACATTCAGGAGACTGCGGGTAACCCCGGGGAACAGGTCGCGGTGTTCGTGGAGGTACGAACTGTGGGTCAGCGCCACTCGCAGCGCCCTACGAAGTTCGGGCGCGGGCTCCGGCAACCCCAGCCCGCACAACGTGTCAACCGCAGCATCGATCTCGTGCGATCCGACCGTCTTGGAGTGTGCCAACACTCCTAAGCTCTGCTGGTCCGTTGACTGAACCGAACCGCCCGCATCCGTCCCCACGCGATGAAGCCCCCTCTGCCCACATCGTCACGCCGCCACAAGGGACTGTAGCCGCGCTGGCCCGGCCACCCCCAGAGATCATCATGCCCGGGCACCGCGTTCTCGACCCGCTGCCTCTGTGCCCGGAACTCCACGAGCATGGCCAAAAGGCCGTCAGAAGGGTTGCGTCGGCCGCCGTCTTGAGGTCGAGAAGTGCGGCCCGGGTGTCAGCTGAGTGCACCGACGCGGTGGGCGAAGGACCGTACCGCTGCCTGCTGGCGGCCGCTCGCGACCACGGCACGTGACGGATCTCAGCGCGGCCGATCCGCAGTCCGTACGCCGGAGCCTTGCCACGTACGTCAAACGGCTCCTGACGACCGACGGCTGCCCCTACGCCGAAGCTCACTGCGAGGCTCCCGCAACGCACTCGCACAGGGCGTCGCCGGCCAACTCACCGCACACGGGCGTCACGACGACCTGGCCGGGCCCGACGAGGCCCTGGAGTGGGGCGAGTTCCTGACTGCGGGACTCTACGTGCACTACCTCCTCACCACCCAGGAACCCAGTGCTTGCCCGGACCAGGCGGCGGCCCTGGGCCACGCCGTGCCCCGCAGCCTGCCCGCGCTTCTGGAACTCGACCTCGGGCGCCACGCCGGCCGACCCCTGCTGCGGTCTGTATTGGCGGCGCTGGCTTCGCCGAAGCCAACCAGGGCAGTTGTGTGAACTACCCATCATGGCCGTGTGGAAATGTGCACTGCTGGGCCCCGTGAGCCGCCATCGAACTGAAGGTCCGGTTTGCCGCACCCACGCGGAGGAGGGCTAGGGCGTGTTTTAGAAGTTGCTGGTGTGCTGGGTGGGTCGTCCGGGGAGGTCGCGGGTGGCCATCCAGATGGTGAGGTCGCCGGCGATCTGGTCGATGCTGGTCTCGGTGGCGACGTCGTGTTCGCGGCGGGTGGTGTCTCGGCGGACGACCTCGTAGCCGCCTTCGTCCAGGACAGCGACGGACGTGAACCAGGCCGGGTCGTCTTCGTCGGGCTGGACGACGACGAAGGTGTTGTCTGTGTCGTTGAGGTCGTCGATCAGCATGAACAGCGCGTCCTCGGACGGGTCCTCGATATGGTCGCCGCTCTCACTTTCGGCCCGGTAGTACTCAGCCCCCATCGGCCCCATCTCCCCTCAACCCGCTGACCTGATCGCGGCCAGAATGACATGCCGGACCGACACCCCTGGCAGGTCACAGCCATTCGTTGATCGCGGCGATGAGAACGGTCGCCTCGAAGCGGACCGCGAGCTTGTCGAACCTGGTGGCCACCGCCCGGTTCCGCTTCAGCCGGTTGATGCCGCACTCGACCGCGTGCCGGGCCTTGTAGTCCTCACGGTCGAAGGCCGGAGGCCGCCCGCCGACCGTGCCCCGGCGCTTTCGGTGGCCGGCCTGATCGGCAGGTTCCGGGATCGTGCAGCGGATCCCGCGCCGACGCAGGTAGGCGCGGTTCGCGCGCGATGAATACGCCTTGTCGCCACGGACCCGCAACGGACGAACCCGTGGCCGGCCCAGCCCGAGACGGGGAACCCGGATGGCTTCCAACACGGCTGTGAACTGCGGGCTGTCTCCCCACTGTCCGGCTGTGACCAGCAGCGACAACGGCTTCTGACCTTGTTCGCAGGCCAGGTGAATCTTCGTGGTCCAGCCGCCGCGGGAACGGCCCAGGCCGTGATCGTCGGGTTCGTCCTGGTGGCCGCCCGGCGGTTCCTTCTGGGTCTGGCCGTCACGCCGGGCACCGGCCGCGTGCTGATGGGCCCGGCAGATCGTGGAGTCCACGTTCACCTCCCAGGTGATCAGCCCGGCTGCGTCCGCCCGGGCCTGCAATCCGGTCAACACCGCCGACCAGACCCCATCGCGCTGCCAGCGCCGGAAGAGCCCATAGACGGTCTGCCACGGACCGTATTCTGTCGGCAGATCACGCCACGGGCCCCGGCCCGCACCTGCCAGCGAATCCCGTCGATCAACCGCCGCCGGCACACCGACGGCGTGCCCAACACAGCGACCGGCAACAACACCCCCAGCACCGCCCACTGCTCATCTGAAAGATCCCCTCGCCCCACACCGAGATCATCACGGCCCGAGGCGAGACGCGGACCCAGTTCTAAAACACGCCCTAGCCGACGGCAGCAGAGCATGCAGAGCCAGCGGTCAGGGAAGATGCGCAGGCTGCCGGGGAAGGGTATGGACCTTAGCCGTGGCCGTGCCTTGTCCGCTGAGCGCGGCGTGTTCCAGGGACATTAGGTTCAAGGCGGTCGCGTAGATCTGCAGCCGCTCCTCAAGGAAGCGGCAGTGGGCCTGGAGCGTGGTGTGTTGCGTCCTCAGCGTCTTGTAGGCGTCCGCCGACCGGATGTGTGAGGCTCGCTCCGTCTCCTCCTCGGAGGTCTTGGCCTGGAAGAGATCTTTGAGGTCTGGATGCTGGTGAGTGAGGTGCCAGCGTTTGACGTCGGCCTCAATGGCCAGCTGGCTTACGTTGAGCCGCCCGTTTGACCGTTGCGGAGTGCCGGCGAACAGGCGGTTCATCGCGGCGATGATGGTTCGGCGGACGGGGTCCGTCTCGTTCTCGAGGGGAAAGGTCATCGGCCTGTGGCTCCCTGCTCATGTGCTTCGATGATTGACCTCAGACGGTTGAGCTCGTGCTGTTCGCGCTCGTGACGAACCGGTGGGGCCAGTGGATCCGCGACGATCTCTGCGAGCTCTGCTGCCCGGCGCTTGACGTACTCGATGTCGCGATCGGTGCGCGCGAGGTTGACGCATTTTGGGCGGCAGTCGTCGTGGTCCGGGGTGACTTGGGGATCGTCGGCGTCCCCTCTGAGTTGGCATGCGGCAGTGGCGGGGTTGAGGACGCAGGTCATGCCTTCACCGTGGTGGATCTGCAGCAGCGTGTTGCCGAGCAGGTCGCGGGCATGACGTTCCTTGGTCAGCACTCGGCCGCCGAACTCGCGGCTGGCGGCATTGACCCGGTATCGGTAGGTGTCGGCGGCCGGTCCGCTGACATGCTCTCCGTCATTGAGAGCTTGTTCATCGTCGGCGAGGCATTCGAGGCGGTGGAGCCAGTCCTCGAAGGCGTACTCGTCGGGGAACCCCGATTCGTAGGTGCCCGCGTAGCCCTGGAGCATTCGAGTGTGGGCATGACCGTACTGAATGGAGGCGGCGATGAGGCCCCGGGGCCGGCGGCGGATGAACCAGGCCAAGGTGCGGCGGAACCGACTGCCCTTGAGACTGCCGCGACCGTCATCAGGGATGAGGTCCGCGCGGCCGCGGCGTTCACATTCGGTGTTCACCCAGGTCACGAAAGCGGCCAGATCCTTGTTGATGTCCTTGTCCTGCCGCGCCTCGCCCAGACGCTTCCTGCCTGGCGGCCGCTTGAGATAGACCTCGATCTGGACGGGAAAGAGCAACGGACTGGGGTGAAGCCGCTCCAGGACGCCTACCGCGCGGGCGACGATCTCGACGACGACCCAGGGATCGTGCCGGAGTTCCCCTTCGGGAATCTTGCTCCCGTCCTCGTCTGCGGCCCCCTTGAAGTACAGACCCTCCATCAACCACAACCCGGTGTCCGCATGGTGCGTGATACAGCCGCGTCGCAGGTTCAGGACTTCTCCGACTCTCGCGCCGGACAAGTAAGTGATGATAATGAAGCAGGCGGTGCTCAGCAGCCGGGCGAGCCGGGGCGGCTCGTCGTAATGGATGCGGTCCGATCTCCAGGGCTGGCCGTCCAAGCGGCCGGAGACGCGTGGTCCGACATAGGAGAACTCGCTGATCGGAAGGCCGGATTCGTCCACCAGCCGGGCGGCAGTGGTGTGCTTGGCGGATTCTGCGCAGTTCAGGACCGCAGCCAAGTGTCGCCAGTTGACGACCAGATCACCGCTGACCGTGCGTGTCCCTGGCAGGGCCTCGCCGCGCTCGCGCAGATCTTCAAGGTAGGCGATGAGCTTCGGCCGCAGCTCGCCGGGGCGGTAACGAGGTTGGCGGTTGGTGCCGGCCCTTCGCCTCCCCTCGGTGGTGTTGGCGTGCAGTGTAAGACGCTCGGCATGGGCAGCGAGGATGTCCTCGGAGAAATCCTCGATGAACCGAATCGCCCAGAGCAGGAGCATCTGCATGGTGGGCTCGCCGATGCGCCGGGTGCGGTTCTGGCGGTGGACATGTCTCCCCGATAGCAATTCCTGGGTGTCTTCTCCCGCCCAGGGTGGGGCGTCCGGCAACCGCATCAGTGGCGGGAGGATGTCCCGGTATCCCCAAAGGCGGCGGACCTCGGTGATTTGACGGTATCCGGAGGCCAGGGGAACTTCATCGTCCCTAAGCGCGACAAGGTAGTTGTCCAGCAGGTCCTGGGTGACCTGGCGGAACTGTGTCACGCCTTGGGCGGCGAACCACGCAAGTACCGATTGAAGTCCGTTGGCGAATGCCCGAGCGATGGTTACAACGGCGCTCCGCTGACCCCTGGCGCCGCGTACTTTCCGGTATTCGGTGTGGTTCAGTAGCTGCCAGACGTAGAACTTGGCCGTGAGTCTCAGTTCGGCCGGAATAGCAGCGAAGTTCAAGGTCGTGGAGGGGTAGTGATCCTCGAAGATCGCGGGGTTGAGGTCCCAACGGTCGTCACGGAACCGGGACAGCCTCGATCGGTCTGCCTCCGGTCGAAGGTCGCGATTCAGAAGGACCAAGGTTTCGGGACCGGGCCACTGGGTGCCCGCCGGGATCTCGCCCCAGACGTCAAGCGGTGCAGGAGTGGTCATCGAAGGTCGAGCTCCCGGTTGAGGAAACGGTCGGCGAGAGCGCGATCGGACGCGGTGGCATTCCGCCGGGCATCGGTGACGGTTGCATCATCGTGCTGGTCCAGCAGATCGGCCAGCTGGGCATGCGGGCCGGCGAACCGCTCGGCCCATCGCAGAACATCCATTTCGTCCCGCCGTTGGAGCAGTCGGTCGTGAACCAGTACCTGGACCGGGACGTGTTGCGGCAGGGCTCTGGCACACTCGCATCCCAGGCAGAGCATGAACGAGGCCGGGCAGGGCTGCCCGGCCGGCGCGTGCGGACCGTTCTTGTTGTCAGTGCAAGACGCCAGAACGGTGTCCAGCTCCCCGGCAATCATGCGTTTCAAGACGGCCGGGTCAAGTCCCAGTTCATTGGCCACAGATACCGGATCGATACGGGCCCGCTCGACCTCCTGCGCACTCATCACGGTCACCGTTCCGCGGGCGCGCGCTTTGTCGACCTCGCTGGCCAAGACCTGGGCGACGACCTTGCGGTATTCGGTGACGTTGCCCCGATTGCGGAGCATGTAGTGCGTCACCGCAGTCTTCTCGGTGTGTGCGACCGGCCTCTGATTGAGCTCGATATAAGTCAGCCGCAACAGGTCAAGACGCACCACCAGCGGAACCGGCCTGCCATCCTGGTCGAGTGTGTCGGACGGCAGGGACCAGGCCCTGCTCAGTCGGGTGACCAACAGACAGTGGGGGAACGGCCGCAGTCTGCGGCTTGCACCGCTCCCATCACCTGCGTCGGTGCTCGCATACCCGATCAACAATCGCTTGCCGCCGGTCATGGCCCGGGAACGGGCGGTCAGCTCGTGGAGCAGAATGTAGAGCCCGAAGGGCGTGTGAAGCTCATCCCGGGTCCGGACTTCCTCCGGCTTCTCCGGGATGCTGATCCAGTCCGGGACATCGGTCAGCGCCAGGTTCATGTAGGCGCGTCGGCCCCGCCGCAGCTTGCGAAGGTCCACGATCGCCGTGCCGGGCCCGCCGCTGTAGCCGTCCGCACGATGATGCGCCGCCGGCGTCTTGTGGATCACCTCCGGATTCTCACCAGTCATCGCCGCCATCAGCACCGCGCCGGCCGCGATCTCATCCATCGTCAGATGAAGCCAGGACACGACGTGTTTGACCGAGCCGAACTGCTTCTTGATCCATCGCTGCGGAAAGCTCCGGCCAGCGGCCACTCCAGAGGCCCGGACGTAGCGGGGAACATCGGCGAACCGGTCCGCCCAATCCAGCAGTTGAAGCCTCAGCGCCAGTTGCTGGTCATCGCCGACCTCCAGTTCTCCGTCTCGAAACTGCCGCAGCAGCTCGCGGTTCTCTCGGATGCGCCGCGCCGCCGCGCGCAGATCCGAGCGGGCGGCGTCCGCAATGCGCTTGAACTCCGCCCGGCTGTAGCTCTCCTTCGACGTGTTCTTCCGATGCCGCCCCGGTAACGCGGCAGCGACTCTTCCAGCCATTACATCGGTGAGCCCGTCCGCCTCGGCCAGCAGAAGCCGCAGTTCGCTGAGTTCATCCGGCCCGCACGCTAAGTGCTTGCGGCTTTTGTAGAACCCGTCGAAATGCTCAGGCGTCAAGTGCTGCACTTCCCTCGGGGGCCATCGCAGCGACGCCAGATAGCGGTCAAACTTCACCAGCACGCCGTAGACATGGTTCATCGAATTCAGCGAGTTCAGTCCCGCGCCGGGTGCGACCCGCTTGACGAACGCGGCCACCAGAACGTCCCGCAGCCCCGCCGCCATGGTCAACACGGACAGGTCGTAGTCGCGGTGGTCTTCCCCGTCCCAGCTGAAGCACCGCACCACCTCTCCCGGCAGCAGCCCGTACTTCGTCCTCGGCCCACCGTCGGGCAGCGACGCCCGCCGGCCACGCCCGCTCACCGGCCAACCGCCAGCGGATCAGTGCGGACCCGTGGGTGAGCGGTGAATACATCCGCCATGAACACATCGACCGGGAAGCCCTCGGCTTGCGCCAGCAGCATCTCGACCTCCAGGGTTCGAAACGGCTCCAGATAGACCTCCTTGGTGGTCTCCACCTGGCGGTGCCCGAGCATTGTTTGGACCAGGTGCCAGTAATCGCCGAACTGTTCGCGGAAATCCCGTCGCTCGTCCTCGCTCACGTGACCCAGCCGCGCGGCCCAGACCAGCTTTCCAATCGCGTACCACTTCAAGGCGAAAGAGTGGCGCAGCATGTGCGCGGTGCAGGAGAAGTTCTTTAGCCCCAGCATCTCGATCCGCTGGTTTGCTACGTCGAAGGTGTGCTCCCACCCCCGACTGTCACGCGGCAGCCCGTCCTCGTTCAGCCAGAGAGCGAGCGGCTCCAAGCCCTGTGGAGTGCGTTGGAACAGGCGCAGCCGCGTACGAGGACCGATGTCATTCCACAGCTTCCGCTCGGCCCCGCCGCGGACGCCCTCCAGCGTCACCGACTCCGTGCCCTGCGCCGCCATGACCAGCCGCCGCCCCTCCACCCGCTCATAGCGCCCCGCTACCTGGGCCCGCCGCACCGCCGCGGCCCGCGCGCTCTCGACATAGGACAACAGTCCCTTCATCGAAGAGCGAGGGGTCCAATACGGGTGTCCGTAGCCACCCTTGGCGCAGGCGTCCGCCAACTGGCAGGTGTAGTAAGTCCGGCGACGGTCGTAGGTTGGCAGCTCGGGAAGTATCACGCTCGCCCACTCCGAGACCCGCAGTCCGTTGCCGTAGAGGCCTTCGCAGAAGGCCGTGTCCCGCTGTTCGTTGCGGCCTCGCCACCAACGATCGGGGCGCCCGGACAGATCCATCCCACGAATTCCCAGGTCAAGCCATCGCCGGAAACCGCCTGAGTCGAGCCACTTCACGTCCTCCCGGCGGGTGGCGCGCGGAGGGTCGAAGTCCTCGAAGGGATGGGTGGTCCCATATTTCTTGCGCGTCCACTTGTAGAACTTCTTCAATGCCGCCAGGTCTCGGGCGAACGAGTTCGTCTGGATGGAACCCTCGTTCGCAGGATCGGTTACACGCCAGAACAGGAACTCCTCAGCGTCGTCCTCGACCGCCTCCCACCAGTTCACCGCTTTGGGCGCCAGGTAGTTCAGCCACACACCGACCGAGTATGTGTAGTCACGGTACGAACGGTCTCTGAGGTTGCGCCACTTCGCAGAACCGAGGCAGGCGTTGACACGCAGGTCCGGCTGGCCATTCGGGTCAATCAGGAAGCTCTGGCCGTCACGCCCGCCGACAGCACGCACCCACGAGGCAAGATCCGGCGCGAATCCATCGAAGGCACCGGCGAGTTCACCGAACTCTCGCCCCAAGTCGTATCGGTGCACCTGCCATCGGCGCGCTGCCGCATCAGTCATTGTCACGAGAACCTTAACGACCCGCTGCAACAACAGACACTGGTCAACGAATGCCGACGGTCGAGAAGGTGACACGGCTGCTGGACGTGGAGTGGAACGTCGGCCGTACGGGCACCATCGCGCCCCGCGCGGTCCTGGAACCGGTCGAGATAGACGGCTCGACCGTCACGTACGCCACCCTGCACAACCCGAACGACATCACCCGCCGTGACCTGCGGATCGGCGACCACGTCATGGTGTACAAGGCGGGCGACATCATCCCCCGCGTGGAGGCGCCCGTCGCGCATCTGCGTACGCGGGAGGAGCAGGCCATCGTCTTCCCCGAGGTGTGCCCGCAGTGCGGCTCGGACATCGACACCTCCGAGCAGCGCTGGCGCTGTGTGCGGGGCCGTAACTGCCATGTCGTCGCCTCCATCTCGTACGCCGCCGGACGCGACCAGTTCGACATCGAGGGTCTGGGGGCGACCCGTGTCGTCCAGCTCGTCGACTCCGGTCTCGTCGCGGACATCGGCGATCTGTTCACGCTCACCCGTGAGCAGATCCTCGGGCTCGACCGGATGGGGGAGACCAGCACGGACAATCTCCTGGCCGCGATCGAGCGCGCCAAGGGGCAGCCGCTCTCCCGGGTGCTGGCCGCGCTCGGCGTGCGCGGCACCGGACGCTCCATGTCCCGCCGGATCGCACGGCACTTCGCGGCGATGGACGTGCTGTGCGCCGCCGGCGAGGAGGCGATGCAGCGCGTCGACGGGATCGGTGTGGAGAAGGCTCCGACGATCGTGGCGGAGCTGGCCGAGTTGGCGGAGCTGATCGAGAAGCTGCGTGCGGCCGGGGTCAACATGATCGAGCCCGGCGCGACGCCTCCGTCGGACGACCCGGCGGCCGTCGCGGACGGCGAAGTCGCAGCGGGGAGTGGCCCGTTGGACGGAATGACCGTGGTGGTCACGGGCGCGATGACGGGACCGCTGGAGAAGCTCTCGCGCAACGAGATGAACGAACTGATCGAGCGGGCGGGCGGCAAGTCCTCGTCCAGCGTCTCCAAGCGCACGTCCCTCCTGGTCGCGGGTGAGAACGCCGGGTCCAAGCGGGAGAAGGCGGAGAAGCTCGGTACGCGGATCGCCTCACCGGACGAGTTCGCGGAGATGATCGCGGAGCTCCTCGGTGACGGTGACGGCGGCGGCGACGGCGGCGGTGACGGCGGCGGTGACGGTGACGGCGCCAGTGGCCGTGACGCCGGTAACGACGGCGCTGACGAGGCGGACCGGTGAGGGAGACGCCATGCCGTACCTGATCGACCGCGCGATACCCGTCGGCTCGTTCGCCGGGTCCGGTCAGCCGACACTGACAGTCTCGGGCGGGGCGCTGTTGCGGCCCTGGCTGATCAGTGATGCCGACGCCGTGACGGAGGCGTTCCGGGATCCGGCGATTCAGCGCTGGCACGTGCGCAGAGCCGACTCCGTGGACGAGGCACGGGGGTGGATCCAGGAGTGGCAACGCAGTTGGGGCGAGGAGACCGCCGGACACTGGGCGGTGGCCGACGCGCAGACCGGGGCTCCGCTCGGCCGTATGTCACTGAAGGCGTGGAACCTGACGGACGGGACGGCCGACATCGCCTACTGGATGATGCCCGCGGCGCGGGGCGGCGGTGTCTGTCCCCGCGCGGTCACCGCGCTGGCGAACTGGGCGCTGGGCGAGGCCGGGTTCCACCGGCTCGAACTGGAGCACTCCACCGCCAACGAGGCGTCGTGTCGCGTCGCCGTCAAGGCCGGGTTCGCGGACGAGGGCGTACGACGGGGGGCCGCGCTGCACGCGGACGGGTGGCACGACATGCACCTGCACGCCCGGGTCCGTCAGGACTGACCTACGGCGGGCCGGACCGGACCGGTCCGGCTCGGTCCAGCCCGGTCCGGTCCGGTCATCAGCTCGGGCCGGGGCCGAACCGGCGCTGGTAGTCCGACGGCGTCAGTCCGGTCTCGCGACGGACGAGCGTCCGCAGATTCGTGGCGGTGCCGAGGCCGCTGCGCCGCGCGACCAACTCGAAGCGTGACTCGCCCCGTTCGATCAACCGGCAGGCGAGGGCGACCCGTTCGCCGGTGAGCCACGCCAGCGGAGTGGTGCCCAGTTGCGCCTGGAAGCGCCGGTGCAGCGTCGCGGGACTGACCGACGCGCGCGCCGCCAGGTCGGCCACCGTGAGCGGAGAGTCCAGTCGCTCCTGCGCCCAGGCCAGGACGGGCGCCAGTGACTCGTCCGGCAGGTCGGGCACCGGACGTTCCACGAACTGCCGCTGCCCGCCGTCCCGGTGGGCGGCGAAGACCAGCCGTCGGCTCACGGAGTTGGCGACCTCCGCGCCGTGGTCACGACGGACCACATGCAGCCCGAGGTCGAGCGCGGCGGCGCTCCCCGCCGCCGTGAGGATGTCGCCGTCGTCGACGAACAGCACGTCCGACTCCAGCTGTACGGAGGGGAAGCGGGCCCGGAAGGAGTCCGCCCACTGCCAGTGCGCGGTGGCCCGCCGCCCGTCGAGCACCCCCGCCTCGGCCAGGGTGAAGGCGCCGCTGCAGAAGCCGACCAGGCGCGCGCCGCGCGCGTGGGCCCGCCGGACGGCGTCGAGCACGGCCGTGCGGCGGGGCACCTCGACATCGGGCCGGTTGGGGACGATCAAGGTGTCCGCGGTGTCGGCCACCGCCAGCTCGGCGACGCCCGTGAGCGTGAAGAATCCGTCTCGCATCAGGGTGCTCGGCTCGGGGGAGCAGAGGCGGAAGTCGTAGAGATCACGGCCGATCTCGGGCCTGTGCAGGCCGAAGATCTCGGTCGCGCAGCCGAGCTCGAAGGGGTTCGAGTTCTCGTCCACGATCACGACGACCCGGTGGGTGCGCCGAGGAGCACTCGGGCCACCCCGGAGTGGGCCGTGCGAGGATTCTTTCGTCATATGCAATTCCTAGCACTCACGCCGGCCGCGCGGAACGGACGAGCATGGAGGCATGAGCAATGAACCCAACGGGCCCATCTCCCTCGACAAGGCGCTCACCTCCTTCGACGCCCTGTGGAGCCCTCGTATCGTGACCCGCGTCAACGACTACGACGTACGCGTGGCCAAGGTCCAGGGCGAGCACGTCTGGCACGTCCACGACGACACCGACGAGTTCTTCCTGGTACTCGAAGGAGAGCTTCAGATCTCGCTGCGCGAGCCCGCCGGCGAGCGCACGGTCGTACTGCCGCGAGGTGCGGTGTTCACGGTCCCTCGCGGTACGGAGCACAAGCCGTACGCCCCGTCCCAGGCGGCCATCCTGCTGTTCGAGCCCTCCGGGACGTCGACGGTCGGCGACCGGCACGACGAGGTCCCGGACCATGTCGACGCGACGACGGGCCACGCACTCGGCTCCTGACGGCGTACGTCCTCAGTCGGTGGCCCGGACGTAGGTGACGTCGAAGTCGGACGCCCAGTGTTCGCCGTCCTCCGACCGCTCCCAGCCGCCCTGGATCGTGTCGCCGGCCTCGTCGAAGGTCGCGGCGAACCGCTGGTGGAAGCCCGGTGCCGCGCGCCACTGCTTCCATACGCCGGCGGTCAGGCTCGTACGGTAGACACGTGCGACGCCCCGGCCGTCGGCGTACAGCGTCGTGAACTCGTCGGCCGTGTCGTCGTAGCCGATGATCGTGCTGGTGGGGAACGGCACATGCGGTCCCCACTCCGGCGGGAACGCCGTCGTGGGCCCCGCGTCCGCGCGCTGGACGAGAAAGGCGCCGCCCTCCAGCCAGGCGAACTCGGTCCGGACCGGCCCCGCCCGGTGTCCGGCGGCCCACATGTCCCACTCGCCCACGAGAGCGTCCAGCCGGCTCAGCGCGGTGTGGGGTGTCGGACGGCGCATCGGTCTCTCCTCTGTACGGATCGGGGATGGTGCGACCCCGCTGTCAGTGGTGACCCGGAAGTCGCCCCGAACTCATCGATCCGCTTGGCCGCAACTGAGGTTGAAGCTGAGGTCGAGGTGGGAAACGGCCCTGCCCCGCTACGCCTGGCCCGTCTCGAAGCGGCTGATACGGCCGTCCGTGACGGTGAACGCCCAGCGCGTCCGCATGGTGCCGTACGTGGCGTTGGTGAACGTCGCCGTCAGGGCGCGGCCCTCGTCGGAGGCGGTCTCGATGTCCATCCGGCCGTCGGCGGAGAAGATCTCCTTGTCCACCCAGCCCGCGAGGTCACGGTCGCTGCCGTCGTCGGACATCGTGGCGTCCGGGGTCAGAACGGCGAAGAAGGCATCCCTGTTGCCGCCGTTGATCGCCGAGACGAACGCGGCGACCGCCGGGTCCGCGGGGATGACGCTCATGGGTGGTCCTCCTTGTGACTGGCCTTCGGTACGGCGGGCAGTGCCATCATCACGCCTGCCGCGCCGCCGCGCAGCCCGGCGGAACGGGCCCGTGCGAGGAGGGTGTACAGCCTTCCTCCAACGATGTAAAAGATGCCTACGGGCCGAACCAGCACCGTCCTCGCCCGATGACCGAGGAGGGCAATCGACCATGCACGCCTCGTACACCTCGTATGCCTCGCTGCTGTGCCCCACCCCCACCGATACCCCCACCCGTACCCCCGCGCTCACCCGCAACCGCGTCACCGCCTGGCTCGGCGCCCTGCTGCTCCTGTGCGCGAGTCTGGTGGTGGCCGGCGGCCCCGCCGAGGCGAAGGCCGCCGCCTGGCAGCCCAAACCGTCGCCGATGACCACCCCGTGGACGAACCAGGTCCCGGTCGACAACCCGCTGCCGGAGTATCCGCGCCCCCAGCTCACCCGCCCCGACTGGCTCAACCTCAACGGCATCTGGGACTTCGCGGTCACCGGCGCGAACGCCGGGCAGCCCGCCACGTTCCCCGAGCAGATCAGGGTCCCGTTCGTCGCCGAGTCGGCCCTCTCCGGCATCCAGCGCAGGATCACCCAGAGCGACAAGCTCTGGTACAAGCGGAACTTCACCGTGCCCGCGGGCTGGAACGGCCGCAGCGTCCAGCTGAACTTCGGGGCCAGTGACTGGCAGACCACGGTCTGGGTCAACGGCCGGCAGGCCGGCGCGGCCCACAGCGGCGGGTTCGACGCGTTCACCTACGACATCACGCCGCTGCTGACCGCGGGCACCAACACCGTCGTCGTCTCGGTCTTCGACCCGTCCCAGACCGGCGGCCAGGCCGTCGGCAAACAGCGGATCAGCGAGGTCACGCCGCATCCCGGCGGAGGAATCTTCTACACGGCCGCGTCCGGCATCTGGCAGACCGTCTGGCTGGAGCCCACCGCGTCCGCGCACATCACCCGGCTCGACATGGTGCCCAGCCTCTCCGACAACACGCTGAAGGTCACCGTCCGCGGCGCCGGTATCGCCGGCCAGACCGCACGGGTGACGGTCTCCTCCGGCGGTACGACCGTGGCCACCGGCACGGGGCCGGTGAACAGCCAGTTCTCGGTGGCGATCCCGAACCCGCGCCTGTGGACCCCCGAGGATCCGTTCCTGTACGACATCAAGGCCGACCTGCTGTCGGGCACGGGCGGCGCGACCGTCGACTCGGTCGGCAGCTACGCCGGGATGCGCTCCATCTCCGTCGGCAAGGTCGGCGGCGTCCAACGCCCGCTCCTCAACGGCAAGTTCGTCTTCCAGACCGGCACGCTCGACCAGGGCTACTGGCCGGACGGCATCTACACCGCGCCCAGCGACGAGGCGCTGCGTTACGACCTCCAGAAGCACAAGGACCTGGGCTTCAACATGGTCCGCAAACACATCAAGGTGGAGCCGCAGCGCTGGTTCTACTGGGCCGACCGGCTCGGTCTGCTGGTGTGGCAGGACATGCCCGCGATGGACACCCGGACTCCGGACAGCGCCGCGCGCGTGCAGTGGGAGGCGGAGTACGACCGGATCATCGACCAGCACCGCAGCTCACCGTCCCTGGTCATGTGGGTCAACCAGAACGAGGGCTGGGGCCAGTACGACCAGGCCCGGATCGCCGACGAGGTCAAGGCGTACGACCCCTCCCGCCTCGTCAACAACATGAGCGGCGTCAACTGCTGCGGCTCGGTCGACGGCGGCAACGGTGACGTCATCGACAACCACGTCTACGTCGGACCCGGCACGACGACACCGACGGCCACCCGTGCGGCCGTCCTCGGCGAGTTCGGCGGGCTGGGCTGGAAGGTGCCAGGACACGAGTGGTATCCCGGCGGCGGCTTCAGCTACGAGGACCAGGCGAGCGTCTCCGCGCTGAACAACCGCTTCGTCGGGCTCATCGACACCCTCCGCGAGAACCAGCTGCCCAGCGGTCTGTCCGCGTCCGTCTACACCGAGATCACCGACGTCGAGAACGAGGCCAACGGCCTGCTGACGTACGACCGGCAGGTGGTCAAGGTCGACGCGGCCCGGGTCAGGGCCGCCAACCTCGCTCTCGTCGAGGCCTCGCGCAACCCGCCGCCTCCGGTCACGCTGCCCACCGGCCAGAACAAGTCGCTGCGGGTGACGACGCCCGGTCACACGGGCAAGTACCTGCGCCACCAGGAGGGGCTCGCGTTCACCGCGCCCGTCGACGCGAACAGCGACAGCCTGCTGAAGAACGACGCCACCTGGAAGATCGTCCCGGGACTCGCGGGCAGCGGCTGCTACTCCTTCGAGTCCCGGAACTATCCCGGCCAGTACCTCCGGCACCGCGACTTCCGTGTGTACAAGGAGGCGGGCGACGGCTCCGCGCTCTTCCGGGCCGACGCCACGTTCTGCGCGCTGCCCGCCGCCGGGGGAGTACGGCTCGCCGCGTACAACCTGGCCGGCAGCTATCTGCGGCACATCAACTCGGAGGTGTGGATGGCGACTCGGGGCGGTCCGCGGGCCTGGGACAACCCCGCCTCGTTCACCGAGGACACGATCTGGTCGGTCGACGGCCCGTGGGCGCCCTGACCGTGGGGGTGTGCGAGCATTCCGGTCATGGATCTGGCTCAACTCGAACTGGCCGTACAGCGACTGCGTGATGCCGAGGCGGCCGTCGACGCCGCGCGCGCCGATGTGGAGATCGAGGCGGTCCTCGCCGTACGCCGCGGCGAGGCCGTCGAGGACGTCTCGACGGCCTCGGGCATCACCCCGCACGACCTGGTACGACTGGAGGCGACGGCCGGCGGGCCAGACCAGTAGACCCCGCGGACACCCCCTAGGGCGTGTCTTCAAAGTAGCGCCGTCCGCCCGCAGGGCGGGGCCCGCGCCCGCTGCGGAGCGGCTGATGTCTCGTTGGTGCGGTGCATCGCAAGGCGGAGGATCGGCGTTGTGGATGGCCCGGGCGTACTTGGTCGATTCCGACAACGCAGGGGGCACCCCCGTGGCCCCCTCGGGGCCTACGGGGGAGAGGTGCCGTCCAGGCGTCGCGGGCCAGGCGGGACTTTGAAGACAGGTCCTAGCGCTTCGCGCACAGCGCGGCGTCCACCGCTCCCTGCAAGTGGTCCAGCCGGTCGCCCTCCGCCGCCCAGGTCGTCGTGTAGACGGTCACGTTCCCCCGGCCCGTGGTGGCGTGGCCGCCGCCCACCGAGTTGCCCGGCAGGTCTCCGCCGTGGCCCCAGTACGCGCCGCCGCAGCTCAGCGGGATGCTCGCGACCCCGTACCCGTAACGGCTGCCCTGCGGATAGACGTCCCGCCCGCTGACGTCCGTCGTGTCGTGGGTCATCTGCCGTACGGCCCGGTCTGGCAGCAGCCGGCCGGCGAACAGCCCCTCCCAGAAGGTGTTGAGGTCCTTCGGGGTGGACACCAGTCCGCCGGACGGTCCGAACTCGTAACCGGGCAGCTCGGTCACGTCGACCACGCCCGCTCCGGGATCGGCGGGGTGGTAGCCGTAGTTGTGGGCGTGCGCGCCGCGCAGGGTCAGTTCGCCGGGCGCGGGCCAGTAGGTGTTCCGCAGGCCGAGGGGGCGCAGCACGGTCCGCTCGATGTACGTGCGGTAGTCCTGGCCCGACGCCTTGTTGATCAGGAGGCCCAGCGCCAGGTAGTTGGTGTTGGAGTAACCCCACTCCGTGCCGGGCGCGAAGTCCTGCCCCTTGTCGAGCGCGAGGGCGAGGAAGCTCTCGTCCGTGTACGGTCCGCCGCCGTTCCAGTCGACCAGACTCGTGTACTCGGGCAGTCCGCTCCGCTGCTTCAGCAACTGCCGTACGGTGACGGTGCTTTCCGCCAGCTGCGGGACATAGCGCCCGGCGGGCGCGTCGAGCCGTACTTTGCCGTCCACCACCAGCCGCATCACGGCGGTGGCGGTGAACGCCTTGGTGTCGCTGGCCAGTCGGAAGCGCGCGTCGGCGTCGACCATCGGCCGGCCCGTCCCGACCTCCGCCGTCCCGGCGGTGTACGTCCGGCCGTTGACGTACGCGAGTGCGCCGGGCACCCCGTCCCGCTCGACCAGCAGGTCCAGTTGGCGCTGTACGGCGGCGGGCCCGGCGTCCCGTGCGGCGGCGAGGGGGGCGGCCGTGGCGATCAGCGCGGGGGCCAGCAGGGCGAGGGCGACGACGCGCCGGCGGGCGGGCCTGCCGCCGCGGACGCTCCCGGTCCGGGGTCCGGCCTTGATTCCGGTGCCCGTCTCGGTGCCCGTTTGGGCGCCTGTACCGATGGCCGTCTCGGTGCCCGTTTCGATGCCCGTCCCGGCGGTTCTGTCGCGGCTCATGGTGAATCCCCTCGTTGTGCGTGTCCCCGGCCGCGTTCCGGCCGATGGCATGAGCTTGGTCTTTCCGGACCGCGAGATCACGGGGGCTGAACGGCACATCATGGGGTGTATCCACCCCCACCGCGACGCGGGGGTTCTCCTGCGGGTCCGCCCTGACATCTGTCCGTCCCATGCCGCGACTGCGGCATTTGTTCAGTGTGCGAACGCAATCCGATGTGTGCGTCAACGGCCGGGAACCATCCGCCGGAGCGCTCCTCGCGCCGTGTCGATCCAGCAGCAGGTCAAGGCAATTTGGATAGACCCTTGACAAATTAGTGGCCCGTTGCCAGCATGCGAAACTCTCGCGGGTTTCCCGCGAATGTTCGGTGCCGTATCGCATGCCCCTGCACGGACCAGTACGGCTGCTCCCCGGGTGACGGGACATCGCCCGGGCGGCAGGTTCCTCCCTGAGTGAGACACGGTGGCGCGCTCGCCCGCGCTTCCGCCTGTCTCTCTTCCCTTGATCAGGTATGGAAGGAAGCTCGATGTCAGGACTCTCAGGACGGCCGCGCCCGAGACAGAAGTGGCTGAGGTGGCTCGCGGTACTGGGTCTGGTGGTGAGTGGCGGCGCGATCAGCGTCCCCACCGCCGCCGCCCACCCCGGTCACCCCGGTCACGAAGAAGCACCCGCAGCACCCGCCGCCATCCCGGCAGGCGACTACCAGCAGGTACAACTCGCGCTCGGTTCGGCCGAGTTGGGCGAGGCGATGTCACTCGCCGTACTGCCCGACCGCGCCGTCGTGCACACGGCGAGGGACGGTACGGTCCGCTACACGGACGCCGCGGGCAACACCAAATCGGCAGGCAAGCTGGACGTCTACACCCATGACGAGGAAGGCCTCCAGGGGATAGCCGCCGACCCGAACTTCCAGAGCAACCGGTATCTGTACCTGTACTACTCGCCCAAGCTCAGCACGCCGGGCGGCGACGCGCCCGTCACGGGCAACGCCGCGGCGTTCGAGCCGTGGAAGGGCCACCTCAACCTCTCGCGCTTCACGCTCAAGGCCGACAACACGCTCGACCTGGCCAGCGAGAAGGTCGTGCTCGAAGTCCCCAACGACCGTGGCCAGTGCTGCCACGTCGGCGGTGACATCGACTTCGACGCGCAGGGCAACCTCTACCTGACGACGGGCGACGACACGAACCCGTTCGAGTCGTCGGGCTACTCGCCGATCGACGAACGCACCGACCGCAACCCGCAGTTCGACGCCCAGCGCTCCTCGGGCAACACCAACGACCTGCGCGGCAAGGTGCTCCGCATCAAGCCGACCGCGGCCGGCGGCTACACCGTCCCGTCCGGCAACATGTTCGCGGCCGGCACCGCGCGGACACGCCCCGAGATCTACGCGATGGGCTTCCGCAACCCGTTCCGCATGTCCGTCGACAAGGCCACCGGCATCGTCTACCTCGGCGACTACGGACCCGACGCGGGCGTCACCAACGCGAGCCGCGGGCCCAGCGGCCAGGTCGAGTTCAACCGCATCACCGGCCCCGGCAACTACGGCTGGCCGTACTGCACCGGCACGAACACGGCCAACGAGACGTACAGCGAGTACACCTTCCCGAGCGGCCCGTCCGCCGCGAAGTACAACTGCGGTGCGCCCGCGAACAACTCGTTCCGCAACACCGGCCTGCCGACCCTGCCCGCCGCCAAGTCGAGCTGGATCAAGTACGGCGGTGACGCGGGCACCCCGCCCGAGTTCGGCGGCGGCTCCGAGTCGCCCATGGGCGGTCCGGTCTACCGCTACGACGCCAACCTCAACTCGAACGTGAAATTCCCGCAGTCGCTCGACGGCCGCTTCTTCGCCGGTGAGTACGGCCGCAAGTGGATCAAGGCCATCGAGGTCAAGACGGACGGTACCCCCGGCGTCATCGAGGCCTTCCCGTGGACCGGCACCCAGGTCATGGACCAGGCCTTCGGACCGGACGGCGCGCTGTACGTCCTGGACTACGGCACCGGCGGCAACAACCAGGCCCTGTACCGCGTCGAGTACGTCGGCGCAGCCAACCGCAACCCGGTCGCCAAGGCCGCCGCGGACAAGGTGTCCGGCCCCAGCCCGCTGACCGTCGCGTTCTCCTCGGCCGGCAGTGCCGACCCCGAGGGCAAGGCCCTGACGTACTCGTGGAACTTCGGCGACGGCACCACCTCCACGGCCGCCAACCCGAGCCACACGTACACCACCAACGGCACCTTCCGGCCGACGCTCACGGTGCGGGACCCGGAAGGTCTGACCGGCACGGCGAGCCTGGTCGTCACGGCGGGCAACACCGCTCCGACCGTGACACTCCAGAGCCCCAAGGACGGCCAGCTGTTCTCCTTCGGTGACACCGTGCCCTTCCAGGTCACCGTCAGCGACCCGGAGGACGGGGCCATCGACTGCTCCAAGGTCAAGGTCACCTATCTGCTCGGCCACGACGAGCACCGGCACCAGATCACCCAGGCCACCGGCTGCTCGGGCAACCTCAACGTGCCCGCCGACGGCGAGCACGACAGCGCCGCCAACATCTACGGCGTCTTCGACGCCGAGTACACCGACGGCGCCGGGCTGACCACGCACAGCGCCCGAATCCTCCAGCCCCGGCACCGCCAGGGTGAGCACTTCTCCGCCCAGTCCGGCGGCATCCAGGTCGCCGCGCACGGCACCGCCGAGGGCGGCAGCACCGTCGGCTTCACGGACAACAACGACTGGGTCTCCTTCAAGCCCTACAACGTGTCCAACGCCAACAGGATCACCGCCCGCGTCGCGTCCGGCGGCGTCGGTGGCAGCCTGGAGGTACGGGCCGGGTCCGCGACCGGCACGCTGCTCGGCTCGGTGGCCGTGGCACCCACCGGCGGCTGGGAGAACTTCGTCGACGTGTCGGCGAATCTCACCAACGCCCCTGCCGCGTCGACGGAGTTGTTCCTCGTCTTCAAGGGCGTGACCGGGCAGGGCAACCTCTTCGACCTCGACGCCTTCACCTTCACCACCGGCACCAGCGGCTCCAGCCAGACCGTCGAGGGCGAGTCGTTCAGCTCGGGGCAGGGCGTCCAGGCGGCCGCTCACGCCCCGGCGAGCGGCGGCAACACGCTCGGCTACATCGAGAACGGCGACTGGGCGGGCTACGCCTCCGTCCCGACGGCCGGGACCAAGACCTTCTCCGCGAAGGTCTCCTCGGCCGGCGCCGGCGGCACCATCACGATCCGCTCGGGCTCGGCGACCGGAGCCGTCCTCGGCACCGTCGCCGTGCCCAACACCGGCGGCTGGGAGACCTTCCAGAACGTCTCCACCGCGCTGACCGGTACCGGATCGTCCGGGGCGCTGTTCCTCACCTTCACCGGTGGGGCCGGTTCGCTCTTCGACATCGACACCCTCACTCTCACCAAGTGACGCGAGTCAAGGAGACAGTGATGCTCCGTCAGCTCCGTACCCTGCCGAAGACCGCCGCGGCGGCCTTCGCCCTCACCCTCGGCCTCGCCGCGTCACTCCTGGCACCGGCCACCGCGGCCCAGGCTGCCGACCCCGCGTACAAGGTCCTCGTCTTCTCCAAGACGGCGGGCTTCCGCCACGACTCCATCCCCGTCGGCACCCAGACCATCCGCGACCTCGGCGCGGCCAACAACTTCACCGTCACCGCCACCGAGGACAGCAACGCCTTCACCCCGTCGAACCTGGCCGGCTTCAAGGCCGTCGTCTTCCTCTCCACCACCGGCGACGTCCTGAACGCCAGTCAGCAGTCGGCGCTCCAGGGGTACGTGGACGGTGGCGGCGGCTACTTCGGCATCCACGCGGCGGCCGACACCGAGTACGAGTGGCCGCAGTACCAGCAGCTCGTCGGCGCCTGGTTCAAGAGCCACCCCGCGGGGACCCCGCGGGCCACGGTGAAGAACGAGGACCGGACCCACGCCGCCACCTCGCACCTGGGTCAGACCTGGTCCCGCGTCGACGAGTGGTACAACTACCGCACCAATCCCCGCCCGCAGGTCCGGGTGCTCCAGAGCATGGACGAAACCAGTTACTCCGGCGGGGACATGGGTGACCACCCCATCACGTGGTGCCATCCCCAGGGCAACGGCCGGTCCTTCTACACCGGACTCGGCCACACCCAGGAGTCGTACGCCGATCCCGCGTTCCGGTCGCTGCTGCTCGGCGGCATCCGGTACGCGGCGGGCTTCGCCAAGGCCGACTGCCGCGCGGAGACCGGCTACACGACGCTCTACAACGGCTCCACCACCGGCTGGTCCCAGGCCGGACCGGGCAGCTTCACCAACACCGACGCCACCCTGAACGCGCAGGGCGGCATGGGCCTGTACTGGTACCGCACGAAGGAGTACGCCTCGTACTCCCTCAAGCTGGACTGGCGCATGGCCGGGGACGACAACTCCGGTGTGTTCGTGGGCTTCCCGGCCTCCGACGACGTCAACACGTCGGTGAACCAGGGCTACGAGATCCAGATCGACTCCACCGACGCGGCCGACCGGACCACCGGGTCCGTCTACGGCTTCAAGGCGGCGGACATCGCGGCCCGGGACAACGCCCTGAATCCGCCGGGGAGTTGGAACGCGTACGAGATCCGGGTGGAGGGGGAGCGGCTCCAGGTCTTCCTCAACGGCGTACGGATCAACGACTTCACCAACACCGACCCGGTGCGCTCGCTCCAGCAGGGGCACATCGGGATCCAGAACCACGGCACCGGTGACGACGTGTCCTTCCGCAACATCAGGATCAAGGAACTGGGCGGCACCACACCGCCCCAGTCGACCACCTACGAAGGGGAGTCCTACACCTCGGGGCAGGGCGTCCAGGCGGCCGACCATGCTCCGGCGAGCGGCGGCCGGACCCTCGGCTACATCGAGAACGGCGACTGGGCGGGCTACTCCCAGGCGTCGCTCAACGGAGCGAAGACCTTCGCCGCGAAGGTCTCGTCGGCCGGCGCGGGCGGCACCGTCACGATCCGCTCGGGCTCGGCGACCGGACCGGTCGTCGGCACGGTCGCGGTGCCGAACACCGGCGGCTGGGAGACCTTCCAGAATGTGTCCACCACGCTGACGGGCACACCGACCGGGCCGCTGTTCCTCAGCTTCACCGGTGGCGGCGGTTCCCTGTTCGACATCGACACCTTCACCATCGGCAGATAGCGGCACGCGGCTCCGGCTCGTGGCGTGTGACTGACAGGCCGTAAGCGACCTGCGGGACGGCCGAGTTGGCCCCGGGGACTCATCCCCGGGGCCAACTCATTTTTGCGTATGTCTTCGGTCAATGCCGTTGACGCGTCGTACTTCATACGTCATATATGAGACACATGACCTTCACGCCGACTCCGATACCGTCCCGCACCCAGTACGTCCTGGAGGCGATCAAGCACGCCATCCTCACGGCGCGGCTCCGACCGGGTCAGGCGCTGGTCGAGGCCGAACTCGCCGCCCAGTTCGGCGTGTCCAAGACGCCCGTACGCGAAGCGCTCAAGACCCTCGCCGGTACCGGCCTCGTCGTCATGAGCCAGTACAAGGGAGTTGTCGTACGGCATGTCGACGCGGCCATGGCACGAGAGGTGTACGACGTCCGGCTGCTGCTCGAACCGGAGGCGCTGCGCCGCTCGGTGAGCCGTGCGGCCCGGCTCGACGCGGCCCAGGACGCCCTGGACCGGGCCGAGTCGGCGGCGGACCGGGCGGACAGGTCGCTCGCCAACCGCGACTTCCACCGGGCACTCTATCTGCCCTGCGGCAACCCGCTGCTCGCCCGGCTGCTGGACGAGATCCGCGACCAGGCCGCCCTCGTGTCCACCGTGGCGTGGGCGGCCGTCCCGACCTGGGAGCGCGAGGCGGCCGAGCACCGCGAGATCCTCCGGCTCGCGGTCGCGGGCGACGCCACGGCTGCCGGGGACGCCCTCCACCACCACATCGCCTCGTTCGTACGCCGGGCCTTCCCCGAGGACGAGGCGGGCGGCGGCTCCCTCGGGGAAGGAGGCTCCCTCGGCACAGGCGACTCCCTCGGGACAGGCGGCTCCGACGCTCAGGCGGACTGAGCCGGATACGGCAGCAGGTCCCCGTCCACGCGCTCCCACGCCGTGCGCAGCTCGGCCAGCAACTCCGGGCGCAGGCCCGCCTTGTCGGCCTGTTCACGCTGGTCGGACCCGAGGTGGAAGAGCTGGTCCTGACCCGACTTGCCCCGGTAGTACTTCCACTCGTCGCGCCGCAGGGCCCGCTCCCCGCGCACCCGCCAGAACAGGTCACGGCCGCTCGGCGGCGCGTCGCCGCGCAGGAGGTGGCCGGCCAGACTGCGGCCGTCGAGCGGATAGGCCGGATGGGGGCGGGCGCCGCCCAGCTCCAGCAGTGTCGCGGTCCAGTCGGGCGTGAACACCGGAGCCGAGCTGACCTGTCCGCCGTCGATGGCGGCCGGCCAGCGCAGCACGGCCGGCACCCGGATACCTCCCTCCAGCAGCGAGGCCTTGTTGCCGCTCAGCGGCCAGTTGAACGAGAAGCGTTCCCCGCCGTTGTCGCTGGCGAAGAAGACGAGCGTGTCGCGCTCCTGGCCAGAGCGGCGCAGCGCGTCGAGCACCTGGCCGACCGAGCGGTCCAGGTCCTCGACCATCTCCCGGTACTTCTCCACCGACCCGCCGTCGCTGTGCCACAGGGCCCCCGGGTCGCCCGCCTTGATCCGGCGCACGATCTCCGCGCTCTCGCGCGTGTCACCGTCCGCTGTCCAAGGCCAGTGCGGGGTGGTGAAGTTGAGGTTGAGCAGCCAGGGCTCGCGGTGGTCGCGCCTTACGTACTCGCTCGCCCGCTCGGTCAGGATCCGGGTGTAGTAGCGCAGGTCCTGGTACTCGGCGTCGCCCTCGTAGAGGTCGTACTCGCCGCCCTGCCCGAGCTTGGAGTAGTACTCCAGCGCCCCGCCGAAGTTCCCGAAGAACTCGTCCCAGCCGGACCGGGTGGGGGAGTAGTCGGGCAGGAAGCCGCAGTGCCACTTGCCGATCAGCGCCGTCGCGTACCCGGCGCCCCGCAGCAGTGACGCGAGCGTGGGATGGGTCGGCTCCAGACCGACGGACCTGTCGGCGATGGGCTCGGCCAGCCCGCCCTTCGTACGGCCCGGATAGCGCCCGGTGTAGAGCGAGAACCTGGTCGGCGAGCAGGTCGCCGAGCCGGCGTAGGCGTCGGTGAACCGCACACCCTGCCGGCCCAGCCGGTCGAGGTTCGGGGTGCTGATGTGGGTGGCTCCGTAACTGGACAGATCGGCCCAGCCGAGGTCGTCGCCCAGGATGAAAAGGATGTTGGGCCGGCGTGGCCGGCGCCCCGTGGCGGCGCGGAACTCCCGCTCCGCCGGCCGCGTCTCGTGCTCCGAGGCGACCGCACGGCCGCCCGTCGCTCCGACGGCCGCGGCGGCGGCACCGGCCCCGACGACCCCGCCGAAGGTGCGGCGGGACAGCTTCGACTTCGACGCGTGCGAAACCACGACTTCTCCAGAGAGTGATGGCCCGTGGGGCGTGCCTGGGCACGACGCGGCCACGCGGCCGGTACAGGTGAAGGGGAGACGAAGGAGAGCTCAGTCCCTGGGGACCGGGCGGTTCACACGCAACAGATGGCGCTCGCTACACGGACCAGGTCGACGTGGCGGCGCTCCACAAGAGTGACCCGGAGGCCACTGGGGGGCTGCATGACCATGGAGACTGGTCCATGGTCCGCGCGGCTGTCAACGCTCGTCCACGGGCCGGACGAGCCAGGCGGGGTGGACGGAGGTGGGCGGGCGGGCTCGACGCCGGGACTCAGGCCGTCGGGCGGCGCCGACGGTTGACCCGTGCCTCCCAGGGGGCGAGCGAGACCGTGGTGGTCACGGGTCCGGGGTCCGGGACATTGCCGATCAGCAGCTCGCTGTCCCGCCAGCCGTCGTCCGGCAGCTCGACCTCGGCCACGTCGCCGGTGAAGTTGCCGAGGACCAGCAGTTCGGTCGCCGTACCGTCCGCCGCCACCAGCCGTCGGGTGAAGGCGTACACACGCGGGTCCGCCGACAGCAGCATGGTGAAGTCGCCGTGTGCCACGGCTGGTTCGGAGTGCCGGAGCGCGATCAGCCGGCGGTAGTGGTGGAAGACGGACGACGGATCGCCGTACGCCGCTCGCGCGTTGATCCCGGTGTGGTTCGGGTTGACCGGGATCCAGGGGGTGCCGGTGGTGAACCCGGCGTGCGGGGAGGCGTCCCACTGCATCGGCGTACGGGCGTTGTCGCGCCCCATGGCCCGCAGCCCCGCCAGGACACGCGCCGGGTCGGTGCCCCGATCGACCGCCTCCGCGTAGTGGTTGAGCGACTCGATGTCGCGGAAGTCGTCGATGGAGGTGAACGGGGCGTTGGTCATGCCCAGTTCCTCGCCCTGGTAGACGTACGGCGTCCCGCGGTGCAGATGCAGGACGGTGGCGAGCATCGTCGCGGACCTGACCCGGTGGCCGGGTCCGTCGTCGCCGAAGCGGGAGACGACGCGGGGCTGGTCGTGGTTGTTCCAGTAGAGGCTGTTCCAGCCGACCTCGCTGAGGCCGTCCTGCCAGCGGCCGAGCGACGCCTTCAGATCGAGCAGATTCAGCGGCCGTACGTCGAACTTGCCGTCGCCGTGGTCGAGTCCGACGTGCTCGAACTGGAAGACCATGTCCACCTCGGCGCGGGCCGGATCGGTGAAGAGTCTGGCCTCCTCGACGGTGACGCCCGGCATCTCGCCGACGGTGAGCAGCCGTTGGGGACGCCCGGCGAAGACCTCGCGGTGCATCTCCTGGAGGAATTCATGGATCCGGGGGCCCGCGCCGTGATGGGTGCGGTCGTGCAGCGCGGGGTCCTTCGAGATGAGGTTGATGACATCCATCCGGAAGCCGTCCACGCCCCGGTCGAGCCACCAGTTCATCATCCGGTGGACCGCCCCGCGGACCTCGGGATTCTCCCAGTTGAGGTCGGGCTGCTTGCGGGAGAAGAGATGCAGGTAGTACGCGCCGGCCGGCTCGTCGTACTCCCAGGCGGGGCCGGAGAAGAAGGAGCGCCAGTTGTTGGGCTCGGCGCCCGGGGTGCCGGGGGCCGCCCCGTCCCGCGCGGGCCGCCACCAGTACCAGTCACGCTTGGGGCTGTCCGGCCCCTGCCGGGACTCGGTGAACCACGGGTGCTCGTCGGAGGTGTGATTGACGACGAGGTCCATGACCAGCTTCATGGAGCGCGCGTGGACGGCGGCGAGCAGGTCGTCGAAGTCCGCGAGCGTACCGAGGGACGGATCGATGTCCTGGTAGTCGCTGATGTCGTAGCCGTTGTCGTCCTGCGGGGACGGGTACACCGGCGACAGCCACAGGACGTCGACACCGAGATCGGCGAGATGGTCCAGCCGCCCGATGATGCCGCGCAGGTCTCCCACGCCGTCCCCGTCGGAGTCGGCGAAGCTGCGCGGATAGATCTGGTAGACGACCGCGGACTTCCACCAGGCTTCGGGGGAGGGGGACGGGGAGGGGGAGTTGGTGCTGCTCACGTGCTTGAACCTCGCATGATGTCGGTGGTCGCGGGACGCCGGTCAGAGCCTGTACGCCTCCACGAGCACGAGACGTTCCGGGTGGAGCGTCGGGGCCCGCACCCCGGCGACGGCCAGCGTCCGGCCGGTCAGCTCCACCCCTTCCGCACGCTCCCACCAGAGTGGGGCGGCCCGCGGGGATCCGTCGGGCCGGTCGCCGGGCCCGTGGGGCCGTACCCGGTAGCGGGCGTCCGGGTCGAGTCCGGGCAGCCGTACCGGGTCCGCCGGTGATGTCACGCTCGTCGCCGTCTGGACCAGGGCGTACAGCGCGCGCGAACGGTCGGCCGCCACCACGCCGTGCACCCACAGCGCCGGATCGGGATGGTCACCGTGCACGACCGTGCCGGAGTGCAGCAGCGGCCGAAGCTCCTTGTGCGCGGCGACCCACTCGGCCAGCCGGGCGCGCTCGTCGGAGTCGGCGGCGGTGAGGTCCCACTCGATGCCGAAGTGCCCGAACAGGGCGGTCCCGGCCCGGAAGTCGAGGGTGTGGGTACGCCCGGTGGTGTGCGCGACCGGCGAGCCGACGTGGGCGCCCAGGAGCTCGGGTGGCAGCAACAGCCCTGTCCAGCGCTGGATCTGCTGTCGTTCGAGCGCGTCGATGCAGTCGCTCGTCCAGACGCGGTCGGTGCGTTCCAGGATGCCGAGGTCGATCCTGCCTCCCCCGGAGGAGCAGGACTCGATCTCCAACCCGGGGTGCCGGGACCGCAGTTCGTCCAGGAGCCGGTACGCCGCCGCCGTCTGTACGTGGACCCCGGCAGCGCCCGTCGGACTGTGCCCGGCGTCCACGAGATCCCGGTTGTGATCCCACTTGAGATAGTCGATGTCGTACTCGCCGACCAGCGCGTCGAGGCGCTCCAGCAGATAGTCGTACGCCCCGGCGTGGCCGAGGTCGAGCACCTGCTGCTGCCGGGACTCCGGCGGGAGGCGCCCGCCCGTCGCCAGGATCCACTCGGGGTGCGCGCGGGCGAGGTCGGAGTCGGGATTGACCATCTCGGGCTCGACCCATAGCCCGAACTCCAGTCCCAGCGACCGGACATGGTCGACCAGCGGGCCCAGCCCCTCGGGCCAGACGGTCTCGTCCACGTACCAGTCGCCGAGCCCGGCGCGGTCGTGCCGACGTCCCTTGAACCATCCGTCGTCCAGGACGAAACGCTCCGCGCCCACCTCGGCGGCGGCGTCCGCCAGGGCGGTGAGCCTGCCGAGGTCCTGCTGGAAGTAGACGGCCTCCCAGGTGTTGAGGGTGACCGGCCGGGGCCGGTGCGGGTGCCGGGCCCTGGCGCGCAGGTGCTGGTGGAAGCGCCCGGCCAGTTCGTCGAGCCCGTGGCCGTACGATCCGACGATCCACGGGCTCGTGTACGACTCGCCGCCCGCCAGCCGGACTTCGCCCGAGAGCAGGGTCTCCCCGGCACCGAGCAGGGACACCCCGGCGGGGGTGCGTTCGGCGAGGGTGCGGTGGTTGCCGCTCCACGCCACATGCAGACCCCAGACCTCGCCCGTACGGAAACCGAATCCGCGCTCGCCCGCGAGATGCAGCAGCGTCGCGTCGGTGCCCGTACGGCCCCGGCGGTTCTCCCGGAGATGCGTACCGAGCGTGAACTCGTGGCGCTGCGGGCTCCGTTCGCGCACATGCCGGCCGGTGAGGTCGAGGATCTCGGTGGCGTGGGCGGGCACGGGGAGGGCGAGCAGCAGACCGTCGAGGACGTACGGGCGCTCGCCGGTGTCGCGGTTGGTGACGGTGGCGCGCTGCCGTACGAGCCCGGAGGCGGTCAGCTCGACCTCCAACACGAGTTCGAGCCGGGCGTGTTCGTCGACGGCGTCGACGGTGAGCTGGTGCGCCTCGGGGAGGTCGGGTGTGCGGAGGGTGCGGATCGAGCGGACGGTGAAGGCGGTGGAGAAGTCGGCGCCGTCGCGGTGGCCGGTGAGGCCCGGTGTACCGAGCCAGCCGGCCGAGTGCTCCGGCAGGAGGGAGAGCGGCACCGGCAGGTCGAGGGTGTTGGACATCTGCCGGGCGGCGCTCGCGGTGGCCAGCTCGGCGAGCCCGGCCGGGTCGATGTCCCCCAGGTCGTCGCCCCAGTGGAGCACCCGGGGCAGTCGGACGCCGGTGCAGTCGAGGACCAGGCTCGTACCCGCGGCGCGGAGGTGGAGGTAGTCACGGGAGTGACCGGTGCGCATACGGGCTCCTCGGGTCGTCCGTCGTCTCAGGTTAGTTTCGGGGTGGAAGTTTCTGCTCGTCAATAGGTGGATGTCATGCCCTCGCTATGGCGAGAACACGCCCCTCGCGGCATGTTTGCTTCCGGTGTGGAAGTAAATGGGGTGAGCTGGCAGGATGGACGGACCCAGTTGCCGCAGGCGCCACAGCGCGCCGGGCTCCTCGCGGAAGGCCGTCCCTTGCACGTGATGACACCGGCGCCGTGGACCCCGCTCTCCGGGGCCGCGCACGCCGTCGCCCTGGAAGTGCTGCTGCGCGGACCGCTGTCCCGTAGCGAACTCGCCCGTCGGCTGGACCTGTCCGCGGGCAGCCTCACCCGGCTGGCGAAGCCGCTTCTGGACAGCGGGCTCCTCGTCGAGTCGGGCACTACCAGCCACGAATCGCGCGCCGGCCGCCCGACCCGGCCACTCGACATCGTCGCCGACGCGCACCACTTCGTCGGCGCCAAGATCACCCACGAGGACGTGCACGCCGTACTGACCACGCTCCGCGCCGAGGTCGTCGCCTCCGCGCGGGCGGACCTGCCGGGACGCGACCCGGCCTCGGTCGTCACCGTCCTGCGCGCGCTCACAGCCGAACTCGTCGCCGAACTCGCCCCGGAATCACGGCACATCACCGCCGCCGGCGTCAGCCTGGGCGGCAGCGTGGCCGACCACGCGACGGTCACCGGAGCGCCGTTCCTGGGGTGGCACGACGACGTACCGCTGGGGGCCATGATCGCCGCCGCGCTCGACGTGCCCACCGCCGTCGACAACGACCTGCTCGCGCTCACCCGCGCCGAGCACTGGTTCGGCGCCGCACGAGGCCATGACCGGTTCGCGGTCCTCACCGTCGGGGCGGGTATCGGCTACGGCCTCGTCGTGCACGACCGCGTCGTGGACAGCCCGGACGCGGGCGTCGGCCTGCTCGGACACTTCCCGCTGGATCCCCTCGGACCGCTCTGTCCGCGAGGACATCGCGGCTGCGCCACCGCCATGCTGTCGATGGCCTCGCTGCGCGCCGCCGCGTCGGTGGGACTGCGGCGAGACGTCTCGTACGACGAGTGCCTCGATCTGGCGGCGTCCGGCGACCCGGTGGCCGGGCCGCTGGTCATGGCCTCGGGCCGGGCCCTGGGACGTCTGATCGCGGCCGTCGCGAACCTCACCCTCACCACGGAGATCGTCCTGACCGGCGAGGGCGCACGGCTGGCGGAGGCGGCGCACGAGGCGCTGCGCGAGGGCCTGGCGTACGACCGGGATCCGCGCGCGGCGGCCGTCTCGCTCGACGTACGGCCGGTGGACTTCGGCCTGTGGGCGCGCGGCGCGGCGGTGACGGCCATCCAGGCGTATGTGCTGGGGCGCGTCTGACGACGCACGTGGTTGCGTCTCCCGTCGGGGGAGACCCGAGACTGGGGGTCATGGACGGCGACGCGCTCCACCCGATCGGCGAGCTGGCCCGGCGTACCGGGCTGACGGTCAAGACCATCAGGTTCTACTCCGACCGCGGGATCGTGCCGCCGGCCGGCCGCACCCCGGCCGGCTACCGCCTCTACGGCTCCGACGCCGTCGCACGCCTGGACCTCGTACGGACACTGCGCGAACTGGGCCTGGACCTCGCCACGATCCGCAAGGTCGTGGTCCGGGAACTGCCGCTGTCCGACGTCGCGGCGGCGCACGCGGAGGCGCTGGCCGTGCGGATCCGCGTGCTGCGCCTGCGGCACGTGGTGCTGACGGCGGTGGCCAGGCGCGGGTCCACACCTGAGGAGATGGAACACATGCACAAGCTGGCCGGACTCTCCGAGGACGAACGGCGCCGTCTCGTCGGCGACTTCCTCGACGCCGTCTTCGGCGGCCCGGACGCGGCGCCCGCGTCGGCGGGCGAAATCGCGGGCCCCGCAGTGGGCCCCACAGCGGGCCCGATGGCCGGCGTCATGCGGTCGATGACCCCCGAGCTGCCGGACGATCCCGCCGACGAACAGCTCGACGCGTGGCTGGAGTTGGCCGAGCTGTCCCGGGACCCGGACTTCCGCGCCGCCGTGCGGCGGCTGATGGAGGACGACGCCGCGGACCGCGCCGGGGCGAGGGCGGGAGCCGTGCCGCGCCGTGACCCCGTCGCGGTGGTACGTGACACGGCCGGCCCCGCCATGACGGCCGGGATCGACCCGGACTCACCACGGGCCGATCCGGTCGTCGCGTCCGTCACCGCCCACTACGCCGATCTCCTCGGCCGCCGGGACGACACCGCCCTCCGGCACCGGCTGCTCGCGCGGCTGACGGCGGCGGGCGACCCCCGCAGGGAGCGGTACCTCCAACTCCTCGCCGTCATCAACGGCTGGCAGGCCCCGGAGAGCCTGACGCCGGTGCTCGACTGGTTCGGCCGCGCCCTGCGCGCCCGGACACCGGTGTAGGGCGACCCGTCACCACTGGTACGGGAGGTACTTCCCGTCCATCGTGATGACCACGCGGTCGCCGGCCGGGTCCGGTACGCGCTGGACATCGAGGCGGAAGTTGATGGCGCTCATGATGCCGTCGCCGCACTGCTCGTGGATCAGTTCCTTGATGGTCGGACCGTAGACCTGGACGACCTCGTACAGTCGGTAGATCGTCGGGTCGACCGGTACGGCGGCGTCCAACGCCCCGCGCGTCGGCTGGAGTTGGAAGGCGAGAGCGGCATCGTCCCCGAGTTCGAGGAGCGCGGCCGCGGTGGCGGCCTCGTCCTTCCCCATCGGGTGCTGGCCGAGGAGCGCGGCCGTGGTCCAGGCGAGCGGTTTGCCCACCGCCTCGGCGAGTTGGGCCCAGGTGATCCCGGTCTTCACCTTGGCCTGGCGGACGGCCTCGGCGGCTTCGTGCTTGCTCAGCATGTGCAACTCCATTCCCGGACTGCGGCCTGGTAGCACGCGGCCACAGCATAGGAGAGAGGCGACAGGAGGGGTACGGCCCGTCTCCGCGACGTGGCTGCTCACAGTGGGTGTTCGCAGGGGCGGACGCGGAGACTCACGAACGGGCCTTTCAGGAAAGGGACTTGCGCGCCTTGCGCAGCGCGTAGAGCTGGAGATCGGCGAATCCCAGCACGGCCACCGCCTGGACCACGATCAGCGCCGTGCCCAGCCCGGTCGGGTCGAGCCACCCGGCGGCGGCCGTCACGACGCTGAGCGCGAACCACGCCAGATTGCTGCCGATCACCGTCCGCACCGCCGTACGACGCGGTGCCCGCGCGGAGCTGACCCAGGCCACGAAGACCGCGTAGAGCACCAGGAACGCACCGATCCCGGCGAGGAACGCGACCGGCAGACCCAGCACCGAGTCCAGCGCGGCGCAGCCGATCAGGGCGGCGGCCCCCACGGCGCCGGTGGCGACGGCGTCGAGCCGCAGCGCCAGGCGCAACAGGCCGGTGTCACCGCGTACGACGGTGGAATCGGTGGACGGCGCCGTCAGCGACGGGGCGGGGACACCGAACGAATCCGACGAACTCATGGGTTCCTCCTCGGGGAAGCGGCTTGACTTCCCTAATGGTTCTCGAAGGCGCCGTCCTGGTCGATTACCCGGGAGGTAATGGGCGGCGGGGAGCCCGGCAGAAGATCCGGCAGGGAGTCGAGGAACGCGCCGAGCACCGCGTCGAACTCCGCCCGCCGCTCCAGGTTGGGCATGTGCCCGGCACCCTCGATCACCGCGAGCGTCGCGCCGGGTATCCCCTCGCTCATCACACGCGCGTCGGCGACCGGCGTGTATACGTCCTCGCTGCCGACCACGACGAGCGCGGGCACCGCCACCCGCCCCAACATGCCGACGTAGTCGGGCCGTTCGGCCCGGCCCCGCAGCGCCGCCGCCGCGCCCTCGGGCGGCGCGCCGCGCATCATGTCCCTTACGTGCCCGGCCACCGCCGGCAGCGCCTCGACGTTGTGCGGCGCCACCATCTTCGTCAGCACCTCGTCCGCGTACGGCCCCATGCCCTCCCGCAGCAGCCGGTCGGCCATCGCGTTGCGTGCCAGCTTGCCCGGCGCCGTCTCGGCGGCGGCGAAGGTGTCGGCCAGCACCAGGGCCCGGACCCGCTCCGGGAAGAGCCGGTAGAACTCCAGGACGATCTGACCGCCCATGGAGAGCCCGCCCAGCACGACGCGATCGACGCCCAGCCGGTCGAGCAGCGCCGCGATGTCCCACGCGAAGGTGGTGAGTGTCGTCTTGCCGGGGACGACGGTGCTCCCGCCGTAGCCACGCAGATCGGCGGCGATCACCCGCCGCCCGGGGCCGGCGAACGTCTCGATCTGAGGCCGCCACATGGAGCGGTCGAACGGGTGGCCGTGGACGAGGACCAGAACGTCACCGTCGCCCCCGGCCTCGTCCCCACCCGCGTCGTCGTAGGCCAGGGTGATGTCGTACAGCGTCGTGGTGCTCATGCCCGCGTCCCTCGTCCGGTGCTCGAATCCATGCCGTCCCGCTTGCCTTCTCGATGCTATGTGGTGCAATATCTCGATGCAATGATGAAATTGTCCTCGGTGCAATTTTGGTGTTGGTCGCATGCAATGTGCCGCCGGGAGCGGCGCGGGAGGGAGTGCCATGGAGGACTACCGCCTGATCGCCGACCAGCTCGCGGCCGACATCCGGGCCGGGCACCTGGCCCCCGGCGAGCGGCTGCCACCGCAGCGGCCGTTCGCCCGGAGCCGTAACATCGCCAACTCCACGGCGGCCAGGGTCTACGGCGAGCTGATCCGGCGCGGGCTGGCCGTCGGCGAGGTGGGCCGGGGGACCTTCGTACGCGCCGCGCCGCCCGGACCGCAGCCGACGCTCACCGAGCCCAGCGAGGCCAGGGTCGACCTGGAGGTCAACTTCCCCGTCCTGCCGGAACAGGCCGAGCTGCTCGCCGCCGGTATGGCGCGGCTGGGACGCCCCGACGTACTCGCGGAGAGTCTTCAGCCCCTCGGCGGATCCGGGTCGCCCGCCGCACGCGAGGCCGCCGCGTCCCTCCTCGCCCGCGCCGGCTGGACCCCCGAACCGGAGCGGATCCTCTTCGCGGGCAACGGCCGCCAGGCGATCGCGGCGGCTCTCGCGGCCTGTGTCCCGGCCGGGGAACGGCTCGGTGTGGAGGAGTTCACCTACCCCGTCGTCAAGGGCATCGCCGCCCGCCTCGGGATCACCCTCGTCCCGCTCGCCATGGACGAGCACGGACTCCTGCCGGAGGCACTGGCGGACGCCCCGCCGCTGCGGGCCGTCTATCTGCAGCCGACGCTCCACAACCCGCTGGGCATGACGATTCCGCCGGACCGCAGGGCCCAACTCGTCGAAACGGCGCGGACGTTGGACCTGCACATCATCGAGGACGCCATCTACGGATTCCTCCGCGACGACGTGCCACCGCTCGCGACCCTCGCCCCCGAACGCACGATCGTCCTGGACAGCATGTCCAAGCGGCTCGCGCCAGGCCTGACCCTCGGGTACGCCGTGGCGCCGCCCGGCTTCGAGCAGCGGCTGGCCTCGGCCCTGCGCTCGGGAGCCTGGGCGACGTCCCGGTTCGCCCTCGACGCCGCGACCCGGTGGACGACCGACGGCACCGCCGACGCCGTCGGCCGGGCCAAGCGCGCCGACGCGGTGGAGCGCCAGCGCGTCAGGGCCGAGAGCCTGGCCGGCTTCACCGTGCACGCCGATCCGCGCGGCTACCACTGCTGGTGGGAGCTGCCCGACCACTGGCGGGCCGAGACGTTCGTCGCCGCGGCCGCCCGCCTCGGCATCGCCATCGCGCCCGGCGCCGCGTTCACCGTCGGCACCGGCCGCGCGCCCAACGCCGTCCGCCTCGCCCTGGGCACCCCCTCCCACCGCGCGCTCGCCGACGCCCTGGACCTCCTCGCGACCCTGGCGCGCGGCACACCGGAGGACGCCGCGCCGGAATGACCGCGGGCGCGGCGCCGATCCCGTACGTCGCCGCGATCCCGCCCGGGTCGGCGATCCCGTACGTCCCCGCGATTCCGTACGGGTCCGTGCGATCCCGTACGGGCCAACCCCACGCGCGACGCGCCCCGAACACGGCTGGAATGGGCGGGTGACCGCACCCCCCGACGACTGCCTCGCGCACAACGACTGGATCTGCGGCGCCTACCTCACCAGCCGTCGGCACATTCTCTGGGACGCGGTCCTCCAGCATCTCCAGCTCACCGTCGTCTCCGTCCTCATCGGGCTCGCCCTCGCCGTCCCGCTCGCCCTCGCGGCCCGGCGGTGGCGCTGGGCATCGGGACCGGTGCTCGGCATCACCACCGTGCTCTACACGATCCCGTCGCTCGCGATGTTCTCGCTGCTGCTGCCGGTGTACGGGCTGTCCGCCTCGCTCGTCGTCGCCGGTCTCGTCCTCTACTCGCTCACCCTGCTCGTACGGAACATCCTGGCCGGGCTGCGCGCCGTCCCCGAGGAGACCCGGCAAGCGGCGCGCGGCATGGGATACGGGCCGGTCAGACTGCTCCTCACCGTCGAGCTGCCGCTGGCGCTGCCCGCCTCGATGGCGGGCCTGCGCATCGCCACCGTCTCGGCGGTCTCCCTCGTCACCATCGGCGCGATCGTCGGGTACGGCGGCCTCGGCAATCTCATCTACGCCGGGATGAACACCTTCTTCAAGGCGCAGGTCCTCACCGCGTCCGTCCTCTGCGTGATCATCGCGATCCTCGCCGACCTGTTGCTCCTCGCGATCCAGCGGGTGCTCACTCCCTGGGCGAGGGAGCCGAGGCGGCCGAGGAGGCGGAGCGCGTGAACACCCTCTCCGACGCCTGGTCCTGGCTCACCAGCGGCTCCCACTGGTCCGGCTCCGACGGCATCTGGAACCGGCTCGGCGAACACCTCTTCCTCACCGTCGTCTGTCTGCTCATCAGCTGCGCCGTCGCGCTGCCCGTCGCGCTCGTCCTCGGCCACCTCGGCAAGGGCGGCGCGCTTGCCGTCAACATCTCCAACGTCGGCCGGGCCGTCCCCACGTTCGCCGTCCTGGTCCTGCTGCTCCTCACCCCGATCGGACAGTACGGCGACTGGCCGACGATCATCGCGCTCGTCCTCTTCGCGATCCCGCCGCTGCTCACCAACGCCTACGTCGGGATGCGGGGCGTGGACGCCGATGTCGTACGAGCCGCCCGGGGCATGGGTATGACCGGCCGTCAGCTGCTGGGGCGGGTCGAACTGCCCCTGGCGGCGCCGCTGATCCTCACCGGCGTACGGATCGCGGCCGTCCAACTCGTGGCCACGGCCACGATCGCCGCGCTGGTGGGAGGCGGCGGGCTCGGCAGGATCATCACCGCGGGGTTCAACCTCGCGTCCACACCGATGGTCGTCGCGGGCGCCGTGCTCGTGGCGGTGTTCGCGCTCCTGGTCGAAGCGGTCTTCGAGGTGGCGCAGCGGCTGGCCCCGCGGTGGGTGAGAGGCGGCACCGGATGAGCCCGCGCCGTACGGTGCAGAGCCCGCGCCGTACGGTGCGCACGCCTCTCGCCGCCGCCCTGCTCCTCGCGCTGACCGCCGCGGCCTGCGGCACGGGGCCCTCCCTGGAGAACCAGGGCACGGTCACCGCCTCGCCCGGCGACAGCAAGGACCTGACCATCGGCTCGGCCGGCTTCACCGAGAGCGACCTGCTGGCCCAGATGTACGCGCTCCTCCTCGGCCGGGCCGGCTACCGCACCAAGATCCTCTCCGTCACCAACCGCGAGCTGTACGAACCCGCCCTGGAGAGCGGCCAGATCGATGTCGTGCCGGAGTACGCCGCGACCTTCGCCGACTGGCTGAACGCCAAGGCGAAGGGCGCCGACGCCAGGACCGTCGGCTCGCCGGACCTGGACGCCACCATGAAGGCGCTGCGCGAACTGGCGGCGCGGCGCGGGCTCGACGTGCTGGACCCGGGCCGCGCCGTCGACCAGAACGCGTACGCCGTCAGCGCCGCGTACGCGAGGAAGCACCGGCTGAAGACGCTCTCCGACCTCGGGCGCGCCAAGCTGCCCGTACGGCTGGCGGCAGGCGACGAGTGCGTACAACGCGCCTACTGCGCACCGGGGTTGAAGAAGACGTACGGCATCCGGATCACCGGCATCGACCCCAAGGGCCTGGGCACCACCCCGTCCAAGCGGGCAGTGCAGAACGGGCAGGACCAGATGGTCGTCACCACGACCACCGACGGGACGCTCGCCGAGTTCGGTCTCGTCATCCTCGCCGACGACAAGCACCTCCAGAACGCCGACCACATCGTGCCCGTCGTCAACCGGTCCAGGGCGGGCGCCAAGGGCGTACGGAACGCCCTCAACAGGCTCAACACCGTGCTGACGACCAGGGATCTGGCGTCGATGAACGAGCAGGTGGACAGCTGGCGGCGGCTGCCCGAGGACGTCGCCAAGAACTATCTCAAGAGCAGGAAGCTGATCCCCGCCGGGTGATTACCCATCACCCATCACCCATCGCCTGTCAGGCCGTCAGGCGGCCCGGCAGCCAGCCCAGTTGGGCCTCCTCCTGGTAAGCCTCGCCGCCCTCGTGGCCGTTGAACTCGTACACCTCGATCGTCCGGTCCTCGTGCGGATAGACGTTGAACGCCGCGAACACCGTCGACGGCGGGCAGGTCTGGTCCTCCAGAGCCGCCGAGAACAGCGCCGGGGCCCGGCCGCGCGCCGCGAAGTGGACCCCGTCGAAGTAGCTGAGCGTCCGCCGGACCTGCTCGCCCCGGCGGCGGTAGGTGTGGAGGTAGCTGCCCACCTCCCGGTACGGATGCCGGTCGGTGAGCGTCGTCGCCCGCGGGAAGTCGCAGAGGAACGGCACGTCGGGCGCGATCGCCACCAGGTCCGGCACCAGTCCGGCCACCGCCAGCGTGATCCCGCCGCCCTGGCTGCGCCCGATCGCGGCCGTACGGGAGGCGTCGGCCAGCGGATGGGAGCGGGCCGCCTCCACCGCGCGGACCGCGTCGGTGAAGACCCGGCGGTAGTAGAACTCGTGCGGGTCCTCGATGCCCCGGGTCAGAAAGCCCGGGAACGAGGACGCGCTGCCCACCGGGTCCGGGGTGTCACTGCCGCCCCACCCGGCGCCCTGCCCCCGGGTGTCCATCACGAAGTACGCGAAGCCGGCCGACGGCCAGAGCAGCCGGGAGTGGGGCAGCCCGCGCCCGCCCCCGTAACCGACGAACTCCACCACCACGGGCAGCGGTTCACGGGTCCCCGCCGGCAGGACGAACCAGCCCTTGACCGGGTGGCCGCCGAAGCCCGCGAAGGTCACGTCGTACACCTCCACGGTCGACAGCGCCGTCGCGACGGGCTCGAAACGGGCGGCCAGCTCGTGGGTGCGGGTCTCGGCGAGCGTCGTCGCCCAGAAGGCGTCGAAATCGGCCGGTTCCACGGACCGGCTGCGGTAGTTCCGAAGCTCGTCGAGGGGCAGATCGAACAGGGCCATGTGCGGGATCACCTCGTGTTCAGCGGGCGGACGATCACACCGTACGGTCCCGGCCGCCGGCGAAGAAGAGGCCGGAAGAACTCTTGACCGATGTCTTGACCCCTGCGTTCGGGAGGTCCACAGTACTCGTTAATGCGCATTACTAATACGCATTAACGATCCGGAGGAACACGGTGGAGGAACCCAGGAAGCGGGCCCGGCCGGGCCGGGCCCCCGCACCCACGGGCCGTACGTCGCGGCCACGCCAGGCCGAGGTCGCCAGGCTCGCCGGGGTCTCACAGGCCACGGTCTCGCTGGTGCTCGGGGCGCGGAAGCAGGGCGCCACGATCTCCGAGGAGACCCGGCGCAAGGTGCTCGACGCGGTACGCAGCCTCGGCTACGTCCCCGATCCGGCGGCCAGCCGGCTCGCCGCCGCCCGCAACAACCTGCTCGGGGTCTTCAGCTTCACCTCCACCTTCCCGACCGACGTACAGCACTCGTACTACCCGTTCCTCGTCGGCGTCGAGCAGGAAGCGGCGGCGCGCGGCTACGACCTGGTGCTGTTCACCGGCTCCAGCACGGGCGGCGCGGGGGCCGCCGGACCGCACGCCCTGAACCGGGTACGGCTCGCCGACGGCTGCCTCTTCCTCGGCCGCCACGCACCCGCCGACGAACTGCTCCGCCTGGTCGCCGACGGCTTCCCCGTGGTCCACCTCGGCCGCAGGGACGAGCTGGAGGGGCTGGCCTGGGTCGGCGCCGACTACGTCAGCGCCAGCAAGGAGGTCGTCACCCACCTCGCCGGGCTCGGCCACCGGCGGATCGTGCTCGTACGGGAGGACGACGAGGCCCCCGCGTCCACCGACCGTGAGCACGGCTTCCTCAAGGGCCTGGAGGAGGCCGGACTGCCCGGCGGCCCGGCCGCCGTCTTCCGCTCCGCCGACCCGGAGCACGACCTCACCGCCGAGCGGCTGCGCGGCTGGCTCGACGACGGCGTCACCGCGTTCGTCGCCGAGGAGACCGACACCGGCGACGCCTGGCGCGCGCTGCACGGCGCCGCGCACTTCGTCGGCATCGACTGCCCGCGCGACGCCTCCCTCGCGCTGCTCGGCAGCCCGCCGCCGGACCTGTCCGACGGACCGACGCCCACCGGATTCGACATCCCCCGGCCGCAGTTGGGCGCCGCCGCCGTGCGGATGCTCGCCGCGCTCGTGGCGGGGGAGCGGGCCACCGAACCACTGGTGGCCTGCGCCTTCCGGCCCGGCACCACGGCGGGAGCGCCACCCGCCCACCACTGACCCCTACCGACCGTCGCATCAAGCACCGACGCATCAAGCACCGTCGCATCAAGCGCCAACGCACACACAGCACTTCAAGGAGACCCGTGACATCCGCACCCGACATCCTCATCGTGGGCTCAGGGCTCGGCGGCGTCGCCGCCGCCCTCGCCGCCTGCCGGGCCGGACGCACCGTCGTCCTCACCGAGGAGACGGACTGGATCGGCGGCCAGCTCACCTCCCAGGCCGTCCCGCCGGACGAGCACCCGTGGGTCGAGCAGTTCGGCACCACCGCCTCGTACCGCACCCTGCGCGAGTCCATCCGTGACCACTACCGCCGGTGGTACCCGCTGCGCTCCGAGGCCCTGGCCCTCACCGATCTCAACCCGGGTGCGGGCCGCGTCAGCAAGCTCTGCCACGAGCCGCGCGTCGCCCTCGCCGTCCTGGAGGCGATGCTCGCGCCGCACCGCTCCTCGGGCCGGCTCACCCTCCTGACCGAACACCGCCCCGTCGCCGCCGAGACGGGCGACGACGACACCGTACGGTCCGTCACACTCACCGACCGCGACGGCAACCGCCGTACGATCAGCGCCCGTTACGTCATCGACGCGACCGAGACCGGCGAACTGCTCGAACTCGCCGGGGTCGAGCACGCGATCGGCGCCGAGGCGCGGAGCGAGTTCGACGAGCCGCACGCCCCCGACGAGGCACAGCCCCTCAACCAGCAGGGCATCACGGTCTGTTTCGCGCTCTCCCACCACGAGGGCGAGGACCACACCATCGACCGGCCGGCCGACTACGACTTCTGGCGCGCCTACCGGCCGGACTTCTGGCCCGGACCGCTTCTCGGCTTCCTCGCGCCCGACCCCCGCACGCTGGAGGCCGTACCGCGCACCTTCGTCCCCAACCCGGAACTCGACCCGCTCGACGTCACCGCCGACCAGTCCGCCGACGCGGGCGACAAGGAGCTGTTCGGCTTCCGCCGGATCCTGGCGCGCAAGCTGCACCGGCCCGGCGCGTTCGACTCCGACATCACCCTCGTCAACTGGCCGCTCAACGACTACTGGCTGAAGCCCCTGATCGGCGCCGGCGAGGAGACGTCGGCCGCCGCGCTCGCCGAGGCCCGGCAGCTGTCGCTCTCGGTCCTGTACTGGCTCCAGACCGAGGCGCCGCGCGCCGACGGCGGCAAGGGATTCCCCGGACTGCGGCTGCGTCCGGACGTCACCGGTACGGCCGACGGACTCGCGAAGGCGCCGTACGTACGCGAATCGCGCCGTATCAAGGCCGTCACCACCGTCACCGAGCACGACGTCGCGATCGACATCGTCGGCCCGCACGGCGGCACCCGCTACCGGGACTCCGTCGGCGTCGGCAACTACCGCATCGACCTGCACCCCTCCACCGGCGGCGACAACTACATCGACATCGGCTCGGTGCCCTTCGAGATCCCGCTCGGCGCGCTCGTACCGCGCCGTGTCCGCAATCTGCTGCCCGCCGGAAAGAACATCGGCACCACCCACATCACCAACGGCTGCTACCGGCTCCACCCGGTGGAATGGAACATCGGCGAAGTCGCGGGTGCACTGGCCGCGCACTGCGTCGCCGAGGGCGTCGAACCGCGCCAGGTCCAGGCCGAGGACAAGCGGTTCGACCAATTCGCCCGGCTGCTCGACCGCGAAGGAGTCCAGCGCCACTGGCCCGACGTACGCGGCTACTGACAGCACCCCGTACCGAACGAGGCGGTGAACAGCCGGGCAGGACAGCTCCACCTGCCCCGCCCGGCCCACCGCCCACGTAACTGCCAACCCTGCACAAGGAGGTGCCCCTACCATGAACACCCACCGCATCCGCGTCGGCATCGACGTGGGCGGAACCTTCACCGACGCCGTGGCCGTAGACGCCACGACCCTGCGACTTCTGGGGCAGGTGAAGGTCCCCACCAGCCACCATCACGAGGACGGCGTCGCCCACGGCATCGTCGAAGCTCTCGACCGTCTGCTGGAGAAGACCGGACACGCCCCGAAGGACGTGGCCTTCCTGGCCCACGGCACCACCCAGGCTACCAATGCCCTGCTGGAGGGCGACGTCGCCACCGTCGGCCTGATCGGCGTAGGCGCCGGTCCGAGCGCCGGATTCACCCGCAGGCTCGCCGCCTTCCGGAAGCTCGAACTCACCCCCGGCAAGCGGCTCCCGCTCGCCTACGCGCATGTCGCCGACCCGGACGACGGGCCCGCCGTACGCGCCGCCGTCGAGGCGGTCGTCCAGGAGGGCGCCCAAGTCGTCGTCGCCAGCCAGCCGTTCAGCGTCGACCGCCCCGAGGGCGAGGACACGGTCGTCGCGGTGGCCGGGGAACGCGGTCTGCCGACGACCGCCGCGCACGAGATCACCTCGCTGTACGGGCTCCACAAGCGCACCCGGACCGCCGTCGTGAACGCCGCGATCCTGCCGCGCATGCTCGCCACCGCCGACCTCGTCGACGCCTCCATCATCAAGGCGGGCGTCACCGCGCCGCTGATGGTGATGCGCTGCGACGGGGGAGTGATGTCCCTGGACGAGATGCGCCGCAGACCGCTGCTCACCGTGCTGTCCGGACCGGCGGCGGGAGTCGCCGGCGCCCTCATGCAGGAGCGCGTCAGCGAGGGCCTGTTCCTGGAGACCGGCGGCACGTCCACCGACATCAGCGTCGTACGGCGCGGCAAGGTCGCCGTCCGGCACGCCACCATCCTCGGCAAGACCTCGTACCTGTCGGCGCTCGACGTCAGGACCGTCGGTGTCGGCGGCGGCTCGATGGTCCGCATCGGGGGCGGCAAGGTCACCGGCGCCGGACCGCGCAGCGCGCACATCGCGGGCCTGCCCTACGCCTGCTACGCGACCCTGGACGACCTGAAGGACGCGAAGATCAGCACGATACGTCCGATGGACGACGACCCCGCCGACTACGCGGTGCTCGACGCCGCCGGCGGACGCTTCGCGATCACCATGACCTGCGCGGCCAACGCGCTGGGCCGGGTCCCCGAAGGGGACTTCGCGCACTGCGACCCGGCCGTGGCGAAGGCAGCGATAGCGCCGCTGGCCGCCGCGCTCGGCACGGACGTCGCCACGGCGGCGGCCCGCGTGCTCGACGCCGGCACCGACCAGGTGAAGACCGTGGTCGACGCGATGATCCGCGACTACCGGCTCGACAAGGACACCGCCGTGCTCGTCGGCGGCGGCGGCGGCGCGGCCTCCGTCACCCCGCACCTCGCGGCCGTCTCCGGCCAGGAGGGCCGGATCGCCCGCCACAACGAGGTCATCAGCCCCATCGGCGTCGCCCTCGCCCTCATCCGCGAACAGGTCGAACGCATCATCCCCGGCGCCGGCCAGGAACAGATCCTCGCCGTACGGGCCGAGGCCGAGGCCGCCGTCGTCGCCCAGGGCGCGGCCGCCGACGGCGTCGAGGTGGAGGTCACCGTCGACCCGCAGACCAGCACCGTGCGGGCCGTCGCGACCGGCGCCACCGAACTGCGGACCCAGGACCGCGCCCACCGGGCCGACGAGGCCGACCGGCTGCGCGCCGCGGCCGACAGCCTCAAGACCGACCCGGCGTCGGTGCGCGTCCTCGCGGGCACCCCCGCGCACACCGTGTACGGCACCGACGTCCACCGCCGGTTCCGTGCCGACCGGCATCCGGTGCGCGTCGTGGACGCCGACGGCGTCGTACGGCTCCACGCGCCGGACGCCCGCGTCGAGTCCACCACGGTCGGCCGCGCGCCCGAGGTCCTCGCCGGGCTGGTGAAGGAGGCCACGTCGTACGGCGACGGCGGCGTCCGCGCCCCCTCCCTGCGGCTCCTCATCGGCTCCAGGATCGCCGACCTCTCCGGCGTACTCGACCCGGGGCCGTTGCTGGCGCTCGCCCGCAGCGAACTGCGCGCACGCGCCGCCGACGAACCGGTCGTCGCCGTCCTGGAGGTGCGCTCATGAGCGCCGCCGCCCTGCTCGACCGCGCCGCGCTCGCGGCGATCGAAGCACTGGAGGCGACCGACGACATCGAGTTCGCCGTACGGCTCCTCGCCAACACCCCCACGCACGAGAACCGCGACCCGGCCCTCCTGCGTCAATGGGCGGCCACCGCCGACGAGTTCGGCGCCGCGCTCGCCCCCGTCGCGTGCACGGCCCGGGTCATGGAGAGCGCCGACGGCCTGGAGAGGGGCCTCCTGGCCCGCTACACCTCCCGGCCGGTGCCGACCGTCGAGCTGTTCACCGACACCCTGGCCCTCGCCGAGGAACTGATCGACCGGCTCGGCTGGCGCCACTGGTATCCGGCCGGATCGGTACGGGCGGCGGCGGTCGCCCACGAGGCCGTGCACGAACAGCTCCACCACGGACCGGAGAAGACGGCCCTGAAGCGGTCCCTGAACCACGTCGTGCTGCGCGCGGGACGCCACCGTCTGTACGGCCACGTCGCGGGCGCCGACGAGATCGCCGCCCACGCCTACGCCCGCACCGTCTGCGGTCTCGGCCGCAGCCCGCTCCTGCTGACGGCCGCCCTGGCCACCGCGGCGGAACCGAAGCACGGATCCCCGCAGGGATCCCCGCACGGAAGAAAGAAGTAACGCCATGGGCGTCGTCATCCTTCTTGTCATGGCGGCCGGTGTCGCCGCGATGCTCACCCGCAAGCTCCCCACCGCCTTCGCCCTCGTCATCCTGGCCGTCGTCATCGCCTTCCTCGCGGGCGCCCCGCTGACCGGCGAGAACAGCGTCCTCGACACGGTCGTCCAGGAGGGCGCACCCGCCCTCGCCGCCACGATGATCGCGATCCTGTTCGGCTCCTGGCTCGGCAAGCTCCTCGACGAGACCGGTATCGCGGGCACCCTCGTCCGCAAGATCGTCGAATTCGGCGGTGACCGCCCGGTCGTGGTCGCGCTCGGTGTCCTCGCCGTCTCGACACTCGTCGGTACGGTCACGGGCTCGGCGCCCGCCGCGATGCTCGCCGGCATCATCGGCATCCCCGCCATGATCGCCGTCGGTATCCCGAAGGTCACCGCGGCCGGCACGATCCTGATGGGCATCGCGGCCGGTATGCCGTTCGAGCTGCCCATCTGGCAGTTCTTCTCCACCGCGCTGGAACTGCCCGTCGACACCGTGCGCGGCTTCATGATCAAGCTGTTCCCGTTCGCGCTGGCCGCCGCCGTCCTCTTCGTCCTCATCGAGACGCGACGACGCGGCGTCGAGCACGCCTGGTCGCTCAAGTCCGCGTCCGCGAAGCCCACTTCGCGCCGCAAGCAGCTCGGCGACGCCCCGTGGTACGCGCTGCTCACCCCGCTCGTACCGCTGATTCTCGCCCTCGGCCTCGACGTCGCGATCCTGCCGTCGATGCTGGCCGGTGTCCTGTACGCGCTGGTCACCACCACGCGGCCGGGCGAGATGAGCAAGCGGCTGCTGCGCACCCTGTACGGCGGCTTCGAGGTCGCGGCGGCGCCGATCGTGCTGTTCATCGCGATCGGCATCCTGCTCGCCGCGGTGAAGCTGCCCGGCGCCGTGGAGGCGCTGGAGCCGCTGGTCAAGGCCGTCAGCCCGCAGAACCCGGTGCTGTTCGTCGTGGTCTTCACCCTGCTCGTACCGCTCTGCCTCTACCGGGGGCCGCTGAACGTCTTCGGCCTCGGCGCGGGCATCGCCGGTGTCCTCATCGCCGCCGGCATCTACCCGGCCGTCGCGGTGCTGGGTCTCGCCACCTCGTACAACCAGGTCTTCGGTGTGTCGGACCCGACCAGCACCCAGACCGTGTGGAGCGCCCAGTACGCGGGGGTCACACCGCAGCAGGTGATGCTGCGGACCCTGCCGTACGTCTGGGCCGTCGCCCTCGGCGGCTTCTGCGTCACCGCCGCCACCTATCTGTGATCCCGCACTTCTGTGATCTCTCAACTCCCTGGACGGAGAACGACATGACACAGCAAGACACGCACGGCACCCACGACCGGCCGCAGAACCCCGGCCGTCGGATATTCCTGCGCGCCGCGGCCGCGACAGCCGCGGTGACCTCCGGTGTGATAGCCACCGGCGCCACGGCGGGCAGCGCCGGCGCTGCCCCTGCCGCCGCGACCCCCGCGACCCCCGCGACCCCCGCGGCCCCCGCCGTCGCCGCCGTCGCCGCGGCGCCCGGCGGATTCCCCGACTACCGGTACCTCAAGACGCTCCTGAAGCCCTCCCAGCTCAAGTACAACCCCACCGGCGAGATCATCTTCCCGTGCATCCGGGGCGTCTACGACAAGCTGGCCAATCCGCTGGGCCGTTACTACCTCTACTACGGCCCGCACGACGCGCCCGGCGGCATCTGCCTGGCCTACGGCGACTCGCTGGAAGGGCCGTTCACCGAGTACACCGCCAACCCGATCGTCTCCAACAACTGGCAGCCGCACTACAAGGTCAGCCACGTCGCCTCGCCGCACGTCATCTGGCGCGCGGACCTCAAGGAGCTGTGGCTCTACTTCCACGGCGAGAACGGCACCACCCGCCTCGCCCGCTCCAAGGACGGCATCACCTTCACGTACGACAAGGTGGTGCTCACCACCGCGATGATGCCCGCGGGCAGCAACGAGACCTCGTACGCCCGTGTCTTCGCGCACGAACTGCCGTCGCGCGGCGCGCACTACGTGATGCTCTTCATGCTCAACAACCAGTCCAACCACCGTGCCATCGCGTGGGGTTGGTCGAGCGACGGCCGTAACTGGACCTTCGACCAGACGCCGCTCGTCCGCCACTCCGACGTCGGCGCGAACAACGTCGGCGGCCCGCACCTGCTCAGCCGGAACGGCAGCACGTACGTGGTCTACAACACCGACAAGGAGCACGGCGGCAATCTGCTGATCACCGAGGTCGGCAACGACTTCAGCCGCCGGAACCACCTCGGCGTCTTCTACGACTCGGCCAACAGCGCACCGGACAACGGCCGCAGTGCCGCGCCGAGCTTCGGGACCGACGAGGGAGTGCCGTACATGGTCTACGAGGCGGGCGAACGCCTCCAAGGCTCGATCGCGGTCGCCCGAGGCTGACCGGTCCACTCCGGGCGGGGTGCGTAGGACGCACCCCGCCCGGCAGTCCTGGCACGCCTGAGCGTCCGCCCACGCCTACGCGTCCGCGACCGAGTCGAACTCGACCTCGCCGCGCGGGATCCCGTGCGCGTCCGCGTCCACCGACCGCCGCAGCGCCTCGTGCAGCTTCGCCGGGGTCAGCACACCCGCGAACCGCGATCCGTCCACCACCGCGACCCACCCCGCGTCATGCTGAAGCATCTCGCTGAACGCCTGCTTCAGCGGCGCCCCGACCGGCACCCACGCCTCCATGCGCCGCGCCGTGTCACCCACCGTGCCCTGCCCGCCCGCACGCTCCAGCGCGTCCGCCGACACCCAACCGTGCAGCTCACCGCCGCCGTTCAGCACCACCGCCCACCTCCCGCCCTCCTCGCGCAGCCGCTCCGCCGCGCCCGCGGCCGGCTCGTCGAGCCGGGCCACCGGGGGCTGCTCCAGGTCGGCCGGCTCGATCGTGGTGACCGACAGCCGCTTCAACCCCCGGTCGGCGCCGACGAATTCCGCGACGTACGGGGTGGCCGGCGTCCCGAGGACCGCCCCCGGCCTGTCGAACTGCTCGATACGCCCCTGCCCGTACACCGCGATCCGGTCGCCCATCAGCACCGCCTCCTCGATGTCGTGCGTCACCATCAACACCGTCTTGCGCACGGTCGCCTGGAGATTCAGGAACTCGTGTCGCAGCCGCTCACGCGTCACCGGGTCGACCGCGCCGAACGGCTCGTCCATCAGCAGCACCGGCGGATCGGCCGCCAACGCGCGTGCCACGCCCACCCGTTGACGCTGACCGCCCGACAACTGCGCCGGATGGCGCGGCCCGTACACCTTCGGGTCGAGCCCCACCAGATCCAGCAGCTCCGCCGCCCGCTCACGTGCCTTCGGCTTCTTCCAGCCGATCAGCGCCGGGACCGTCGCCGTGTTGTCGAGGACCGTACGGTGCGGAAAGAGCCCCACCTGCTGGATCACGTAGCCGATCCGGCGGCGCAGCCGTACCGGGTCGACCCCGGAGATGTCCTGGCCGTCGACGAGGATACGGCCGGACGTCGGCTCGATCAGCCGGTTCACCATCATCATCGTGGTCGTCTTGCCGCAGCCGGAGGGTCCGACCAGAGTGACCAGCTCCCCTTCACGGACCTCGAAGGACAGGTCGTCGACGGCCGTCGTACCGTCTGGGTAGACCTTGCTGACCTGCTCGAACCGGATCATGAGGTCACGCTAGGAGCGAGCGGGGACGTTCGCACACGGGCCGCGGCTGAACGGTCGCGGCCGGCTGCCGGACCACAGCCAACGACACAGACCACACGGACCACCGACCCAGGAGCACCTTTGACCAGCTACCGCCAGCCCGGCGTCACCCTCACCGACCACCGCTTCTCGGTCCCGCTCGACCACGCGAACCCGTCGGGGGAGCGGATCGAGCTGTACGGCCGCGAGGCCGTGGCCACCGCGAAGGCCGACGCCGACCTGCCGTGGCTCGTCTACCTCGAAGGCGGACCCGGCTTCGGCGCGCGCCGTTTCATCGGCCGCCAGGCGTGGCTCGGGCGCGCCCTGGAGGACTTCCGGGTGCTCCACCTCGACCAGCGCGGCACCGGCCTCTCCACCCCCGCCAACCGCCAGACGCTCCCGGCCCGCGGTGACGCCCGGCAACAGGCCGACTACCTGGCCCACTTCAGGTCCGACAACATCGTGCGGGACTGCGAGGCCATCAGGCCCCAGCTCACCGGCGGCGCCCCGTGGACCGTTCTCGGCCAGAGCTTCGGCGGCTTCTGCGCCGTCCGCTATCTCTCCGCGGCGCCCGAGGGCCTGCGCGCCGTACTGATCACCGGCGGTCTGCCCACGCTCGACGGCGGGCCCGACGACGTCTACCGCGCCGCCTACCCGCGTATCGAACGCAAGGTTGCCGCGCACTACGCCCGCTATCCGCAGGACGTCGAACAGGCCCGCCGGATCGTCGGACACATCGCCGAACACCACCCGGTCCTGCCGAACGGCTACACCCTCACCCCCGAGGCGTTCCAGTCCCTCGGCATCCTGCTCGGCGGCGGCGAAGGGACCCATCAACTGCACCAGCTGCTGGAGAACGCGTTCGTGCACACCCCCGGCGGCCATGAACTGTCCGACACCTTCCAGGAAGGCGTAGCCGCCCAGCTCTCCTTCGCCGGGCACCCGTTGTACGCGCTCGTGCACGAGGCCGTCTACGCCCAGGACACCCGCCCGACCGCCTGGTCGGCCGAGCGGGTACGCGCGGAGTTCCCCCGGTTCGACGCGGCGCGGACCCTGGCCGGCGACACCCCGCTCCTGTTCACCGGCGAGACCATCCACCCCTGGCACTTCACCGCCGACCCCGCGCTGCGCCCGCTGCGCGAGACCGCGGAACTGCTGGCCGCCCGCCGGGACTGGCCCGCGCTGTACGACGTCGACCGGCTGGCCGCCAACGAGGTCCCGGTCGCCGCCGCCGTCTACCACGACGACATGTACGTCGACACCGCCCACGCGCTGGAGACCGCGCGCGGCATCCGGGGCCTGCGCACCTGGGTCACCGACGAGTACGAGCACGACGGCGTCCGGTCCTCGGGCCCACGGGTACTCGACCGGCTGCTGGCGCTGGTGCGCGACGAGATCTGACAAGCACTGCGGGCCCCGGCGCCACCCGCCTAACCTGCGGACATGACTGATTCGACCGAACAGCTCGCCCCCATGCCCGCCGACTGGCAGCGCGCCCTCGCCGTGGTCGCGCACCCCGACGACCTGGAGTACGGCTGCTCGGCGGCCGTCGCCGCCTGGACCGACGAGGGCCGCGACGTCACGTATCTGCTCGCCAGCAGGGGCGAGGCCGGGATCGACACGATCGACCCCGCCACCGCCGCCCCGCTGCGCGAGCGCGAGCAGCGGGCGAGCGCCGCCGTCGTCGGGGTGTCCGAGGTGGTCTTCCTGGACCACAAGGACGGTGTGATCGAGGAAGGGCTCGCGCTGCGCCGCGACATCGCGGCGGCGATCCGCCGCTACCGCCCGGAGCTGGTCATCACCCTCAACCATCGCGACACCTGGGGCGGTACCGCCTGGAACACCCCGGACCACCGCGCCGTCGGGCGCGCCACGCTCGACGCGGCCGGCGACGCGGGGAACCGCTGGATCTTCCCCGAGCTGACGGAGCGGGGGCTCCAGCCGTGGGACGGCGTGCGCTGGGTGGCTGTCGCCGGGTCCACCCGCCCGACGCACGCCGTCGACGCGACGGCCGGGCTGGAACGCTCCGTACAGTCGCTGCTCGAACACCGCAGTTACATCGAGGTGCTGACCGACGAGGACCCCGAGGTGTACTGCCGTACGTTTCTCACGGCCCACGCGCGGGAGGTGGCGGCGCGCTTCGGCGGCCGGCCGGCGGTGCCCTTCGAGGTCTTCGGCCGCTGACAGAGCCGTCCGGTCATGGGGGTTTACCTTTTTGGGTGCTTTGATCAGTTTCATAGCGCGGTGAACCCGTTGTTCCCATGATGTGGTGACTGGATGCAGAGACGGGCTCGGCAGAGAGGGACCGGTGACATGGACCAGGGGCATTCCCGCCTTCAGCAGTACCCCTGGTTGCCCCCGGTGCTGCTCGTCGGTTCCGTCGGCCTCGAACTGGTGACTCCCAAGATCGTCAGCGGCGCCGCGCTCATCGCCGTCGCCGGCATGGCGGCGGCCATCAGCGGCACGTTCCGCTACACCCTGCTGATCGTGGCCGTCGGCCTCGGGCTCACGGGCGTCTCCGCGTTCGAGGCCCACCACGGCTACGCGTCCGCGACCGTGCAGGTCGCGGAGATCGTGATCGCCTCGGCTCTCGCGCTGGCCGTCCGGCGCATGCTCGACAGCCAGAGCGCCAAGTTCTCCGTGGTCAGATCCACCGCCGAGCAGTTGCAGCGGGCAGTCCTGCCACCGCTGCCCAAGATCGTCGGCCCGATGACCGTCGCCTGCCGTTACGAGGCGGCGAACGCCGCAGCCCGGATCGGCGGCGACCTCTACGCCGTGGAGGAGACGCCCTTCGGCCTCCGGCTGCTCATCGCCGACGTGCGTGGCAAGGGCCTCGGCGCGGTCTCCGCCGTCTCCGTCATCGTCGGGGCGTTCCGTGAGCGCGCCGAGTCCGAGGCCGACCTGGTGGGGCTCGCCGAACGGCTCGACCGCGCGGTCGTCCGTTCCGTCGAGCAGTACGCCGACCCGTTCGCCGTCGACGCCGCCGAGGCCTTCGCCACCGCGCTCCTGGTCGAGATCGACCGGCGCGGCGCCACCATGCGGCTGCTGAGCTGCGGCCATCCCGCCCCCTATCTCGTACGGAACGGCGAGGTGCGCCAGCTGGACACCGGCCAGGCGGCGCCCCCGCTGGGGATGGGGAGCCTCGCGCCCGGCGTCGGCGGGCCCCACTCGTACGACTTCCCCATCGGCGCCACCCTGCTCTGCGTCACGGACGGGGTGACGGAGGCGCGGAACGCGGCCGGGACCTTCTACGACCCCCTCAGCGAGCTGAGGCCGGTCCCGGACGGGGATCCGGAGCGGCTGATCGGGGCCCTGTTCTCGTCGGTCGGCCGGTGGACGAAGGGCCGACGCAGCGACGACATGGCGGTGCTCGCCGTCGCGCGGCACGGCGACGACGAGCCTGTTCCCAGAGGGCAAGCGACTGCTTAGTATGTGGGGGAGTGTGTACCGACCCTCATGTGTGGAGGCCCCCGAATGCAGGCATGGCGAGTGCACCGGAACGGCGAGCCGAGCGAGGTGATGCGGCTGGACGAGGTGGACCGGCCGGCACCGGGCGACGGTCAGCTCCTGCTGAAGGTCCTCGCGGCCGACATCAACTTCCCCGACGCCCTGCTCTGCCGGGGCCAGTACCAGGTCCGCCCGCCGCTGCCCTTCACTCCGGGCGTCGAGATCTGCGGTGAGACGGAGGACGGACGGCGCGTCATCGCGACCCCCGCCCTGCCGAACGGCGGACTCGCCGAATACGTCGTCGCCGACGAGGCCGCGGTGCTCCCCGCCCCCGACGCCCTCGACGACGCCGAGGCGGCGGCCCTGCACATCGGCTACCAGACGGGCTGGTTCGGACTGCACCGCAGGGCGCGCCTCCAGGCGGGCGAGACACTGCTCGTGCACGCCGCCGCCGGAGGCGTCGGCAGCGCGGCCGTCCAGCTCGGCAAGGCGGCGGGCGCCACCGTCATCGGCGTGGCCGGCGGCCCGGACAAGGTGCGCGTGGCAAGGGAGTTGGGCTGCGACCACGTCATCGACCGGCGCACCGACGACATCGTCGCCACAGTGAAGGAGATCACCGGCGGGCGCGGCGCCGACGTCGTCTACGACCCGGTCGGCGGTGACGCGTACGCCAAGTCCACCAAGTGCGTCGCCTTCGAGGGCCGCATCCTCGTCATCGGCTTCGCGAGCGGCACCGTCCCGACCCCCGCCCTCAACCACGCGCTCGTCAAGAACTACTCGATCGTCGGTCTGCACTGGGGCCTGTACACCCAGAAGGACCCCGCCTCGATCCTCCGCTGCCACCAGGAACTGACGGAACTCGCCGCCAAGGGCGTCGTCAAGCCGCTCATCAGCGAGCGGGTACCGATGGCGGGCGCCGCCTCCGCCGTCCAGCGCGTGGCCGACGGCACCACCACCGGCCGACTGGTCGTGGTCCCCGCCCCGGCATCGGCCGCGGGCGCCCGGTGAAGGCGATAGACGCGGCCGAACTGCGCCGCCGTACCGAGGATCTGCTCGCCGCGCACCCGCCGGCCGACACGGAACCGACCGACTTCCTGAAGGCCCGCTTCGACGCCGGGCTGGCCTGGGTGCACTTCCCGGCCGGCCTCGGCGGACTCGACGCCCCGCGCTCCCTCCAGTCGGTCGTCGACGCCGAACTGGCCGCCGCCGGCGCCCCCGACAACGACCCGCGCCGTATCGGCATCGGCCTCGGCATGGCCGCCCCCACCATCCTCGGGTTCGGCACCGACGAGCAGAAGCGCCGCTTCCTGCGGCCCCTGTGGGTCGGCGAGGAGGTCTGGTGCCAGCTGTTCAGCGAGCCGGGCGCCGGGTCCGACCTCGCCGCGCTCGGGACCCGCGCGGTGCGGGACGACGACGACGCCGGTGGCGGTGGCGGTGGCGACTGGATCGTCAACGGGCAGAAGGTGTGGACCTCCAGCGCCCATCTCGCGCGCTGGGCCATCCTCATCGCCCGTACCGACCCCACCCTGCCCAAGCACCGGGGCATCAGCTACTTCATCTGCGACATGACCGCCCCCGGTGTCGACGTCCGGCCGCTGCGCCAGATAACCGGCGAGGCCGAGTTCAACGAGGTCTTCCTCACCGACGTCCGGATCCCCGACGCCCACCGGCTCGGCGCGGTCGGCGACGGCTGGCAGGTCGCCCGGACCACCCTCATGAACGAGCGCGTCTCGATCGGCGGCGCCCGTCTCCCACGCGAGGGCGGCATGATCGGCGCGGTCTCCCGGACCTGGCGCGAACGCCCCGACCTGCGCACCCACGAGCTGCACCAGCGCCTCCTCACGCTCTGGGTGGACGCCGAAGTGGCGCGGCTGACCGGCGAACGGCTGCGCCAGCAGCTGGCCGTGGGCAGGCCGGGTCCCGAAGGCTCGGGCCTGAAGCTGTCGTTCGCCCGCCTCAACCAGGAGATCAGCGGTCTTGAGGTCGAACTGCTCGGCGACGAGGGCCTGTTGTACGACGACTGGACGATGCGGCGCCCGGAACTCGTCGACTTCACCGGTCGCGAGGCCGGCTACCGCTATCTGCGCTCGAAGGGCAACTCCATCGAGGGCGGTACGAGCGAGGTACTGCTCAACATCGTCGCCGAACGCGTCCTCGGCCTGCCCGCCGAGCCCCGCAACGACAAGGACGTCGCATGGAAGGACCTCACCCGATGAGCACCGAGGACGCCGCGACCGCCGCTCCCGCCACCGGAGAGGGCGCCGACTCCGCCGAGGCCGCGCCCGATCTCCTGTATTCCGAGGCGGAGAACGACCTGCGCGCCGCCGTACGGTCCCTGCTCACCGACCGGGGCGACGTCCCCGCCGCGCTCGCCCGCGCCGAGTCGGGCGCCCCGTACGACACCGCGCTCTGGACATCGCTCGCCGCCGGGATCGGCGCGGCCGGGCTGCTCGTACCGGAAGCGCTCGGCGGCCAGGGCGCGAGCCACCGCGAGGCCGCGGTGGTGCTGGAGGAGCTGGGCCGGGCGGTAACTCCCGCCCCGTACCTGACCAGTTCGGTGATCGCGACGCAGACACTGCTGGCCCTGGGCGAGACCGTTCCCGCCGTTCCCGCCGTCACGAAGCTGCTCGGCGCGCTGGCCGAAGGCCGTACGGTCGCCGTGCTCGCCGTCCCGCTCTCCACCGGACCCGACGCCCCGCTCCTTCTCGACGCGGCCCCGGGCAGCGGGATCAGGGCCGTGGCCGACGCCGCGATCGCCGACGTCCTGCTCGTCCTCGGGGACGACGGGCTGTACGCCGTCGGGACGGCGGAGCCCGGCGTCACCGTCCGGGCGCACACCCCGCTCGACCTCACGCGCCCGCTCTCCACCGTCACCGTGGACGCCGCGGCGCTGGCCGCCGGGACCCGGCTCGCGCACACGGGGACGGCGGAGGTCGCCGTACGCCGCGGACTGCTGGCCGGCGCGGGACTGCTCGCCTCCGAGCAACTCGGCCTCGCCGAATGGTGTTTGGAGGAGACGGTCCGGCACACCCGCGAACGGCACCAGTTCAACCGCCCCATCGGCTCCTTCCAGGCGCTCAAGCACCGGATGGCCCACCTGTGGCTGGAGGTCGTCTCGGCCCGCGCCGCCGCCCGCAACGCCGCCGACGCGCTGGCCACCGGCAGCCCCGACGCACCGCTCGCCGTCGCGGTCGCCCAGGCCTACTGCGGCCGGGTCGCCGTGCACGCGGCCGAGGAGTGCGTCCAGCTCCACGGCGGCATCGGTATGACCTGGGAGCACCCGGCGCATCTGTATCTCAAGCGGGCCAAGTCCGATGAGATCGCGCTGGGTTCGACCGGATCGCACCGCGACAGCCTCGCGGCGCTGACGGGCCTGCCCGCGCCGGGCGCACGGGCGCGGTAGTTCCGGCCGCCCTTCGACCGGGATACCACCTGGACAACCACCCCTTTACATACTGTTTAATTGCGAGTCGTTCGCAATAACGTTTGATCTTCAGTAGGGGTGTGGAATCCATGACCGCCCGTTCGATACGTGGCACGGCCGCGGCGACGCTGGCCGGTTCGCTGGCCCTCACCGCCGTGGCCTGCTCGAACCCGGACAGCGGCTCCGGCGACGGCGGCGGGGACCAGGAGTCCGCCGTCGTCGGGATCGCCTACGAGCCGGACAGCCTCAGCCCGCTGCTCGGCTACGGCAAGGACGGCAACTCCAAACTCTTCGACGGGCTTCTCACGGTCGACGGCGACATGAAGCTGAAGCCCGCCCTCGCCTCCGCGCTCCCCGAGGTCGCCGCCGACGGCATGACCTACACCTACCGGCTGCGCGACGACGTGAAGTTCAGCGACGGCAAGCCCTTCGGCGCGGCGGACGTCGTCTTCACCTACCGCACCATCCTGGACGCGAAGACCAACAACCCGTCCAAGACCGAACTCGCGGCCATCAAGGACGTCACGGCCAAGGGCGAGAGCACCGTCGTCTTCACCCTGAAGTACCCGTACGCGCCGTTCGCCCAGCGCACCGTGCTCCCCATCGCGCCGGAGCACGTGGCGGGCAGGCAGGACGTCAACTCCGGGCCGTTCACCAGCAAACCGGTCGGCACGGGACCGTATCTCCTGACCAACTGGTCCAAGGGCGAGAAGATCAGCTTCAAGGCCAATCCGGACTACTGGGGCGGCGAGGCCACGGTGAAGAAGTTCACCATGGCGATCATCAAGGACGACGACGTACGCGCCACCCGGCTGCGCGCCGGTGACCTCGACGGCGCGATCCTGCCGCCCAACCTCGCCAAGGGCTTCAAGGACGACAAGGGCAGGCGGACCTACGCGGCCACGACGTACGACTACCGCACCGTCACCCTCCCCACCCACAACAAGGTCGCCGGTGACAACGCCGTCCGCCGCGCGCTCGACGTCGCCGTCGACCGCGACACCATGGTCGACAAGATCCTCGACGGCGCGGGCAGGGCCGCCTACGGCCCCGTGCCCACCGACAGCGAGTGGTTCACCAAGGGCACCGAGCGCCCGCACGACCTCGCGCGGGCCGAGAAGATCCTCGACGAGGCGGGCTGGAAGCCCGGCCAGGACGGCATCCGTACGAAGGACGGCGTACGCGCGAGCTTCCCGCTCTGGTACCTGACCGGCGACAAGCTCCGCCAGGACCACGCCCTCGCCTACGCCTCCGACGCCAAGAAGGCCGGCATCGACATCAAGACCCAGGCCGGTACGTGGGAGGTCATCGAGCCGCGGATGAAGGTCGACGCCGTCCTGGCGGGCGGCGGAGCCCCCGGTGACCCCGACTTCGACCAGTTCAGCCTCCTCAACTCCGGCCTCGCCGGGGACGGCTTCAACAACATGGCCTGGTACGACAACCCGGCCGTCGACAAGGCCCTCGACACCGGTCGCGAGAGCGGGGAGAAGCCCGCGCGCAAGGCCGCGTACGACACCGTCCAGCGCGAGCTGGCGAAGGACCCCGGCTACACCTTCCTCACCCACATCGACCACATGTACGTCGTGAACGACACCTGGGGCACCCTCACCACCCAGGTCGAACCGCACGACCACGGACTCGCCTCCGGCCCCTGGTGGAACGTCGAGCAGTGGGCCCGCACGCTGTGAGCCGCCGCCTCCCGTGGGGGGCGATGGCCCGCATGACGGGGCGGCGGACGCTGTTCGCCGCCCCCGTCCTGCTGGTCGTCACCTTCGGCGTCTTCGCCGTCGCCGCGGCCTCACCGTTCGACCCCGTCAAGGCCTACGCCGGCACCGCCGGGCTCACCGCCTCGCAGGAGACCCTCGACCAACTGCGCGCCAACCTCGGCGTCGACCAGCCGCTCGTCGGGCGCTGGTGGGAGTGGCTGACCTCGGCCGTCACCGGTGACCTGGGCGACTCCAGCGTCATGCGCCGGCCGGTCGCCGACGTGATCACCGAACGCCTCGGCTGGTCCGTGCTCCTGGCCACCACCGCCTTCGTCCTCGCGATCCTGCTCGGCACCGCGCTCGGCGTGGCCGCAGCCCGCCGCCCCGGCGGCTGGCTCGACCGGGGCGTCAGCTCGGCCGCGTACACCCTGGAAGCCGCACCCGCGTTCTGGCTGGGGCTGCTCGCGATCTGGTTCTTCGCCCTGCGGCTCGACGTCCTGCCGGCCGGCGGTCTCACCGACTCGGGGAGCGACATCGTCACCTTCGGCCAGGTCGCCTCGCACCTGGTGCTGCCGGCGGCCGTGCTCGGCGTCTCGCAGATGCCGTGGTTCTACCTCTACGTACGGCAAGGGGTCGCCGACGCGCTGGAGGAGGACCCCGTACGCGGGGCGCGCGCCCGGGGACTGAGCGAACGCACCGTCCTGCTCGGTCACGCCTGGCGCTCCGGGATGCTGCCGATGCTCACCCTCATCGGCTCGCGAGTCCCCGAACTCATCACCGGCGCGCTCCTCATCGAGACCGTCTTCAGCTGGCCCGGCATCGCGGCGGCCACCGTCGAGGCGGCGACCTCCGTGGACTTCCCGCTGCTGGCGGCGCTCACCGTCCTCGCCACGGCGGCCGTGCTCGTCGGCAACCTGCTCTCCGACCTGCTGTACGGACTCGCCGACCCGAGGGTGGGCTTCGATGGCTGACACCACCACGCACACCGCTCATGAGCCGGCCCCGTCGTGGCGCTCGCGCGGGCGCGGGCGCAGCCGCCGCTCGACGCGATCGGTCCGTGCCGTCACCTCGGCCGTCATCGTCGCCGTCGTGGCGCTGGCCGTCCTCGTCGTACCGCCGGTCGTCCAGCTCGACCAGCAGGCCGTCGATCTCGCGCTCAAGCTCCAACCGCCGTCCCTGGAGCACCCGTTCGGCACGGACGACGTGGGCCGCGATCTGCTCCTGCGCTGTGTGTACGGGCTCCGCGTCTCGCTCCTCGTCGGACTGGTCGCCGCCCTCGTGGCCACCGTCATCGGCACGGCCGTGGGCGCCGCCGCCGCGGCCTTCGGCGGCTGGACCGACCGTGTCGTCATGCGTCTCGTCGACACCTTCTCGTCGGTGCCGCACCTGCTCCTCGGCATCTTCGTCGTCGCGATGTTCCGCCCCGGCGTCTGGCCGGTGATCGTGTCGGTCGCCCTGACGCACTGGCTCTCCACCGCCCGGATCGTCCGCTCCGAGGTCCTGTCGCTGCGCTCGCGGCCGTACGTGGACGCCGCGGTCTCCGGCGGCTCCTCGCGGTGGCGGATCACGGTGCGCCATCTGCTGCCGGGGGTACTGCCGCAGGCGGGGCTCGCCGCCGTACTGATGGTGCCGCACGCCATGTGGCACGAGTCGGCGCTCTCGTTCCTCGGCCTCGGGCTGCCCAGCCACCAGGCGAGCCTCGGCAACCTCGTACAGACGGCGCGCGGTTCGCTGCTCGCCGGCGACTGGTGGCCGACACTCTTCCCCGGGCTGTTCCTGATCGTCCCGACCCTCGCCATCGCCGGGCTCGCCGGGGTGTGGCGGGAACGGATCAATCCGCGCCGCCGATCGGAGCTGATGCTGTGACGACCCCCGAGCCCCGTACTCCGGTGGAGACCCCGGTGGAGACCCCGGTCGAGTCGTCCGCACCGGCGCCCGTGCTGTCGGTGCGCGGCCTCGGCGTCCGCTTCCGGATGCGCGGCGGACGGCACATCGCTGCCGTCACCGACGCCACCTTCGACCTCGCCGTGGGGGAGTGCCTCGCGCTCGTCGGCGAGAGCGGCTGCGGCAAGTCGGTCCTCGCGTCGGCGCTGCTCGGCCTGCTGCCGGGCAACGCGCAGACCACCGGCTCCGCGCTGCTGGGTGGCGCCGACCCCGTGGACCTGCTCACCGCCGACGAACGGACCCTGGCCCGTACGGTACGGGGCCGGCGCATCGGCCTCGTACCGCAGAGCCCTGCCGCGCACCTCACCCCCGTACGCACCGTACGGTCCCAACTGGTCGAGGTACTGCGTGAGTTGACGGGTGCCCGAGGGCCGGCGCTCGCCCGGGCGGCCGAGGCCGCCGCCGAACGCGCGGCCTACCCCGCCGACCACCTCGACCGCTACCCGCACGAACTCTCCGGCGGACTCGCGCAGCGCGCGGCGACCGCCCTCGCGCTGATCGGCGACGCTCCGCTGCTGCTGGCCGACGAACCGACCACCGGACTCGACCGGGAACTGGTGGACCGTACGGCCGACGAACTGCGCCGGCACACCGACGACGGCCGCGCCCTGCTGATGATCACCCACGATCTGGCGGCGGCCGAGCGGATCGCCGACCGCGTTGCCGTCATGTACGCGGGCCGGATCGTCGAACTCAGCCCCGCGGCAAGCTTCTTCGGCGGCCACGGGCCACGCCACCCCTACGCGCGCGGCCTGCTCGACGCCCTGCCCGAGCGGGAGTTCACCGCCATCCCCGGCATGCCGCCCGAACTGGGCGACCTCCCCGCCGGCTGCGCCTTCGCCGCCCGCTGCCCGCGGGCCACCGACAGCTGCGCCACCCTGCCCGACCTGACACCGGGGCCCGGCTCGTCCGTCGCCTGCCATCACGCCGAGGAGCGCGTCGATGCTTGAACTCCTCGGCATCACCGCCGGATACGAACGCGGAGCCCCCGTCGTCAAGGGCGCGTCCGTCACCGTCGCCCCCGGCGAGTCGGTGGGCCTCCTCGGTCCCAGCGGCTGCGGCAAGTCGACCCTCGCCCGGGTCGCCGCCCTGCTGCACCGGCCCGACGCCGGCACCGTGACCCTCGACGGCGAACGCGCCACCGGCTGGCGCCACCGCGCCCCGAGGGCCCAGCGCACCGCGATCGGGGTCGTCTTCCAGCAGCCACGGCTGTCGGCCGACCCCCGGCTCCGGCTGAGCGACCTGATCGCCGAACCGCTGCGCGCCAACGGCCGCCGGGACGAAGTGACCGAGCGGGTCGGCGAGCTGGCGCGGACGGTGGGGCTCACCGACGAGCTGCTCGGCCGCAGGCCGCACGAGGTCAGCGACGGTCAGCTCCAACGCGCCTGCCTCGCCCGTGCGTTGGTGCTGCGCCCGCGCTGGCTGGTCTGCGACGAGATGACCGCGATGCTCGACGCGTCGACCACCGCCGCGCTGGTCACGGTGGTCGAGGAGTATCGGCGCGCCCAGGGCGCCGGACTGCTGGCCGTCGGCCACGACCGGGTGCTGCTGGAGCGCTGGTGCGACCGTACGGTCCGCTGGCCGGAGATCGCCGAGACCGTCTGAGACCGCCCGGACGGTCCGGGGCGGGACTGTCTGAATCGCAGCCGTCGGCTGGTCGAACTCTTCGTACGACCCTGCCCTTTGGGCCAGGTGACGGCGGATACTCGGGGCGCCCTAGTCGTTCGCCCCACCGACCTCGGAGGCATCATGGCCCTCACCACCCGACGCAGAGCGGTGACCACCCTCGCCGCCGCGATCGCCGGAGCGGTCGCCGTACCCTCGTACGCGCAGGCGACCGAGCGGGGCGGCGGCCCCCAGCCGCTTCGCCGCGCCCACGCGCACAACGACTATCTGCACGAGCGGCCCCTCCACGACGCCCTGTCGCACCGCTTCACCAGCGTCGAGGCCGATGTCTTCCTGGTCGACGGCGAGTTGCTGGTCGCCCACGAGCCCGAGACGCTCGACCCCACGCGTACGCTCCGCTCGCTCTACCTCGACCCGCTGCGCGACCGGGTCAGGGCCAACGGCGGTGCCGTGTACCGGGGGCACCACCGGCCGGTGCAGCTGCTCATCGACATCAAGACGGACGGCGCCGCCGCCTATCTGGAGCTGCACCGCCAACTGCGCTCCTACCGCTCCATGCTGAGCACCTACTCCTACGGCGCCGTACGGTACGGCGCCGTCACCCCGGTCATCTCCGGCGACCGCGCCGCCCGCGTCCCGATGGAGGCACAGCGGGTCCGCCACGCCTTCTACGACGGCCGGCTCGAAGACCTCGGCAGCACGGCGCGAGCCTCGTTCGTCCCGCTCATCAGCAGCAACTGGACAACGAGCTTCACCTGGCAGGGAGTCGGCGCCTTCCCCGCCGCCGAACGCACCGAACTGCACCGCATCGTCCGCGCCGCCCACCGGCGGGGCCAGCGCGTCCGGTTCTGGGCGACCCCCGACCTGGCGGGGCCCGCCCGCGACGCCGTGTGGTCCGAGCTGCTCGACGCCGGGGTCGACCACGTCAACACGGACGACCTGGCCGGTCTGGAGAGCTTCCTCGCCAAGAACGACCGGTAGCCGAGCAGAACGACCGGTAGCCGAGCAGCCGACGGAAAGCAACCGGTAGTCAACCCGTACGGCCTACACGCCAGTTGCCTGAACTGCCCCTCCGCTCCGCCAGACTGACGGCCGAATGCCGCAATTCCGGCGCGGCGGAGGAGGTTGGCGATGGCCATTTCGATCTCACTGGTGCTGCTACTGGTGGTGCTCACCGTGATCTTCGTGCGCAACGGCGGACTCAAGCTGGGGCACGCCATCTGCTGTGTGCTGCTCGGGTTCTTCCTCGCGGGCACGAGCATGGCGCCGTCCATCCAGGACGGGATCAACTCCACCGCGAACGTGGTGAGCAGCCTGCAACCCTGAGTACGGGCCCCGGTTGCCGGGTGACGGCTGTCAGGCGACCGCGCAGGCGGTGACGGCCGCCTGGGTGGCGGTGGCGGCCGTCGTGGTCGCGGCGGCGCTCGCGTTGGCGGACGTGACGGCGGCGGCAGCGGCCTCCGTCGCGGTGGCGGCCGCCTCCGCGAGCGCGGCGGCGGGCTGGGTCGCCGCGATGGCGGCGGCGACTGCCTTGACCGCGGCGGCGGACGAGGCCGCGTCGGCCTTGGCGGCATCGGCGGCGGTGGCGGCGTTGGCCGCTGACGCGGCGGCGGCCGTGGTGGAGGCCGCGCAGGCGACGGGATCGGCCATGGCCGAACTCGGCGCGGCGGTACGGGTGTCGGCCTGGGCGACAGCCGTGGCACCGACGGTCAGAGCGGCCGTGGCGAGAGCGGCGGCGGCGATGCGTTGAAGCGTCATGAGGGAACCCCTGTCTGCTGAAGGGCGAGCCTCGGTGCCCGGCGCAGGGGCCGGACCACGGATTCCACCGGGACGGGGAACCGAGGTGGCTCACACCGGAAGCACAGCACCCGCCGACTCCGGTGTCCTGTCGGCAGTTGGGCGCATCCCGCCCCGGACTCCCACGGGACCGCCCGCCGCCACCCGCGCCGGAGCGCCTGCTCACAGGGCGTGGCGCGGCCGGACCGGGGTCCGTCCGGCCGCCGCCCCACCGGCCCAGCCGAGTTCCCCGTACGAGTACGGGACTCGCCGCCGTACGCCCGCCCCGTTCGCCCGCCTCGTTCGCCCGCCGCGTACGCCTCAGATCAGCCGGGAGCGGATCAGGAACCGCACCCCTTCCGGCGCCTCCAGCGAGAAACCGCTGCCGCGCCCCTCCACGACGTCCACGATCAGCCGGGTGTGCCGCCACGCCTCGTACTGGCTCACCGACATCCAGAACGGCACCGGCTCCGTGACGCCCTCGACCGCCAGGGACTCCAGGAGCACGTCCGAGTTCCCCGTACGGAACTCACCGTCCGGGTAGCACATGGGCGCGCTGCCGTCGCAGCAGCCGCCCGACTGGTGGAACATCAGCGGTCCGTGGTCGGCCCGCAGTTGCCGTATCAGATCGGCGGCGGCGGGCGTCACCTCCACCCGCGTGCTCTCCTCTTCACTCATCCCGCCAGTAAACCGGACCCAACGTTGCATGAAGGTTGCGTGCCTGCGGGGGAGCTTCCTGAATTGCCATCAGATATTTTATGACCGGGTATACCGCAGGGCATCAAGTGGTGCTATTTATATAGAGTCCATGACCCCACTCATCGGAGAAGTATTCGTGCGTTCCAAAAGACCACTCATCGCCGCACTGCTGGCAATGGTCGTAGCCGCAACCGTAGCCCCCACAGCGACCGCGGCACCGAAGGCGGCCGGTAAGTACGTGGCCATCGGCGACTCCTACGCGGTCGCCCCCGGTACGCGTACCTACGACAACCCCGACGACCCGTGCCGGCGAGGTCCGCTGACCTACCCCCGGCTCTGGGCCGCCCAGCACCCGGACACCGCTTTCGTCGAGGCCTCGTGCTCCGGCGCGACCACGGCCGATGTCGCCAGCACCCAGATACCGCAGCTGACCGCCGACACCACACTGGTAACGGTGCAGGTGGGAGGCAACGACGTCGGTTTCGTCGATGTTCTGACGAACTGCATCCTGACGATCGACGACGCGGACTGCATCGCCGGCGTCGAGCTCGCGAAGCAGGCCGCCACCGGCGCGCTGTCTCCCGCGCTCGCGCAGACCTACGGCGCGGTGCGGGCCGCCGCCCCGTCGGCCAAGGTCGTCGTCGTGGGCTACCCCCGGCTCTACAAGATCGGTGGTTCCTGCGGAATCTTCGGTCTCAGCGACGCCGAGCGTTCGGCCATGAATTCAGCGGCCGACGTGCTGAACGACATTATGGCGAGCCGTGCGGCCGAGGCCGGATTCACCTTCCTGGACCCGCGTCCCGCATTCGACCCGCACACCCTCTGCTCGGGTGGCTCGGAATGGGTGACGAGCCTGGAGTGGGACAAGATCAACGAGTCCTACCACCCGAATGTGGAAGGCCACAGGGACGGATATCTGGCAGCCCTGAACTCCATTACCGGCTGACCGGATCGCATTGTTCCGAACAGCTGAGAACGGCTGAGAAGAACTGAGAACTGGTGAGGGCATTCCGCTCGATCGCGGAATGCCCTCACCTACTTCTCACCGATTCACCGGCACCGGCTCCCCGGCCGGTCCACCGACACCGGTACCGACATCGGCACCGGCTCCGGCTCCGCCGATCGCGGAGACCTCCGCGTCGTCGCCCACCAGCATCTGGGACGCGGCCAGTTCGCGGTACAGCACGTCCGCCTCGACCAGTTCCTGATGGGTTCCCGTGCCACGTACCCGACCGTGTTCGAGCACCACGATCTGATCCGCGCCCGTCACCGTGGAGAGCCGGTGCGCGATCAGCAGCACGGTGCAGCGCCGCGCCGCCTGTTCGACCGCCTCGCGCAGCGCCCGCTCGTTGTTGGCGTCGAGCTGCGCGGTCGCTTCGTCGAGCAGCAGCACCTCGGGACCGCGCAGCAGAGCGCGCGCGATGGCGAGCCGCTGCCGCTCACCGCCCGAGAGCGCGACCCCCCGGCTGCCGACCTCCGTCCGCAGCCCGTCGGGCAGCCGCTCGATCAGCGAGTCGAGCCGCGTCAGCCGCAAAACCTCCGCGACCTCCTCGTCCGACACGTCCGAAGCCGCGTACGTGAGGTTCTCCTCGATCGTCCCCGCCATGACGGGTGACTCCTGCTCGACGTAGGCGATCCGGCGGCGCACCTCGGCGCGGGGCAGGGTCGCGATGTCCACACCGCCGATCAGGATCCGGCCGGCCGCCGGCTCGTAGAACCGCTGGAGCAGGGCGAACATCGTGGTCTTTCCCGCACCCGAGAGACCCACCAGCGCGCTCTGGGTGCCGCCGCGCACCGTGAACGAGATGCCGCGCAGTGCGGGGGACCGGTCCGGGTAGGAGAAGTGGACGTCCCGGAACTCGACCGGGGGCGCGTCCGTTCCGTCCCAACGGCCCCCGCGCGCGGCGCCGTTCACCTCAGCACCGTCTCCGTCCACGTCATCCACGTCGTCCTCGATCGGCATCCGCCCGACCTGCTCGATACGCCCCACGGCGCCGAGCCCCTGCTGGAGCATCCCCAGCCCCGCGACCAGCGAGCCGATCGGGCTCGCCAGGTAGAACACGTACAGCAGGAACGCGATCAGCGCCGACGCCTCCAGACTCCCCGAGGCGACCAGCGCGCCACCCACCCCGAGCACGGCGAGGAACGCCGCCTGGATGGAGACGCCCGACAGCACCTTCACCATCGCCACGTACCGCGCGCCGACCAGACCCGCCCGGTACGCGCCGTCGACGGCCTGTCCCGCGAACGCCGTCTCCCGGCCCTCCGCGCCGTTGGCCTTCACGGTCCTGGCCGCGCCCAGCGCCCGGTCGAGCGCCGCGCCGACGGCGCCGATCGACTCCTGCGAACGGGCGACCGCCTCACGGATCCGCGGCAGGATGAGCACCATCACCAGCGTGACGCCGAGCAGCACCGCCACGGTCACCCCGAGCAGTCCCACATGCACCAGGCCCATCAGCACCACGGCCCCCAGGATGCTGAGCACGCCGTTGGCGACCATCACCAGGCCCTCGGTCGCGGCGTTCTGCACGAGCGTGCTGTCGGACGTGACGCGGGAGATGAGATCGCCCGGCGCGCGGCGGTCGAGTTCGGGCACCCGCAGCCGGATCAGCCGGAACACCAGATCCCGGCGGATCTGCCGCACCACCCGCTCCGAGGTGCGCTGCTGCCACCAGGACTGGAGTCCGGTGAGCACCGCCCCCAGGACGACCAGGCCGGCCAGGAGCAGCACGGGACCCATGACCCCGCTGCCGTCGCCGAGTCCGTCCAGTACGTGCTGCGCCACCAGCGGCTGTACGAGGCCGGCCCCGCTGGCCCCCAGGAGGAGCAGCAGTGTGGCGCCCAGGACGAGGCGGTGCGGCCTGGCGTAGCCGAGCAGGACGCGCAGCGGAGCCGTGCCTGGCGCGCCCGGGGTGTCTGACGTGGTGTCAATTGTCTTGGCGTCACCGGCGGGTTCGGTGCGGGAGTCGGGGGGAGCGGAAGCCGATGTCATGGGGGGTCCCGTGGTTGCGGTCGGGGTGAGGTGAGTGGGCCGGGGGTCAGCCGGAGGCGGGGACGGGGGCATGCCGCGCCGCGATCCGTTCGAGGTGGTCGGCGGCGGCGGACCGGCCGCCCGCCGCGCGCAGCGACCGGCCGATGGACTCGGCGGCGGCCCGGTGCCCGCCGGCGTCGTCCAGCACGGTCTCGATCGCCGTACCGAGCCGGGCGGCGTCCACGCGGCGGAAGCGGACCCGCACACCGGCGCCCGCGTCGACCACCTGTCCCGCGACGATGGGCTGATCGTCACGGATCGGGGCGAGCACCAGCGGCAGGCCGTGCCACAGCGTCTCGCACACCGTGTTGTGGCCGGCGTGGCAGACGACGGCGTCGGCCCGTGCCAGCAGGTCGAGTTGGGGCACGTGCGGCCGCACGATCACACCGGGCGGTACGGCTCCGAGGGTGCCGCCGGGATCGACCACGACCCCCTGCACCCGGTCGCCGAGCGCGTCCAGCGCGGTCACCGCCTCGGTGAGGAAGCGGCCTCCGGCGTCCGCGTTGGCCGTGCCGAGCGAGACGAGAACGAGGCGGCGCCCGGGGTCGAGAAGGTCCCACGGAAAGTCCGAACCCCCGGCGCGCGGTGCGACGGCGGGGCCGACCAGATGGACTTCCCCGCCCGGCAGCGGTGTCTCGCCGACCAACTCGCGCCCGGTGAAGGCGATCACGCCGTGCGGCGAGAAACGCGGATCGCCCTGCGCGGCCGGATCACCGATCCGGGCCCGCAGTGCACCGAGCAGGTCGGCCAGCCACGCGCCCACCTTCGGCAACTCCGCCAGCGGGTCGACGAGTTCGGCCGACGTGGTCGCGGAGGTGACATGCACGATCCCGCGACGCTCGGCGACCAGCGCGCCCGCGACGGCGTGCTGGTCGGTGAACACGGCGTCGGGACGGAACCCGTCGATCGCCGCCTCGACGCCCGGCGCCATCAGATCACCGAGCGGGACGAAGAACTTCTCCCAGAGGTGCTGGAAGGCGCCGGGCCCCGCGAGGCCCGGCGGCCGGCTCAGCCCGTTGTCCGGCATGGCGCACTCGTAGACCTGGGCCCCGGGGCCCGCGAGCGCGCGGATCTGGTCGCCGTAACCGGCCCACGCCACCTCGTGGCCGCGCCCCGACAGTTCGTCGGCGACGGCGGCCAGCGGGTTGGTGTGACCGACCAGTGGGGGGACGACGAGCAGAAACCGTGTCACCGCACCGCCTCGGCCAGGGTGTGCTCCCGCACCCAGCGCAGGATCAGGTCCTGGGTCTCCTCGGTGCGCTCGACCAGCACCGAGTGGCCCTGCTCGGCGAGGACCACGGTGCGGCAGGACACCAACTTGGTCTCCAGCTCGGGCACTTGGGCGCTCAGCCCGGACTCGTCACCGAAGATCGCGAGCACCGGGCAGCCGTCGAGCGCGTCGAGGCCGTCGTCGATGACACGGCCGGCCGGGACGTCCTCGGCCAGGGTGGTCGTGGCCAGGATGCGGCTGGCCCCCCGCGAGAGCCGGGCGGTGTGCGCGCCGTGGTTCGCCGAGATCCAGCCGATGACCTCCTCGCGGGCGAGCTGGTTCTTGGCGTCCCTGAGTCCGTCGGCCATGTGCCGGGTCCACTCCGCCACCGGAGGCTCGGACTCGATCATGGTGACGGTGGCGACCCGGTCGGGGTGCCAGGCGGCGAACGCGGTCGCGATCGTGCCGCCGAAGGAGTTGCCGACCACATGCACCCGGCGCGTCTCGCCGAGCGCGTCGAGCACGCCGACGAGATCCCCGACGAACGATTCGAGCCGGTACCCCGTGGCCGGCCGGTCACTGCGGCCGTGCCCCCGCAGGTCGTACATGATCACGTCGATGCCCGCCGCCGCGAACGCCGGGCCGAGCGTGAAGTAGTAGCTGGCCAGACTGTCCGTGAGTAGACCGTGGACGAACACCACGACCGGCGGATCCCCGCCGTCGGCCGGCGGGTTCGCGGCGGGCAGCCGCTGGACGTGGGTGGTGATGTCCCCGGTGCGTATCTTCGCCATCGGATCAGACCTGCCCGGCAGTGTGCAGGGAGGCGGCGACATAGTCGACCAACTCGCCGACCGTGAGCGCGATGATCTCGTGCAGTTCGAGATCGGCGATGAACAGGGCCAGGTTGACCTGGTCGCCGTAGTGCTCGCGCAGCGAACCGGCCAGCGTCACCAGGTCGATGCTCTCCAGTTCGAGATCGTCGTGGAAGGTGGTCTCCCGGGTGATCTCGGCGTCGTCCAGACCGTCTTCCTCCAGCATGGTCCGCAGCATCGCGGTGATGTCGCTCTCCACGGCCGTGGCCACGGTTGCATCGATTTCGGTGGTCATGCCGAATCTCCTGTCAGGTGTATCTGGTCTGTGCGGTCTGCCTGGTCTGTGCGTTCCATACGATCTGTGCGGTCTGTGCGGGCGTCGTTCTCGGTCGTCGTCCAGGCGACGACGTACTGCCGCTCCGGCAGCCCCGGCGGATTGGCTGTCTCTTCCAGGCGCACCTCGTAGAGCCGTCCCCCGGCCACCACGCGTGCGCGCCTCTCGTCGGCGGCCACCACGCGGTACTCCGCGGGGCGGCCACGCAGGCCGGTGCCGCGCGCCTTCGCGACGGCTTCCTTGGCGGTCCAGAAGCGGGTGAACCACAGGGCGCCGCTGCCCGGCGACCGCGCCACCAGAGCGTCGAGCAGGGTGAGTTCGGAGGTGTCGCACGAGGTCTCGACCGTGGCGCGCGGCCGTTCGACGATCTCCTCGATGTCGATACCGCAGGTGCCGCGCGCGGCGATGGCCACGCCCGTCTCGCGGCGGTGCGCGATCGAGACGGTCAGCTCGCCCGGCGCGCGCCCGTGCACGCCCTCGACCAGCGGGCGCCCCGACGTGTCGTTGCGTACGGAGATCTCGGCCGGATAGATCTCGCCCGCGCCCTCCCGCCACAGCAGCCGGCGCACCGCGTCCTTGGCCGAGATCCGGCCCAGGAGCCACTGGCGCCTGCGCACCGGCGGCAGCCCCTCGTAACGGGCCCGCTCCGCGCTGCCCAGCATGTTGCGCATGATCAGCTCGCGCGTCGCCAGGTCCGGCCAGCGCTCGTGGACGATCGCCCAGCCGCCCGGCCGCTCCGTGGACAGGGTGTTCTCGCCCGGGAAGCGGTCCACCGCGCGGATGTTGGCGTCGGTGTCGAAGCGCCGGTCCTGCCAGCCGGTGAACTCCGCCCAGACCAGCCCGTCCTCACCGATCAGCTGCATGTCGGCCGTGAGCGTGAGGTCGGTGACCTCGGTGATCCGGATCAGACAGGTCAGCCGCTCGCCCGGCCGCGGATGCGGCCCGTGGAAGCGGATGCGCTCCATGCGGACCGGGAACACGGTGGTGCGCTCGGTGAGCGTCGCCATGATCCAGTAGCCGAGCAGCTGACCGACGTTGTCGAGCAGGGCGCCGGGCGCCTCGGGGGTGGTCAGCACCCCGCGTACCCACCGGTCGCCGATGGCCGTCAGCTCGCTGACGCCCTGGAAGCGCGGCCCGTGGAACATCCACCGCTCGTCGTAGAGCTGCTCGGCCGTCAGGCCGGGCACCCGTTCGGCGGTGGTGTCGACCGGCCAGGCCGGGGGCGGCGCGGGGTGGGCGGCGGCCAGTTCGACCACGGCGCGCGAGTAGCCGGTGAGGCTCACCTCGACCCGGTCGGCCGCCAACTGCCGTACCTCCAGCGGCACATCGACGGCGGGCATCGCCTCGATCCACTTCAGCAGGCGCACGTCGTGGACCGCGACCGCCCGGGTCCCGGGCACGGCGCGCTCCGCGATCTCCATGAGATGGCCGATGACGGTGGTGGCGGGGACGATCGGCCACCGGTCGCCCTCGTCGGGCCAGCCGGGGCGCTGCCGGAAGAAGCAGTGGTCGAGGAGGTACGGCATCTCGGCGACGTCCACGCGCAGCGCGGCGGGGACGGCGGGGACGGCGGGCTCCGGCGGCGGGGGTACCGCCGTCGTGGCCGGGGCTGTCGCGGTCGCCCGGTACGTCGTGGCCCGTGCCGCGATCAGCTCGTCCGCGACCGCCGCCGTGTCGTTGATCAGCGCCGACAGTTCGGCGGCGATCGGGAACCCGGCACCGGCCCGGCCGAGCGCGTCCAGCCGGTCGAGGGCATTGCCGTCGCCGATGGGACGGGCGGCGGGCGGGTGGCCGATGCTGTCGGCGAGGAGCTTCTTGGCCTGCTCGGGCAGGGACACCAGTGCCCCGCCGAGGTCGAGCCGTACGCCGGGCCGGGTGCGACCCGCGCTCGCACGCGTTCCCGTGGCGGCGGCCGTGCCGGGCGTGGATCCGAGCAGCGGACCGACGTCCGGGGCCGCGCCCTCCACCCACAGCGCGGTGACCACCCGGCGCAGCTGCGCCAGACTGTCCCGCGCCGAGGAGTGCGCGGAGACGACCAGCCGGTCCTTGCCGGCCAGGGTGTCGTCGATCAGCGAGCCGAGCTGACCGGCACCCAGCTGGATGAACGCGCGGTGCCCCGCCTCGTGCATCGTGGTGATCAACTGCCGGAACCGCACCGGTTCGAGCAGATGCCGGACGAACAACTCCCTTACGGCAGCCGGGTCCTGGGGATAGCGCGCGGCGGTCGTCGCCGACCAGACCGGCGTGGACTGCACGTGCAGTGTGTACGTCTCGGCGGCCCGTCTGATCGGATCGAGATACGGGGCGAGCATCGGGGTGTGGAAGCCGGAGCGGAACGGCAGTACCTGCCCGATCACGCCCTCGGTCCGGAACCGGTGGACCAGTTCGCCGACCGCCTCCTCCGGACCGCAGATCATCGACTGGTTCGGCGCGTTGTCGTGCGACAGCACGACGTCGCTCCGGCCCGCCAGTTCGGCGAGCACCCGGTCGGCGGGCATCCCGAGCACGGCGAACGCCGCACCGGGTACGCGCAGCGCGTCCGGGTCGAAGCCCGCGAGGAAGGTGTCGACCTCGTCGGCCGCGTGAATCCCGCCGCAGGCCATGGCCGTCCACTCGCCGACACTGTGTCCCGCGACCGCGTCCGGCACCACGGACAGCCTGCGCAGCGCCGTGTCGAGGAGCCTCCCGAGCTGGAAGACCGCCGCGCCGTGCCGCCCCACGTCACCGACCTTGGCATCGTGCCCCGGCGCCCACGTCAGCCCGAACCGCTCGGCCAGCGAGTCCACTTGGGCCTCGAACTCGGCTTCGAGCCCGGGGAAGACGAACGCGGTCGTGCCGCCGCCCGGACCGAGCAGCGGACGCGGGCTGAACCACACGTCGCTGCGCCCGCGCCAGGCCGCGCCCTTCGTGACCGCCTTCCTGGCCAGCTTCAGCCTGCGCGCCGTCGGGTCCACGATGCCGAGCCGGACGGGACCGGCGGCGGGCGCGTGCTCGTGCTCGCTCAGACCGGCCGCCAGGACCGTCGAGTCGTCGGCGTCCAGCAGCGCGGCGAGCGTCGCCTGATCGGGGGCGGCGAGCCGCAGCACCCGCTCCGGTTCGGTGACGGTCGCCGTCGCCCGCGCCGTACGCCTGTCGACAGTCACGCCCCCAGCGGCCGGTACCGACGAGGCCGGTACCGACGCCGCCTGCTCCAGCACGACATGGGCGTTGATGCCGCCGAAACCGAAGGCGTTGACGCCCGCCCGCCTCGGCGCGCCCGTGACGGGGCTCTCCCAGGGAGCCGACTTCGACAACGGCGTGAACCTGGTCGCCTCCAGCGCCGGATGCGGATCCTCGCAGTGCAGCGTCGGCGGCAGCACCCCGTGATGGAGTGCGAGCGCCGCCTTGATCAGCCCCGCGATACCGGCGGCCGGCATCGTGTGACCGATCATCGACTTCACCGACCCGATCGCGGCACGCGCTCCCACCGCCGGACCGAACACCTCGGCGAGCGTGGTCAGTTCGGCACGGTCACCGGCCGGGGTGGCCGTACCGTGCGCCTCCAGCAGACCGATGGCGTCGGCCGCGCGCGGGTCGAGTCCCGCCGCGTCCCACGCCTGCCGTACGGCGCGGACCTGCCCGCCGGGATCGGGGTTGAACAGACTGGCCGAACGCCCGTCGCTCGCCACCCCGGTGCCGGAGACCACCGCGTACACCCGGTCGCCGTCGCGCTCCGCGTCCGCCAGCCGCTTCAGCACCACGATGCCGGTGCCCTCACCGATCAGCACACCGTCCGCGCCCTGGTGCAGCGGACGGATCCGTTCACTCGGCGACAGCGCGCCGAGCTGGCTGAACACACTCCACAGCGTGATGTCGTGGCAGTGGTGCACCCCGCCCGCGAGCATCACGTCGCAGCGGCCACTGTCCAGTTCACGTACGGCGTGGTCGACCGCCACCAGCGACGAGGCGCAGGCGGCGTCGACGGTGTACGCCGGGCCGCGCAGGTCCAGCCGGTTGGCGACCCTGGAGGCGGCCAGGTTCGGCACCAGCCCGATCGCCGACTCCGGTTGTTCCGGGCCGAGTTGACCGGCGAACGCCGACCGCACTTCCTCCAGCCGGTCGTCGCCCAGCTCGGGCGCCAGCTCGCGCAGGGTGCGCACCAACTGGTTGGCCGTACGCACTCGTTGGTCCAGCCTGACCAGACCCGGCGTCAGATAACCGCCCCGGCCCAGCACGATCCCCGCCCGCTGCCGGTCCGCCGGCAGCACCGGCTCACCACCGGCGTCGGCGATCGACTGATGGGCCACGTCGAGCGCGATCAGCTGGTCCGGCTCCGTACCCGCGACGGAGGTCGGCATGATGCCGAACCGCGTCACGTCGAACTCGGCGCTCTCGTCGACGAATCCGCCCCGCCGGCAGTACACCCGGTCGCTGCGCGGGGGACCGCCGGGCGCGTAGAACTCCTCGTCCCAGCGGCCCGCCGGAACCTCGGTGATCGAGTCGACGCCGTTGACGATGTTGTGCCAGTAGCTCTCCAGATCGTTGGCGCCCGGGAAGTACACGGCCATGCCGACGACGGCGACCGGTGTGCGCGAGTCCACCGAGGTCACCAGCCCGACGCGGTATAGACGGTCGCGTGCACCTCGGGCGCGCCCCAGGCGAGTTCACGCAGCAGGCTCAGCGGCCCCTCCTCGGGGTCGATGAGCTTGATGCCCCGTGCCGCGTACGAGCGCATCAGCGCGGGGGTGACCATGCCGCCGTTGGTCTCGGCGGCGGCCCAGGGGCCCCAGTGCACGGTCAGTCCGCGGCGGTCGTCCGTCGACCAGCGGCGGCCCAGCTCCTCCAGCGCGTCGTTGGCCGCGGCGTAGTCGGACTGGCCGCGGTTGCCGAGCGCGGCGGCGATGCTGCCGAACAGCACCGCGAACCGCGGGCCGCGCGGCAGCACGTCCACCGCGTCGAGCACGGCGCGCGCGCCGTCGACCTTGGTGGAGAACACCCGGCCGAAGGACTCCGTGGACTTCTCGGCCAGCAGCTTGTCCTCGATGACCCCGGCCGCGTAGACGACACCGTCGAGCCTGCCGTGCTCGGCGTAGATGTCCTTCACCGTGGCCCGTACGACCTCCGTGTCGAGCACGTCCACGCAGTGGTAGCGGACCTCGCTCCCGAGCGCTCGCAGCCCGTCGACGGTCGCCCGCACCTCGCGTTCGGCGAGCACCGCCCCGACCAGGCGCTCCACCTCGCCGGGAGAGGTCAGGCCGGTGGCCAGGAAGGCGGCCCGCAGCCCGTCGCGGTCGGCGGCGCCGACGGTTGCCGGGTCCTCCGACGCGGCGGGCACCGGGGTCCTGCCCATGAGTTCGATACGGCACCGGCTCGCCGAGGCGATCGTGCGGGCGAAGCGCGCGGTGATGCCGCGTGCGCCGCCGACCAGCAGGACGACCGACTCCCGGTCGAGCCCCGCCGCCTCGGCCTCCGCCTGGCCCTCGCCGGCCGGGCCGGCTCCGGTGGCGGCGAGCGCGCCGAGATCGGTCGGGGTCAGCCGCAGCGCACGCCGCTTCCCGCCGTCGGTGAGGACGACCGGTTCCCGTTCGGTGGCGGCGAGTTCGGTGACGAGGGCGTCCGACACCGCGTCGGCGGTCGCGTCGGCCGCCACCTCGACCAGGGTCGCTTTCGTGTCGGGGTACTCGCGGGCAACGCTGCGGAAGAAGCCGCGCAGCCCGCTGGCCGCGCCCTCGGTCCTGCGCTCGACGGCGATGACAGCGCCCGGTGCGCCCGCGAGCGCCGCCTGGAACAGGGGGAGGGCTTCGGGGAGCGGCGGCTCCGCCGCGTCGAGCGTGTCGAGGAGGACCACGGCGTCGGCGGTGGCCGTCGGCAGCTCACCGGCCGGTACGAGCGTGGGCGAGGCACCGGCCGCGCGCAGCCGCTCGGCCAGCTTGGGGGCCAACTCGCCGCCGCCGAGCAGCAGTACGGCGGCTCCGGCGGCGATCGAGCCGGTCACCTTCTCCAGCGGCGCCTCGGTGAACTCCAGGCGCTGCGGGGCCAGGATCTCCGCTTCGGCAGGTGAGGTCTCGGCCGCGGCCGTCTCCGTTTCCGGCTTTGTCTCCGCCTCAGGGGCGTCGGCGGTGCCGGTGAGCCGTTCGACGAGCAGTCCGGTGATGCCGGCCGCGGTGCGCGCCGTGCTGAGACCGTCCAGCTCGCCGCTCGCGTCGAGGGGGAGGCCGAGGCGTACGGCGAGTTCGCCGGCTATCTCGGCGCGCTTGATGGAGTCGACGCTCAGGTCGGCCTCCAGATCCAGCTCGGGCTCGATCATCTCGACCGGGTAGCCGGTGCGGTCCGCCACCACGGTCAGGACGGCGGCGAGCACCGATTCCGGGTCGGTCGCCGACGCGGTGGCCTCGGCCTCCGCGACGGGCGTGGTGGTGGGGCCCGCCGCCGCGGTGGGGGACGCGGCGGCGGGCAGTGCGAGGACCGACGGTGCGGTCGGTGCGGCGACGGCGGCGACGGCCGCCGGCTGCCAGGCGACGGGAGCCGGCGCCTGGACGGCTGCCACCGCTCCCGGCCCGCCGAGGTAGGTCATCAGGACGTCGCGCTGGGCGGCGACCAGATCGCGGCTGGTGCGCAGGAATTCGGCGACGAGCGCGTCCGGTGCGCTGTGGGGGGACTGGTTCTCCGGCACGATCAGCTCCGTAACGGGTCGGGCGGGGTGCAGGGCGGTGGGGGGAATGGTGCCGTCGGCGAGCCGGACGAGCTGGCCGTCCACGGTCCAGCCGGGGCTGCGCTCGGCGACCGCGGTCTCCGGGTCGACGGCGTCCCGGCCCAGGAAGAGGCGGCCGGTGCGGACGTCGGCCCCGTTGACGGCGAGTTGGGCCAGCGCGGTGAGGAAACCGCTCAGGCCGCCCGGCCGTCCGCCGTCGAGCGGAATCGTCCGGTGGGGACGGTCCCCGAGGACGGCCGAGACCAGCCGGCTGAGCACCCGGCCAGGACCGACCTCGGCGAAGACGCGGGCACCGGCGGCGTACATGGACTCGATCTGCTCGGCGAACCTGACCGGCGAGCCGATCTGGGCGGCGAGCCCCGCCCGTACCTCGGCGGGGTCCGTCGGATAGGGCTCCGCCGTACGGTTGGCCCACACGTCGAACGCGGGCGGATACACGGTCAGTCGGTCGAGCCGCTCGGCGAACGCGTCACCCGCGCCGGCCAGCAGCGGACTGTGGAAGGCGCAGGCCACCTGGAGCGGTTTGACCGAGTGGCCGGCGTCCCGCAGGCGCGAGACCGCCGCGGCCACCTGCTCGGTCGGTCCCGAGATGACCGTCTGGGTGGGCGAGTTACGGTTCGCGGCCACGACCTCCCCGTTGAGGCCGGCCAGCCGCAGCACCTCGTCCACCTGCTCGGGCGACGCGGTGACGGCGGCCATCGTGCCGGCGTCACCGCCAGCCGTCCGGGACAGGATCGCCTCGGCGCGCGCGGCGCTCGCCGTGATGACGTCCCTGGGGGAGAGCGCCCCGGCCACGCCGAGCGCGACCAGTTCGCCGTAGCTGTGCCCCGCGGCCATGTCCGGGCGTACGCCGACGGAGGCGAGCAGCTCGGCGGCGGCGAGTTCGACCACGCCGAGGGCGGGCTGGGCGACGGCCGTGTCGGTGATGCGGGCCAGCTGCCCGGCCTTGCCCTGCTCGCCGAACGCGGCCGGCGGGTGGAGGACGTCGGCCCAGCGTGCGCCGAGCTGGAGGTAGCGCTGCAACTCCGGGAAGGCGACGAAGAGTTCGGCGAGCATGCCGGGACGCTGGCTGCCCTGCCCGGGGAACAGGAACGCCAGTTTCCCCTCGGCGTCACCGGCACTCCCGTCGGCCGACTGGATGCCAGCTTCGGGCGTCTGGATCCCGGCCCCGGCCGTGTGGATGCCGGCCTCGGGCGCGTGCTCGCCCTCCGCCGCGCGGCGCAGCAGCTCGGGCAGTTCGGCGAGGCTGTTCGCCACCACGGCGATCCATACCCGCTCGCCGCGCACCGCCGACCGGTCGCTTCGCCGTGCCGCGCTACGCGCGTAGTCGCGCAGCTTCCACGGGCCGCCCTTGGCCAAGAGGTCCTGGAGCGCCCGCACCGAGCGTCGGGCCGCCTCGGCGTCCTGCCCCCGGAACGTGAAGAGTTCGGCCGGCCACGTGTCCAGGGAATGCGCAGGTGGCGCCTGGGTGTACGCGCGTAGAACAACGTGGAAGTTGGTGCCGCCGAATCCGAAGGCGCTCACTCCCGCGACACGCTCCGCCGGCTCCACCGCCCACGGCGTCGCCGTCGTGTGGAAGACGAACGGGCTGCTCGCCTCCTTCCAGGCGGCGTTGGGCTCCTTCAGGTGCAGGGTCGGCGGCTTCACCCCGTGGTACAGCGCGAGTGTGACCTTGATGAGTCCGGCGAGCCCCGCCGCGCACTTGGTGTGCCCGATCTGGGACTTGACGGAGCCGACCGCGCAACTGGCCACCTCGGCACCGGCTTCGGTGAACACCTCGGTGAGCGTGCTGAGTTCGGTACGGTCCCCGACGACGGTCCCGGTGCCGTGCGCCTCGACCAGTCCCACATCGGCCGGCGAGACACCGGCGTTGTGGTAGGCGCGGGTGAGGGCGGCGTGCTGTCCCTCCGGGCGGGGCGCGGTCAGACCGAGCGCGCGCCCGTCACTGGCGCTGCCCACCCCGTCGATCACGGCGTACACGCGGTCGCCGTCGCGCTCCGCGTCCGCGAGGCGCTTGAGGACCACGCAGGCCACGCCCTCGCCGAGGGCGATGCCGTCGGCGGCGGCGTCGAAGGTGGCCGAGCGGCCCGTGGGGGAGAGCGCGTGCACGGACGAGAACAGCAGATAGTCGTTGATGCCGTTGTGCAGGTCGGCGCCGCCGCACAGCACCATGTCGCTGGTGCCGGAGACGAGTTCCTTGCAGGCGACGTCCACGGCGGTGAGCGAGGAGGCGCACGCCGCGTCGACGGTGTAGTTGGCACCGCCGAGGTCGAGCCGGTTGGCGACCCGCCCCGCGATGACGTTGGCGAGCATGCCCGGGAACGAGTCCTCGGTGAGCTTGGGCAGTTGCTCGTCGAGCGCGGGCGGGATCGTGCCGATGTAGCCGGGCAGCACCGTACGCAGCGTCGTCGCGTTCGACAGGTCGCTGCCCGCCTCGGCGCCGAACACCACCGACGTACGGGCGTGGTCGGTGCCCTTCGCGTCGTACCCCGCGTCGGCGAGCGCGCGGCGCGCGGCCTCCAGCGCGAGGAGCTGCACCGGTTCGACGGCGGCGAGCGAGGCCGGCGGAATGCCGTAGCGCAGCGGGTCGAACGGGATCTCGGGCAGGAAGCCGCCCCAGCGGGACGGGGTCCGCTCGCCGTCGCCGTCCGGCGCGTAGTAGCGCTCCTGGTCCCAGCGCTGGGCGGGGACCTCGGTGACACAGTCCTTGCCCGCGAGGATGTTGGCCCAGAAGTCCGCCAGGTCGGGGGCGCCGGGGAACATGCCGGCCATGCCGACCACGGCGACGCGCAGCGGCTCGGGAGCCGGCCGCTCGTCCGCCGCGCCGATGCCGAGCGGGCCGCGCAGTTCGGTGGCCCTGGCGCGCAGCCAGCCGGCCGCGCCCTCGCTCACGGCGTCGTGCAGCGCGGCGACGGTGGTCACCGCCTCGCGGAGCACCACGACCTCACCGGCCATGAACATGCCCTCGTCGGCCTGCCGGGTCTCGTCCACGGCGAGCAGGTCGTCGCCGACCCGCTCGATGCCCTTGCTGGCGAGGCGCAGCCGGCCGACGTTGAACCGCTCCAGGCGTTCCCAGATCTCCCGGTCGGGCACGCCTTGTTCGCGCAGCTCGTCCTTGAGGGCGGCGAAGTCCTCGCTGATGGCGCTCCGCGCGCACCGGGTGGCGTGGCCGGGCGCCGTCTCCAGCAGATCGGTCCGCTCCGCGTCGAGGATGCGGCGCTGGAAGAGCGGCTGGATGGCGCCGCCGTGAACCGCCTCCTCGGTGAACAGGTAGGCGGTGCCCATCAGTACGCCGAACGCGACACCGGCGCGGGTCAGCGGGGCGGCCAGCGCGGCGGCCATCGCGGCCGACCGCTCGTCGTGAATGCCGCCGGCGAAGAGCACGGTCAGCCCGGCGGCCTCGTCGTCGGCCTTGGCTCCGGACTTGGCCCCGGCCTTGGCTCCGGCAGTTGCACCGGCCTCGGCGAGGAATTCGAGCAGGACCTCGGTCTGCGCCTCCCACAGCGGGAAGCTGTTGCGCGGTCCGACGTGTCCGCCGCACTCGGCGCCCTCGAAGATGAACCGGCGCGCGCCCGCCGCCAGGAACTGGCGCAGCAGTCCGGGCGACGGCACGTGCAGGAAGGTCGTGATGCCCTCCGCCTCCAGCGCGGCAGCCTGGGCCGGCCTGCCGCCCGCGATGATCGCGTGCGTGGGCCTCAACTCGCGTACGACGTCGAGCTGCGCGGCCTTGATGTCCTCGTCGGCGAAACCGAGCACGCCCACGCCCCACTTGGCGTCGCCGAGTGCGTCGCGGGTGCGTTCCAGCATCGAGCGGGTCCGGTCGGCGTTCGCCAGCGCGAGCGCGAGGAACGGCAGTCCGCCCTCGGCCGCGACCGACGCGGCGAACGCGGGCTCGTCGCTGACGCGCGTCATCGGCCCCTGGGCGACGGGCAGTCGGGTACCGAGTGCGCGCGCGCCGGCCGACCCGGCCGCCAGCGCGGCGGCGGGGGTGTCGTCGGCGAACGCGTCGGCCATGGCGGCCGCGATGCCGCGTACGGCCTCGGCCACCGTGGTCCAGCGCTCGGCGAAGGAGGCGGCGAGGAAGGCGTCCTGGCCGAGGGGGACGAACTGGGTACGGAGATCGTCCGTACCGATCCTGGCGGTGAACTCGGGCTTTTCGAGCGGGAGTTCGGGGGCGCCGGGGCCACGGCGGCGCAGCACGCGCACCCCGTGGTGCAGCACGGTCTCCGAGCCGTCGAGCCCGGCGAGCACACCGGTGAGCTCGGTCGGCAGCCCCGCCTCGTCGAACAGCGCGAGCTGGGTGTCGAGTACGACTCCGGCCGCGCCTCCGGCGACGGCGGCGGCGGCGCTGTGCGGTCCGATGCCGCCGCAGGCCCAGGCGGGGAGGTCCAGGGCGGGTTCGGCGAGCACCTGCTGGAGGAGGACGAAGGTACTCAGCTCACCCGCGCGTCCGCCGCTCTCCGAGCCGCGCACGATCAGTCCGGCGGCACCGGCCTCGGTGGCGCTCAACGCCTCGTCCAGGCTGGTGACTTCGACCAGGACGCGGCGGCCGGTGAACTCGGCGGGCGACCGGGTGGGGTCGGCGAGCAGCACCGTGTCCACGAGTTCGGGCAGCTCGTCGGCGGTCGCCGAACAGCCTTCACGTATCCGGACGCCGAACGGAACGGACGACCAGCGGCAGGTGCGGTCGAGCAGGTCGACCACCTCCCGGGGGTCCCCGGTGGGCAGTTCGAGCACACCGACCGCGCCGGTGGCAGCGGCCGTGGCGGTCAGGCGTGGGGACGGCCGTTGCAGAGGGTTGATCACGATGACCGAATGCGGCAGGGAAAAGTCATTGGACCAAGAAGGTCCCGGAGTCCGCATGAACTCTCCAGATACGTGGGGCAGTTGTGGGGATTGGCAGTTAAGTGGCCGCGCTTCCCCAGAGTCAACCGATCACAGAGAGTCGCCGACGCGATTCATCGAACATGTGTACGTCTTTGGTGCGAGGTGGATTCAGGCAGACGGGAGGTTAGGGGACGTTTTTCATGTGCGTCATCCGTGGATCATGTCGTTGATATCGACATGACATGCGCGTGGAACGTTCGGCGCCCACAGGTGCCCGAAGCTGTGCTTCAGATCACAATAACTTTCTCGATGGGTGTCCGGTTCCGGCCTTATGGCTACACAGAGTGAGACGGCTCCGATGAGCGGGCCCGTTGACCTTCATGGGTGAGTTCCGGCAGCTCAGCGGCTTGAAATGGCCGTCTCGCACGCTTCTGGAAGCCATCTTTCGCAGCGTTTCAACACTCAATGTCCACGGAGAGACGAAAGATTGGCGACGGAGCGCAGCCGAGAGCCACGCGCCGAACCGCCGCGACCTACGACCTCACATTCGCCCGCTCCCGCGCGTCTACCTACTGAACAGGGACGTCGCACGAGAAGGAGGCCGGGACCATGACCGACATCGGACAGCCCGCGGGCACGAATACGGACACGGCTACGGGGGCGGTTACGGGCGCGAGCACGGCCAAGAGCGTGGCTACGGAGACGGGCACGGACACGGGCACGGACACCCGCCACGCGATCGTCGAGACCTCGCTCGGCGGCCTGACCGTGGTCGCATCGGGCGACGCGATCACCGGCCTGTACTTCCCGCACCACTGGTACATGCCGTCCGAGGCGAGCCTGGGCCGGCGCATCGACGTCCGGGACGACACCCTGCTGACCCTGGCCGCGACCCAGCTCGCCGAGTACCTCGACGGCGACCGGACCACGTTCGACCTGCCGACGCGGACGAACGGGGACGCCTTCCAGGAGCGGGTCTGGGCGATGCTCCGGGAGATCCCGTTCGGCGAGACCACCACGTACGGCGAACTGGCCGAACGGCTGGGGAACAAGGCACTCGCCCAGTCCGTGGGCCAGGCGGTCGGCCACAACCCGCTCTCCATCATCGTGGCCTGCCACCGGGTGGTCGGCAGCAACGGGAAGCTCACCGGCTTCGCGGGCGGCCTCAAGCGCAAGCAGCGACTCCTGGAGATCGAGGAGCCGGCGACCGTGAAGGAGGCCAGGCTCTTCTGAACAGGGCACCCGCACACCGGCAGAGAATGATCGCCATGAAGAAGCCCTTCGAGCGAGTGGTCGAGGAACACGCGGACACCGTGCTCCGCGTGTGCCGGGCGGTCGTCGGCGTCCACGACGCGGACGACGCCTGGTCGGAGACGTTCCTCGCCGCGATGCGCGCCTACCCGGACCTGCCGGACGACGCCAACGTGGAGGCGTGGCTGGTGACGATCGCCCACCGCAAGGCCATCGACATCACCCGCGCGGGCCGGCGCCACGCCGTCCCCGTCGCGGAGCTGCCCGAGCGTCCGTCGCCCGTCGGACTGCCGGGCGAGACCGACCACGACCTCTGGCGGGCCGTCAAGGCGCTCCCCGAGAAACAGCGGCAGGCGGTGGCGTACCACCACTTCGCCGGACTGCCGTACCGGGACGTCGCGGAGATCGTCGGGGGCACTCCGGAAGCGGCGCGCCGCGCCGCGTCGGACGGCATCAAAGCACTCAGGACCACCCTCTCCGACCGAAGCTGAAAGGAGCGACACCATGAGCGACACCATGAAGGACGACGCCACCGATGACCCGGACGTCTCGGCCCTCCTCGGCCGTGCCACGGCCGCCCCCGAGACTCTCGCCCGGCTGCACGCCAGGCTGGAGGACGCGGCGACCCGCGACGGCCTGCTGGACGTCGCGTACACCGTTGTCGACAGCCCCGTCGGCCGGCTCCTGCTCGCCGCCACCGAGAAGGGCCTCGTCCGCGTGGCCTTCCACAACCAGGACCACGACAAGGTCCTCGACGACCTGGCCGGCACGCTCAGCCCCCGGGTGCTGCGCGCCCCGAAGCGCCTGGACGACGTGGCCCGCGAACTCGACCAGTACTTCAACGGCGAGCGCAGGACGTTCGACCTGCCGCTCGACATGTCGCTGTCGCACGGATTCCGGCAGCTGGTGCAGCGTCACCTCCCGGAGATCTCCTACGGACGGACGCTGAGCTACGGCGAGGTCGCCCGGCTCGTCGGCAACCCCAAGGCGGTCCGCGCCGTCGGTACGGCCTGCGCGACCAACCCGCTTCCCGTCGTCGTCCCGTGCCATCGCGTGCTGCGCGCCGACGGGACGCTCGGCGGCTACGCGGGTGGCGCCGCAGCCAAGTCCGTCCTCCTGGATCTGGAGGCGGCGGCCTGACGCACCGTCAGAAGGCAGGAGTCGTGCGGCCGATACCGGCCGAATGGCGCCTTTCCCACTGACGTATCCCTCCCCGCGACCCCACAATGGCAGGCGCATGACATGTCATGACCGGGAAAACGGGGAGGGAACATGAGTCCGCACCTGAATCCGTACCGCACCGAGAGACCGTTCCGCGGAGGGTTCGGCAGAGCGCTCCGCACGGCCGCGTCGGCCGTCGCCGCACTGACCCTGCTGCTCGGCTGGTTCACCGCCACCGGGTCAGCGGCGTACGCGCAGGAGTCCGGCACGCCGAAAGCCACCGCCGCAACGTCCGCAGCCGGCAAGGCGGTCGCGGTGCGCGGCGGCAACGTCATCTACAGCAGCATCGGCACCCGCTGCACCGTCGGCTTCAACGCCCGTAGCGGCAGCACCTACTACGGCCTGGTGTCGGGCCGCTGCGCCCAGGGCGCCACCAACTGGTACGCGGACGCGGCCCTGACCGTGTTCGTCGGCACCACCGCCGGATCGAGTTTCCCGGTCAACGACTACGCGCTCATCCGCTACACCACCAGCACGGCGGTGACCTTCCCCGGCGAGGTCACACTCGGCGCGGGCGGGGCGCAGGACATCACCGGCGCCGCGAACCCGACGGTCGGCCGTTCCCTGTGCCATGTCAGCCAGGTGGCCGGAGTCCGCTGCGGCACCATCACGGCCGTGAACGTCACGATCAACTACCCCGAAGGCGTGGTGAGCGGGCTGTTCAGTTCCAACATCTGCTCCGAGCCCGGCGACGTGGGCGGCCCCGCGTTCTCCGGAACGACCGCGCTGGGCATCATCGTCGCCGGCAGCGGAAGCTGCTCGTCGGGCGGCACCACCTTCTACCAGCCGGTCGTGGAGTGGCTGTCGGTCTACGGCCTCTCCCTCTACTAGAGGAGGCCGCGACGTCGCGGGTGCCGGACGGGTGCGGTCGAGCCGGGCCCGTCCGGCGGCGGAATTCGGCCACGGCCTCCTGCGGCGCCGGAGGCCGTACGGAGAACGATCGTTTTCTAGACTGGCGGCCAGTCGAGAATGATCGTTCTCAGGAGATGGCCCATGACCGTCCGCCCGCCCGTACCGCCCTTCGACCGCGCCGCCGCCCTGGCGAAGGTGCAGGCCGCCGAAGACGCCTGGAACACCCGCGACCCGGAGCGCGTCGCCGGCGCGTACACGGTCGATTCCGTCTGGCGCAACCGCGACACCTTCGTCACCGGCCGCCCGGCGATCGTCGAGTTCCTGAGCGACAAGTGGTCGCGCGAACTCGACTACGCGCTCCGGAAGAACCTGTGGGCGTTCGACGGCGACCGGATCGCGGTGCGGTTCCAGTACGAGTGCCGCGACAGCGGCGGCCAGTGGTGGCGCAGCTACGGGAACGAGTTGTGGGAGTTCGACGAGAACGGGCTGATGCGGCGCCGCGAGGCCAGCATCAACGACCTGCGGATCGAGGAGTCCGAGCGGCGCGTCTTCGGCCCGCGTCCGGAGAGCGAGCGCGGGGTCGAGTTCCCGATCCGGTGACGTACGAGAGACACGCGGACGCGGCGGCCTAGGACCTGTCTTCAAAGTCCCGCCTGGCCCGCGACGCCTGGCACGGCACCTCGCCACGTTGTCGGAATCGACCAAGTACGCCCAGTACGAGGCCGATCCTCCGCCTTGCGATGCACCGCACCAGCCGCCGCAGGCCCCGCCCTGCGGGCGGACGGCGCTACTTTGAAGACAGGCCCTAGGCCGCGCGGGTGGCGATCCCCGGGTACGAGAGCACCAGACCCGCCTCGTCGTAGACCAGCCGGCAGCGGAAGTCGAAGACCTCGGCCGAGTAGTCGTAAGCCTGCCGCGACCCCTCGTCGGCGATGCGCCGATAGTCCTGCTCCAGCCGCTCGACGGAGAGGTCGAGCGCGCGTACGTACGCTGCCGGCGCCGCCGACGAGGCCCCGACGGCCAGTTGGAAACGGTGCACGGGAAGGGTGTTGGTCATCGCCGACGACTCCAGGTCGACGTCGAGAACCCCGTCGAGGTGCGGCGCCGGCGCCCCGTCCACCTGCCAGCGGCCCGCGCCGTCCGCCTGGAGCACGGTCGAGCGCGTCCCGGCCTCGGACCGCCCGGTGACGACGGCCCGGCGCGTCAGCCAGTCGGCGTCCAGGGTGATGTCGTAGTCGACGGTCCAGGTCCGACCGTCCTCGACGGCCGTCGTGCACCCGACGATGTGCCGCTGGTCGCCCGAGTGCCGGAAGTACACGACCTCGAACCCTTGGCGCGCGTGCTCGTGCGACCAGGCGGCGGACGCCGGAAGCGGTACGAAGGTGGTCATGCCGGTACGGTTTCATGCCCCGCCCGCGCGGGGGACGCGGACGCGCTCATCCGGGCCGGGCCGCCGCAACCGGTCCTGGGACGGTGCCGAGCACGGTGAGCCGGCGGTCATGGGCACTACGCTTACCGCCCGTACCGCTTCCCGCGTTCGAGGACGCCGCTCTTCTTCCTGTTCTGCGAGGCGGTGAGCCACGGTTGGTCAAGGAGTGCCAATTGACGAACAGTCTCGAAAACGTGTTGTGGCTGGGCGGCCCACCGGGAGCGGGCAAGTCCACAGTTGCCCGATTGCTCGCCCGGCGTCACGGCCTGCGCTGGTACAACTCCGACGCTCGCACGTGGGAGCACCGCGACCGGGCGGTCGCCGCAGGACATCCGGCCGCGATCCGGTTCGAGGAGATGACGATCCCGGACCGGCGGTCCGCCTCCCTTGAGGACAGGCTTGCCATGTCCCTGCACCGTGAGCGCGGCCCCATGATCCAAGACGACCTTCGCGCTCTGCCGGCTGCTCCGCTGACGATTGCCGAAGGCACACCGATCACCCCGGAGGTGGTCCGCGACGGATCAGCCCTGTGGCTCTTCCCGACGCCGGGGCTGCGGCGCGAGCGACTGAATGAACGTCACCTGCCCCCCGGGACAAGGGAGTTGTACGAGCACCTGAGCGATGTGATCGCCGAAGAGGCCGAGCAGTTCAGGGACCAGGTCGTGGTGATCGACGAATCATGGTCCCTGGAACAAGTCGTGGCGGAGGTTGAAAGACGCTTTGGCGCGGTGCTCACACAGGGGCCGACCGCGAAAGACCGAGCCGAGCGAAGCCAACTGATCCGCTACGCCAACCGTGCTTCTGTCGATCAGTACCGCAGCTATTTCACCCGACCATGGGCGCGGGCGCTGGAGGACATCTCGGACGTCGTGCTGCCCTTCTCCTGCGAATGCGCGCATGCCGCATGCGACGAGCAGGTGAGCCTCGCCGTGTCCGATTTCCCCACGACCCCTGACGACACGTCCCCTCCCCTTCTCGCCGAAGGCCACGACCCCGTCGAAGAGCATCGCCCGGGCCACGCGTTGTCGGGCTGACCGGTGCGGGCCGGGCTACGCCGACAGGCCCAGGGACCGGACGAGGTCCAGCATCTCGGCGCGGTAGATCTTCTCGGGCGCGCCGGTCTGCCCGCCCAGATGGCCGTAGATCTCCAGCGACACCAGCCCGTGCATCCGCCCCCACACCCGCAGCGCGAGAGCCACGGCGACGGGCGGCAGATCCGGGAAGTCCTCGCGGACCGCCGCGGCCAGCGACGGGGCGAAGTCGGACCACTCGTAACTCTCGTCGGACTGCCGCGCCACCGCCTGCGGCCACGCGGTGGCGACGAGTCCGGTGAGCCCCGCGCAGGCCCGGCGCGCGGCCTCGGCGGCCGGACCGCCTTCCGGGGGGCGGTAGTTGGGCACCGGGTCCCCGTACACCAGCCGGAACCCCTCGGGATTGTCGAGCGCCCACTGCCGGAACGCGGTGGCCCACGCCAGGATCCGACCGGCGGAGTCCTCGGCCGGCAGCGCGTCGCGCGCGGCCTCCGCCACGTCGACGAGCGAGGTGTACACCTCGGCGATCAGGGTGGTGACGAGGTCGTCGCGGGTCGCGTAGTAGCCGTAGATCGCGTTCGCGGTCATCCCCATCTCACGGGCGATGGCGCGCAGCGTGATCGCGTCCGGCCCGCCCGAGGACATCAGGGCGAGCGCGACCGACTTGATCTCCTGGGTGGTCTCCGCCCGCAGCCGGGCCCGTCTGTTCTGCGGCCGCGGCGGATTCGGTGGCTGGGGCGACGGGGGTGACGGGGGCGTACGAGCTTCCATGGCCGGACTGTACAGCGTCGCTCATCTGATCACCGTGCGGCAACCGCACGCCGTGTGGTCCCGGACGGTGCCAGAATGCTTCCCATGATCGTAAGACTCGCGCGAGAGCAGGATCTGTCCGGCTTCCTCGGCCTGGCGGCCCAGGTGGAGCACTGGTTCGGGCCGATGGTGGACGACCCCGGCTTCAGCGGCGCCGTGGTCGAGCACGTACGTGGGGGGCGGGCTCTCGTCGCCGTCGACCAGTTGGCGGCGGCACGGCCGGAGACCGCTCAACCGCCCCTGCTCGGCGGCCTGTTGTTCGGGTCGGACGCCCCGACGTTCCATGTCCACTGGCTCGTCGTCTCGGAGCAGGCGCGCGGCCGGGGCGTCGGCGCCGCGCTGATGGCCGAGGTGATGACGAGGTTCGTCACGGGCCCCGGCACCGTCGAGGTGGTGACCTTCGGCGCCGACCACCCCGGAGCCGTCGCCAGCGGCGCCCGCGCCTTCTACGAACGGCTGGGCTTCATCCCCGCCGAGACGACGGACCCCGGCCCGGAGGGCGGCTCACGCCAGGTCTACCGACTGACCGTCAGCTAGAGCCCGAGGCCCCGTGGCCGGCGTGGGTCGGCAGCCTGACCCATCGTCGACCGACCGGTCGCATGGGCGCGTGCCCCGACCCCGTACGCCATGAACAGGCCCCTGCCTCAAGGTAGTTGACACACTCGAAGGATGGGGGCGGGTCAGTGGCCATGTGATCGCGGTGACATAATCCGGCGCATGACGTCAGGCACCCCCAAGCCCCAGATCGACACCAGCAAGCCCCACCCCGCCCGGCTGTACGACTACTACCTGGGCGGCAAGGACAACTACCCCGTCGACCGGGAGCTGGCGGAGAAGCTGGCCAAGGGGGCGCAGCGTGGGGCGCAGATCAACCGTGAGTTCATGCACCGGGCCGTGGCCTGGGCGGCCAGAAGCGGTATCGACCAGTTCCTCGACATCGGCACCGGCATACCCACCGAGCCCAACCTGCACCAGATCGTGCAGAAGATCGTCCCGGCCGCGCGGATCGTGTACGCGGACAACGACCCCATCGTGCTCCGGCACGCCGAGGCCCTGCTGGTGAGCACGCCCGAAGGGGCCACCGAGTACGTCGAGACCGACGTACGCCAGCCGCGGGGCGTCCTCGAACACGCCCGCCGTTTCCTGGACTTCGACCGGCCCGTCGCGCTGTCCCTCGTCGCGGTGCTGCACTTCCTCGGGGACGACGACGACCCGTACGGCGTCACCCGGACCCTCGTCGACTCCCTGCCGTCCGGCAGCCTCCTGATCATCTCGCACGGCACCGCGGACTTCCTGGACCCCGAACAGGCGAAGAAGATCACCGGGACTTACCGGTCCGGCGGTATCAACCTCCGGCCCCGCACCCGGGACGAGGTCGAGCGGTTCTTCGACGGGCTCGACCTCGTGGAGCCCGGTCTCGTCCGGGCCCCCGACTGGTACAAGGACACGCCCGCCCCGGCGGCCGAGGAGAGCGGCTTCTACGTCGGAGCGGCCCGCGTCCGTCGAGCGCCCTGACCCCGGCCCGCTCCGTCGACTCAGGCCGCGTCCGCGTTCCGCCGTACCCGCAGCTCGCGGAGCTCGTACAGCCCGACACACGCCGCCAGCACCGCCACGCACCCGGTGAAGATCAGGCCCACGGTCCGCAGTTCCAGCAGCAGCGTCAGCGCGCCGATCCCGATCACCGGTAGTGAGATGCCGATGTACGCGACGACGAAGAACGTGGAGATCGTGCCACCGCGCGCCGTCGGTGGCGCCGCCGCGCCGATGGCGGTGATGGCCGCGCGGAACGCCAGCCCCTGGCCCAGTCCGCCGCAGATCACACCGACCACCAGCAGCGGCAGCGACTCGATGAACAAGGAAGCTCCCACCAGTACGAGCCCCGCCACCAGTACCAGGCTGCCGCCCGGCAGCGCTCTCGCCGCTCCCACCCGGCCCATCAGGGACTGCCCGACGGTGGAGGCCAGGAAGACCGAGAACACGACGGCGCCCGACACCGCCAGATTGCTCTCGTGCAAGGTCGTCGCGATGAACGTCGGCGTCACCGCCGTACAGAGCCCCAGCAGCGCGAAGCCGGAGAACGCGGCCAGCGCCGCCGGCGCGAAGATCCCCCGTACCTCGGGCGGCACCTTCAGCCCCTGCGGCCGCAGCCTCGGCCGCCGGGTCCGGTGCTCGACCGGCTCCGGCAGGAACCACGTCAGGACGACGCCCACGGCCACGAGCGCCAGTGCCGCGATGAACGGCAGCTTCAGCGGCGACGGCGCGTACTGCGCGAGCAGCCCCGCGAGCAGCGGCCCGCAGCCGAGTCCGCCCATGTTCGCCGCCGTGGCGGCCAGCCCCGCGCGCGCCTCACGGCCCGGCGGCGCCAGCTCCATCACGGTGGCGGTGGCGGCGCCGCTGAACAGCCCCGCGGCGAAACCCGACAGAAGGCGCCCCGCGAACAGCAGCGGCAGTCCGCCCTCGGTGAGGAAGCAGACCGCGCTGGCGGCGGAGAGCCCGAGCGCGAAGAACAGGACCGGTCGGCGGCCCGCCTGGTCGGAGAAGTTGCCGGCCAGCAGCAGCACGGCGATGACCCCGAAGGCGTAGACGGCGAAGACGACCGTCACCATGAACTCGGAGAAGCCGAGCTTCTCGCGGTAGAGCCCGTACAGCGGAGTGGGCAGCGTTGTACCCAGCATGCCGATCGCGAAGACGACCGCGGCGCCGAGATATCCGGCCGACGACCGTCGTGTGGTGCGCTGCGGCATGGGCGCTGTGTCCTCACCGTATGAAACGGATGAAAAGGGATGTTGCTGCCCATATCTTCGGTGAGGTGGCACTGCCTGTCCAACGAAGGATCAGGACCGCACCGCCCCGGACCTCGCCCCGGACCTCGCCCCGGACGGCGCCGCGGTGAACGCCAGCGAGACGTTGTGGCCGCCGAATCCGAAGGAATTGGCGACCCCCGCAGCCCAGGTCCCCCGGCGGGGACGGCCGGCGACGACGTCCAGATCGATCGCCGGGTCGATCGTGTCGAGATTCCTGGTCGCCGGCACCGTCCCGTCCCGCAGCGCCAGCACCGTCGCCAGCGCGCCCAGCGCCCCGGACGCGCCCAGCAGATGGCCCGTCATCGACTTGGTCGCGGTGACGGCCGGGTGTCCGCCGACGGCCTCGGCGATGGCGTTCGCCTCCGCCACGTCGCCCTGCGGGGTGGACGTCGCGTGCGCGTGCACGAGGCCGACATCCTCCGGATGGAGCCCGCCCGATCTCAGGGCCGTACGGATGGCGCGCACCTGGCCGCCGCTGTCCGACGCGGTGATGTGCCGCCCGCTGGACGTCACCCCCGCGCCGACGAGTACGCCGTGGGGGCGCGCGCCGCGCGAGCGGGCGAACTCCGCGCGCTCCAGCACCAGTACGGCGGCTCCCTCGCCCAGCACGAAGCCGTCGCGCCCCGCGTCGAACGGGCGCGACGCCCCCGCCGGATCGTCGTTGGCCGTGGACAGCGCCATCATCTGCGCGAACCCCGCCAGCGGCAGCCCGTGCAGACACGCCTCCGTCCCGCCCGCGACGACCACATCGGCCCGGCCGAGCCGGATCAGGTCGAGCCCGGTGGCGATGGCCTCGGCGCCGGACGCGCACGCGCTCACCGGTGTGTGCGCCCCGCCCAGGGCCCCCAGGTCGATGCTCACCCAGGCCGCGGGCCCGTTGGCCATCAGCATGGGCACGGTGTGCGGCGAGACCTTGCGCGGCCCGGACTCCTCCAGGATGTCGTCCTGGCGGAGCAGTGACAGTACGCCTCCGACTCCCGTACCGATCACGACCGCGATCCGCTCCGGATCGGCCTCCGGGCGCGCCGCGTCGGCCCATGCCTCGCGGGCGCTGACCAGGGCGGCCTGCTCGCACCGGTCCAGCCGGCGGGCCTCGGTCCGTCGCAGGGCGGTCGCCGGATCCGTCCGCAGCCGGGCCGCCAGCCGGACGGGCAGCCCGGCCGCCCAGTCGTCGTCCAGCACGCCGATCCCGTTCTCCCCGGCCAGCATCGCCGACCACGTGGTCGGCACGTCACCGCCCAGCGGGGTGGTCGCCCCGAGGCCGGTCACCCATACACCCGCGTCTGATTCTCGTGTCGTTCTCATGATCGGACCGTAGCCAACCAACCGTCTGGTCGGCAATGTAGGGTTCTGCCATGCCTCCCACCGATCAACTGGCAGGAACCCGCACCCGGCTGCTTGTCGCGGCTCGCGACGAATTCGCCGCCCACGGCATGGGCGGCGCGCGCGTCGGCCGGATCGCCGAGCGGGCCGGCGTCAGCAAGGAACGGATCTACGGCTACTTCGGCAGCAAGGAGAAACTCTTCGCCGCCGTCGTCTCCGAGGCCCTGACCGAGCACGCCACGCTGCTCGGGCCGCCGTCCGGCGATCCCGCCGAGTACGCGGGCCGGATCTACGACCTCCACCGGCGCAACCCGCAACTGCTGCGCCTGATGATGTGGGAGGCCCTGTACTACGACGGGGGCGGCCTGCCGAACGAACAGCCGCGCGGCGCCCACTACCGGGACATGGTCGCGACGCTCGAAGACACCCTCGGCACCGAGTCCGACAGCGAGGCGGCGAGCACCCTCCTCGCGCTCATCGGCCTCGCCATCCTGCCGACCGCGTTCCCCCAGATCACCCGGCTGATCCTCGGCCCGGCGGCCGACGGGGCGGACGTGGCCGATGCTTCTGGCGACGGCACCGATGACGACACCGGCGACGACACCGCCGATGACACCGATGATCTGCGGGCCCATATCGTGCAGTTGGCGCGCCGCATGGTTTCGTCACCGAGCGGGCCGTCGACACCCGGATAGGCGAGCCATCGAGCGACCAAGAGTGATTCATATGCTTTAGATGCGATTTCTTAATATTCGACCCATGGCGTGTCCGTCGGCCGGGTAGCCCCCGGACAGGCAGCTTTGGGCCATGACACAGACCAAGGCCGTCGCGACCGGCCTGCGAGAGACGAGCCGCCCGGCCCGCCGGGACTGGACGGCCGACGACGGTCTCCTGTGGCTGGCGGTCGTCGCGAGCGTGTACACGATTGTTCAACTCGTCTTCCTCGTACCGGGATCCGGGCTCGGCTGGGACGAGACGGTGTACACGAGCCAAGTCAGCCGCGCCGCCTCCGACACCGCGTTCTTCAGCGCCCCCCGCGCCCGGGGCATCACCTTCCTCATCGCCCCGGTGACCTCACTCACCTCCTCCGTCGAAGCGCTCCGCGTCTATCTCGCGCTGCTGTCGGGCGCCGGGCTCTTCGTCGCCCTCCGGGTGTGGCGGCGCCTGCTTCCGGCATCCGTACTCGCCCTCGCCGGCGCCCTGTTCGCCGGGCTGTGGATCACCCTCTTCTACGGGCCGCAGGTCATGCCTAACCTCTGGGTCGCCCTCGGCTGCCTCTGCGCCGTCGGCTTCTTCCTCAGGGCCGCGCGCGACCGGACCGACCGTACGGCCCTCATCGGGCTCGGTGTCGCGGTGGCCTTCGTCGCGCTCATGCGTCCCACCGACGCCTTCTGGCTCGGCGCCCCGCTCGCACTCGTCGCGCTCGCCGTCGGACGCTGGCGGCGATGGGCCCTGCTGACGGCGCTCGCCGCGGGCGTGGCCATCGGCTGCGCGGAGTGGATCATCGAGGCGTACGTCAGCTACGGCGGCCTCTTCACCCGGCTGGCGCGGGCGAGCGAGATCCAGGGACACCTGGGCTGGCACCTCGTCTTCGCCGACCACATGCGCTCGCTCGACGGGCGGTTGCTCTGCCGCCCCTGCGACGTCCGGTGGCGCCGGCCCGCCACCGCGATCTGGTGGTTCGCCCTGCCGCTGCTCACCCTCGGCGGAGTGCTGGTCGCCGCCCGCCTGCGGCGGCTGCCGCTCGTACTGGTGCCGACGCTGGTCGGACTGTCGATGGCCGTGCAGTACCTGCTGCTGATCGGGTACGCCGCGCCGCGCTTCCTGCTTCCCGTGTACGCGCTGTTCGCGCTGCCCACCGCCCTCTTCCTGACCTGGATCGTCAGGACCGCCAGGCCCCGCCGGCTGGTCGTGGCTCTGCTGGTGACGGCGGCGGTCGCGCATCTGTGGGTCCAGGGTTCGGTCGTCGCCGACCGGGCGGAGCGCAGCCGCGCCGACCGCGTGAAGCTGGACGGGGTGGTGGCCGAGCTGGCACGGCAGGGCGTACGGCCGCCGTGTGTGGTCAGCGGCACGGAGGCGATCAGGGTCGCCTTCCGGGCCGGCTGCGCGTCGCGGCAGACCGGCGGCCACGACGGCAGCATCACCCCCGGCCAACTCGTGGCCTACGGGCTCGAACGGCCGGTGGCGTTCGTGGCGGCGGGCAACGCCGGACCACCGGCGTACGCGCGCGGCTGGCGGGTCGAGCGGATTCCGGATCTGCCGGGACTGCGCGACTGCCGCGTGTATCTGTCACCCTCCGCCCGCCAGGTACCGGCGAACCTGCCGTAGCGCCCCCAACAGGGCTGATTCCTCAGCCCGTTCGGCGACCGGGGACAGCCTTCCGCGTGAACTCCACCGCGCCCAGCAGGTTCTGATCCAGCGTCAGGACGAAGACCGGGCCGTCCGGGTCGGCGCGCTCGCCCACCGTGAACCGGTGGGCCGAGTGCTCCTGGGCCGGCCAGGTGTGCGACACCCGGCCGTCCTCGACCTCGCGGCACTCCCCGTACGTGAACTCCATCCGGTCCGGCTCGGTCAGCACCCAGGTGAACTCGGTGATGCACTCGAACGACGAACGACGGCCCGACTCCGTCCACCCCGTGCCGTCGTCATGGATCAGGACCTCCCGATACCGGCCGTCTCCCAGGTGCGCGCGCCACAGTCCCGTCGGATCACTCATCCGGTGATTGTGACAGGCGATGCGGAAACGATGCGTATTGCCCGCGACGCATCGTTTGGCAAGAGTGACCGGTGTCTCCCCACGTACCCGCCGACCGTACCGCCGGCCGGGCGACTCCCGGCAGGAGGAGCCGCTGTGAACTCGACGTACGCCGAAGCCGACGCCGGCACCCGGTCCCGGCCCCACACGCCGGTGCCCGTCGAGGACACCCGCGCCGAGGACGACCTCGTCGCCGCCCTGCTGCGCGGCGACCCGGACGCGCTGGCCGACGCCTATCGCCGGTGGGGACCGCTGGTGCACACCCTGGCCACCCGTTCCCTGGGCGACGCCAAAGAGGCCGAGGACATCACGCAGCAAGTCTTTCTCGGCGTGTGGCGGGGGCGAGCCGGCTACCGGCCGGAACGCGGGCCCATCGCCGCCTGGGTCGTCGGGATCACCCGGCGGAAGATCGTCGACGCCCTCGCCGCCCGCACCCGGCGCACCGCGCTGGTCGCGGCGGCGACCGCGGCGGCCGAGACCCGCGTGGCGCGACCGTCCGACCACCCCGAGGCGGTGCTGGACCGGGTGCTGGTACTGCGCGCCATGGAGACACTGCCGCAGGCCCAACGGCGTCTGCTGTCCCTGGCGTTCTTCGACGACCTCACCCAGGTGCAGATCGCCGAGCGCACGGGGCTGCCGCTGGGCACCGTGAAGAGTCATGTACGCCGCGGCCTGCACCGGCTGCGCGGCTGTCTGGACCCGGACGGCCAGGGGACGCCGGCCGAAGGGGCACCCGACGACCCGGCCGCCGCTCAACCGGCCGCGTACCGGCGCCGGCTCGTACAGTGATCAAGTGAGCGAATCGATGCACGGGGTCGAGGGGGCGGGCGATGTCGCGGGCCGGGCCGGGGCCACGACGGGCGTCTCCACCGGCGCCGTTGCCCGCCGGCTCGGCGTCTCCCCGACCACGTTGCGCTCCTGGGACCGGCGTTACGGCATCGGGCCCGCCGCGCGCGAGGACGGCCGGCACCGTCGGTGGACGCCCGCCGACGTCGCGATGCTCGACGAGATGTGCCGCCTGACCGCCGCCGGGGTGCCACCCGCCGAGGCCGCCCGCGCGGCCCGCGACGGGACCGGCGGCGCGCCGGACCGGCCCGCGCCGCGCCCCGGCCCCATGGATCGCGGGCTGCCGCTCGGTGACGTCCGTGACGTCCGGCCGGAATGCCGGGGCCTGTCCCGCGCGGCCGTACGCCTGGACGCGCCCGTCGTGGAGGAACTGCTCACGTCCTTCGTCGACGAGTACGGCCTGGTCCGCGCCTGGGAGACCGTGATGATGCCGACGCTGCGCGCGGTGGGACGCCGGTGGGCCGCGTCGGGTGACAAGTACGTCGAGGTCGAGCACCTGCTGTCGTGGTACATCTCGTCCGCCCTGCGCCGCGTACCGGCCGCCCCGCCCCTGCGGACCGACACCGGGCCGGTGCTGCTGGCCTGCGTACCGGGCGAGCAGCACACCCTCCCCATCGAGGCGCTGACCGCCGCACTGGCCGAAGTCGGCCTGCCCACAAGGATGTTCGGCGCCTCCGTACCGGTGACCGCGCTGGACGAGGCCACCCGGCGCATCGGCCCCCGCGCCGTCGTCCTCTGGTCCCAGTCCCGCTCGACGGCGAGCCGCCCGCTCGCGCAGCACATCGCCGCGGGCAGCTGGGGCGTGAAGGGAGCCCGGAGCGGCCCCGAGGTCATGCTCGCCGGACCGGGGTGGGCGGGACCGCCGATGCCGGGGATATCGCGCTCCCACGGACTGCGCGACGCGCTCACGACACTGGCCCGGCTCTACGGCCCCGAACCGGCACCCGAAGCGAAGGACGGCCCACCATGTCCGTAACACGGCCCACCACGCCCGTAACACGTGTCACCCCCGATGTCCTGGTGATCGGAGCGGGCCTGGCCGGTCTGGCCTGCGCGCACGACCTCCTCGCGAGCGGTCTGCGCGTCGACGTGCTGGAGGCGTCGGACGGAGTCGGCGGGCGTATGCGGTCCGATCGCGTCGACGGCTTCGTCATCGACCGGGGTTTCCAGGTCTTCAACACCTCCTACCCGCAGGCGAAACGCCGCCTCGCGCTGCGCGACCTCCGCCTCCGCCCGTTCACACCGGGAGTTCTCGTCCACACCGACCAGGGCCGCGTCCATCTCGCCGACCCCACACGCGCGCCGCGCACGGTCGGGGGCCTGCTGCGCGGCGGACCGGCGGCGCCTCGCGATCTGCTCGCCCTCGCCGCCCTGTCCGCCCGCGACATGCTCGGGCCCGTACGGCCGCTGAAGCGCGCCGAGGACCACACCACGCGGACCGCCGTCGCGGCGGCCGGGATCTCCGAGGAGTTCGCCGACCTGTTCTTCCGGCCGTTCCTGTCCGGCGTGTTCCTCGAAGACGAACTGGAGACGTCCAGCCGGGTCTTCCACCTGGTGTGGCGCAGCATGCTCCGCGGCACGCTCTGTCTGCCGTCGGACGGAATCGGCGACGTGCCGGCGCAGTTGGCCGACGCGCTGCCCGCCGACACCGTACGGTTCGAGTCCCCCGTCGACCGGCTCACGGACGACGGGGTCCTGCTCGCCGACGGCGGGGAGAGCGCGGCGGGCGTCGTGGTCGTCGCCACCGGGCCGGAGCCCGCCGTACGTCTGCTGCCCGGCCTGGACATGCCGCCGTACCGCGTCGTCACCACGTACTTCCACACCGCGCCGGCGTCACCCCTGGCCGAGCCGACGCTGCTCACCGACACGCGGCTGCGCTTCCTCAACAGCTGCGTGCTGAGCGAGGTGGTGCCCGGCTACGCGCCGGCCGGCTCCTCGCTCATCGCCACCTCCGTTCTCGGCGAGGACACGGGAGGCCGGGAGCGCGCGCTGCGCGAAGCGCTCGCGGAGACGTACGGGACGGACACGGCCGGCTGGGACCTGGTGACGGCGCGCACCATCCACGACGCGCTGCCCGCGATGCCGCCTCCCCAGCCGCTCACCCGGTCCTCCCGTGTCGGTCCCGGACGCTATGTGTGCGGGGACCACCGCACGACCGGGTCAGTCCAGGGCGCGCTGGCGTCCGGGGCACGGGCGGCCCGCGAGATCCTGCGCGACCTGGGTCGGTAGTCGGACGGTGGTGCGCGTCGGCTCGTCGCCGCCGCGCCGGTTCCGGCGCGCCGCCTCAGCCCTTGTCGCGCGCCCGCAGGAAGCGGTCCCGGCCCTCGGCCAGTTCCAGGAGCGGGTCCGGGTAGTCGTACCGGGCCCGTTCGAGCCTCGGGAGCTTCCACGGCTCGTGGACGGCCGCACCCGCCAGCCCGCTCAACTCCGGTACCCAGCGGCGTACGTAACGGCCCTCCGGGTCGTACCGCCTGCCCTGGGTCACCGGGTTGAGCACCCGGTTGGGACGCGAGTCGGTGCCGGTCCCGGCCATCCACTGCCAGTTGAGCTGGTTGTTGGCGATGTCGCCGTCCACCAGCAGCTCCAGGAAGTGGCGCGCGCCCACGCGCCAGTCCACGTACAGCGTCTTCGTGAGGAAACTCGCCGTCAGCAGCCTGCCCCGGTTGTGCATCCACCCCTCGTGGCGCAGCTGGCGCATGGCGGCGTCCACCACCGGATAGCCCGTCCGGCCCGCCTTCCATGCCTCGATCTCCGCGCCGGCGGACTCCTCCGACCGCCAACGGTCGTGCTTGGTGCGGTAGTCGGCCGACGACGCGCCGGGCCGGGCGGCCAGCACCTGGTGGTGGAAGTCCCGCCAGCAGAGCTGCCGTACGAACGCCTCGGCGCCCGCACCGCCCGACCGGCGCGCCCGCACGACGAGTTCGGTGGGGGAGAGGGTGCCGAAGTGCAGATGTGGCGAGAGCCGCGAGGTGACGTCGCCGGCCAGGTCGTCGTGGCCGCTCTCGTACGTCGCGAGGCCGGCCCGCCGCCAGGCGGCGAAGCGCCTGCGGCCCGCCGTCTCACCGCCCTCGGCGAGACCCGCCGAGACCCCCGCCGTGTCCGCGCGCGCGGGCACGGGCTCGGAGCCGACCCCGGCCGGCACCCGTACGGTGCGGGGCGCCGCGAGCACGTCCCGCAGGCGCTCCCGTGACCAGCGGCGGAAGTACGGGGTGAAGACCGCGAAGTGGTCCGAGCCGTCCGGGGTGACGGCGCCCGGCGGGAGCGCGGTGAGCGTGGCGTCGTGGACGCGCAGCCGGCGGCCGTCGGACTCCAGCGCGCGGCGCAGCCGTTCCTCGCGCCGCTGTGCGTAGCCGCTGACCCCGCCCGCCGTCCGCACCTCATCGGCGCCGGCCTCGGCGGCGACCTGACAGGTCTCCCGCACCACGTCGCCGGTGCGTACGACGAGCCGCCCGCCGCGCTCCCGGAGTCCCGCGTCGAGATCGGTCAGACAGTCGGCGAGGAACGCCCGGCGGTTGGGCGTGGCGAACCCGGCCGACACGATCGCCCTGTCGAGGACGAACAGCGGCACCACCTCGTCGGCGCCGGCGAGGGCCGCGTGCAGCGTGGGGTTGTCGTGCAGGCGCAGATCGCCGGTGAACAGGACGACCGAGACGGTCATGGAGCCACTTCCCCTCACGTATGTCACTCGTGCCCGCTGTTCCGTCCGTTCCGGGCGTCCGGATGCGGACCGGTCCGGATGACGGCGCGCCGACGCCCGGCCGGGGGACTCCCGCGGTGCCATGTCACCCGAAGAGGCGCACCGGTGACGCGGCTGCCCCACGTACGGGCGGCGACCGTGGTGGACTGAGGCGCGCCGGCCGGGCGCCGACAGCGCGCCGCCGGGGCACGGCGCATCCGAACTCCCCGTCCGGTCCGAATGAACTCGAACGAACGGTGAACGCAGTCGTCCGACGCGAGGAGAGGAAACGCGATGCGCGGCAGTGGGACCGGGACCCGACTCTCCGAAGGACACGAGGGCGCGTGGCGGGACGCCGTCGACCGGGACGTGGCGGCGGCCGTCGAGCGTGAACTCGCCGACGTACTGCGCGGCAGGGTCCGGGACGCGGCCGAGGTCGACGCCGTCTTCGCGCGCGACGTCGCCGAACGCGTCGCGGACTTCACCCTGCGCGGCGGCAGACGCATCCGGTCGCGATTCCTGTGGTGGGGCCTGCGCGCGTGCGGCGGGGAGGACATCGGGACCGGGGCCGTCCTGCGTATCGCCGCCGGGCTCGAACTCATCCAGACCTGCGCACTCGTGCACGACGACGTGATGGACGGATCGCCGCTGCGCCGCGGCCGGCCGGCCGTGCACACCGACTTCGCCGCGCGCTACGGCCCGCTCGCGAACCCCGGCCCGCCCACCGATCCAGGTCCGCCCGCGTGGGATGTCGGCGCCGCCGCCCCCTTCGGTACGGCCGCCGCGATCCTCGTCGGAGACCTGGCACTGGCCTGGGCGGACGACACCGTGGCCGACGCGGACCTCGCCCCCGAACCGCGCCGCCGGGTCCGCGAGGTGTGGCAGGCGATGCGTACGGAGATGGTGGCCGGCCAGTATCTGGACCTGCACAGCCAGGCCAGCGGCTCGCGCTGCGCCGTCCGGGCGTTGCGCGCGGCGTGCCTCAAGACGGCCATGTACACCGTCGAGCGGCCCCTCGCCCTGGGCGCGGCGCTGGCCGGCGCCGACGAGGCCACCGTCGGGGGTCTGCGCTCGGCGGGCCGCCGCGCCGGAATCGCCTTCCAACTGCGCGACGACCTCCTCGGCGTCTTCGGCGACCCCCGGCGCACCGGAAAGCCCAGCGGCGACGACATCCGGCAGGGCAAGCTCACCTACCTCGTCGCCGTGGCCCGCGCCCGCGCCGAGGCCGACGGCGACATCGCGTCCCTCGCGGTCCTCGACAACGCGCTCGGGGACCGGGGACTCTCCGAGGAGGACATGGACCTTGTCAGGGCCGTACTCATCGACACCGGCGCGAAGGACCTCGTGGACGCCAAGATCGACCGGCTCACCGTGGACAGCGCCCGCCGGCTGGCGGGTGTCACCGTCGATCCCACCGCGCGCGGACAACTCGCCGCACTCTTCCGGGCGGCCGCCGGCGTCGGACCACCGGAGGCGTCCACGCTCGACCGGGACCCGCCGCACCCGGAGAGACTCCTCGCAGCGGGCCGGGGGAGCGGCCGATGAAGACCCTCGACGGACCGACCGACCACGTCGTCGTGGTCGGCGCAGGGCTTGCCGGACTCTCCGCCGCCCTGCATCTCCTCGGCGCCGGCCGCGCCGTCACCGTCGTCGAGCGCGGCACCGGGCCGGGCGGCCGGGCCGGCCGGGTCGAACGCGGCGGCTACCGGATCGACACCGGCCCCACCGTCCTCACCATGCCCGACCTCGTCGAGGAAGCCTTCGCCGCCGTCGGCGACACACTCGCCGACCGGCTCGACCTCATCCCCCTGCACCCCGCCTACCGGGCACGATTCGCCGACGGCAGCGCACTCGACGTCCACACCGGCGGCGACGCGATGGCGGCCGAGGTCGAACGCTTCGCCGGAGCCCGCGAGGCACACGGCTACCGGCGGCTGCGCCACTGGCTGGAGAAGCTGTACGCGGTACAGATGCGTCGCTTCATCGACACCAACTTCGACTCGCCGCTGAGCCTTCTCCACCCCGACCTCGTCCGTCTGGCGGCGCTCGGCGGCTTCGGCCGGCTGGACGCCCGCATCGGGTCGTTCATCTCGGACGAACGCCTGCGCCGGGTCTTCTCCTTCCAGGCCCTGTACGCCGGGATCCCGCCGGCCAAGGCCCTGGCCGCGTACGCCGTCATCGCGTACATGGACACCGTCGCCGGGGTCTACTTCCCGCGCGGCGGCATGTACGCCCTGCCCCGGGCCATGGCGGACGCGGCGGCGGACGCGGGCGCCGACTTCCGGTACGGCCACGACGTCACGCGCCTGGAGCGCTCGGGCGGGGGAGGGGCCGCCGGCGGCGGCTCCGGTGACCGGATCACGGCCGTCATCACCGGCCGGGGCGAGGACCAGGTACGCATCCCCTGCGACGCGGTCGTCCTCACGCCCGACCTGCCCGTCACCTACCGCCTGCTCGGCCGGCCGCCGCACCGCCCGGTCCCGCTGCGGTTCTCGCCGTCCGCGGTGATCCTGCACGCGGGCACCGACCGCACCTGGCCGGGACTGGGCCACCACACCATCTCGTTCGGACACGCCTGGAAGGGCACATTCCGCGAACTGACCCACACCGGGAGCCTCATGAGCGACCCCTCCCTCCTCATCACCCGTCCCACGGCCACCGACCCGTCCCTCGCGCCACCGGGCCGCCACCTCCACTACATCCTGGCGCCCTGTCCCAACACCCGTATCGGGCCCGGCGTCCAGGAGTGGGCGGACCTCGGCCCCCGCTACCGCGACAGCCTCCTCACCGAGCTCGAACGCCGCGGACTGGCCGGACTCGGCGCCGCCATCGAGGAGGAGTGCCTCGTCACTCCCGCCGACTGGGCCGCCGAAGGGCACGCGGCGGGCACCCCGTTCTCCGCCGCCCACACGTTCGCGCAGACCGGCCCCTTCCGCCCGCGCAACCTGGTGCGCGGCACCGCGAACGCCGTCCTCGCCGGCTGCGGCACCACCCCGGGAGTCGGCGTCCCCACTGTCCTGATCTCCGGCAAACTCGCCGCCGCCCGCGTCACCGGCGCGGGCGCCCGGGGGGCCGGCCGCGTACCGGGAGGACGGAGCGCATGACCGACCGCGAACTCGACGCCGCCGGCATCGACGACCCCCACCTGCGCGCCGCCTACGCCCGGTGCCGCAGGCTCAACGCCCGGCACGGCAAGACCTACTTCCTGGCCACCCGCCTCCTGCCCGTCGGGCGACGCCCCGCTGTACACGCCCTCTACGGCTTCGCCCGCTGGGCCGACGACATCGTCGACGACCTCGAATCAACGGCCACCGCCGCCGAGCGCGCCGAACAACTTGGCGCCCTCCAGGAGCGGTTGGCGGCCGGGCTGCGCTCCGGGCGCAGCAGCGAACCGGTGGTCAGGGCGCTCGCCCACACCGCGGCCGCGTACGGCATCGACCACCGGCTGTTCACCGACTTCATGGCCGCCATGCGCAGCGACCTGGCGGTCACCGACTACGCCACCTACGACGACCTGTGCGGCTACATGCACGGCTCGGCCGCCGTGATCGGCCTCCAGATGCTGCCGGTACTCGGCACCGTCGTCCCCCGCGAGGAGGCCGCCCCGCACGCCGCCGCACTCGGTGTCGCCTTCCAACTGACCAACTTCGTCAGGGACGTCGGCGAAGACCTCGACCGGGGCCGGATCTATCTGCCCGCCGATCTGCTCGCCGCCCACGGAGTCGACCGCGAACTGCTGGCGTGGAGCCGTACCACCGGTGTCCGGGACCGGCGGATCACCGCCGCGCTGAAGGCCGCCGTCGCCCTGACCCGCGGCGTCTACCGGCGGGCGGCGCCCGGACTCGGCATGCTCGACCCGGTGTCACGCCCGTGCATCCGCGCCGCGTTCGTCCTGTACGGCGGGATCCTCGACGCCGTCGCCGACGACGGGTACGCGGTGCTGCACCGCCGCGCCGTCGTGCCGCGCCGGCGGCGGGCCGTCGTGGCCGTCGACGGGCTGGTACGGGTGGTGGCCGCCCGGACGAGAGCCGCCGCCCACGTGTCCGGCACGGAGACCACCACCGGCGTACAACTGACCCAGGCGCGTGCGGACGCCGCCGCGCACGAGGAGGTGGCATGAGCGCTCACGACGACGGCCCGCGACGGCGGTACCCGCTGCGGCTGCGCCGCGGACCCGCCAAGTGGGAGCGGCAGAAGCCCAGTTGGCGCGAGGCCCGGCCGGCCCTCATCGCGGCTGCGTTGGAACAGGCGCTCGCCCGGCCGTCGGGCAACTGGTACGTGATCGGCGCCGCCCGCGACGTACGGCCCGGCCGCCCGCTCGGGCGCACCGTGGCGGGTGTCGAACTGGTCGTGTGGCGCGACGAGTCGGGAAAGCTGGTGGCCGGTCCCGGTGCCTGCCCCCACCTCGGCGCACCACTCAAGGACAGCCGGGTGCACTGCGGCACACTGATCTGCCACTGGCACGGACTCGCCCTGGACGGGGGGCCGTTCGCGGGCTGGGAGCCCTTCCCGGCCTACGACGACGGGGTGTTGGCCTGGGTCCGGCTCGACCGGGCGGGTGGCGAGGAGCCGTTGGACCGGCCGGTCGTCCCGCCCCGGCCCGAGACGGCCGAGTCCGTCGACGCCGTCTACACCGGCTTCGGGGTGTGCGAGCCCGAGGACGTGGTGGCCAACCGGCTCGACCCCTGGCACGGCGCCTGGCTGCACCCGTACTCCTTCGTGGATCTCACGGTCCTCTCCACCCCGGAGGAGGGGGGCGACGGCTTCGCCGTGGACGTCTCCTTCAAGGTGGCCGGGCGGGTGGTGGTACCCGTGCGCGCCGTCTTCACGGCGCCCGAGCCGCGCACGGTCGTCATGCGCATCACGGAGGGGGAGGGCCAGGGCTCCGTGGTGGAGACCCATGCCACCCCGCTCGGCCACGAAGACCGCGGCCGACCGCGAACCGCCGTCGTGGAGGCGGTGGTCGCCGCCTCCGACCGTCCGGGCTTCACGGCCGCCCGCGCCGCGGCACCCGCGCTGCGCCCCCTGATGCGCGCGGTCGCCGGCCGTCTGTGGCGCGACGACCTCGCGTACGCGGAACGCCGCTGGCACCTGCGGAGTACCGGCCGCTTTCCCGGCTAGGGCCTGTCTTCAAAGTAGCGCCGTCCGCCCGTAGGGCGGGGCCTGCGCCCGCTGCGGAGCGGCTGATGTCTCGTTGGTGCGGTGCATCGCAAGGCGGAGGATCGGCGTTGTGGATGGCCCGGCCGTACTTGGCCGACTCCGACAACGCAGGGGGCACCCCCGTGGCCCCCTCGGGGCCTACGGGGGAGAGGTGCCGTCCAGGCGTCGCGGGCCAGGCGGGACTTTGAAGACAGGTCCTAGGGCGTGTCCGGCGGGTCTCCGGGGGCCGGGCGGCTGCTAGGTATCCGTACTCATGCACCCACGCCGCCCGGACCGGCAGGGTGTTCGATATGAGCAACCTGCCCGTCGCGCCCCCGGCCTTCGACGCCTCGGTGAAGCCCCGCGCGGAGCGTGGCCCCGACGTGGGGGCCTCGTGCGCGCTGGTCTTCCTCGAACTGGTCGCCGTGGCGGTGATCGTCGTCCTGTGGCCGTTCCTCGACCACTTCGACCTGGACCCGGCCTCGGACATCGAGACGGTGTCCCTCTGGCGGTACCTGCCCGCCCTCGGCGGCGTCGCCGTGGTGGCAGGCGCGGCGGCCGTGATCGCCGCCCGTGCGCGTGCCACCGTGACCGTCGTGAGCCAGGGCTCGATGGCCGTGCTCGTCGCCCTCGCCTTCTTCGCCGGAGCCGCCCTCCAATCCCACGAGGACGAGCGGAACCGCCCCGTCCCGGCACCGACAGGGCCCGTGGGCTGCCGCAGCGGTGGCGACAACAGCGAGTGCGCGCGGTACGGCGGATGAACCGGGCGGTACGGCGGGTGACCCGCCCCGGTCACCGCCGGGCCAGCCGTACCAGTGCGCGCAGCCCTGCCGACCGTCCCTGGGCGGGCACGGTCCACAGCGTCTGACCGCGTACGCCCAACCGCTCCAGCAGCGCGTTGGCGGCCAGGAAGCCCGTGGTCGCGGCGCGTTCCATGAGCGCCACCGGCAGGTCCGTACGCACGAGGTCGCCGGCCACCACGACGGCGGGGTCCGGTGTACGTACGGTGGGCCGGTCGCCGTAACCGCCCACCGGGAACAGCGGACAGTCCGACCGCCACTCGTGCCGCGCGTCGACCACCCTCGCGTCCCGCGTCTCCGGATACACCCGGTGCAACTGCTCGACCAACAGCCTCTGTTGACGGTCCCGTTCGACGCCGGGGGCGACGGCGTACGCGTGCAGCTCGACCACCGAGCCGCCCGTTCCGGCCGCCCACCGCGCCGCCTCGCCCTCCCAGCGGTCCAGCACACTCACGTTGTCGAGCCCACCGAACCCGCTGGTCCCGAGGAAGCCGGGCCGGTCGGCGGCCACCGGACGGTCCAGCCACAGCCGCGACACCAGGAACGGCGGGGCGTTGCGCAGCCGTCCGATCCCCGTCCGCCACCCGGCGTCGCACAACTGGGGCGAGTCGGCGACCACTTGGCGCAGTCCCGCACTGTCCAGCGCGAGCACCACCGCGTCGTACCGCCGTGGGCGCCCGCCCGCCGTCACGGTCGGACCACCGTCGGCACCCGGCGCCACCTCGTCCACCGCCGTACCCGTACGCAACTCGACCCCGTGCCCGGTGAGATACGAGCCCAGCGGCTCCCACAAGGCGGCGGGGAAGGGGGCGTTCGGCACATCGAAGAGCAGGCCCTCGCTCGAACCCAGGAAGTAGATGTGGAACATCAACACCAGTTCGGCGGCGGACAGTTCGGCCGGATCGGAGAAGAAGCTGCGGGAGAACACCTCGAACGCCAGATGCCGGGCCGCCTCGGGAAAACCGATCCCGGACAGGAAGTCCTGGGCGCTGACCTTGTCCAACTCCTCGTACACCTCGGGCACCCGCACATCGAGGAGGGGCAGCGCGGCCGTCGCGTCCATCCGGGTCAGATCGCGCCAGCCGAAGGTGGGGCTGAGCGCGACGAATCCCAGGGCGCTCCACGGCGGCGTCCGGGGGACCCGCGCGAAGCTGTCGTACAGGCCCGCGCTGTGGCGTAGCGGGTAGTCCGGCAGCCCGGTGAGCATGCCGAGGCCGGGATCGGCCCGCCGGAGCAGGCCCCGGAGGTTGTAGTACTGCCGGAAGAAGGCGTGGAAGCCCCGGCTCATGGTGGCCATCGAACCGTCGGCGAGCGTGACGGGCCAGCCGGCCAGCCGCCCGCCGAGGCCCTGTTCACGCTCGTACAGCGTGACGCGCACACCGCGCTCCGCGAGCGCGGTGGCGGCGGCGAGGCCCGCGATGCCGCCACCGACGACCGCGACGTCCGGCGCGTCGGCGCCGCCGAACCGCGCCCGCCCCGGCGCGGCTCGGACGACCTGGGCGCGGCGGTCCCGGCCCCGGCGGGGCGCGGTGCGGCCGGTCACCGCGAGCGCCCCACGAAGGTGTGCACGATGCCCGTCTGCCAGCCCGGCATCGGCAGCACCCGTACATCCGCGAACCCGGCACGCCGCAACCGGTCGCCGAAGCCCGACGCCGTGTCGAACTCGACCACGCTGCGCCACAGATGACGGTAGAGGTCCGCGTCACCGGCGAGCCGCCCGGCGGGGAGGACGATGCCCTTGCACACGGCCGTCCAGACCGCGCGGTCCACGGCGCGGCCACCGAGCGCGTACTCGTGCACACCGATCCGGCCGCCGGGCGCGAGCAGGGACCGTGCGACGGCGAGGGCGCCGTCCGGGTCGGTGACATTCCGGAAGAGGTACGCGGCGAAGGCCCCGTCGAACGGGCCGCTGACGCCCGCGTCGGCCAGCCGCTCCACCGGCGCGTGGACGAACGTAACGCCCGCCGGCCACGGCTTGGCGGCCGCCCGCTCCAGCATCCCGGCCGACGCGTCCACCGCGACGATCTCGGCGTGCGGGGCGGCGGCCAGCAGCGCGGCGGTCGACGCGCCCGTCCCGCAGCCCAGGTCGAGCAGCCGCAGCCCGGCGCCGCCACGGGGCAGCCGCAGGCGCCGCGCGGAGCGCCGGAGGTGCGCGTGGTAGCCGGGGTTGACGGCGACCAGCCGGTCGTAGCTGAGTGCGGCATGGTCGAACGCGGCGGAGAGTTCCGCGTCGTGCAGGAGCGTCATCTGGCGGCCGTTCCCTTCGGGGCTCGTCGGTGGCATCGATCTCATCGGTCTCATCGGTCTCGTCTGTCTTCGGGCGGTCGTCGCGGCAGCCACGGCAGTTCGGCGACGGTGCGCAGCATCGGACCGACCGGGGTGCGCAGGCCGATCGCGAAGTCCTCGTACGGGCGGGTGTCGCCGTCCAGGAAACGGAGCAGCCGCTCCATCGGTACGCGCCGGAACAGCCCCTCGAAGAACGCGGCACCGTCGACCCGTCCGCTGTCCAGCCCCCGCAGCAGAACGGCGTCCATCGCCCTGGCCCGCGCCGAGTGGGCGGGCGGCGGCTCGGGCACCCGTCCCGCGTGGTACGCGGCGGCGACCGCGCGCGTCTGTCGCTGCACGGCGGCGAAGGTGTAGCCGGTCGACGGCCGGGTGGCACCACCGGCGGTCCCGATACGGAACACCGAACGGCCCACCCGGCGGGGAAAGCGGCCGTCGGTCATCGGGATGACGCCCTGCTCGGACGCGGTCACCTCGAAGGGGCCCAGCCCGAGAACCTGTTGGACGTAGTGCCTGAGCGCCGCGTCGTAGCCCGCGTCGTCCAGCACCTCGCGGGAGAACTCGGTGTACTCCACCAGCGCCTCGTGGGCGCTCGTCGGCAGGACGTATCCGAAGGACAGCCCGTGCGGTGGCTGCGGGGTCCGGAAGTCCATCAGATCGGCGGTCCGGGGGTCGAACACCGGCCGGTCGGTCCGGACGAACCAGCCACGGAAATGCTGGAGCAGCGTCGTCCGCGCGGGTGGCAGGGCACGCGGCGGCCGCGAGTCGAACACCCAGCGGCCCCGCAGCGCCAGCGGACTCCCGTCGGCGGCGACGCCCGTCACCTCGGCGCCGGACGCCACGTCCTTGATCCCGTCGATCCGCGCCACCACACGCCGCGGCGCCCCCGGCCCGTCGAGCCGCCGGGCCAGCAGCGCCTCGAAGGCGCCGGACCGCAACATCTTGTAGTGGTACGGAGCGGGCCGCCCCACACTCGCGGCGCCGTCCCGCCCCCGTACGCGCAGCGACTCCCACGAGCCGGTCAGCGCGCCGTCGAAGTCGCCGGGGGAGGTCTCCCAGAAACACCAGGTCCGCTCCGGCGGCCTCAGGGGGCCGGCGGGAGCGTCGACCAGAGTCACGTCCGGAATCGGACGGCCGGGGGGAGGGGTGCACAGCCGGTACGCGAGGGAGAGACCGGCCGCGCCCGCGCCGACGACGATCACGTCCGTCTCGTGCACCACCGCTCCTCCCGTCGTCCCGTCAGCATTCCGCATCAGCACCCGACTTGGACGCAGGCGGCACGGCCGCCCGTCAGCTCGGGCATGTGCTTGTGCCTGTCAGCGAACATGCGGACGCAGCCCGCTTCGGTGCGGACGCGGGTGCGCCGATCGGGCCGCTGTCCACCGACGGTGCCGTGGCGGTCCCGTGTCCTCGGTCCGGAGCCTCACGCCTCCTCGGGCAGATGGGCGGCCAGTGCCCGCAGGCCCGCCAGCACCTCGTCGGCGGTCGGTGCGGACTCGGGGTCGGTGAGATGCTGCATCATCAGGCCGCTGACGAGGGCGAGTTGCACCGAGCCGAGGGTGCGGATCGTCGCTTCGGGAAGCTCGGTCTCGGCGATTCCGGTGACCTCTCGCGCCATGCCACTGCGTCCCTGCCGCAACCCGGCGGCCACCTGCTCGCGCAGTTCCCCATCGCGCTGAGCCCGCAGGACGGTCTCCAGATTGGCCATCCAGAAGGTCTTGTTGGCCGAGAACGCCTCGATCAGGCGACGCCACAGCGCGCCGAGATCGGCGTCGTCCGCCGACGGACCGAAGGCCTGGTCTCCCGAGTCGAGCGCCTCGAAGAGGGCCTGGTTGAGCAGCGCCTCCTTCGAGCCGAAGTGATAGCCGATCGCCGCCATGCTGACGCCTGCCGCGGAGGCCAGGTCGCGGACCGTCGTGCGCTCGTAGCCCTTCGTGAAGAGGCACTCTCTGGCGGCCTCCAGCAGCTTCTCCCGGTTTCCCATGACGCGGACCCTAGCAACGACCTGCACGTTCGCACCAGACGAACGCCTCAGACGATCGCCTGAGGCGAACGAACGTCTTGCGCATCTGTCCAAATCCTGGCTACCGTTCCGAGCATCGAAGAGCACACCGATCCCAGGAGCCCGGATGACCACCACGAAGTCCCGCTTCGCCCTCCTTGGCGCGGCCATCGTCTCCGCAACGCTCGCCGCGCCGGTGATCACGGGCGGCCTCGCCTCCGCGCGCCCCGGCACCCACGTCCTCCCCACCCGGGTGATGACCGCCGAGGGCCCGGTCCAAGGCGCGGTCGCCGGTGCGGCGCGCACGTTCCAGGGCATCCCTTACTCGGCCCCGCCGACCGGAGAACGCAGGTGGAAGGAGCCGCAGCCGGTGCGCCCCTGGTCGGCGCCGCTGGACGCCCGATCCCCGAAGAACGCCTGCGCGCAGCCGACCGACCAGCCCATCTCGATCGAGGGCGGCGGCAGCGAGGACTGCCTCTACCTGAACGTCACGACTCCGGCGGGGCGGACGACGGGACGGCTCCCGGTCATCGTCTGGATTCACGGCGGCAGCTTCACCTACGGCGACGGCGCCACCTATCGCGCGGCCAAGCTGGCCGCCGCGCAGCAGGGCGCGATGGTCGTGACGATCAACTACCGGCTCGGCGCGTTCGGCTTCCTCGCCGCGCCCGGCCTGCGCGCACCGGCCAACCTCGGCCTTCTCGACCAGCAGGCCGCGCTGAAATGGGTCAAGCGCAACGCCACCGCCTTCGGCGGCGACCCCCGCGATGTCACGATCATGGGCCAGTCGGGCGGCGGCTACAGCGTCTGCGCCCAGTTGGTCTCTCCCGGAGCCCGCGGTCTCTTCAGCAAGGCGATCGTGCAGAGCGCGGGCTGCGTCGGACCGGACGGCTCATTCACCCGCACACAGGCGGAGACCAACGGCCTCGCCGTCGCCGAAGCCGCGGGCTGCGACGATCCGCGCACCGTCGACTCCTGCCTGCGGCACCGGTCGACCACCGAGCTCAACAAGGCGTCAGGCTCCGGGCACGACGGCTACCGGCCCGTGGTGGACGGCAAGACACTGCCCGAGGCCCCGTCACAGGCAATCGCCGCCGGGCGGTTCACCCGGGTACCGGTGCTGCACGGCTCCACTCACGACGAGATGAGCGGGCCGGCCGGGCTCGACGAGATCATGACGGGGAGGCCGCTGACCGCCGAGGGGTACACCAAGAAGGTCACCGAGCAGTTCGGGAAGGACGCTCCCGCGGTCCTGGCCGAGTATCCGGTCGCGAACTACCCGGCGCCCGGGGCGGCGTTGTCGGCTGTGCTGACCGACTCGGAGTGGTCGACCGCGGCGCTCGACACCCAGCGCGCGCTGGCCCGCTACACCCCGGTCTACGCCTACGACTTCGCCGAGGACAGAGCCCCCTACTTCAAGGGCGTGCCGCGGCCGGCGAGTTTCTCGCTCGGCACCGGCCACATGATCGACCTGGCCTACCTGTTCGACAACGACCTGTTCGAGCCGCTCGACGCCGCGCAAGCCGGGCTGTCGGACACGGTGACCGCCTACTGGAGCCGGTTCGCGAGCACCGGTCAGCTGAACGGGCAGGGGTTGCCCGGGTGGAAGCAGTTCACCACCCGCGGCCCGTACGTGCAGCGCCTCGCGGCCGGCCGCATCGGGCAGACCGACTTCGCGGCCGACCACCACTACGCCTTCTGGAACGCACTCGCCCTCTCGCGGTGAGGTGAAGGGCTCACTACTCCGGGACCGGATCCCGGAAGCCCCGGCGGCGGACCGCACCCGGTCGGCAGCGCAGCAGCCGGCCCAGCATCAGGAGCCCGCCGCGCAGCGCGCCGTGGCGGTGGAGGGCCTTGATCGCGTACGTGGAACAGCTCGGGGTGTACGGGCAGCACGGTGGCCGGTCCGGGCTGATCTCCGCCCGGTAGTGGCGGACGGCGGCGTACATCGCACCCGCCGTCCGCCCGGCGGGCCGAGGCGCCGCCGGGTCCGGGCCGGCCGAGGGGCGGCGCAGCAGGGGGAGGAAGAGGGCGGGCAGCGCGCTCAGCCACAGCTGGGGGCAGCACTGCCGGTACCCGACATAGGTGTCGAGGCACGTCTCGACACAGCCAGGCTCGTCGTCCTTGTCGCGCGGCCCGTCGTCCCCGCTTCTGTTACGCCCCTGTCGCCTCTGCCGTGCCTGCCGTTCACGGGCCCGATCGGGCCTTCTCGACGTCGTCACCACGCCCCTCCCCGTTCCCGGCGGATCCTACGTGTGGGCCCCGGACCTGCCGTAACTCGCCCCAGGAGGTGCCCGATTCGCCCGAGCCCGAGCTCAATCCCGGGCCCGGGCCCGGCGTCACGACGGGCAGGCGTTCGCGGTCGCGCCCCGGTACGTGTGGTAGACGGGCGACGGGTCCGGGCCGCCCGGCCGCGGCGGGAACTCGACGACCGGGACGGGCTTGCAGACGGCCCACTGGTCGTTCACGTCCGGCCCCGTGAAGCCGTACGTCCCGGCGGCGCCCACCAGACAGGACGTGCACGTGCTGCCGGAGATGCTGGGAATGACGAGCGTGCGGTAGACGTCGTCCTTCGAGGGGAGATACACGCCGCCCCGCGTCCGGCTGTCGTCCTCGTTCTCGTTGATCTCCGTGAAGGTGCGGTCGACGGCGTCGGCGAGCAGCGTGAAGCCGTCGTGGTACATGACGGCGTAGCCGTCGTCGAGCGGTGCCCGGCCGAGCTTGTGATCGTTCTTCAGTTCCTCGAAGTTGTCGAGGAATCGGCCGAGCGCCTTCTTCGGTTCGGCCTGCTCGTTCCACCAGGCGGGATCGACGGCCGACGCGTCGACGATCCTGGCCCGCGCCTCCTCCAGCCACCGCTCGGGCGCGTCCGCGGTGAGGGTGGGCTCCAGCCCTATGCCGACCTTGAGGATGCGCAGCTCCGAGGTGCGACCGCAGTCGCCCTCCTGGGCGAGGCGCGCGATGAAGTCGGGCAGGTCCTGGTCGCGGCCGGCGAAGAAGACCGTGTCGGACTTCTCGTTGCAGATCTTCTGTACGGCGTCGGAGAACCGTCGCGGGATCCCCTCCGTGATGCCCGACGAGCCGATGAAATTGGAGCTGTGGTTCGACAGGTCGTACGTGTCGTCGAAGTGCTCCTCGAAGACGCCGCGCAGATTCGTCGAGTAGACGTCCTCGTCGCGGTCGTCCCAGACCAGGAATCCCTTGCGGTCCTGCGGGTTCCTGTCCAGGTAGAGCTTGAGCGCGCGGGCGAACTGGTCGTTGTTCGGCGACGTCTTGAAGAAGTACGGGGCGTTCATGTCGGCCGACGTGATGACCGGGCCGACGGTCGGGATCTTGAGCCTGCTGAGTGCCTTGATCGTGTCCCGCGTCTCCGGCGTACTGCTCGGGATCCCCGTCACGCCGACCAGCGGCGCGCTTCTGTCCTCGGACAGCTCGGCGAGCCGGTCGACGACGGGCTCCCACTGGTCGAGGTTCCGGCCGTCGGGCGCGAGCAGCAACTGGTAGTGCGGCCCGCCGAAGGTGTTGGCCTGCCGCTGCGCCGCCAGCGCGCCGGCCAGTCCCCGGCGGATCATGTCCGTGGTCATCGCGCTGTGCTCGTCGGCGGTGAAGGGCATCATCAACGCGATCCGTACGTACGGGATCTTGGGCCCGCTCGACGGCGACTCCCAGCCCTCGCGCACCCGGGTGTTCTCGTCAGCCACCGCCCGGATGAGGCTCGCGATCTCCGGATCCGCCTCGAACGCGCCCGCGGTGACTCCGACGCAGTCGCCGCCGATCTCCTCCAGGTCGTCACCGCAGGGGCCGGGACCCCGTACGAGGTTGACGAGGACGGCGATCACGACGGCGGTCAACGCCCCCAGGCCGAGGGCGGCGAGCCAGTCGACCGGACCCCACTCGCGGGGGTGCCGACGCAGCAGCCGGACCAGCATGCGCTTCCTCCTCACTCGCCGGGGACGGGCAGCGGGCGCTTCTTGCGCGCCGCGACGGGCCAGCTGCGGGCGGCCTGGCCCAGGACCGCGTGCCAGGACCGGTGCCGTGGCGAGAGGTACGCCAGCTCCTCGCCGACCGCCCTGCACATGTCGGGGTCCGGCTCGGTGTGCGGCTGCGACACGTGCCACAGGGCGTGCAGCAGCCGGTTGACGCAGCGCTCGATGTCGTCCAGCTCCGCGTACCGGCCGTCGTGCGCGCCGAGCGCGACCTGCGTCCGTTCGTCGATCCACTCTCCGTCGGGCGGCGTCGGCGGTGTGGGTGCCGTCGCCGCGTACCGCAGGCACAACACCCAGTGCCTGGCCGCCTGTTCGTCCTGCTCGGCCTGGAACTCCTCGGCCAGCGCGGCGACGACCGTCTCGGCGTTCCCGGCCGCGAGCGTGTGCCGCAGCGCGTCCGCCTCCCCGCTCTCGCCGCGCTGCGTGTGGTGTATCCGCAGGAACTGGTGGATCTCCTGCCAGTTGCGGCCCGCGTCCGCCACCCGCGAGGTGCGTCGTGCCTCGTGCACGAGCAGCGTCTGCAGCAGCGTGTCGGCGACCAGCGGCTCGTCCGGGCTGGTGAGCCGCTGCCACTGCTGGTCTTCGAGGTAGTCGGTGGCCGAGTTGGCGGGCAGCTGGTCGGGCCCCTGGAACCGCAGATGGGCCGCCAGCGCCTCCGCCGCCGTGCTGTCACGGGCCAGCGAGAGCAGGGTCAGCCGGTCGCGCTGGCGCCGGTCCGGAAGCAGCCGCTCCAGCAGCACCTCGGTGACCGCGCGGCCGTCCTTCATGGTCAGTTCGAGCAGCCCCCGAGGCTCCACGGCGGCGCCCCGCCCGGTGGCGTCGAGGACGGCCGCGCACAGCACGGTGGTCGCGGCGGGATGCCCGCCGGTCAGCGAGTGTACGGCGGAGGCCAGATACGGGTGGAGCGGCCTGGCCGGCCGGTCCGGTACAAGCAGGGGCAGGATGTCGTCCCGGCTCAGCGGCGCGAGCGGCACGGCGAGCAGGCCGGCGGACGGGGCACGGCCCCGGCGCTCCCAGCCGGACGACTTCACCAGGTCGGGCAGCTCCCGCCGGATCGCGGCGTCGTCCTCCTCCGGCAGCTCGCCGAGCCGGGTGGCCACGACGACCAGCTCCTCGTGGTCGGGGCGTTCGGGCAGCGCCCGGTTCTTCAGGAGCAGATCGAGGAACGCCTGACCCGCCGTCACATGGGCGTCGTCGAGCAGCACGAGCGGCCAGGGCTCCCGGTTCCACCGCTGGAGCCTGCCGTACGAGGCGGCGACATCGTGCAGGAAGGCCGCCATCAGGCTCTGCTCGGCGAAGTCCCGGTAGTCACCGCCCTGTTGGAACCACTCCCCGAGCAGCGGCAGCGGATCCTGCCCGTCCGCGCCCGGCGGAAAGCGGCGCGCGTACCACTCGCGGGCCGCGCCCGGCCCGTACCGCTCGGTGTACTCGGCCAGCACAGCGCCGGTGACCGCCTCCCGGTCCCGCTCCGCGTCGTCGGTCGGCGGACCTTCCAGCCGGCCCTCGACGGCGGTGGCCCAGGTGTGCCGCAGGGTGTCCTCGTCCCCGTCGGCGAGCCGGCACGCCAGCAGCAGCCGTGCGTGCAGCAGGCAGGTCGCGTCCCGCTGCTCGGAGTTGTCCCGTTCCCAGCCGGAGACGGCGAACAGTCCGGGCGTCAGGACCGGGAAACGACGCCGCAGCTCGGGAGCGAGACCGCACACCAGTTCCGCCAGGATTCCGACGAGGGTCGACGCGGTGGCGGCCGTGCCCGGGGCCGGGCCGTACGGCAGCGCTCCCGATTCGGTCGGGACGATTCTGACGTGGGCCAGCGGGAGCCGGTCCCGGTAGTGCGCCGCCAGGTCCGCCAGGACTGCGCTGCGCCCCATGCCGTGCCGGCCCGTCACCAGCACCACGGGCAGATCGCCGTGGAGTTCCCTGGGCGTACGGGACCTCTCGTCGTACGTCAGACCGGTGAGCCGGGGGACGAGCGAGCGCAGCAGCGGATCCCGGCCGTGGAGCGGTGACGTGTCGGACGGGCGCATGTGGTCGCGTCACGCCCCCTTCGTCCGTCGCTGACCGGCAGCCACGAGCCCGGAGGTGGGCGGCACCGCTTCCCCGAGACACCAACCGCTGGCATCCATACCAATTAAGCCTGGAATCAAAGAACTTACCGGCCGGGAAACCCCCTCGCCAGGTCGGCACCACACTCTGTCACCCGGTTGTGACAGGTGGGACTCGGGAGGGCGTGCGACTCAGGTCGACCCCGGCGGCGGTGTCAGGACCCCGGCGGCGGCGTCAGGGATGCGGATGGATGTCGAGTTCGACGTTGTCGGGGAGCGTGTCCGCGCCGCGGATCTCACCCGCGTACGAGAGCCGGACCAGGCGCAGCCTTCGCAGTCCGGCCAGCGAGCCCAGATCCAGCTCCGAGACCTGGGACAGATGAATCTCCTCAAGTCCCGGCAGCCGCCGGGCGATCCGCCGCAGGGGCACCGCCGCACCGGCCCTGGCCCGTACCGTCAGATGTGTGACCTGCGGGATCTCCGTACGCGGCGCGAACAGCAGCATGCTGAGCTGCTGCGGCGACAGGGTCAGCCTCCGCAGCTCCGGCAACTCGCCGAGGAGAGAACCCCATTCGTCGGGCGTCACGCGATCGCTCGCGTCCTGGAGCCGCAGCTCCTCAAGCCCCCGGCAGTGCACGATCCCCGCGAGCTGCGCCGCCGCCGGCGGCAGGGACAGCAGACGAAGCGAGGCGGCGCGCGGCAGATCGGACAGCCCGCGCCACGGCACCTCCGACCCCACCAACAGCCCTTCCAGCGAAGGGCAGTCCGACAGCTTCAGCAAGGGCTCGAACTGGGGGAGATCCCGCAGTTCCAGCCGCCGGAGGTGCGGCAGCCGCGTCAGGGGCGTCGGATCCTTCACGTTCCGGCATCCCTGGAGCGCCAGCGTCTCCAGCTCGGGGTAGACGGACAGCAGCTCCAGGTCCTCCAGTTGGAGCGTGTTGTGCAACCGCAGCTCGCGCAGCCGGCGCGGATTCAGCGACGTACGGATCTCCTCGGGACCGAAGTCGCCGTGCAGCCCGACGCGTTGATAGCCGGACATGGTGCGCAGGGCGTCCAGCTCGGCGTGCGAGCGCACCGTGACGACCTCGTCCGGGGCGGTCTCCAGGAGCGGCCGGACGATCTCCTCGGCGTACACCAGCGTGTCGAACCGGTCCCAGTGGTCGAGGAGTTGCGCCCGGACGGCGGACTGGCTCGTCCCCAGGAACTCGCGCAGCCGGGGAATGGCGGCGTCCCCGCCGATCTGGCATATCGCGTGGACGGTGGCCAGCTCCTCGTCACCCTCCAGATCCTTCGCCCGGGGCAGCAGACCGAGCAGCAACGGGCCCGTCTGGGCCAGCGATCTCGCCTCGCGCAGACTGCGCGGCGGAAGCATCCGCGCCGCCCGGTCCTCGATCGCCTCACGCACCGTCGGCTCCAGACGCGTGGCCTGTTCGAGGGAGGCGAGGGCGAGCAGTCGCAACCGCGCCTGCACCGCCGCGTCCTTCTCCCGGTCGCCCCGCTCCCGCAGACGGGTCAGCAGGTCGGCGCGTTCCTGGTGTCGTGCCTGTGCGACGGCCATCTGAACCACGTCCTCCCACTGGTCCAAGTGTGCGTTGTTCACCAGCATGCCCATGTCGCGCTCCTCCAGCACCGCACGGGCACCCAGGAAGTCCTGAAACGTGCGGTGGATGAAGCTCACCGCACCGGTGGCGGGCTCGCGCAGCAGGCCCGAGCGCTCCAGCAGGAGCTGCAGTGCCTCTTCCGGCGTACCGACCTCGGCGAGACGCGGTACGGACGGCTGAAGCCGGCGCACCACGTCCACCGCGTCCGCCCGCTCCAGTTGTGTCCGCTCGTTGCGCAGCAGCCAGTACGCCAGCCGCTGGAGCGGCTCCGTGGCCGACTTCTGGTCCAACTCAGGGCGGTGGCCGCGACCGTACACCTCACGCTCCAGGTCACGCCGCTCCAGAAGCATGGAGAGCGCCGCCTCGTACAGCGAGGAACGGCCCTGCGGCAGGAAGCCGCGGCGCTCCCGGTGCAGGGCGCACATCAGCGCGCACATCAGCGGGTTGGTCGCCAGCCGGCTCAACTCGGGGCTGCTGCGCAGCGACTGGGTCAGCGACTCGCCCAGCTCCTCCGTGGCCCTGGCCGCCGTGTGCCAGCGCCGGATGAACTGCCGCATGTCGGCGGGCCGCATCGCGGTGAGCGTGAACTCCTGGAAGCCCTCGCGGGCCAGCCACTGCCGGTCGAGGGCCGAGGGGCGGGAGGTGAGCAGCCACAGATTGCCCGGGAAGACGGCGATCAGCTTCTTGAGCCAGGCCCTGGCACGGGCCCGCTCGCCCTTGGGGATCTCGTCCGCGCCGTCGATCAGGAGCACGCCGCGCCCGTGCTGCAGCACCCGCGCCGCCCACCCGTCGGGCTCGGTGCCCACCAGCGGGCAGCCGATCCAGCGCAGGAAGTCCTCGGGCATGGGCAGTTCGGCGTCCTTGCGCACCAGCGCGCGCAGCGGCAGCACGAACGGCACGCGCCCGTACAACTGCGGCAGACCGCCGGGCACCCGGTCCTGCTGCGCGGTCGTGAGGGCCAGCCACTGGACGAGGGTCGTCTTGCCGGTGCCGGCGACCCCGCGCAGCAGCACCCGCTCATGGCTGGCGAGCAGCGCCTCGGCCGGGCCGCCGGCGCGCTCGGTCTCCGCGTCGCGGTCGACGCCCGCCTCGCCGTTCACCACGGGGACCGGATCGGTCCCGCCGCGGTACGGCACGGCCTCCAGGCTCAGATACGCGGACTCCAACGGCCAGTCCTGGCCGTCCGGTTCGCGCAGGTCGACGCCGTAGATCGTGAGCCGGCCGTGGCACTCGACGACATAGCGCGCGTACGCCTCCTCGAAGTCGGCGTCCTGGCGGCTGATGTCGGGCAGCCGGTCCAGCAGCCGGTCCAACTTCGCGCTCTGCTCGCGCAGTTCGCGGCTCTGCTCGATCTGGGCACGGGCGGCGAAGCCCGGCTGTTGGCTGAAGAGGCGTACGAGATGCACGCAGGCCGTCTCCAGGAGCCGGTCGTGGAAGCGCGCGGCGTCGTCGCTGAGGAGCCGTCGGGTGTCGGGGCCGGCGCGGCGGGACAGTTCGGCGGCGAGCCGCTCGGGGCCGAGCCCGAAGGCGTGCACGTCGTCCATGTCGAGATCGCCGAGCGCGTGCAGCGTGCGGGTCAGGGCCTGGCCGACGGCGTCGTGCTCGTCGGCGCCGACCGGCGGATCGTGCGGACCGGCCGCCCGGACGGCGCGGCGCACCAACTCGCGGGCGAGCTTGTGCAGATCGTCCTCGCTGAGAGTGCGGTGTTCCCTGTTGAAGGCCACCATCCGGCGGATCGGGATCGGGCGGTCGCCGAACTCCGCGCCCGGCACCTTGGCGGCCGGCAGTAACAGCCGTTTGAGTACCGGTACGACCACCGCGGACGCGATCCGCAGCCCCACCACGCCGCCGTCCACAGCAGCCCCCTTCCTCTCCCGCGTCGAACCGCCCCTGTGCGGGGCCGGTTCGACCGTGCGAGGCCCGTGGACCCCCGTAACTCTCCTCAGCCTAGCGGCGGGAGCCCCGGTCGGGTCAGGGCTCACCCGGGTCGCGCGACGATCGAACGCCGTCGCACGCCCGGCACCAACTCCCTTTGCGGGAAAGGGGCGTAGACGATGCCCCGAGGCCGCCATGCCGGCCCCGGGGCATCGGATGCCGCGGGCGCCGGCCGGTGTGCGAGGGGGGTACCGGCGCCCGCGACGGTTCATGGTCCGCCTGCCGATCCCGGGTCGGACAGTTGCTAGGCGATCGGCTTCGTCTGGGTGCACTTCTTCCACTCCACCCAGGGCCGCGCGCCGCCGCTCTTGGGCCCGGTGGCGTACGTCGGCGTACCGGTGATGGTCTGGTTCTTCTCCTCGTGGGTGATGTCGATGCCGAAGAGTTTGAAGCCGAGCGTCACCTGGCCGGCCGAGATGCCGAAGCCGATGCCGAGCGAGGCGTTCCACCAGTCGGTGTTGGCGTTGTAGTCCAGCCGGGAGAGCTTGCCCTTGTCGTGGAGCAGGCGCTCCAGCGGTCCGGCGTCGCTGCCCAGGGCCTCCGCCGCGTCCGACGGGCTGGGGAGGGCGTCGGACGCGGGGAAGTCGCCTCGGCCGCGCAGCCAGTCCTCGACCATCTTGCTGTCGCCGTCGTTGTCCAGCACGACCTCGGCGGACTCGGTGTGGATCTGGGACTTGATGTTGCCGCCACCGCCGCCGACATCGATGGTCACCGGCGTACCGGGAACGTTGGCACCGGCCCCGACCTGGACGCCGCCGCCCGCGCCGTTCTCCTCGCTGGTGGTGATCACCAGCTTCTCCGGGCGGTGCTCCTTGCCGTCCTCTTCTTCCTGGTCGAAGGTCTTGGCGTCGTAGGTGACGGCGACCTGCTGCATGCGGGTGGCTTTGCCCTGGGCGAGTTCGCCGCCCTTGGCGTCGACGCTGAAGGTGTAGACGAAGGTGATCTTGCCGGCGTCGGGGCCGGTGTTGGCGCGCATGACCACGACGTCCTCGGTCATGGTGCCGGTGCCGAACTCGCCGGAGATGCTGCCGAGGTCGGTGGGCTTGCCGTCCTTGTCCTTGCCGCCCTTGCCCTTCGTGAAGGACTTGCCGAAGCTGACCCCGCCCGACACCTCGGTGCTGGTCTTGGTGATGTCGACGTCGGGTGCCTTCTCCGGTGGCAGGTCGGGCTTCTTCTTGTTGGCGTGGTAGCCGCAGATCATCCCGAGTTCGGAGGAACGGGGCCCGGCGGGGCGGGAGTTGCACTCGTCCTGGGCCTTCAGATACTCGGTGAACTGCTTGGCGTCCTCCAGGTTCAGCTCCAGGTCCTTCTGCGGGTCGCCGGTCTTGTTGCCGTTGAACAGCCACTGGCCGCCGCTGCCGCTGCCCTTCATGTAACTGCCGCTCAGCGAGGCGCTGCCGCCCCAGTCCTTCAGACCGGGGATGCCCGCCGAGATGCTGGCCGTGACCCCGGCTCCGCTCTCGGTCACCCGCTCCAGGGTGACGGTGCCGTCGGACCACTGCTGGAGCTTGATCTGCTCGGAGCTGCTGAGCTTGATGAAGAGGATCTGGACGACGACCGTCTCCTTCGTCTGATCCTGGGAGAGCAGGCACTTGGCGGGCTGGAAGGGGTCGTCCGGCGGGGCCTCGGGCGTTCCGTCGCCACCGCCGCCACCCCCGTCGTCGCCGTCACCGTCGCCACCCTCGCCGGAGTCGCAGCCCTCACCGCCGTCACCCGCGTTGACGATCCGGCACACCGCGTCCTGAAGACCCACGGCCGTGTCGTTGGGAACGGTCAGCGCCACGATGGCCGCGACGATCGCGGCGACGACGCCGATCATCGCCACGTACTCGACGCCACCCTGGCCCGTCTCACCACGCCTGCGTGCTGTGTGACGGTATTGAGTGCCGTTCATCCGCGCTCCTCGTCCAAGCTGTGACTCGTTCACCTGAGTGGCTGGAGAGTAGGGAGCCTCCCGGGCCCAGCCGCAGGGCCTCTGGGCCCACTCGCGGGCCCAGCCGTACGAGAGGGCCCCCGACCGGGCAGCGGACGGAGCCGATACGGGCGCCGGAGGTGTGGGAACGGGCAGGGCGGCGGCGTACGAGGGGAGGGGCGCGGGGGACGCCGCGCAGCGCGCGCCGTATCGCCTCGGGCAGCGGTACCGTAGGAAGGACGAGGGCTTCCGAACACCCCCACGGGGCGGTGCGGGCCCGGGAACGTCGTAGGTGAAGAGGTGCTCCGTATGGACTCGGATCGTGCCGAGCGTCTGACCGCGGAGCTTCGCGCCCGCGGCGTCATGGCGCATCTGGTGCACGCGGGTGTCTACGAGTTCGGTATCCGGGTCGTCCTGGACGACCGGATCGAGGCGCTCTGGGACATGGACGGGGCGGCGGGGCTCGACGCGGAGATCGTGAACGAGGGGGCCCTGATCGGGTTCGTCCCGCATGTGCCGGGATCGGAGGAGTTCACCGAGGAGCAGCTCGTGAACTGCATCGCCACCACGAACTACGCCCTCGACACACTCCAGCGCCCCGCCGACCGAGCGTCCGGGCAGCCGGCGCCGGCGCAATCTGCCGCCCCACCGCCGGACGGGCCGCCGCACGCGACACCGCCCGCGCTTCGGCGGCAGCGCCGGGGCCACTGGATCCGGCGCGGCAGGCGCTGACGTACCGGTAGGTGCCGGCGTACCGACGGGTGCCCACGTACCGGCGGGCGCGACGGCACGCCGTGACGTGACGGCGGGCCGCCGGAACCTCCCGGCGTCACTCCCACCCCTGAGCTAGGCATTCCGCCACACTTGCGGCATGTCGGGCACTCACGGTAAGACCTCGAACGCCAAGAGCAAGCGGAGCGCGGCGGTACCGGGCAGCACCCCACTCCGGGCACTGGACGCACAGCAGCTACGTGTGCTGAGCAGCGTGGGACGCGAGTGGCGACGGGTGTCGGCGGGCCCCGACGTATGGCGGCGCGCGCTGCCCGTCGATCCGGATCTGGGGAGCCTCCCCACACCCGCCCAGATCACGCCCGCCCGCTTCGGGCGGGTCGTCCCGGTGTCACCGTTCGGCCCGACGTCGTCGAAGACCGCGGCACACCCGCCGGCTCCCACCGGCGCGCCGGGCGAGAGCCCACCGGCCGGCGAGAGCGCACCCGCCGGTCAGGGCCCATCCGTCGGCGAGGGTCCACCGGCCGGTGAGGGCCCGCCGGCCCCCGTCGACCGGTCCCGATCCGTCTACCGGCTGCGACGCCTGCTGCTGGGCCCCGCGTTGGCGAGCACGGCCATCGCCCGCGAGCGCATGCGCAAGCTGGTCGCCCTGCCCGTCCTGTCCGCCGACGCGCTCTCCTCCGTCGCGTACGGGCCGGAGGCCATGCTCGCCGTCCTCGTTCTCGCGGGCACCGCCGGACTCCGGTACTCGATCCCCGTCGCGGCCACCATCGCGTTCCTGATGCTGGCCATCGGCGTCTCGTACCGCCAGACCATCCGCGCCTATCCGCACGGCGGCGGCTCCTACATCGTCGCCAGCGACAACCTCGGGCGTGTGCCGGGACTCATCGCCGCCGCAGGGCTGATGACCGACTACATCCTGACCGTGGCCGTGTCGATCGCCGCCGGCGTCGCCGCGATCACCTCGGCCCTGCCGTCACTCGCCTCCTCCTCCGTACTGATCGGCATCGCCGCCATCGCCGTCCTGCTCGCCTGCAACCTGCGCGGCATCCGGCAGGCCGGCGCCATCTTCGCCGCGCCGACGTACGCCTTCGTCATCGCGATGCTGGCACTCATCGCCGTCGGCCTCTCCGACGCGGCCGACCGGGGCTTCCACCCGGTACCGAACCCGCCCATCAACGCCACCGAAGGGCTCGGCATCCTCCTCGTGATGCGGGCCTTCGCGTCCGGCGCGACAGCGATGACCGGCATCGAGGCGATCTCGAACGCTGTCCCTGCGTTCAAGCCCGTCGAGTGGCGCAACGCCCGCACCACGCTGACCTGGATGATCGGACTCCTCGTCGTGCTGTTCGCGGGCACCATCGCCATCGTCCACTACAGCGGGATCCTGCCGCGCTCCCAGGAGACGGTGCTGTCCCAGCTCGCGCACCTCAGTTACGGCTCGGGCCCGATGTACGTCTTCACGCAGGCGGCCACCGCCGCCGTACTGCTCCTCGCGGCCAACACCGCCTTCAACGACTTCCCCCGCGTCCTGTCCCTGCTGGCCCGCGACGACCACGCGCCGCGCCTCTTCGCGCGGATGGGCGACCGTCTCGCCTTCAGCAACGGCATCATCCTGCTGTCGGTCGCGGCGGGGCTGGTGTACGTGGCGTTCGACGGCCGCACCGCGTCCCTCATCCCGTTGTACGCGGTCGGTGTCTTCCTCGCCTTCACCCTCTCGCAGGCGGGAATGGTGGTCCACTGGTGGCGCCTGAGGGACCGTCACTGGCGAAAGAGCCTGCTGTTCAACGCCGTCGGTGGCGTACTCTCCGCGATCGTCCTCATCACGGCGGGCATCACCAAGTTCACGGAAGGCGCGTGGGTCGCGCTCGTGGCGGTCGGGGTGTTCGTCTATGTCACGACGCACATCCGGCGCCACTACGACACCGTGGCCGCGGCGCTACGGCTCCAACGGCACTCGATCGAACTCCCGCGCCGCACCATCGCCCCTCGCGTCGAACTGCCGCCCCAGGGCGTCGAGAGCTCCAGTGACCCGCGCAACCCCCGGGACCCGCAGGCGTTCGCGCGCACCGGAGGGCCGGGGCAGTCCGAGGAGACGGAGGAAGTGCCGGAGGAGATCCGGCACTTCACGCTCGTACTGATCGAAACGCTCGACCGCGCCGGTATGCGCGCGCTCGCGTACGCCGCCTCGCTCCAGCAGCCCGTCCTTGTCGTCCACGTCAGTACCGGCGTCGTCGAGGCCGAGCGCTTCCGCGACCAATGGCGGCTGTGGGGCGACCATCTGCCTCTCCAGGAACTCGTCTCCCCGTACCGCGCCGTCATCGCACCCCTGGTCAACTACATCGAGGCGCTGCACCACCAGCGGCCCGACCTCACCCTCACCGTGATCCTCCCGGAGATCGTCATGTGCCAGCGGCGCTACAGCGCCCTGCACAGCCGGACCGCCGCCCGCCTGCGCCGGGCGCTGCGCCCCCTGCGCAAGGTCGTCGTCACCACGGTGCCCTTCCACGTCTGACGGGCGGGACGGTGGCGCGTGGCGCGTGGCGCGTGGCGCGTGGCCTAGGCCGTGTGGCCGGGTGGCGCTGCCGCCGCTGCCCCTTGCGTCGGCGTGCCGGCCCGGGGGGACTTTCTGTTGATCATGACGGCGCCGACGACCGCCGCGGCGAGGAGGATGATCGCCGCCCAGGTGATGGCCACGGTGAAGCCGTGCACCGTACCGGTGTTCACGACGATGCTCCGCTCCGCCGGGGTCAGCGGGCCCTTGCGCGCCGCCGCTGCGAGATGGCTGGTCAGATACGTGGCCGTGGCGGTGGTCGCGATCGTGTTGAGCAGCGACGTACCGATGGAACCGCCCACCTGCTGCGCGGTGTTGACCGTCGCGGAGGTGACTCCGGAGTCCCGGTCGGCGACCCCCATGGTCGCCGTCGAGATGACGGGCAGGAAGGTCAGCCCGAGCCCGAAGCCCAGCAGCAGGGTGCCGGGCAGGATGTGTCCCGCGTAGGTGGAGTGGATGTCGAGGAACGTCAGCGAGAACATGCCCCCGGCGCTCAGCAGCAGCCCGGGGACCAGCAGGAAGCGCGGGGCCACGAGGGGGAGCAGCCGCGCGGAGATCTGGGTCGAGCCGATGATGATCCCGGCGGACAGCGGGAGGAAGGCGAGGCCGGCGGTGAGTGGCGAGTAGCCGAGGATGTTCTGAAGGAAGTACGTGAGGAACAGGAACGAGCCGAACAGGCCGATCGTCGCCATCGCCATCACGATGACCGAGCCTGCGCGGTTGCGCTCCTTGATGATGTGCAGCGGCAGCAGCGGGCTGGGGGACCTCCCCTGCCACCAGGTGAACGCGACGAGCAGTGCGACGCCGACGCTCAGCACGGTGAGGACCTCGGTGGAGGTCCACCCCTCCGGCTCGGCCCGGCTGAACCCGTACACGATCGCGACGAGACCCAGGCAGCCGAGCAGGACGCCCGGGATGTCGAGGTGCGCGCCCTTCGTTCCCGCCCGGTCCTTGAGCAGCGTCAGCGCGCCGATGACGGCGAGCAGGGCGATGGGCACGTTGACGTAAAGACACCAGCGCCAACTGAGCCATTCGGTGAGGATGCCGCCCAGGAGCAGGCCGATGGCGGAGCCGCCGCCGGCGATGGCGCTGAAGATCCCGAACGCCTGGGCGCGTTCCTTGCCCGCGGGGAAGGTCGTGGTGAGCAACGAGAGGGCGGAGGGAGCCAGGAGGGCGGCGAAGGTGCCCTGGAGCGCGCGGGAGAGGTAGAGCATCTCCTGACCGGCGGACGCGCCTCCGAGCGCCGAGGAGCAGGCGAAACCGATGAGGCCGATGATGAAGGTGCGCTTACGGCCCACGAGGTCGGCGACCCGGCCGCCGAGCAGCAGGAGCCCGCCGAAGGCCAGGGTGTACGCGGTGATCACCCACTGGCGGTTCGCGTTGCTGATACCGAGATCGTGCTGCGCGGAGGGAAGCGCGATATTCACGATCGTGGCGTCGAGCACCACCATGAGCTGTGCGGTCGCGATGACGGCCAGGGCCCACCAGCGGTGTGTGTCGGGTTCGGTCGGTGCGGGGCCGGACGCTTCGGTCCGAGAGTCGTTCGGTCTCTCGCTGCCCGTTCCGCCCGGCGGGTCAGGAATCGACGGATCACTCATCGGACTTCCTTCGCAGTGGACCTCGACTCACCATTCCGGTCAGAAAATCACAAATCGGACTTCCTTGCGCTGGATAATCGGTTGCCCCGCACCCCCGCCGCCGGTTTTCATGGCGCCGTACCGGCGAAACGCGACAAGGGTGGTGTGCACCGGATGGGTACGACCCGGCTGGAACCGATCTTGTGATCGAGGTGGGTTCAACACGGCGCTGACTCCGAACGGAGCAGCCGCCGAGCGAGGCGAACTCCCTCGACGCGAGACGGACGTGAGGCAACGGTCGTCCTTCCCCGCGTACCCGAGGAGTCGTACACAGCATGTCCCGTGACAACACGTCGCGCACCAGAGGATCCGGATCCCGCAACACCTCACGGCGGGCGCGCACCGAAGCGCGCGCCGAGTCCTTCCGGTGTCTGCAGTGCGGGCTCGACGTCCCGATGAGCGCGCCCGGTACCGATCACCGCAACCACTGTCCCAACTGCCTGTGGAGCCGTCATCTCGACGACACCCCCGGTGACCGGCAGGCGGACTGCGGTGCCCGGATGGAACCGCTCGCCATCTCCGTGCGGGGCGACGGCGAGTGGGTTCTCGTCCACCGCTGCACGCACTGCGGAGTGATCCACGCCAACCGCACGGCGGGCGACGACAACGCCCTCCCGCTGACCCGCCTGGCCGTGCGCCCCCTGGCCCAACCGCCCTTCCCCTTCGAACGGTTGGGCAGCCTCTAGGGCGGACACGCCCTAGGTCCTGTCCGGCCGACGCTCGCGGCAGGCCGTCGCGCGCCACGTTCCTTCACGTGGTGCGCGACGGCTCGTTCGAGGGTGCCTCGGGTCCGGTGTGCAGGACTTCGCGGGCCTGTTCGGCGGCGCGGGTGATGCTTTCGCTGATGAAGTCGAGGAAGCGGGCGATGTTCTCCAGGCGGCCGGCGGCAGGGGTGTGGGTGCCGAGGATGGTGGCGCCCTGGCGGGCGATCTCGACGAGCTGGTCGTTGGCTCGGGCGCTGGCGATCGTCGCCTGGTAGAAGAGTTCGTTGTCGACGACGTAGTGCTCGCGGCGGCGTTCGTCGCGTTCTCGGCGGACGAGGCTCTGGCTCTCCAGGAAAGTGATCGCCTTGGAGATGGACGCCGGGCTGACCTGGAGGCGCCGAGCGAGTTGGGACGCGGTGAGGCTGCCCGCGTCGGTGGTGAAAAGGCAGGTCAGCACCCGGGCCGGCATCTTGCTCAGGCCCGAACCCATGAGGACGGTGGTGAACGTCTCCTCGTACTCGGCCACGGCCTCGGCGTCGCGGCCGTGCGGCTGGGGAGCCGACTCCGCCCCTTGGGGAGAGGCGGTCCCGCGCCGGTGGGCGCGGCGTTCGGTGGCGCGGTGGGCCAGGTCGGCGCGGTAGGCGGTGGGGCCGCCGTTGCGCATCACCTCACGTGTGACCGTCGAGGTCGGGCGGTCGAGGCGTCGGGCGATCTCGGCGTAGGGGAGGCTGTCGGCCAGCCCCAGGGCGATCTGCTGGCGTTCCTGCTGGGTGAGCCTGCCTCCCGGCATCGCGGTCTCCTCAGGTGTTCCGTCGTGGTGGTCCTTGATCCCCACCGTAGCGTTCACCCTCATCCATTGCAATGATCGAGATGGCTGCCGTTGCGTTACTCTCAAGCCTGTTGCAACAGTTTCTAGGCTCTGAACTGCATAAATGGAATCTCTATGCAACTTATGCGTTGTCCGAATCTGGAAAGCAACGTAGCGTTTCCGGTGTCGGAAAGAGAAACCACACACAGGAGAACACGATGCAGAAGTTCGACACCCCGGCCCCGATCTCCGCCGTCCTGGACATCCCCGCCGGACGCGTCCAGTTCATCGCCGCGGACCGCACCGACACCACCGTGGAGGTCCTGCCCGCCGACGCCGGCAAGAGCCGCGACACCAAGACCGCCGAGCAGACCACCGTCACCTACGTCGACGGTGTCCTGCGGATCACGGCATCACCGGCTGGAAGCCAACTCCTCGGCCCGTCCGGGGCCATCGAGGTCACCGTCCAACTGCCCGTCGGCTCCCGCGTCGAGGCGAAGGCCGACAGCGCCGAACTCCGTGGCGTCGGACGCCTCGGTGACGTCGCCTTCGAAGGCGCGTACCGCCGGATCAAGCTCGACGAAGCCGCGAGCGTCCGCCTCACCGCGATCGACGGCGACGTCGAGGTCGGCCGGCTGGGCGGCTCCGCGGAGATCAGCACGGCGAAGGGCGACATCAGGATCACCGAGGCCGTGCGCGGCAAAGTCGTGCTCAGCACCCAGTCCGGTGACATCACGGTGGGCGCCGCCGCAGGCGTCTCGGCCGCGCTCGACGCCGGCACCGGCCACGGCCGCGTCAGCAACGCCCTCAAGAACGACGGCACCGCCGAACTCGACATCCACGCCACCACCGCCTACGGCGACATCACCGCCCGCAGCCTGTAACGAAGGAGCACCTCTCATGAGCATGGCGAAGAAGAACAGCACTTCCTCGACCGGTTCTGCGTGGAGCGGCATGGTGCCGGTCGACGATACGGCCCTGGCCGTCACCGACACCGGCGGTCCCGGTATCCCGGTGGTCTACCTCAACGGCCAGTTCGCCACCCAGGGTTACTGGCGGCGGGTCGTCGCCGAACTGGGCACAGGCTGGCGGCACATCACGTACGACGAGCGGGCCCGCGGCAGAAAGTCGAAGCGGTCGGCGGACTACTCCTTCGAGGCCGCCGTCCGTGACGTCGACGCCGTTCTCACGGCAAGGGGCGTGGACCGGGCGCTGGTGGTGGGCTGGTCCTACGGGGCGGTCGTCGCGGCGCACTGGGCCTCGCGCAATCCGGAGCGCGCACTGGGCGCGGTCCTGGTCGACGGCGCGTTCCCCTACGACTGGCTGGACGACGCCATGGAGCAGCGGATCCGGAAGCTGTTCCGGCGGATGGGCTGGTTCATGCCGCTGCTGCGCCCGACGGGCCTGGCTCCACGGATGAACGCCGAGCAGCAGGCGGACAGCAACATCGAACTCGGCAGGCTCTCCCGCGAGCGCGAGCTGGGTCCGGTGCTGGACAACATCACCGTCCCGGTGCGCTACGTGGTCGCCTCGGGGACGTCCCTCGGCAGCAAGGGGGACGAGCAGGAACGGATACGCACCGGCCTCGACGCGGTGACCGTCCGCAACCCGAGGATCCAGATCGGCGCGAAGGTCGCCAGCAACCACGGTGCGCTCCTCAAGAAGGACTTCGCGGCCATCGCCGAGTCGGTACGCGAAGTCGCCCTCCTCGACGGCGGGGACGGCCCGCCCCGGTCCGGCGGCCGGTGAACAGCCGGGCAGGTACTGCCCGCCCGCGAGGTCCGACGAGACCTCGCGGGACCGGGGCGGCCCGCTCCCTACTCCGTACGCAGAGCCGTCACCGTACGTGTCCTGGCCGCCCACCCGGCCGGCAGCAACGCGCCCAGTACCGCGATCAGTACGCCGCCGAGTCCGAGCATGAGCAGTTCGGGCGCCTGGTGGACGGCGATCACGGAGTCGGGCAGGTGGAGCCCGGCGCTGCGCCCCATGGCCGGCATGACCATGGTGTGCAGCGCCACCCCGGCAGGTACACCGAGGGCGCCGCCGAGCAGGCCGGACAGTACGACCGACGTCAGGAGCATCGCCACGATCTGACGGGGCGTCATGCCGAGCGCCTTGTGCACACCGAGATCACGGACGCGTTCGTGGGTGTCGAGCACGACACCGTTCAGCACTCCGAGCCCGGCGACGGTCACGAGCATCAGCGTCAGGATCGTGGTCAGCGTGTTGAGGATGAGGATCATGTCGCCGCCGTCGTCGGACGCCCTGCCCTGCGCGCTGACGCCCAACGGCTTCAGGCCGCTGTTCAGCGCCTTGATGTAACCGCTCACGTCCGTGCCGGACGTCAGCGCGATGTGGTGGCCGGTCGCCGCCAGACCCGGCTCCGCCGACTTGAGCGTCGCGGCGTCCGTGTAGACCAGCATGCCGTCACCCCGGGTGTCGAGGACCTCGCCCACGATCCGCACGGTGACCGCCGCACCCTTGACGCTCAGGGTGACCTCGTCCCCGACCTTCGTCCCGGTGGCGGCCAGGAACTGGGTCGGCACCACGGCCTCGCCCGCCGCGTCGATCCAGCGTCCCGAGACCATCCGGTAGCCGCCCCACGAGGCGTCGCCGCTGAACGCGGTGATCGTGGTGGACCCGTTGGTCCCGGCGACGGTCGCGTTCGTCGTGGCGGAGCCGTAGTACTTCTCGGTGCCCGGCTGCGCCTCGATCGCCGCTGTGATCGCCGCCGGATCCGGGGCGTCCGGCAGGCCGCCGCCCGGCGCGTCGCCAAGCCCGCCACCAGGCCCGCCACCGGGTCCCCGCTGCGGGCCGGACACACCGACGGTGACGTCGGCGGTGTTGTGGTTCCTGGCGCTCATCACCTCGTTGAGCGACGAGGAGAGGCCCACCGCGAAGGTGACCGTCGTGGCGCCGAACAGAACCGCCGCCACCATCGCCGCCGCCCGCGCGGGACGGGCGAAGGGCCGGGCCAGCCCGAGGCTGACCGCCCGTGGCAGCGGGAGCCGGGCGGCCTGCCGGGCCGCCCAGCGGCCCCGCCCCGCCGCCGGGACCCGCCCGACGGCGAGTGCGTCGACCGTGCGCAGCCGCCCGGCCCGCCACGCGCTCGCCCACGCGGTCACGGCGACCACGCCCAGCGCCCCGGCGGTCACGGCGACATCGATCCACGGGGCGACGGACAGCCCGGTCGTGCCGTACGCGTCCGCCGTCTCGGACAGCACCGGCACGGCGAGGAGGTTGCCCGCGACCAGCCCCAGCCCGATGCCGACCGCGGCCGGCACCAGCGCCTGGGCCATGTGGGCGCGTACGACCTGGGACGGGGTGAAGCCGACCGCCTTGAGGATGCCGATCCGCCGCAGCCCCGTACCCACCGTGCCGGCGACCACATTGCCCACGACGAGGACCGACATGACCAGCCCCAGGACACCGAACGCCACGAGGAACGGAACGAACAGCGCCGTGTCGCGGGCCGCGACCTTCCTGACGGTCAGCCAGGACCGCGCACCGGTGACCGCGTCGGCGGGCACCGACGCCGTCACCTCGGCGCGAGCTTCCCGCATGTCGGCGGTGGTCGCCGCCGCGTCGAAGCGGTAGAGCATCTGGTACGCGCCGACCGTGCCGGACGGCGTCAGCGAGGCGACCTGGGACGCTGCCACCCAGGCGTCGGCGGTACGGCTGACCGAGCGAGCCAGGCCGACGACCTTCAGCGTCGGACTGCCGGGCAGATCGGGGAAGTCCAGCTCCAGACCGAGGCGGACCTGGCGCCCGTCGTCGGCGGACAGCACGATCTCGCCCGGCGCGGTGGCCCAGGAACCCGTGGTCAGCGTGATCTCGTCTACGGGGCCATCGGGAGCGTCCCGGCCGACGACCGTCAACGGCGGCAGCCGCATGCCACCGTCGATCTGCGGAGTGACCGACGCGGTCGCGAACGGACCGGCCGCCGCGCTGACGCCCGCCCTCTCGCCGGACGCCGACAGCCGCGCGACCGTCGTCCTGTCCGCGTCGAACTGCGCGTTGAGATGCGCGCCGCGCTGTTCGGCGAACGCGTCGTCGAAGGGGGCGCTCGACGCCACGAGCAGGGAACCGCCGAGTACGGACGCGGTCACCGCCATCAGCGTGGCCAGCCCGATCACGAGCGTCTGCACACGGCGGCGTCCCACACCCGAGCGCACGACCCGGCCCAGGGCGCTCATCGGGCCGACTCCGCCGCGATGCCGGAAGTGACGTCGGAAGGGTCGTCGGAGGCGACATCGGAGGCGGTATCGGCGGTGATCCGGCCGTCGGCCAGCCGGATCGTACGGGTGGTGCAGGACCGCGCGAGGTCGAGGTCGTGGGTGACCACGACGACGGTCTGACCGTCGGCGTTGAGTTCCCTCAGTAGCCGACTGACGTCCTCCCCGGCGGCCGAGTCCAGCGCACCGGTCGGTTCGTCGGCCAGCAGCAGCGGCGGCCGGTTCATCAACGCCCTTGCCACCGCGACACGTTGACGCTCTCCTCCGGAGAGCCGGCCCGGAAACGCGCCGGCGTGCCGGCCGATGCCGAGCGACTCCAGCAGGTCGGCCGCGCGACGGTGCGCGGCCCGGCGCCCCATGCCCGCCAACCGGGCGGGCAGCACGACATTGTCCTCGACGCTCAGATCGTCCAGCAGGTTGAAGAACTGGAAGACCATGCCGATCTTCGCCCGCCGGTAGCGCGCCGAACCGGACTCGCCCAGCTCGTCGACGCGCACACCGTCCACGGTGACCGTTCCGGCGTCGGGCCGGTCCAGACCCGCGATCAGATTGAGCAGGGTCGACTTCCCACTGCCGGAAGGCCCGAGTACGGCGACGGAGTCACCGGCCCGGACGGTCATCGACGCGTCGACCAGTGCCGGCGGCCCGTCGTCGTAGGCGCGACTCACCTCGCGTAGCTCGATCACCGGTGCGGTCGTCATGGCTCGTCTCCCTCGGTCGTCCCTCGTCACATCTGCCGCGATCGACGCTAGGAGCGGGCCCGGCCCCGGCACGACGGCCGCCGGAGGTAACTCCCGTACCGCGTAGGGACGATGGCGGCGGGTGTCATCCCTGCGAGGTAGTCGACAGATGTACGGCGGTACCGGATACGGTCGTTCGGGCTGACGCGATCCGTACCGGCGGCCGACGAGAATGAGCCGGTGACGAACGCAGCGGCGGTGGAACAGCTCCGGGACGCGGCCAGATCCCTGATACGCCCGACCGGCCCCGTGCCGCGCCTCACCCGACGCAACCGGCTCTTCGACATGGCGCTGGCGGCGGTCGTCGGCATCACCATGGCCCACTACGTCACGGACAACCTGAGAGGAGAGGCGACGCGGTTCACCGTCCCCTCCCCGCTCGGACAGCCCACCGGATCGGGCGACTTGATCCTCCTGCTGAGCCTGGCGGTCGCCGCCTCGGCGCCCCTGCTACTCCGTCGCAGGCACCCGCTCACCGTGCTGTGGATCGTGATGGGCGCGACGGCGCTGACACCGCCGTACGCCGCGCGCCTCACCTTCTACGCCTGCGTCATCGCCGCCTACAGCGCCGCCGCCTACAGCCGCCACCGGGTACCGACGCTGGCGAGCCTGCCCCTCGCGGTGCTCCTCGTCAGCAGAGTGCGGGACGGGATGGCGCCCACCGTCCCCGACCAGTACGTCCCGCTGCTGATCTCGGTCCCGCTCGTCGTCGCGGCCATCGGGCTCCGTACGTGGAAACTCCGGGCCGACGAGGGCCGTACGCGGCTGTCCCGGCTGGAACGCGAGCAGGCGGCGGCGCTGCGCCGGGCCGTCGAGCACGAACGGGGCAGGATCGCACGGGAGTTGCACGACGTGGTGACGCACAACGTCAGCGTGATGGTCATCCAGGCCGGCGCCGCCCGCAAAGTCATGGCGACGGCTCCCGAGGACGCCCGCGAGGCGCTGCTCGCGGTCGAGGCGGGCGGCCGGGCGGCGATGAGCGAACTACGCCATGTCATGGGGCTGTTGACGATGAACGCGGACGACGCCCCGGACCCGGCGGGCGCCGGCCGTCCGGCGGATCTGGCGCCGCTGCCGGGCCTGGACCAGTTGGAGGGCCTGACCGGACGGGTACGGGACACCGGCGTGCCGGTCACGGTCACCGTCACCGGACAACCGCGTCCCCTGCCGGCCGGTGTCGAACTGACCGCGTATCGCGTGGTGCAGGAGGCGCTGACCAACATGGTGAAGCACGCGGTCGGCGCGAGCGCGGCCGTGACCGTCGTGTACGGCGCCGACCACCTCCGCGTGGAGGTCACCGACACCGGCGGGACACCGGGCCCGGCGGCGTCGGCCGGCGACGGCCGTGGTCTGATCGGTCTGCGTGAACGCCTCGCTGTCTACGGCGGAACTCTCCGAACAGGACCGCGTCCCCTCGGCGGTTACCGCGTCCAGGCACTGATCCCCGTGGAGACACCATGAACAAGTCGCCGCGCGTCGTGGTCGCCGACGACCAGGCGCTGGTCCGTACCGGCTTCAGGATGATCCTGAAGGCCGACGGCATCGACGTGGTCGCGGAGGCGGTCAACGGCCTCGAAGCCGTGGAAGCGGTACGGCGTACCCGGCCCGACGTGGTCCTGATGGACATCCGGATGCCAGAGCTGGACGGCCTGGAGGCCACCCGGCGCATCCTCGACGCGACAGCGGCGGCCGGGGCCGACCAGCCGCGCGTGGTCATGCTGACGACGTTCGATCTCGATCACTACGTCTACGCGGCGCTCTCCGCCGGGGCCAGCGGCTTCCTGCTCAAGGACGTCACCCCCGAACACCTCGTCGCCGCCGTCCACACGGTCCGCACCGGCGACGCCCTGCTGGCGCCGACGATCACCCGCCGCCTCGTCGAGCGCTTCGCCCGCCGCGACGCCGACACGGCCACGCTCCACCGCGACCTGGCAGCCCTGACCCCACGCGAACTCGAAGTCCTGCGCCTGCTGGCCGGTGGCCTGAGCAACGCCGAACTCGCCGCCCGTCTCCATCTGTCCGAGGCGACCGTCAAGACGCATGTCTCCCGCATCCTCGCCAAACTCGCCCTCCGCGATCGCGCCCAGGCGGTGGTCGTCGCCTACGAGACGGGCCTGATCAGCCCCGGCGCCCACCGGACCCGGGACGAACATCCGTGCGCGTAAATACAGATGAAGGGACCTGCGGGAGTCGGCTACTGTCGTCCCCACAACTTCACACGCAGCACCCCCGGTGCGTGGGCCGCGGCTACTTCTTAAGGTGAATCACGCCGCACACCGTTCTGATCTCGGGGGACCAGCATCGGAGCGCCCGGTGCGCAGGCGACGGATACTTCTTTCTGCAAAAAAGGGGACCCGGGTTCGAATCCCGGCGGTCCGGCTTCGGCCGGGCTGTGGTGCAGCGGCCCAGCATCCATGTCTCCGTCGCCGACTCTGATCTCGGGCGCTCCGATGCGGTGATGGCGCGGACTCACTCGGCGCGGACTCACCCGGCGCAGGCCGCGGCGATCGACAGGCTGTTCTCGTACAGGTGGTGGCGGGTGATCCGGCCGTCCTCGACCGTGAGGCGCAGCGCGAACGGGCCCTCGAAGGACTTCCCCGTGGCGCGTACGGTCCCCGACAGCTGCCCCGTCAGGACGGCGTCGGTGCCGTCGACAAGGAAGGCGTCGACAGATGCGCGCGCGTCCTCGGGCACAGTGTGCTCCATCAACTCCGTGAACTGGGCGGCACATTCGGCGCCGGTGGACCTCGGGCGGATCCACGGCACGGTGGGATTCTCGGCGAGCAGCCAGTCGACCTCGTCGGCGAAGATCTCGACCAGCCGGTCGGTGTCCCCGGCCACCCGGGCGGTGAGGAACTGCTGCACCACGTCCCGCGTGGCCTCGGTGGCCGAACTCACCGTGGTGGTGGGTGACTTGACGGACATGGTGTTCTCCTCGCGGCTGCGGCCGGATCCCGGCGGGGGTTCCCGTCGATGTGCTTGATCCTGGCAGTGGAGCGGAGAATGGTCGATTACCCCGGGGGTAATGGCGCGCGGCCGGTCAGCCGCTCACTCACCGGCCCGAGTGGGACGGTGGCACCAACGCCTGGAGCGCGGCCAGCGCATCGTTCGCGATCGGTGACGGGGGCGCCGACTCCGGTGGGACCGTGCGGAAGGCGCTCGGGGACATGCCGCAGACCGCGCGGAAGCGGCGCGAGAAGTGGTACGCGTCGGCGAAGCCGCACTGGACCGCTACGGCCCGGAGCGACAGATTGCTCAGCCACAGCAGGGGCTCGGCCCTCGCCAGACGGAGCCGTTCGAGGCCTTCCACCGGGCTGACACCGAGCTGCCGCCGGCAGATACGGCACAACGTGCTCTCCGAGACTCCCGCCGCCCGCGCCAGCCGCGCCAGGGCGAGCGGCCGGGCGACGCCGTCGGACCAGTGGGCGCGGACCGCGCCCATCATGGCGACCAGCGGTTCGGGAAGGGTGTGCGCACCGGTCCCGGGGCCGGGGCCGTACGCGAAGGTGAGGAGCAGGAGCCGCAGGGTCTCCTCGGCGTGCCGCTCCCAGCCCGGCCGGCGTGCCGCGCCGAGTGTCAGGAGGTACTGGCAGAGCGCGGCCATCGGGTCGCCCCGCCCCGTCAGATCCCGGACGACCGGCCAGTCGGTGTCGTCGGGCGCCACGGCGCCGGGCGGGGCGGGGTGCAGCCGGAAGTGTGTGTAGGCGTGTCGGGTGGGCCGGCGGGTGTCCCAGTGGAAGGTGTCGCGCATGCCGGGCCGTACGAGCAGCAGTGCGCTGGGCGTCAGCGGGACGGTCAGGTTGCCGCAGACCCAGCGGGCGCTGCCGTGCAGCAGCCAGACGAACTCGTACGAACGCGCGTCCCTGGGGCCGAACACCGCCCCCGGCGGATAGTCCGCGACCGCCGGCCCGAGCCGGGGGAGCAGCGTGGGGGCGAGGGGCGGCACGAAGGGGGACGGAACGAGGGGTGGGACGGGGAGTGGGACGAGCGTGCGGTCGTCCGTCATCGCCTCACCTGTCGCACCCGCCGGACCGGTCACGCCGCACCCGGGGCGTACGGATGTCCGTGACCCCCTTGTAGGCGTACGGGTCGCGGCCCGCGACCAGCACCACGTCCCGGAAGTCGGCCTGGGCCATGGGCAGTTCGTCCTCCGGCGGCGCCCAGGGCAGCAGGGACGAGGCGCTCATGTAGTGGTTGACCAGGGCCCGCCGGAAGCCCCGCGCGCCGGTGTTGGGCAGTGACTTGTGCAGCAGATGACCGTTGAAGAGCAGCACCGATCCGGCGGCGATCTCTACGGGGACGGCGTCGGCCTCGTCGTACGGAAAGTCGTAGGACTCGACCGTGCAGTCGTAACGGGCGTCGTCGTGCTCGCGGTTGGGGTAGATGACGCCCGGCCGGTGCGAACCCGGCAGGACCCACAGACAGCCGTTGTCGACGGTGGCGTCGTCCAGGGCGAGCCAGGCCGCGGTCAGCGAACGATCCCGGGTGGGGATGAACATCTCGTCCTGATGCCACGCCTGGCCCGGCCTGCCCTCGGACTTGACGAACAGCATCGACTGCATCGACTTGATGTCGGGCCCGATCACCTCGGTCAGTGGTCCGACGATCGCGGGATGGCACATGGTGTCGAGCATGAGCGCCGACAGCTTGTGCGGATAGTGCACGCACAGGAATCTCCGTACGGTGTCGTCGTCGCTCTCGCCCGCGACCGGCGGCAGCGCTCCCTCGACGACGCCCCGCTCGCCCCGGCAGATCCGCAGGGTCTCCGCACACAGCTCCGCGACCTCTTCCGGCGTCAGAACGCACGGCAGCACGGCGTAGCCGTCCCGGCCGAAGCGCGACATGAGGTCGCCGGCCGCCAAGGGGGCCGGCGGCAGGGTGCTTCGGGTGTTCTCCGGAATGGCGCGGACAGACATCGATCTCCCCTTCTCACCGGGACGCCGGCTCGTGGTCGCCTTCTCGATGCTCCTGCGACATCGCGCCTCAGTGCCATGGCTCGCCCGTGCGTACGGATGGCGAATCCTGTCACGCCACATGATCAGACCATCTGTCAGAAACAAGCCGGACAAAGGCCGTTCACGGCTCTTGACGCGTTTCGCGGCATTCGAGTAGCGTCTTGCGGCACTTGCTAATACGTATTAGTTGGGAGTGCTCATGGCCCCTCCCGAACGGCGTCGACGGACCACCCAGCGGGACATCGCCCGGCGCGCCGGCGTCTCCCAGGCGACGGTGTCGCTGGTGATAAGCGGGGGCGCGGCGAGTACCCAGATCGCGGACCCGACACGCAGGGCCGTGCTGGCGGCGGCCGAGGAACTCGGCTACACGGCCAACGTCGCCGCGCGCAGTCTGAAGGGCGGGCGGAACCGGCTGCTCGGGCTCTACACCTTCGAGTCGGTGTTCCCGACCGATCAACGCGACTTCTACTACCCGTTCCTGCTCGGCGTGGCGGAGGAGACGGCGCGGCAGGGCTACGACCTGCTGCTGTTCAGTTCGAGCGGCGCGAGCGCGGGCGCCACCGCGGGTTCGGACACGCGCGGGGCCGGCGCCGGTGGCACAGGTGGCGCCGAGCGGTCGATCTACGTCGGCGGGGCCAACCGGCTGAAGATCGCGGACGGCTGCGTCCTCCTCGGCAGGAACGTCCGGCGCGAGGAACTGTCGGCGCTGGTCCGAGAGGACTTCCCCTTCGTCTTCGTCGGACGCCGCGAGGTGGACGACGGTGAACTGTCCTACGTGGCAGCCGACTACGTCTCCGCGACCGGCGCGCTCGTCGCCGAACTGGCCCGGCTGGGCCACCGGCGGATTCTGTACCTGCGGGCCCTGGAGGACAGCGAGCCCACCCGCGACCGTGAGGAGGGATACCGGCGCGGGCTGGCCGACGCCGGCATCGTCCCCGACGAGGCGCTGATCCGGACCCTGGCCGATCCGGCGGACCTCTCGATCGAGCGGGTGGAGGAGTGGATCGGCGGGCTCGGGATCACCGCGCTGCTGGTCGAGCCGACCGAGGACAACCGGCTCACCGAGGCGCTGGCGACGATGGCCGGCACGGAACGGGTGCGCTTCCCGACGGACTGCTCGCTGGCCCTGCTGGGCGATCCGCCGTCCTGGACACCAGAGTCGCGGGACTGGACGCGGTTCTCGCTGCCACGCGCCGAGATGGCCGGCCAGGCCGTACGCGTACTGATCGAACTCCTCGACCAGGAGCCCCCCGAGCCGCGACAGGTGACGGTGCGCTGCGCGTACGTACCGGGCGACTCGATCGGCCCGGTCCCCACTCGCGTCGAGCGTAAGCCCGAGCCCCAGCCCGACGGGGGGCCGGGGACATGATCCGTATGATCGCGCACCGGCTGCTCGTCGGGGTCTTCGTGATGTGGGGCGCCGCCTCGCTGATCTTCGTCATCGTCCGCGCGGCGCCCGGCGACCCCGCGACCGTGCTACTCGGCCCGGACGCCGACCAGGGCCAGATCGACCGGCTGCGCGCGTCGCTCGGACTCGACCGGTCGCTCGGCGCCCAGTACCTCAGCTACCTCGGCGATGTCTCCCGGCTCGACTTCGGGGAGTCGCACCGGCTCGGCAGGCCCGCCATGGACGCCGTCCTCGACCGGCTGCCCGCCACGATCGACCTCACGCTGACAGCCACCGCGATCGCGGTGATCGTGGGACTGACGCTCGGCCTGCTGGCCGGCGGACGGCCCGGCGGCCCGCTGGACCGGGTGGTCTTGGCCTGCACGATCGCCCTCCAGTCCTTCCCCACGTTCTGGATCGGCATCATGCTTGTGCTGGTCTTCGCACTCGGCCTGCGCCTGCTGCCCAGTTCAGGAGTCGGCACGCCCCAGCATCTGGTGCTGCCGGCCGTCACCCTCTCGTTCCCGTTCGTCGCGATCATCGCCCGGCTGACCCGCACCAGCGTCGCGGAGACGATGCGCGAGGGCTACATCCAGACCGCGCGCTCCAAGGGGCTGACCCAGCGTCAGGTACTGCTCGGTCACGCCCTGCGTAACTCGCTGATCCCGGTCGTGACCGTCGTGGGCGTCCAGGTGGGCGCCCTGGTTGGCGGCGCCGTGATCGTCGAGAACGTCTTCGCGTGGCCCGGCCTCGGCTCGCTCGTGGTGGACGCGGTGGCCAACCGCGACTACGCCGTCGTCCAGGGCGTCACCCTCCTGATCGCGGGCATCGTCGTCGTACTCAACCTGATGGCGGACCTGCTCATCGCCCAGCTGGATCCGCGCATCCGGACGGGAGCCGCCTGATGGCCGACATCGCCACCGCCGCCGAACAGTTGACGACCGCTCCGCCGCGTCCGCGGCGCCGGCTGCTCTCCCGTATCCCCTGTCTGGTCGTGGGCCTCTATCTGCTGATCGCCGTCGTGGGACCGCTGCTGATCCAGTACGACCCGGTGCACACGTCCCTGGAGGACCGGCTGCTCTCTCCCGGCTCCGAGACGTCCACGGGCGGCACGGCCTGGTTCGGCACGGACGGCCTCGGCCGCGATGTACTGGCGCAGATCGTCCACGGGGCCAGGACCTCGGTGCTCATCGGTGTGTCCACGGTCGCGATCTCCTGTCTCGCCGGGGTCGTCCTCGGCGCCGTCGCCGGCTACTTCCGCGGCGCTGTCGACGCCGTACTGGCGCGGGTCTTCGACGTTCTGCTGGCGTTTCCCGCGATCCTGCTGGCGATCGTGATCGCGGGCGCCTTCGACCGCAGCGTCCTGCTGGTCGTCGTCGCGCTCTCGGCGACCGGCTGGATTTCCTTCGCCCGCGTCACGCGGGGCGTCGCGCTCTCCATCCGGGAACGGCCCTGGGTCGACGCCGCGCGGGTGCTGGGCGTGCCGGGGCGGACCATCCTCGCCCGGCATGTACTCCCGTTCACGGCGGGGCCGATCGTCGCCCTCGCCACGCTCGAATTCGCGCTGGTGGTGCTGGCGGAGGCGGGGCTCAGCTTCCTCGGCATAGGGCTGCCCGCCTCGACGGTGTCCTGGGGGCAGACCATCGCGAACGGCAAGGAGTACCTCGAACCGCAGTGGTGGATCTCCACCCTTCCCGGCATCGCCCTGTCTCTCCTGATCATCAACGTCGGCATCCTCGGCGACCAGCTCACCGCCCGCCACCGGCGTGGCCGCACCGACTGAACCGCCTGGTCGCCACCTCCGTCCGACCCGGCTGCCCCCCCGAACCGGCCGACTCCGACCGACCGACCCTCGTTCTCAGACAGGAGCACCACCATGACCAAGACGCGCTGGTACGGGCGGAGCCGGCTGGTCCGGCTCGCCGCCACCGCAACAGCGGGCGCGGCCCTCCTCGCCGCCTGCACGACGACTACGGGCGGCGACGACAACGACGGAGGGGGCTCCGGCGGCTCGGGCGACGTGACGGCCGCGGGCACCTATCCGATCGAGAGCCTGGACCCGCACGGCGCCCAAGGCGCCTCCACCGGAACGCAGTTGGCGGGGCAGGAGATCTTCAGCAGACTGGTGAAACCTGAGCCGGACGGCACCCTCACCGGTGATCTCGCCACCGCCTGGAAGCCCGACAAGGCTGTGACGGCCTGGACGTTCACGCTGCGCGAGGGGGTGACGTTCTCCGACGGCTCCCCGCTCGACGCCGACGACGTGGTCGCGTCCTTCCGGCGCATGATCAGCCTGGACGGCCCCAACGCGGGCAATTTCCCCGGCTCGACGATGACCAGGACGTCGGCCACCGAAGTCGTGCTCACCAGCCCGGCACCCGACGCGTCCGTCCCCGGCAAGCTCGGCACCTTCTACGTCATCCCGTCGGACGTCGGCGAGGACGACACCGCCTTCTTCAACAACCCCGTCGGCTCGGGCCCGTTCACCGTCGACGGGTTCACACCGGGCGAGTCGCTGGTCCTGGTGCCCAACAAGAAGTACCGGGGCGACAAGCCCGCGCCGCGCCGGGTCACCGTACGGAACATCCCGGAGCTGTCGGCACGGATGACGGCCCTGCGCACCGGCGAGGTCGACATCCTCTGGGGCATCCCGGACGACCAACTGGCCTCGCTGAAGGGCGAGAAGGACCTGACGGTGCGAACGGTGCCGAGCAGCGCCGAGTTCACCATGTGGTTCAACTCCTCGACCCCCGCGCTCAAGGACGCGAAGGTACGCAGGGCGATCTGGCAGGCGGTCGACTTCAAGACCATCATCGACAAGCTCTACCCCGAGACCGGCAAGCCGGCCGACGCGCCCGTGACGAGCGTCGTACTCGGACACGTACCGCAGCCGCCCGTGGCCCACGACGCGACAGCCGCCAGGTCGGCGCTCACCGCCGCGGGCTTCGACTTCTCCAAGAAGCTCCGACTCCAGTTCGCCAACGCCGAGTTCCGGCCCTTCATCCAGGCCGTCGTCTCGGACCTGCGGGAGGTCGGGGTGCGGGCGGAGCCGCTGGAGAAGGAACAGGCCACCTTCACGGAAGACCTGATCGCGCTCAAGTGGGACATCAACTTCCAGCAGTTGGCCATCCCCAGCTACGACGCGGCCAGCAACCTCGGCCGCCTCTACACCTGCGAGGCCAACCGGAACGGCTACTGCAACAAGCGGCTGGACGGTCTGCTCGCGGCGGCGGGCGCCACCGCCGACAAGAAGAAGCGCACCGACCTCTACGGCCAGGCGAGCCGGATCATCTGGCAGGACGCCGTCGGGATGTACCCGATGTCGGTGAGCATCGCCTACGCCTGGAAAAGCGACCTCATGGGCTTCACCCCCGACGCCAGTGGCCTGCCGGACTTCGCCACCGTCCGGACCGGTGGCTCGTGACCCCGGCCGGAACCGCGCGCGAGCGCGGAGCCGTGAAACCGGAGCCCGCGACCGACGGGCCGCCCCTGCGGATCGACGACCTGGTGGTGGAACTGCCGGGCCCGCGCGGTGAGCGGGTGCGCGTGGTGGACGGTGTGTCCTTCGACGTACCGAGAGGCACCACCGTAGGACTGATCGGTGAGTCGGGCAGCGGAAAGACGATGACCGCCCAGGCGATCCTGGGCCTGCCGCCCGAGGGCGCCACGCTCACGGGGCGGCTGCTGTGGCACGGCGAGGACCTGATCGCCGCCGACGAGGTACGGCGCCGTACGGTACGCGGCCGGGAGATCGCGATGATCTTCCAGGACCCGCTCGCCGCCCTCAACCCGACCCAGCGGATCGGCCGTCAGGTCGGCGAGATCCCACGCCGCGACGGGCTGCCGCGCGCCGAGGTGAACCGCCGGGTCGTCGAACTCCTCGACCGGGCGGGTGTACCGGAACCGCGCCGCCGGATGCGCGCCTACCCGCACGAGTTGTCCGGCGGCCTGCGCCAACGCGCCATGATCGCCCTGGCGTTGGCCGGCCGGCCCGCGCTGCTGCTCGCCGACGAACCGACGACGGCGCTCGACGTCACCGTGCAGTCCCGGATCCTGCGGCTGCTGGCCGACATCCAGGCGGCGGACGGTCTGGCCATGCTGCTGGTCAGCCATGACCTGCGGGTCGTGTCGCACGTCGCCGAACAGGTGGTGGTGATGTACGCGGGACGGGTCGGCGAGCGCGGGCCCGCCCGCGACGTACTGCGCCGGCCGGCCCATCCGTACACCGCCGCCCTCGTACGCAGCGTGCCCGCCGTCAGGACCCGTACCGCGCTCGCCGATCCGCTGCCGGGGGCCCCGGCGACCCCGGCGAACCGGCCGGCCGGCTGCGCGTTCCATCCGCGCTGCCCACTGGCCCGCGCACGGTGCCGAGGCGAGGTGCCGGCGGTCCGGGAGGTGGCGCGGGAGCGGTGGAGCGCCTGTCACTTCGCCGAGGAGGTGCTGGGCTCGTGAGTTCGGATGAGCGAGTGGGGAAACTCCTCGACGTGCGCGATCTGCGCGTCAGTTACGGGGGGCGGGGCAGAGCCCGCAGGGGCGGCACGGCCGCCGTGGACGGGTTGAGTCTGTCGGTGGCGCCCGAGGAGACCCTCGGGCTGGTCGGCGAGTCGGGCTCCGGAAAGACGACCGTCGCCCGGTGCGTGGCCGGACTCCTGCGGCCGGGGGCCGGGACGCTCACCTTCGACGGCCGGCCGCTCGGCCGCGCGGGCCGCCGGCCGCCGGAGCTGCAACGCGCGGTACAGATGGTGTTCCAGGATCCGCGTTCGTCACTGAACCCGCGCATGACGGTCGCCTCGATCATCGCCGAGGTCTGGGACACCCACCCGGTCACCGCCCCCAAGGGCGATCGAACGGAGGCGCTGCACCGGCTCCTGGCCGACATGGGGCTCGACCCCGAGGTGGCGTCGCGGCGGGCGGGGGACCTGTCGGGCGGTCAGTGCCAGCGCGTCAGCATCGCCAGAGCGCTGGCGGTACGGCCCCGGCTGCTGGTGTGCGACGAGGCGGTGTCGGCGCTCGACGTCTCCGTCCAGGCCCAGATCCTGCGGCTGCTGGCCGATCTGCGGGCCAGGCACCGGCTCGCGATGCTGTTCATCTCCCACGACCTGGGGGTGGTGCACCAGATCGCCGACCGGGTGGCGGTGATGCACCGGGGCGTGATCGTGGAGAAGGGCCGGACCGGCGAGGTACTGACCGCGCCGCGTCACGCGTACACCCGGGCGCTGCTGGACGCGGCGCTGGACCTGGACGACTCGGTGCCGGGCGACGGCACCACCGACGACAAGGCGGTCGTATGAGCGGGAGTCGTATGAGCGGGAAGCGTGCCACCACCGTCACAGCGACGGCCGTCCCTGCCACCACCGTCACTCCGGCGCCGACCGGTTGGAACACCTGGGACGTCCGCACGCACACCGGTATGAGCCTGCTGCCGTCCGGACCACGGGTGCGGTTCGGTGTACTCGGCGCCGAGGGACCGGTGCTCGACGGGTTCACCTGGCGCGACGGACTTGAGCGGCTGGGGCCGCACACCGTGGACGGCGCCTACGCCGAGGTGACGGTACGGGCGGCGGGCCACCGGCTGCGGCTGCTCTTCGCGGGCGGCCCCGGCGACGTCCTGCACGCCCGCGCCGAGTGCACGGGCGGGGGTGTCGTGCTGTCCGTGGAGGGCCTGGACGGTACGGGCTTCGACGGTACGGGCCCGGACGCCGCGAGCCTCGACGGTACGGTCTCCGACGGCACGGGCCCGGTCGGCACCGTCCTTGTGGGCGGCGCCCGTTGGACGGTCAGCGCCTCGTCGCCGGCCCGGCGGATCGAGGGGCCGGCCGACACGCTGCTCCTGACGTTCGCGGTCGAGGCCGGGGCCGTGGACCTGCGGATCGCGCCGGAGCACGCGCCCGGGACGGTCGCCGGGACCGGCACCGTACTAGCGGCGCGCCAGGGCGCCTCCTACCGGACCCGGCTGCGGTCCGGCGGCTGGCTGGGCGACGCCGCCGACGCACTGACCAGGGCCGTCACCTGGAACACCGTCTACGCGCCCGGCATCGACCGCGTCCTCACCCCGACGTCGCGGGACTTCGTCTGCGCCGAGCGGAAGGGCTTCTACGGCACCTGGGCCCTGCACGCCTGGGACACGTTCTTCACGGGCCTCGCCGCCTCCGCCGTCGACCGGGACTACGCGCGCGGCGTGTTCGGGCAGATCCTCCCGTACACCGACGGGGCCGGGATGATCCCGAACCGGATCTCGGACGACGGGGGCCGCACCGACGACCGTTCGCAACCGCCCGTCGGCGCGCTGACGGTGTATCAGGCGTATCTGGCGGGCGGCCTGTCGCCCGGGACCCGTGACGTGGCGCTGCTCGACGAGACCTTCCCGGCGCTGCTGGCCTGGCACGACTGGTGGCCCCGGGCCCGCCGGGGACCGCACGGACTGCTCGCCTGGGGCTCCGACCCGATCGCGGGCGACCCCGCGTCGGCGACCCTGGACCGGGCCAAACGGGAGTCCGGCCTGGACGATTCGCCGATGTACGACGAGGCTCTGTACGACCCGGTGACCCACACCATGGACCTCGCCGACGTCGGGCTGAACGCGCTGCACATCGCCGACGCCGAGGCACTGGCCGCGATCGCCGACATCCTGGGGGAGCCCGCGACGGCCGACCGGCTGCGCGCCGAGGCCGCCACGGCCAAGGCGGTCGCCGACCGGCTGCTGTGGGACGGCGAGCGGGGCGGCTACCGCAATCTCACGGCGGCGGGCACGCACGATCCGCATGTCTCGCCGACGATGCTGTACGCGCTGCTCGGCGGGTTGCCGGAGCCCGCGCGGGCGGCGGCCGTGGCCGCCGATCTGCTGAAGCCCGAAGCGCTCGGCGGTGTACGGCCACTGCCCAGCGTCGCCCGGAACGACCCCGGCTTCGCGGCGACGTACTGGCGCGGCCGGATCTGGGCACCGATGGCGTATCTCGCCGTACGGGGCCTGCGGCGGTACGAGCTGACCGAGCTGAGCCGGCCGGTGGTGGGGGCGCTGTTGCGGCTGTTTCTCGACGAATGGCGGGAGCACGGCCACGTCAGGGAGAACTATCCGGCCGCCGACGGGGAGAATCTGACGGGTCTTCAGAAGCGTTCGGACGGGCTGATGGCCTGGGGAGGTCTGTTGGCGTACCTCGCGTTCGGTGAACTGGCCGACGCACGTCCCGACGGCTGGCGGTTCGCCCACCCGGGGGAGCCCGCGGAGCTGTGCAACCTGCCGCTCGGCGAGGGCCGCCTCGACATCCGGGCGGCCGACCGGCTCACCGTCGGCCTGGCCGGACGTGTCCTGCTGGACATGGCGCCCGGCGTCGTCGTCCGGGGCTACCGGCTGACGGCCGACCGCGTCACCGGGACCGCCGAGGGCAACGGCGACCTGCTCGTCACACCACCGGGCGGCGGCCCGCCCGTGGCGCTGGACGTGCGGGGCGCGCCCCGGCACTTCACGTTCGGCCCCGCCGGACGAACGGCCGGGCGGGAAGCGCCGGACACGACCGACGGCGCGGACAGTACGGGCCAGGCGAACACCGCGGGCAACGCAATCGGCGACGCGCCAGGCGATACGGCAGGCGATACGGCAGGCAACACACGGGAGGGGAGCGGCATATGAGCGCGGAGACGGCGGCTGCCACGGACATCCTGATCGTCGGCGGGGGCCTCGGCGGCGTGGCCGCCGCGCTGGCCGCCCTCGACCGGGGCCGGTCGGTCCTGCTCACCGAGGAGACCGACTGGATCGGCGGCCAGCTCACCAGCCAGGGCGTACCGCCCGACGAGCACGCCTGGATCGAGCAGTTCGGCGCCACCCGCACCTACCGCGCGCTGCGCGAGGCGATCCGTGACCACTACCGGACGTGGTACCCGCTCACCGACGAGGCCAGGCGGCGCCGCCATCTCAATCCGGGCGAGGGGCGGGTGAGCGCGCTGTGCCACGAGCCCCGGGTCGCCGCCGCCGTTCTGGAGGCCATGGTCGCGCCGTACGTGTCGGCCGGGCGGCTGCGGATTCTGTACGGGCACCGGCCGGTGGCCGCGTCGGTGGACGGCGACCGGGTACGGTCCGTGGTCGTCGAGGGCCCGGACGGTACGCGGGTCGAGGTGTCGGCGCCGTACGTCCTGGACGCGACGGAACTCGGCGACCTGCTGCCGCTGACCGGCGCCGAGCATGTGACGGGCTTCGAGTCGCGGCGGGACACCGGGGAGCCGAGCGCGCCCGACGAGGCGCAGCCGGCCAACATGCAGGCGTTCTCCTGGGTGTTCGCCGTCGACCATCTCGCGGGTGAGGACCACACTGTCGACCGCCCGGCCGGTTACGACCGCTGGGCCGCGTACCGGCCGCCACAGTGGCCGAACCGGCTGCTGAGCCTGAGCGCGCCCGATCCGAGGACCCTGCGGACCGTGCCGCGCGGCTTCACGCCGAACGCCGAATCGGGGCCGGTGGTCGCCGACCAGAGCAAGGACGCGGGCGACAAGGAACTGTGGCAGTTCCGCCGGGTGGTCTCGCGGAAGCTGTACCGGCCCGGCTTCGTCACGAGCGACGTGACCATCGTCAACTGGCCCATGATCGACTACCTGCCCGGACCGCTGATCGGGGTGGACGACAAGGAGCGGGACCGGCATCTGGCGGGGGCCCGTGAGCTGAGCATGAGCATGCTCCACTGGCTCCAGACCGAGGCGCCCCGCCCCGACGGGGGTACCGGCTGGCCCGGCCTGCGGCTGCGCGGCGATGTGTTCGGTACGGCCGACGGGCTGGCCAAGGCGCCGTACATCCGTGAGTCACGCCGGATCGTCGCCCGGCGCCGGATCGTCGAACAGGACCTGTCGCTGACCGTCCGGGGCGAACAGGGCGCCGTGCGCTACCCGGACTCCGTCGGCATCGGGATGTACCGGATCGACCTGCACCCCTCCACCGGCGGCGACACCTACATCGACGTGGCCAGCAGCCCCTTCCAGATCCCGCTGGGCGCCCTGCTCCCCGTGCGGCTGCGGAATCTGCTGCCCGTGTGCAAGAACATCGGCACCACCCACATCACCAACGGCTGTTACCGGCTGCACCCCGTCGAGTGGAACATCGGCGAGGCTGCCGGGTCGCTGGCGGCGTACTGCCTCGACAACCGGCTCGACATCGAGCAGGTGTACGAGGACGGCGAGCGGCTGCGCCACTTCCAGGACGAACTCACGCGCGCCGGGGTCGAACTGGCCTGGCCCGAGGTCAAGGGGTACTGATGGACGGTCAGGACAGCGGGACCGACGGGGAGAGACGGACCGGCAAGGGGAGTCAGAGAGAGGGACAGGCGGACGGGCGCGCGCTGCTGGCCGGAGTCATGATCCCGTTGGTCACACCCATGGATCGGCCGGGCCGGCCGTCCGCCGAGGCCGCCGACGCCCTGCTCGGCGCCTTGGCGGCGGCAGGCGCACACGGCCTCATGCTCTTCGGCAGCAACGGCGAGGGCCCGCTGCTGCCGACGTCCCAACTGGGCGACTTCGCCGCCGGGGTGGCCAACCGCTGGCGCGAACTAACCTGCGGCGGGCCAGTGTTGGTCAACATCACGGCCCCCGGCACCGCCGAGGCGCTGGCGCGCGCGGAGGCGGTCCTGCCCGCCGAGCCGGACGCGCTCGTCCTCAGCCCGCCGATCTACTACCACCACAGGCACGACGAGATCGTCGCCCACTACGCGGCGACGGCAGGCCTCGGCGTACCCGTCGTCGCCTACAACGCCCCCCGCTACAGCAATCCGCTGACACCCGCCCTGCTCGACGAACTCGCCGACCTGGCGCACCTCGTGGGCATCAAGGACAGCTCTGGCGACCTCGCGTTGTTCGGCCGCGCGGTCGCGGCTGCCCGCCGTCGCGACGACTTCGGAGTCAGCCAGGGCGCGGAGGGGCAGGCGCTCGACGCGCTACGGCTCGGCGCCGACGGTCTGGTCCCCGGTGTGGCGAATCTCCTGCCGGGGACGGCTGTCGAGCTGTTCCGGGCCCACCGTGAGGGACGGGACGACGACGCGCGTCGCGCGCAACGACTGCTCGACGAGGCGCTGGTGCTGCACACCGTACGGCCCGGTGTGCCGGCGGTGAAGGCGGTCCTGGCCGAACGAGGGCTGTGCCCGCCGCATGTCGCGGCACCGTTCACACCGTGCTCCGTGGCGGAGCGGCACGCGCTGCTCGATCTGCTCGGCCCCCTCGACGCACATCTCATACGCGCCTGATCCGGCACGTACCGGATCCACTCGCGCCTGATCCGGTACGTGCCGGCTCCGTACGCCGCTGATCCGGCACCTGCCGGGTCCGCATGCCGCCGATCCGGTACCCACCGGGTCCGTACGTCGCTGATCCGGACCGTAACCCCCCGCGCCGGCTCACTCTCCTCCGTACCGCCCGAAAGGGGTGGCTCACCATGTCCGAAACCGGACCGAAGCGCACCGACATGAACCGCAGATCCTTCGCCCTGGGCGTCGCCGGTGTCTCGGCCACCGCCGCGTTCGGCCCCGGGGCGTCGGGATCCACGGCACACGCCGCCGACCGACGGCCCACGCCCGATCGGCGCGGCTCCTTCTTCGACGAGCGGACCCTGTGGGACTCCGTCGAGGGCCCGCTGGTGAACTACCACGTGCACGCCCTCGCCGTGCTGCCCGACGACACCATCCTCGCCGTGACCGAGGGCCGCCACGAGGTGTGCGACGCCGGGCCGCGCGATCTGCTGCTGCGCCGCAGCACCGACGGCGGCGAGACCTGGGAGGCGAGCCGCCCACTGGTCACCTCCGTCGGCGGGGAGTCCTGGGGCAATCCGGCGCTGGTCGTGGACCGGGAGACGCGAGAGATCTTCCTCTTCTTCATGCTCTCCCTGCGACTGCCGCAGAACACGTCCTGCTCCGGCGACTCCGGCGACCTGTATGTGATCTCCAGCCGGGACAGCGGCCGGACCTGGGGCAAAGTACGGAACCTGGCCGGTCTGTTCGACGGGTTTCCCTACAACTGGGCGCTGCACGGCCCCGGTCCCGGCCACGGACTCCAGCTCAAGTCCGGGCGCCTGCTGCTCAATTGCTCGCACCGCAGGGTGATCGTCGGCAACACCGTGGCCGAGCGGTACTACGGTGTCGCGCCGATCTACAGCGACGACCACGGCGTCACCTGGAAGGCGACCGGCGCAGTGCCCGTACAGGTCGAGTACCCCATGAATGAAGCGCGGATGGTGCAGCGGTCGGACGGCACCGTGCTCGTGAATGGCCGCGCCGCGGCCGGCGGCGAGGGACAGCGCATCGTCTCCGCCAGCTCGGACGACGGACTGACCTGGTCCCAGCCGGCGTTCGACGGCGGCACCGGCTCGTTCAACGCGGTGGACGCCGGCCTGCTGCGCTACACCGGCGGACCCGGCAGCCGCGACACCGACCGGCTGCTGTTCAGCCGCCCCGACTCGCCGGTCAGATACAACATGACGGTGTCGGTCAGTTACGACGAGGGCACCTCGTACCGGTACCGGCGGGTCATCAACGAACGCCGCTCCTTCTACTCGGATCTCGCCCGGCTGTCCGACGGCACCATCGTGCTCCTCTACGGCTGCGACGGCGACCTCGCGAGCGCCCCGCGCCGCGTGAACGTCTGCCGCTTCTCGCTCGACTGGCTGACCCGGGGCCGCGACACACTGCGTCGCGGCCCCCGCTACCGGGAGACGGTGGTCGCCCTGGCCGGCGCGGACCGCAGGGTCACGGGCGGCGCCGTGGACACCCGCGCCGATCCGCTCGCGCGCCGTGGCGAGCGACTGGTCCTCACCCCCGAACGGGTAGGCGGCTCGGCCGAGTTCACCTTCCGGGTGCCACGCACCGGCGAGTACGAGCTGCTGCTGCGCCACTACCGCTCGGCGGACGGCGCACTGGCCACGGTCACCCTGACCGGCACCAAGCTGCCCGCCTTCTCGATCGACACCACGGCGCAGTCGGCGGACGGCTACGACCTGGCCCGTATCGGCACGGCCCGGCTACGCGCCGGCCGGCACACCCTGCGGTGCGCGGTGACGGGCACCGGCAGGGGCGGCGGGACGTCGCTCGGCCTCGACTCGCTCAGCCTGATCGAGGCGCCGGGCTCCGCCGACGTACGCGAGGAAGTGGTCGTGGACAACGACCGGCTGGGCTTCGCCGTGGTCACCGGCAGCTGGCCGACGGCGACGGCGGACCCCGGCTACTGGGCGGGCAACTACCGTACGGCGCCCGCCGGTTCGGGCGAGCGGTTGGTGCGCTGGCGTCCGGCGGTGCCCCGGGACGGCACGTACGAGATCCAGACGTCCTACGCCCCGGGAGCCAACCGCGCGGGCAACGCCCCGTACACCGTCGTCCACGCGGCAGGCACCGACACCGTGCGGATCGACCAGCGGGTGGCCGGAGCCACGGAGCCGCGCGGCGGCTCGTGGGTCACGGTCGGCAGCTACCGGCTGCGGGCCGGTCTCACCACGTCGGTCGAGCTGAGCAACGACGCCGACGGCACGGTGGTCGCCGACGCGATCCGACTGCTGGGCCCGCGCACCTGACACCGGCCCCGGCCTCGTTCGAAGCAGATCGGGGCCGGGGCCGGGGCGTCGTTACGCCGACACCTCGGCCTTCGCGGCCGCGAGGAGCGCGTCGGAGAGCGGGTCGCCGTTGACCGCGCGGGCCAGGATCAGCGCGCCCACCATCGTGCTGAGACGGGCGAGGCCGTCATCGCCGTCGCCGGCCATCCGCTCCGCGAACTCCCTTACCCCCTCGGCGTACGTGTGCCGCGCCGCACTGCCCGCGGCGCCGCGCGCCATGTCGACGGCCAGGCCCGCCGTGGGACAGCCGCCGGCCATGTCGTCGCGGTGCCCGGGGGAGAGGTAGTCGTCGACGAACGCGCGCCGCGCGGCCTCCGGATCGCCGTCGTCCGCCCCCGGCCGTGCGACGAGCGGATCCTCCACCCCGTCGAACGCGCAGGCGGTGGCCTCGTCCACGAGGGCTTCCTTGGAGTCGAAGTGCTTGTAGAAGCCGCCGTGGGTGAGCCCGGCCGCCTTCATCAGGTCGGCGACGCTGACACCGGCGGTGCCCTGCTCGCGGAAGAGACGGGAGGCGGTGTCGACGATCCGACGGCGGTTCTCCTGCGCCTGTTCCTTCGATACGCGGCCCATCGGCCACCTCCCTGAAATATATGTTCGATGACATCTATCGTACGCCTCAACCCTTCCGCATTTAGATGTTGAGTGTAATCTAAGTGGTGTGGCAACGACCTGAAGAGGTCGTACGCCCCCGATGAAGGGATCAGGACCATGGAACTGAACAACGCCGTAGCGGTCGTCACCGGCGCCAACCGAGGACTGGGCCGCCGTATCGCCGAACAACTGCTGGAGCGCGGCGCCAAGGTGTACGCGGGAGCCCGCCGTCCCGAGACGGTCGATCTGCCCGGTGCCGTACCGCTGCGCCTCGACATCACCGATCCGGAGTCCGTCCGTGCCGCCGCGGCCGCCGCACCCGACGCCACGCTCCTGATCAACAACGCGGGCATCTCCACCCACACGCCGCTCGTGTACGGCCAACTCGACCGGATCCGCCTGGAGTTGGAGACCCACTTCTTCGGGACGCTTCAGGTGACCCGTGCCTTCGCGCCCGTCATCGAGGGCAACGGCGGCGGCTCGATCCTGAACGTGCTCTCCGTGCTGTCGTGGGTCCACCCGGCCGGATACGGCGCGTACAGCGCCGGCAAGGCCGCGGCCTGGTCCCTGACGGACTCGATCCGCGAGGAGCTGGCACCGCGCGGCATCCAGGTCTCCGCCCTGCACGTGGGCTACATGGACACCGACATGGCCGAGTACGTCGACCCGGCGCAGAAGACCGACCCGGCGTCCGTCGCGGCCCAGGCTCTGGACGGGCTGGAGAAGGGCACCCCGGAGATCCTGGCCGACGATCTGACACGCCAGGTCAAGCAGGGGCTGGGCGTGGTGACCGGCTGATCCGGTCCGGTCCGGGGCCTCCGGGGGCGGGTGGCCGGATCAGGCGTCCAGGGGTTCGGCGTACCGCCGGAACTCCGTACGGTCCTGGTGCATCCCCCAGAGCGTGTCGGCGAGCACGGCCGGGTCCTTGCGGGGATGGCCGGGGGTGATCGCGCCGGGAATGATGAGCTGCGCCGCGTGGATCCGATCCCCGGCGAGGGCGTCGTGCAGCATGTGCGCGTAGGCGCTCTCCGCGGCGAAGGCGATCGAGGTACCGGCGCGCTCGGGCTGCGGCTGGACGGCGGTGCCGCCGTTGATGAACAGCAGGGTGCCGCGCCCCAGGGAGCGCATGCCGGGCAGGACCTGGCGGACGGCTGTCATCGGTCCGACGACGGAGAACGCCAGCGGGCCCTCGATGTCGGCCGGAGACGTCTCCAGGACCGGCTTCATGAAGTCCCTGTGGGGGATGGGGCTGTACTGCAGGACCTCGACCGGGCCGAGGTCGGAGGCGGCGGCCTCCAGGGCGGCGGCGAGAGCGGCCGGGTCGGTCACGTCGGCGGCGAAACCGCGCGCGCTCACGCCTTCACCGCCGAGGTCGGTGGCGAGGGCGTCGACGTGTTCCTTGGTGCGGGAAACGAGGGCGACGTCGAAGCCTTCGCGTCCGAAGCGGCGCGCCACGGCGCTGCCCAGACCCGTGCCTGCTCCGACGATGGCGATGGTGGTCATGGGAAGTCCTTTGCTGTGGCTACAACTACGGCTACGGCTACGGCTACGAGTTCGACTCGGGCTCCGACTTCGGCTTCGGTTCAGCGGGGGACGAGCTTGAGGGTCGCGGCGCGAGCGTCGTCGGCGACCATGGGGTCGACATAAGTCTCGCTGTAGCTGCCGTACTTGCTGCGGTAGGCGGCGTCGAGCCGGTCGTTGAGGGCCGGGTCGTGCTCCTCCACGAAGGTGACGTCCTTGTCCACGCCGCCGGCGCTGATGCGGCCCGCGTGCCGCTTGGTGGCGTGGCGGTACCAGGTGCCGCCAGGGCCGTGAAAGGCGCGTACGTGCAGGTCGTCGCCCTCGCGGACCACCCAGATGGTCGTCGGCTCGCGCGGTGTGTCGTCGCTGCCCAGCGGGGCGATCTGCAACTCGTCGGCGTGCTCGATCCTGCTCAGCTCGTCCTTGGTCCAGGTGGCCATGGGGTGGTCTCCTTGTCGGCGGTGTCGGTGCGGCCGTCGGTGCGCCTGCCGGGTGCCCGTATGTCCGCGTACTCCCTTCCACACTGGCGACCACGACGCGCGACGCGCACCTCAACGAACCGGCGTAGCGTCCCAGGACCCGTCGGACCGGACGGAGCCCCGCACCGGAGATCCGCCCGTCGGCCGGTGCTTGCCGCCCCTCGGCTCGGCTACTCCATACGGATGAATCAGAGACGCGGCCACGGCCTGCCGGCGAGCCGTTCGATGTCGGTGTTGAAGCGCTTCAGATACGCGGCGAACGCGGCGATGTCCTCTTCCGGCCACTCGGACATGACCCGGTCCAGGGACTGGACGATGCCCTCGCGCTCCTCGTCGAGCACGCGTGCGCCCTCGTCCGTGATGCGGAACTTGCGAGCCATGCCGCCCTCGGGGTCCGGGATGCGCTTCACGAGCCCCGCGCGCATCGCCGCGGCCGTCTGCCGGTTGAGGGTGGAGGCGTCGAGCCCGAAGGCGTCGCTCAGTTCGCCGATCGACATCGGTCCCTGCAGGCGGATACGGCTGAGCAGGATGTAGGCGCTGCGCTCCAGTACGCCGTCCTTCCGGCGTCCGCCTTTCTGATTCAAGAACGTGTGGCGGCTGAGCAGCATCTGCTCGTACTCGATCTCGTGCGTGGCCCCGACCATGCCTGTGTCGCCTCCTGCTCTCTCGCGCCGGGCCATTCTCGCACCACGTCGGAACGGCCTGGACCCCATTCTCTCACGTGCATGCACCCTGCATGTAAAGTGCTCGATACATACGATATGTATGATGCACAAGTTCGTTTCGTGTTGGACAGCCCTAGGAGTCCCCTTTCATGGACGCCCCACAGCTCACCTCCCGCTCGGGCGGTGTGGTCGCCACGCTGGCGCTCGCCGGCACGACGGCCGCGATCATGCAGACGTTGGTCACCCCGCTGCTCGCCGATCTGCCCATGATCCTCAACACCTCGGCGTCGAACGCCACTTGGGTGATCACGACGACCCTCCTGGTGGCGGCCGTCTGCGTGCCGGTCGTCGGCCGGCTGGGGGACCTGCTCGGGAAGCGCCGCATGCTTCTCGTCTGCTCGGTGCCGCTGATCGTGGGCTCCGTGGTGTGCGCCCTCTCGTCCTCCGTCCTGCCGATGATCATCGGACGCGGGCTCCAGGGCATGGGGATGGGCATGGTCCCGCTGGGCATCGCCCTGCTGCGTGACGTCGTTCCCACCGAGAAGCTCAGCTCGTCCATCGCCCTGGTGAGCGCCTCCATGGGCATCGGCGGTGGCCTCGGCCTGCCGATCGCCGCGGCGGTCGCCCAGTACGCGAACTGGCGCGTCCTCTTCTGGGGCTCCGCCGTGCTCGCCACGATCATCGCGGTGCTGATCTGGTTCCTGATCCCGACCGTGCCGGCCGGTGCCAAGGGTCAGCGCTTCGACTATGTGGGCGCGATCGGTCTCGGCGCCGGTCTGGTCAGTCTGCTGCTCGCGATCTCCAAGGGCGCGGACTGGGGCTGGGGTTCGGGCACCACGCTCGGTCTGTTCGTCGCCGCCGTCGTGTTCCTGGTGGGCTGGGGCGCCTGGGAACTCCGTACGAAGGACCCGCTGGTCGACCTGCGTACCACGGCCCGCCCCAGGGTCCTGCTGACGAACATCGCGTCGATCTTCGTCGGATTCGCGATGTACGCCAGCATGCTGGTGATACCGCAGCTGCTCCAGTACCCGGAGGCCACCGGTTACGGCCTGGGGCAGTCGATGCTCGCGGCCGGCCTGTGGATGGCCCCCGGCGGCATCATGATGATGATCGTCTCCCCGCTCGGCGGCAAGCTGACGAACGCCTACGGCCCCAAGCTCACACTCCTCGGCGGAGTCCTGGTCATCGCGGCGGGCTACGGGCTGTCGCTCGCGCTGATGGGATCCGCCTGGGGAATCATGCTGGCCATCATGGTGATCAACAGTGGTGTGGGCCTCGCGTACGGCTCGATGCCCGCGCTCATCATGAGTTCCGTCCCGCTCTCCGAGACCGCCGCCGCCAACAGCTTCAACGCCCTCATGCGCTCCCTCGGCACGTCGATCGGCGCCGCGGTGGTCGGCCTGGTCCTCTCCCAGATGACCACCGACATCGGCGGCTTCAGCGTCACCTCCGAGAGCGGGTTCCGCACCGGCCTGATCATCGGCTGCGGTATCGCGCTGATCTCCGCCGCGATCGCGGCGGTCATCCCGGCCGTACGCACCGTCACCGGCGGCCTGGAGAAGACGCACGCGAGCGCCGAGCCCGAGAAGTCCGCCGTCCAGGCGTGAACGGTGTGAACGCCTCGGGCGCGTACGGCCGTTGAGGCGCACGTGGCCGAGGCCGCTTCACCCGGTGGTGCCGCATCGTGTGGCGCGTCGGACGCGTGTGCCGCACCGCGGGCCCGCCGGAGCCGGCACCCGACGGAAGGACGAGAGATGCACCGCGTACTCCTCACGGGCGGTCCCACCCTCGTGCGCGACGCCTACGCGCACATCATCGGGGCGTCCGCCGTCCTCACCCTCCAGGGCCAGACCGCCACCCTCCCCGACGCCCTGGCCCAACTGCCCGCCGTCCGGCCGGATCTCCTCCTCATCGACGCCGGGGCACTGCCCAACAGCCCCACGGCCGCGACCCAGTTGGTACTGCGTCAGGCCGCCGCCGGCACGAGGCTCGCCGTCATCGGCTCCGTCCCGCCCTCGGACATCGCCTTCTTCGTACGCGCCGGGGTCACGGGCATCCTCGGCCGGGACATCGACGTACCCCACTTCGTGGCGGCCCTCGATCTGGTGAGCGGGGGAGGACTGGTCATCTCCTCCCTCGACGCGCTGCTGGCGGCCCACAACACCCGCGCCGTCGCGCCGCCTTCGGCGCTGGAGCACCTCTCCGACCGGGAACGCCAGGTCCTCGCCCTCGTCGCGAGTCAGCGCGACAACAACGCGCTCGCCCAGCTTCTCGGCCTGAGCCCGCTCACCGTGAAGACCCACGTCAACCGGATCCTGCGCAAACTCGGCGCCACGAGCCGCGCGCACCTCGTCGCCATCGCCTACGAGAGCGGCCTCATCACTCCCGGGACTCCCGGGACTCCCGGGACGCCGCTCCCGCTGTCCTGACCCGCCGGCGCCGAGCCACGGAGCGTGGCCGCCGAGCGGACGAGTGACGCGACCGCCCGGGAGCGGCTGCCCGGCGGCCAGGCGATCACCGTGGTGACGTCCGGCGCGTCGACGGCGACGGGAGCGTAACGCCACCGGCCCGGTCGTCACGGCCGGAGCACCGCCTTCACGATGCCGTCCGCGCGGCGGTCGAACGCGTCGTAGAGACCCGGCGCGTCGGCCAGCGAACCGTGATGGGTCACGACCTTCTCGGGGTGCGCCCTGCCGTCCAGCACCAGGTCCCGCAACAGGCGGGTGTAGCGGCGGTCGTGGGTGCGGCCGAATCCGACATGGATGCCCTTGTCGAACAGTGTGGCCCACGGCACCTGGAGCGACCCGTCGCGGTGACCCTCTTGCGCCGGGTCGAGGTCCTTGGCGGCGAAGACCCCCGCGATACCGAGCGATCCGGCGGGGTTCACCAGCCGAGCGAGATCGTCGATGACCTGGCGCGGATTCTCCCGCCCCGGTTCGGAGCGGTCGCGGGCCTGGAATCCGACCGCGTCGATGCCGCAGTCCACTCCGTCCGCGCCCTCCTCCCCGGGCGGCAGCCCGCGCTCACGCCGGTGGTCGCGGATCCGCCGGACCGGGTCGCCCTCGGTGAAGTCCACCGGTACAGCGCCGAACTCGGCGGCCACGGCCAGCCGTTCGGCGACGTGGTCCACCACGAAGACCTGGCCGGCGCCACGGATGACGGCCGAGTGGGCGGCGAGCAGCCCGACCGCCCCGGCGCCGAACACGGCGACGGTGTCGCCCGGCCGCACCCGGGCCAGTTCGGTGGCGTGCCAGCCGGTGACGAACGCGTCCGCCAGCAGCACGAACGCGTCCTCGTACCGGTCGCCGGGCTCCCCGGGCAGCGGTACGCAGTTGGCGTCCGCGTACGGCACGCGCAGCAACTCGGCCTGGGCGCCCCGGAACGGTCCCATGCCGGCGTAACCGTACGCGGCGCCGAAAGCGCCGGGTCTGATCCGGCTGCACGCGGCGGTCCGCCCACGGGCGCAGTTGGGGCAGACCCCGCAGAACAGATGGGTGGGCATCACGACCCGGTCGCCCGCCGCGACCGCCGTGACGGCGGCGCCGGTCCGCTCCACGACACCCAGCGGCTCATGGCCCAGGACGAGGCCGGGCTCCGCGCCCGTGCGGCCGTCGTACATGTGCAGGTCGGTGCCGCACAGGGCGCTGGAGGTGATGCGTACCAGCGCGTCCGTCGGCTCCTGAAGGGCCGCGTCCTCGACCTCGTGCACGGACACACGGCGGGTGCCGTCGTAGACCACGGCTTTCATGGGGTGTCTCCAGTTGTCGGTGTGGTGGGGGTGGACCGGTTCGGGCGGGGGGAAACGGCCACGCACGCCAGTGCCGCCGACGCCCAGAGCAGCGGTACGGCCATCGCCCAGGGCGCGGACGCCGCGTACACGAGCGCGGCCACGGCCGCGCCGGCGGTGAGCGCGACAAGCCGCGCCAGGGAACCCAGGTCCGCACGGCGTTCGCCCGCCGGTCCGACCGCGCGCACGACCAACTGGGTGAGGGTGCCGGTGAAGTAGGTCCCAGGCCCGCCCGCCGCGCCCGTCCGGGCCAGTGCGGCGGACTGCGTCCCCATGGCGACGGCGACCGCGACGAGCACGACATCGAGCCACGGCTGCGCGGGCGCCCCGCCGGCCGCGCCCCAGACGACGGCGACGGCGGCCAGGAGTACGACCTCGGCGGCGAGCCAGCGCACGACCGTGCGGGGCCAGTGCGTCTCCCGCTCCTCCGGTCGCCGCCGGCTGAAGGGCGCCACGGCCGCGACGCCCGCGACATAACCCCCGAGGGCCAGCAGCGGCGCGGCCGGACCGCCCTCGTCCCCGGTCCCCGTCAGGGAGAGCCCCAGCAGCACGAGATTGCCGGTCATCACACCGGCGAAGACCCGGCCCAGCGCGATGAACGCCAGCACGTCAACCGCGCCCGAGGCCCCGGCGAACAGGATCAGCGCACCCCACTGGGCGCGCCCCGGACGCACCGGCTCGGTCGTCGACACCCGTCACCGCCTCCGCGTCCGCTGCCCGAAGAGGCCACCAATACGGCGCCGGGGCCCGCCCCGCACCACGCCGAGCCGATCCCGCCGACCGGCTCACCCGTCCGGCGCAAGTCTTGACGCGGGGGCGGTCGGGAGGGTCTAAGGGGTGTCTAGTCCTCCGGTTTGGCCTCTTCCGCGTTCCGCCAGATCGTGAGGTCGAAGGTGACGTACGTCGAGCCTTCGGCGCCGCCCTTGCCCTGGTACGTCGCGACCGCGATATGGCCCGCGTCGCTGAGCACGCAGAACTCCGACCCGTCACTGAGCTGGTCGAGAGTGATTCTCTCGGTGAAGCGGGTCTCCGCGCGGCAGGTCTCCAGGGAGCCCTTCTGCGCGTTGTTCAGCAGGATGAACTTGCCGTTGTCGGTTCCGATGTAGTTGTCCTCCCCGAACAGGCTGTCCACGTAGTAGTACAAGTCCCCGCCGCCGTAGGAGACGTCCCCCTCCGCGGGCCGCGGGGGATTGTCGGCGAGCATGACCTGGTAGCTCTCCGTCACGTCGATGCCCTTGTACGAGGCCGACTTGGGGTCGGGCCGCTTCTTGCCCGCGTCCGTGCCCGACGTCTCGCCGTTGTCCGAGCCGCCCCCCGCGCTGCTGCTGCTGCCGCCGCTGGGCGACTTGGACTCGTCGTCCTTCCCGGAGCCGTCCGGCAACAGGGAACCGATGACCCCCAGGACGACGATCGCGCCCACGACCGACGCGGCGACGATCAGCCCGGTCCGCTGCTTCCGCTTGGGCGGCCGCGGGGGCACGTAGGGAGCGTGGACGACGGGCGGCGGCGTGTGGTAGCCCGGCGGAGGCGTGGGCTGCATCGGGTAGCCGGGCGGCGGGGTGTGGTGGCCCTGCGTGGGGTGTGCCGGATAACCGGGCGGCGGCGGTACCGGGCCGGGAGCGCCCGGCCCGGTCTGCGGCGGCACGGCGAAACCGGTCGGCGCGTACGGGTTCACCGTGCCCGGCGCCGGCGGCTGCGGCGAGAACTGGGTCGGCGTCGGCGCCACGCTCGGCTGCGGCGGCGGGGTCTTCGCCGGCTCCGGCAGCTGCAGCCGCTCGGTGATCGATCCGGCGACCGCCTGCGGCAGCCAGTCCTCGCCCTGGCGCAGCGCGACGGGCGAGATCTCGTGACACAGCTCGATGATCTCCGTCAGGCTCGGCCGCCCGGCCGGGTCGCGCGTCAGACAGCGGGTCACCAGGGGCAGCAGCTCCGCCGGCACGCGGCTGAGATCGGGGTCCTCGTGGACGATCCGGTAGAGCACCGCGTGCGACGACCCCTCGCCGTAAGCGGGTGAACCGATCGCCGCGAACGCCGCGATCTGGCCGAGGGCGAAGATGTCGGTGGCGGGGGAGACCGTACCGGCCGCCGCCTGTTCGGGCGCCATGAACGCCGGGGTGCCCACGCTGACGCCGGTACCGGTGAGGGCGGTGGTGTCGGCGGCGCGGGCGATACCGAAGTCGATCACGCGGGGGCCGTCGGAGGCCAGAAGCACATTGGCGGGCTTCAGGTCACGGTGCACGATGCCCGCGCCGTGGATGACATGGAGGGCCTCGGCGACCCCGACGGACAGCAGCAGCACGCTCCGCAACGGCAGCGCGCCGTGCTGGGCCACCGCGTGCGCGAGAGAGGGACCCGGCACGTACGCCGTGGCGAGCCACGGCTGCGAGCCCTCGGTGTCGGAGTCGATGACCGGCGCGGTGTACAGACCCTGCACCCGCTGCGCGGCCTGGACCTCCCGCTGGAAGCGCCGCCGGAATTCGGGGTCCTCGCTGAACTCGGGCCGGATCACCTTGAGCGCGATGGGCCGGCCGCCCGGTGTGTACGTGAGGTACACCTTGCCCATGCCGCCGGTGCCGAGCACGGCCGCGAGGCGATAACCACCGACAACGGCCGGGTCGCCTTCCCCGAGCGGTTTGAAAAGGTTGGCGGAAGGTGTGCTGGTCATGGTGGATCATCCCCTGTTAACGGCAGTTGAGCGCCTGCCGAAGCCCCGAAGTCAACCGGGAGCGTATCGACTTTCCTTCCGAGTCCTCACCGCGCGGCGCAACAACCCTGCAACAACCCTGCCGCGGTGGCCCCGCGGACGGGATGCGTGAGGGCGTACGGGCCCGCGGGCGTACGGGTACGGACGCGGGGGTCCCACGCGGCGTACCCCTTCCGCCCTCTCCGCTCCCGACGGTTGCGCGCATTGCCAGGATCCTTCGCTTCGCTTACCTTTGCATCGTGCATCCAGGTGTAAGGCTCGTTACGCGCATTCACGTCGACCTTCTGCGGTCGGCCAGCGCGCTCTGTCTTTAGTGCCACCTGACGCGTAGTCGCGTTTTCTCGCGCTCACGCGGATTCGCCTGATCTCGCTCTCCGTAGCGCACCGATCACGGCCACGTTCTCGCCTTTCCCGTTTCCCCCTTTTCCTGTCGTTTTCCCATTCCCAACGCACGGTGCCTCGTCGTGGGTTGTCGCCGTCCGACGGCTTCAGGCGCCGACCGCCGTCGTGCGCTGCCCGCGAGCCGTGACCCTCCCCATTTCTTCAGAAAGGCATGACCGTCCATGGGCTACCGAGCCGCCGAAGACCGTTACGAGAAACTGCCGTACCGCCGCGCCGGTAACAGCGGTCTCGTCCTGCCCGCTCTCTCCTTCGGCCTGTGGCAGAAGTTCGGTGACGATTATCCGTTCGACACCCAACGGGACATCGTTCTGCACGCGTTCGATCTCGGAATAACCCATTTCGATATCGCCAATCGTTACGGCCCGCCCGCCCGCGCGGCGGAGAAGTTCTTCGGACGGATCGTCAAGAGCGATCTGGGGCCGTACCGCGACGAGATCCTGATCTCGACCAAGGCCGGCAACCCCGTCGGGGACAGCCCCTATCTCAAGGGCGGCTCGCGCAAGTCACTCCTGGCGTCGCTCGACCACAGCCTGCGCGACCTCGGCGTCAGTTACGTCGACGTCTTCTACTCGCACCGCCCGGATCCCACGACTCCGCTGGAGGAGACCGTAGGAGCCCTGGTCAGCGCGGTCGAGCAGGGCAAGGCGCTCTACGTCGGCATCTCGAACTACCCCAGCGAACTCGCCCACGAGGCAGCCGAGTTGCTGCGTAGCGCGAACGTACCGCTGCTCCTGCACCAGCCGCGCTACTCCATGTTCGACCGGAGCCCCGAGACCGACGGCCTGCTCAAGGTGGCGGCCGACGACGGCACCGGCGTGATCGTCTACTCGCCGCTGGCACAGGGACTGCTCACCGACAAGTACCTGGACGGCACCGTGCCCGCCGACGCCCGCGCGGCGGTCAGCCGCTTCCTGTCGCCGGACGACATCAGCGACATCTACCGCGAGCGGGCCGGCGCCCTGAACGACATCGCGAGGAAGCGCGGCCAGTCGCTCGCCCAGCTGGCGCTGCAGTGGGTGCTCCGCCGGCCGGAGGTGACCAGCGCGCTCATCGGGGCGAGTTCGACCTGGCAGCTCGACCACAACGTCAGGGCGGCGACGGAGTTCTCGCCGCTGACCGACGAGGAGCTGGCGCTGATCGACCAGTACGCCGTCCACGGCACCGGCCTCCGCGCGCGCCGTGGCTGAGACCGGGGCCGACGCCGGGACCGAGGCGGCGCCAGGCCCGAGGCCGTCGGAGAACAACTCACCGAGCAAGGCCACCCTGCTCGACAGCGAATCGGAGCACTGACATGAGCGACGAATACCTCTGGTACATCCCCAACACGGTCGAGCCCGGCCACCGCGGTGACGACACGGCCGACGGATGGGGCACGCTCGGCTTCTCCACCGAGATCGCCCGGGCCGCCGAGGAACACGGCTGGGGCGGAGCCCTCATCGGTACGGGATGGGGCCGGCCGGACACCTTCACCGTGGCCACCGCGCTCGCCGCCTGTACCACCACGTTCAAACCACTCGTGGCGATACGGCCCGGCTACTGGCAGCCCGCGCACTTCGCCAGCGCCGCCGCCACCCTCGACCAGCTCAGCGGGGGACGCCTGTTGGTCAACATCGTCAGCGGCCTCGACAACGCAGGGGCGTACGGCGACGGCGAGAGCGACCCGGCCCGCCGGTACGACCGCACCCGGGAATTCCTCCAACTCGTGCGCCGGCTCTGGACGGAGGAGAACGTCACCTTCCGGGGCGAGTTCTTCGGGGTCGAGGACTCGACGGTCAGCCCGCGCCCGTACGGCGCCGAGAACGGCCGTACCCCGAGGCTCTATTTCGGCGGCGCCTCGGCGGCGGCGGAAGCGGTCTCGGCCACCGAGGCCGACGTCCAGCTCTTCTGGGGAGAACCCCTCGACGGCGTGGCCGAGCGGATCGACCGTCTCAAGAAGCTGAGCGAATCCCTCGGCCGTACCCACGCACCGCTGGAGTTCGGCCTGCGCATCACCACGCTGGTCCGCGACACGACGGAGGAGGCCTGGCACGACGCCGAGGCGAAGGTGGCCAAACTGGCGGGCGCCCGTGATTCGACGATCAACCCCCAACGGCGCCGAGCCGTCGGCCAGCAGCGGCTCTACGACCTGGCCGAGCGCGGCGAGGTGCTGGACTCCTGCCTCTACACCGCCCCTGGCCGGGTCGGCGGCGGGGGCGCCGGGACCACCTGGCTGGTCGGCTCTCCGGACGATGTGGCCGCCGCCCTGCGGAAGTACGGCGAACTCGGTATCACCCACTTCGTCCTCTCCGACACCCCGTACAAGCCGGAGGTCGCCCGTATCGGCGATCAGCTTCTCAGCCGGCTCCGGGAACACGCCCCCGTGTGACGGCCGCGTCGGCGATGATGGGGGCACGCCGCCGGGGGAGCGGCGTGCCTGGGGGGCTTCGATGAACGACGGCGTTGTGGTGCGCGAGATGCTGGTGGAGACCGGCGAGGTGCGGTCTCTCGTGTGGGACGGGGACGATCTGCTGGACCCGGTGGGTGGTTGGCGCCGCTGGTCACCCGACGGGAGGGAGCACCGGCGCACGCGGCGGAGGTTTGCGGAGTGTTACGACCGCGCCGTCACCTCACCGTCCGGCCGGTGGACCGTCGTGTACGGCGAGCGGGGTACGCGCGGCCTGCTGCTCGACGGGCGGAAAGCGGTCCGTGAACTGCGCCGGGACGAGGAGCAGTTCGAGTCCTACGACTACCCGGTGGGCCTGGGGGAGCTGTCCGACGGCAGGGAAGTGCTGGTGCACTGCCCCGAGCGCTACGACCGGCTCCAGATCGAGGACGTCGCCACGGGTGAGCGCCTGGCCGCGGGGTCCGAGGCGGAGATGTCGAACCTGTTCCACGCGCGGCCGGCGGTCAGTCCGGGCGGTCGGTGGCTGATGTCGGCGGGCTGGGTGTGGCACCCGGCGGGCATCTGTGAGGTGTACGACCTGGACCGGGCCCTGACCGACGCCTCGGTGCTGGACGGGGACGGCCTTCTGGACCCCTTGTCGCTGAGCTATGACGAGGTGGACTCCGCCTGTTGGCTCGACGGCGACAGACTGGCCGTGGTCGTCGGCGACGTCGGCTGGGAGCACCCGGTGGACGAGGGGCTGGGGCGGCACCGACTCGGCGTGTGGTCCTGCTCCAAGGCGGCATGGCTCTACCGCCATGACGTTCCCGGGCCGCTCGGCGCGATCGTCGGGTGCGGCGAAGCGGTCCTCGCGCTGTACGAGTATCCGCGCCTGTTCGACATCCGTACCGGTCAGCTCGTCGCGCGGTGGCCGCAGCTGCCCATGTACCGGCGGCAGGGTTCGTACGGTGTGACCCATATGCCGTCATCCGTCGCCGCCGTGCACCCGGACGGCACCCGGGTGGCGATCGCGCTCGAAAGCGGCATCGCGGTCATCCGCCTCCCGTAGGCCGGGCGCCGTCACGGAAGCAGCGGGGCGCGCAGGGCGCTCCGTCCGGCGCGCCATGCGTCCAGCAGATGGGCCGCCAGCCGGTCCTCCACGAGGACGGTGGCCCGGACCCCGAAGGCGACATCCGGCTCCAGGTGCGGCTCGTCGGCCAGCAGTCCGGCGACGACCTCACGCCGGACGACCTGTTCATGGACGGCGTCCGCCTCCACGTGCTCGGCGTAGAAGCGCTCGGCGGCGGCACCCGCACCCGTCCGCCGCATGGCGTGGGCCAGCCGCCGGGAGCCCGGGGAGGACGTCACCTCCACCGCGGCGAAATGACCGACGAGAGCGCCCCGCAGCGCGCGCTGCAGTCCGAGCGCGGACATGAGATTGACGACGGCCAGCGCCTGCGCGGGCGCGACGTCCACGTAGTGCCCGTAACGGACGTCCAGCTCCAGGTCGGCCATGAGATCGGCGAACAGCCGCGCGTGCAGGTCCTCGGCGCGCCCGGCGCCGTACTCGTCGTACTCGACGGCCACCATGCCCGCCTTCGCCCTGCCGTGCAGGCGGGGAAGAACCCAGGCGTGCGGGTCGCCCTCCTTGAGGTGGTAGAGCGAGCGCAGCGCCGCGTACTCACGCAGCTGCTCCCGGGTGCCCTCGCGGTCCAGGAAGTGGGTCGTGCTCGTCCCGTCGTCCCCCACGGGCTCGACCAGCAGCCCCGCCAGGGCGTCGTCCGCGCCACCACCCCCGGGCACGGCTTCCCGTACGGCCCCGAGGAACCGGTCCTCCAGCACGCGGCGCACCCGCAGCAGCTCCGGGTCCCACTCGCGCCGGTCGTCGACCCCGTCGAAACCCTGGTAGTGCAGCTCGTACAGGACGTACAGGGCCAGTTGCAGATCGTCACCGAAAGGGTCCGCGCCCGCCGGGGACTCCGGCGGGAGCGCCACGGCCGTCCCTTCGCCCAGCGCCGTACGCACGGAGGCCGAGACCGCACCCCGTGGTTCCGGCAGCGGCGGGCTCAGCGCACGTGACTCACGGTACGTCGGCACGGCCGGGCCCCTCCGTGTGGTCGCCGGGTGGTCCGGGGCGGTCCTCGCCCCGGACCCGGCGGCGGTGGCTCGTGTCGCACCACGGGTAGGAACGGCTGCGGCGGCAGACACACAGGGCGACGACGAAGCGGTCCGAGACGAAGGTGTTCCCCGCCTCGTCCACCACCTCCACCGGCCCCTCGACGAGGACCGGCCCCTCGCGGCTGACAGCGACACGGCACGGGCGTCGTCGTGGGTGCTGGGACGCGTTCGACATCGTTGACCACCAACTCCCCGGACCGAGGTACCTCACCTCCCCAAGCTCCTCCTACCCCCGGAGACCCACCACCCGAGAAGGTGACCGAGCGGGATTCCGGGCCTTCATGAAGAAATCCTCATCCCCGCTTCATGCTGGCGATCGGCCCGCTCACCAGGATGGGCCGCATGGCCTTCTCACCTCGTCTGGCGGCCCTGGCGGCCGTCGTCGCCATCCCGCTCGGCATCGCCGCGACCAGCTACGCTATGACCGACAGTCCCGACGCGCCCAAGGTGCCCCCCGGCGTACAGCTCTCCAACACGCCGAGTGGCACGCCCAGCGGCACACCGGACGACCGGCGGAGCACCGGGCCTGGGTCTTCGCCCACGGGCTCACCCACCGGTTCGCCCACGGGTCCATCCACCGCTTCGCCGGGCGGGACATCCGACGACGACGTCGTTCCGGGGCCGTCGGCCGGCAACGGTGACGACGATGACGACGACTTCGGTGATGACGGTTGACGTTCCGAGGGTCTCCGCCCGGGTGCGGATCCTGCTGTGGCTGTTGGTGGTGATGACGGTGGCCCTGGGGGCCGTGGCCGTCACGGTGCGCTCGATCCTCCACCGGGACGTGGAACACCGCATCAGCCAGTTGCTGTCCCAGGAGACGGGCGAGTTCGCGAACTTCGTGGTCCAGGGCGTGGACCCGGACACCGGCCGGAGTTTCGGCGACTCGCGCAAGCTGCTCCAGACCTTTCTGCAACGGCAGTACGCCGACCGGGACGAGGAGTTGCTGGGCCTGCCCCGCTCCTCCGCGACCCGGTCGGACATCGTCCGGCAGCGCCGCGACATCCCCGACCACATCGCCCTGTGGCAGGACGACACGTCGCTGAAGCGGATCCTCGCGGCCAAGGGCTCCTCCGGCACACTGCACCGTTCGCAGGGGGAGCTGCGCTGGGCCAAGGTCACCATCCGGCCGCTCGGTGACGAGCCTCCCGGCGCCCTGATCGTCGCCTTCCACGCGGACCGCGAACGGGCCGTCGCCGACAAGACGTTCTGGACACTGCTGGCCCTGTCGGGCATGGCGCTCGTCCTGGCGAGCGGTATCGGCTGGGCCGTCGCCGGCCACATCCTGGCGCCCGTCCGCCTCGTACGGAAGACCGCCGCCGAGCTGACCGAGCGGGATCTCACCCGGCGTATCCCCGTCGAGGGGCGGGACGACATCGCGGCGCTCGCCGAGACCTTCAACGGCATGCTCGACCGACTGGAGCAGGCGTTCGCCGCGCAACGGGTGTTCGTGGACGACGCGGGTCACGAGCTGCGCACACCCATCACCATCGTGCGCGGGCACCTGGAACTGATGGGCGACGATCCCGCCGACCGGGAGGAGACGATACGTCTCGTCACGGACGAACTCGACCGGATGAGCCGCATCGTCGAGGACCTGCTCCTGCTCGCCCGAGCGGAGCGGCCCGACTTCGTCCGCCCCGAACCGGTCCAGCTCGCCGAGCTGACCGCCGACGTCTTCGTCAAGGCCCGCACGCTCGGCGAGCGGGAGTGGCTGCTGGACACGGTCGCCGACCGCGAGGCACCGCTGGACCCGCAGCGGATCACCCAGGCGATGGTCCAACTCGCCCAGAACGCCGTCCAGCACACGGTGCCGGGCCAGCGCATACGGATCGGCTCGCAGGCGCACGGCGAGCGGATCGAGCTGTACGTCGCCGACAACGGACCCGGGATCCCACCGCAGGACGCCGAGGTGATCTTCGAGAGGTTCCGGCGCGGCACGGCCCGCCGGGGCGCCCGCACCAGCGGCGCCGGACTCGGACTGGCCATCGTCAAGGCCATCGCGGAAGGCCACCACGGCCGGGTCGAACTGCGCCGTACCGACGGCGGCGGCGCCACCTTCGTACTCATTCTGGAGACGGGCTCATGAACCGAATTCTGATCGCCGAGGACGAGGAACGGATCGCCTCCTTCGTGGAGAAGGGCCTCCGCGCCAACGGCTTCACCACCGTCGTCGCCGACGACGGCGACTCCGCACTGCACCACGCCGTGTCCGGCGGCTTCGACCTGGTGCTCCTCGACATCGGCCTGCCGGGGCGGGACGGCTTCACCGTCCTGCGGGAGATGCGCGAGGCGCGCGTCACGCTGCCCGTCATCGTGCTGACGGCCAGGGACTCCGTACGCGACACCGTGGCCGGACTCGAAGGCGGCGCCGACGACTGGATGACCAAGCCGTTCCGCTTCGAGGAACTGCTGGCGAGGGTACGGCTCCGGTTGCGTACGGCGGCGCGGGCGCCGGAAGTCACCATGCTGCGCAGCGGCAGCCTCAGCCTCGACCTGAGGACCCGGCGCGCACGGGCCGACGAGCGGACCGTGGATCTGACGGCGCGTGAGTTCGTGCTGCTGGAGATGTTCCTGCGCCACCCCGGCCAGGTGCTGTCGCGCGAGCAGATCCTCTCCCATGTGTGGGGCTACGACTTCGACCCCGGCTCCAACATCGTGGACGTCTATGTCCGGGCGCTGCGGCGGAAGTTGGGCGCCGAGCGGCTGGAGACGATACGGGGGATGGGCTACCGGATGCCGTGAACGCGGCCCGTGGGCCGGGGTACTTGGAGTCTCCCGCCGGGGCGTCGGCACCGTCGCGTACATGAAGCGGCTTTCACCCAAGCCTCATTCGGACCTCACGGCCCGCCCCCAGGCTGATCGTCGTGCCTCTTTCTCTCCGGCAGACCGGCTGCCTCGCCGCCGTTCTCGGCCTCTGCGTCCTGCTCGCCCTGCCCGGCGATTTCCTCCGCCTCGGCGGCGACGCGCGGTTCACGCTCGTCGTCTTCATCCTCGCCACGTACACCTGGATCGCCACCTCGGTGGACGACACCTACGTGGCGCTCGGCGCCGGACTCGCGCTCACCGCGACCGGGGTGATCAGCAGCGAGACACTCTTCGCGACCCTCGGCGACGAGACGGTGTGGCTGCTGATATGCGCCTTCGTCCTGGCCGCCGCCGTCAGCAAGACCGGACTCGCGGGCCGTGCCGCCGCCTGGCTGGTCGGCGGGGCGGGCACCGTACGGCAGTTGGTGCATCTGACCACGGCCGGGCTGGTCGTCACGGCCTTCGCCGTGCCGGCGACCTCCGGCCGCGCCGCCCTCGCCCTGCCGGTCTTCCTGGCCCTCGCCAAGGCGCTCGCCGACCGGAAGCGGCTGGTGGTGATGCTCGCGCTCCTCTTCCCGACGGTGATCCTGCTCTCCGCCGTCGCCACCCTGATCGGCGCGGGCGCCCATCTGATCACCGTCGGCGTGCTGTGGGAGCAGACAGGGGAGGAACTGGGCTTCGTCACCTGGCTGATCCTCGGGCTGCCGCTCGCCGTGGTCTCCTCCCATCTGGCCGCCGAGCTGGTGCTTCTGACGACGACCCGCCGGGCCGACCGGACGGGGCCCGTGCGGATCACCACGGCGCAGATCCAGGAGCACTCCGACGCTCCGGTGCAAGGGCCGCTCACCCCGCCGGAGGCGCGGTGCCTGCTGCTGCTGGGGACGGTGGTCGTGCTGTGGTGCAGTGAACCGCTGCACGGCGTGTCGCCCGCGGTGGTCGCCCTCATCGGCGCCGTTGTAGCCGCCTCGCCGGCCCTGGGCACGGTGGGCCTCAAGGACGGCCTGCGGACAGTGCCCTGGCCGCTGCTCCTCTTCATGGCCGCCACCATGGCGATGGGCATCGCGCTCTCCGAATCGGGCGCGGCCGACTGGCTGGTGGGCTGGGTGCCGGGTGGCGCGTCGATGCCGCCGTGGATGTTCCTCGCCGGTGTGATCGTGATCAGTACGGCGGCGCATCTGGCGCTCCAGTCCCGCTCCGCCCGCTCCTCCGTCCTGGTCCCGCTGGTGGTCGCCGCGGCGCTGGCCGCCGGTGTCAATCCGGTCGCCGCCGCGTTCGCGTCGACCGCCGCCGCCGGTTTCTGCCACACGCTCCCCGCCTCAGCCAAGCCGGTCGCGCTCTTCGCCGATCTGCCCGGCACCCCCACGTACACCCCGCGCGATCTCCTGCGGCTCTCGGCCGTGCTCGCGCCCCTCACCGCGGCCCTCGTGCTGCTCTTCGCCCTCGCCGTCTGGCCGTTGCTCGGCGTGCCCGTCCACCTGGAGACCCAGCCATGAGCTACCGCATCGTCATCGCCCCCAGCGGGTTCAAGGAGTCCCTTTCCGCGGCTCAGGTGGCCGAGTCCATCGCCGAGGGCGTCCGGCGGGTGATCCCCGACGCCGACATCGATCTGATCCCGCTGGTGGACGGGGGAGAGGGTACGGCGGAGGCGCTGGCCCTGGCGGGTGGCGGCCGACTGGTGACGTGCACCGCGACGGGCCCGGTCGGGCTTCCGGTGAGCACGCACTTCGCCCTGCTCGGCGAGGACGGCCCTGTCGCCGATGCCGGCTCCGGTCCCGTCACCCCCGTCACCGCCGTCGTGGAGATGGCCGCGGTCGCCGGTCTCTCCCTCGTACCGGCCGACCGGCGTGATCCGGGGACCACCACCACGTACGGCGTGGGTGAACTGATCCGCGCCGCCCTCGACCTGGGAGCGCGGCGGGTGCTCGTCGGCTGCGGGGACTCCGGCACGTCGGACGGCGGCGCCGGAGCGCTCCAGGCGCTGGGCGCCGGGCTGACGGACCACCACGGCCGCGAACTTCCGCCGGGCGGCGCCGCGCTCGCGGAACTGGACCGTATTGACACGTCGGGACTCGACCCGCGCCTCGCCGGCACCGAACTGCTCGTGGCCTGCAACCCCTTCAACGTCCTGTGCGGCGCGCTCGGTGTGGCGCGCGTATTCGGGCCGCAGAAGGGAGCGGGTCCGGCCGATGTGGAGGTGCTGTCGGCGGCCCTGGAGCGCTGGGCGGCGATCCTCACCCGGGATCTGCCGCCCGCGATCGATCTGCGGACGGCCCCCGGCACCGGTGCCTCCGGCGGGCTCGGGGCCGGACTGGCCGCGCTGGGGGCGCGGCTCCTGCCCCGCTTCGAAGTCCTGCTCGACCGGCTCGACCTGGACGCCAGACTGGCCCGCGCCGATCTGGTGATCACGGCCGAAGGGGCGCTGGACCACCAGACCGTACGCGGCAAGATCCCCGCCGAGGTGGCGAGCAGGGCCCATGCGGCCGGAGTGCCGGTGTTCGTGCTCGCGGGCACCATCGGGCCGGGCGCGCATCTGGTGCGGGCGATCGGCGTCGACGCGTACAGCGCGATCCTGCCGGCGCCGATGTCGCTGCCCGAAGCGATCGAGGGGAGCAGTGAGATCCTGGCCGACGCCACGGAACGCGCCCTGCGAATCCTGGAGTTGGGCACCCGGCTGGCGGTCCGGGCGGCATGACGAGAGGGAGATCCGCCGGGGCCGTCACATTCCGCTCAGTTGACCCGTCAGTGCGGTGTACCCGGGTGGTGTACCCGGCGACTACGAGGGAGGAGCTCATACGGAACAGGGCACCCGAATCGCGGCCGCCACCGGCGGTGTGCCGGACGAGGTCTGGGCGACCGCGACCAAGCACTACGACGAGGAGCAGTTGGCCGTCCTGGTGTCCATGATCGCCCTCATCAACGCGTTCAACCGCGTGAACGTCATCGTCCGGCAGCCTGCGGGCGACTACCGCCCCGGCCAGTTCGCGTAGGGCCGGTCAGGCGCTGTCAGCCGCCGCCGTCGCCACCGTCGCCGTCCGGGTCGGGGGCGGCAGCGACGCCGACGACGCGCGCGACCGCGTCGACGACCGTGCGGCGGCGCTCCTGGCGGCTGATCGACGCGGCCAGGGCCGAGAACTCCGGGTTCATCGTCGCCCAGGACGTCGAGAGGGCCTGGATGAACGCCAGCAGCTGCACGGCGGTGAAGTGGGACGGGACCGATCCGTCGTCCTGCGCGGCCGCGATGCGCTGGACCCGGACGTCGTTGGTGTCGATCAAGGTCCGGAGGTGGGTGCCCTCGGGGCGTTCCAGGCGGTACCAGGTCGACAGCCGCAGCCGCTCGGGGACGTCGGCGAAGTGGTCGAACATGCGGCCCGCGTAGGCCGGGAGATCGTGGGCGTCGAAGTCGACCTCGGCAAGGGAGTCCTCGACGTAGTTGCTGAAGACGGCGTCGAAGAGCTGGTCCTTGTTCCCGAAGTACGTGTAGATGCGCTCCTTGCTGCTGGCGGCCCGCTCGGCGACGCGGTCCATGCGCGCTCCCGCGATCCCGTACGTGGCGAACTCGTCGGTCGCCGCCTTCATGATGCGGGCTCGTGTCGCGTCCGGATTGCGGGGCATGGGCCCAGCGTACCTACCAACTAGTAGGTTGCCAACCGGGGCCGGACGATGCACGCTGGAGTTACCTACCAACTAGTACGTAGGTAATAAGGAGCGCATCATGCAACGCCACAACTGGCTGATCACCGGCAGCTCCCGCGGCTTCGGGTACGAACTGGCCAAGGCGGCCCTGGAGGCGGGCGACAACGTCGTCGCCACCGCCCGCCGGCCCGAGCAGCTCGCGGGGCTCGCCGACGCGTACGGCGACCGCGTCCGTACCGTCGCCCTCGACGTCACCGATCCGGACGCCGCCCGCGCCGCGGTCGCCACCGCGGTGGAGGCGTTCGGCTCGCTCGACGTGGTCGCCAACAACGCCGGCTACGCCAACTCGGCGTCCATCGAGGACATGGACCCGGCGGACTTCCGGTCGCAGATCGAGACCAACCTCTTCGGCGTCGTCAACGTCACCCGCGCGGCGCTGCCGCACATGCGGGCCCGGCGCGCCGGTCACTTCCTCCAGTTCTCCTCGATCGGGGGACGCGTGGGCGGGACCGCGGGCATGGGCGCGTACCAGACCGCCAAGTTCGCCGTCGAGGGTTTCTCCCAGGTGCTGAACACCGAGGTCGGACCGCTCGGCATCAAGGTCACCATCGTCGAGCCGGGCGCCTTCCGGACCGACTGGGGCGGCTCGTCCATGACCCTCCACGACGTCGGCCCCGACTACGAGCAGACCGTCGGAAAGATGAACGCCTACCGCCGTGAGAACGAGGGCACCGAGAAGGGCGACCCCGCCCGCGCGGCCCGCGTCCTGATCGACATCGTCAACAACCCCGAGCCCCCGCTACGGCTCCTGCTGGGCTCCGACGCGGTCGCGTACGCCGACAAGGCCTCACGGGAGCGCGCCGCCGAAGCCGCACGGTGGGCCGAGGTCAGCCGCTCCGCCGACTTCCCCACCGGGGAGGCGGCGGCCTGACGGCCCCCGTGCGTGCGGCGCGCGGGGGCCGTCGCGGCCTGCCCGCCGCGCCGGTCACACGCCTTCGGCGAGGGCGAGCGCGGCCTGAAGGCGCTTCAGGTCGGCGACGATGTCGACGGACGGGTCACGCAGCCACTGCACTTGAAGCCCCTCGGCCGCCGCGAGCAGGACCCGCGCCTGCCACTCGTGCCCCGGGCCGAGGATCTGTTCGAGGAGGGCGACGATGACCTGGGCGCGCCGGCGCATGAAGGCATGGGCCGGATGCTCCGGGCTCGCCGCCGCGGCGGTCATGTCGACGAAGAGCTTCACCAGGCCCGGGGTCTGTGTGGTGTGCGCGAGGAGCGCCCAGACGCCGTCGAGCGTGCTGAGGTCGTACTGGTCGATGTACTCGCTGTCGCGGGCCTCCAGCACGGCGACGAGCAGTTCGTCCTTGCTGTCGAAGTAGTGCAGGACGCTCGCCTCGGCGAGTCCGACGGCCGCCGCGATCGACTTCAGTGACGGTCCCTGCCGGCCCGAGGTCTGGTAGGCGTCGAGCGCGACCTTGAGGATCTCCGCACGCCGCGCGATCCCCTTCGAGTACGGCCCCCGCCGTGCGTTGCTGCCCATGGTCCGAACCTACCGTCCCGCGCGGGCTCTCCTCCCACCGGCCGATCCGTCGATCCGTCGATCCGTCGATCCGTCGATCCGTCGAAACGCGGAAACGCCGATCCGCCGACGGTCGAAGGGCACGGGAACGCAACAGAGGTGAAACCCTAGTGTCACTCGGTTTTCACGTTTACTGTGAAAGCGGGACACGAGACCCCGGGGCCGAAGGAGGTTCGTGATGGGCAGCCATCAGTACATGCCGGACGCGGACGTGCCCGCGCCGCCGGAACCCCCGGCCGCCACCGGTCGCGAGCCGGCGGACGACCCGCATGGGCCGGCGCACGACCCGCCGAGGGCCGAGAGACGGGAACGCCTGGGGCGGCTCGGACCGCTGCTGCTGACGAGCCACATCGCGTGGGCGCTGCCCTCCGCGGCGGCCGGCACTCTGCTGCAGGCACTGCTCGCCGACGAGCGCCCCGACTCCAAGGTCGCCTCGTACGCCGTGCTGACAGCGGTGGGCGCCGGTGCGGCCGTGCTCGGCACCGTCGTGGCGGGCGCGCTGTCGGATCGCACACGCAGTCGTTTCGGACGGCGCAATCCGTGGATTCTGGGCGGGGCGCTCGTCTCCGCCGGGGGGCTGGCGGCGGCCGGGCTGACGCCCGTGTTCGCACTCCAGGTGCTCTGCTTCGCCGTCTACCAGGCGGGGTTGAACGCGATGCTCAGCGCGCTGCACGCGCTGCTGCCCGACCGCGTCGCGAAAGTCTCGCTGGGCAAGGCGTCGGCCCTGGGCGGGGTCGGCTATCTCATCGGCACCACGCTCGGCGGAGTCGTCGCCTCGAAGTCCGTCGACGACCCGACGGCCGGGATCCAGCTGGTGCCCTGGACGATGGTGGTGGCCGCGCTGCTGGTCTTCTTCCTGGCCAGGGACGCGTCCAACGCCGACGAGCCGCGCGAACGCGTCGCGCCCCGGGCGCTGTTGAGGTCCCTGCTGCCGCCGAGGGACGCGGACTTCCTATGGGCCTTCGCGGGACGGTTCTGCGTGATCCTCGCGATTTTCACCGTCGCCTTCTACCAGCTCTATCTGTTCACGGACTTCCTCGGCCTGAGCACCGAGCGCGCGAGCGAGGTGATCGCACTCGGTACGGCGCTGCTCGGCGCCGGCGCCCTGGTCGCGTCCGCCTCGGCGGGCGTGCTGTCGGACCGCATCGGGAGGCGCAAGCCTCTCGTCGTGGTCGCGTCCGTGCTGGTAGGGGTCGCCGCGGTGCCCGCGCTGATCGCCCCGTCCATACCGACCATGATCGCGTTCTATCTGATCGCGGGCGTCGGATACGGCACGTACCTCTCGGTCGACCAGGCGCTGATGGTCGAGGTGCTGCCGCACGGCGGCTCCGAGGCCAAGGACCTGGGATTCCTGAGCATCGCCAACACCGCGCCGCTGGTGCTCGGTCCGCTGCTGGCCGCCGGTCTGGTGACGGTGGCCGGCTATCGCACCCTGTTCGCCGCCACGTTCGTTCTCGCACTGGTGGGTGGCGGCTGCGTTCTCATGATCCGCCGTGTCCGTTGATAACGTTGTCATACAGCAAGGAGTCACCGTTCCATGCACGCTGCCGATGAAGCCCCTGCCTCGCACCCCCGGCGTCCCGGCCACACGGTTCAGCCCCTGGGTCACTTCCAGCTCGTATCGAGCACTACCGCCGGCGTCAGCCGCACTGCTCGGGCACGCTGGTGTGGCAGCTCAACGACCCCTGGCCCGGCCTCTCCTGGTCGGTCGTCGACCACGACCTGATCGCCAAGGCCGGCTACTACTTCACCCAGCGCGCCTACCGGACCGTGCTGACCAGCTTCGTACGGCACGACGACGGCCGGCTCGAACTCTGGGTGACCAACAGCGGTCGTACGGCGGTCTCCCTCGACCTGCGCGTGGAGGTGGCGGCCTTCGCCGACGGCCGGATCCTCGACGAGCGGGTGCGCGTCGTCGCCGACCCGGGAAGCTCCCGGCCGGTCTGGTCGGCGGCGCCGGAGACGTACGAGCCCGGACCGGACCGGTTCGCCTGGGTCGGCGAGGCGTCGGGCCGGACCGAGCCCAACAGGCTGTTCTTCGCCGCCCTCAAGGAGCTGCCGCTCCAGGACAGCCGCACCGAGCTGCGTACGGGACCGGTCGAGGACGGCTCGGCGGAACTGACCCTGACCGCCCACGGTTACGCGTACCTGGCACGGGTCCTGGCGCCCGCACCCGGCGTGACGTTCAGCCGGAACTATCTGGATCTGCGGGACGGAGAGTCGGCCCGTATCACCGTGCGGGGGCTGCCCGACGGCTTCGACCCCGCCGAGCTGCGCCACGCCGCGTACCGGCACTGACCGACGGGTGATCAGCAGGTGATCGGCGAGTGGTCGGCGAGCGGTCGGCGGATGATCACCGAGGTGATCACCGACCCACCGATACGAATCGAAAGGCGGCACGAGATGACCGATCTGCTTCACGGAACCACCTTCCCCAGTGCCCAGGTCCGCGTCGACGGCGCGCTGGATCTTCAGGAGAACGAGCGGGGGCTCCGGCCGCGCCGGCTGCCCGCCTGGACACGGGCGCAACTGCCGCACCCCTTCGTCGACGTGGTCGTGCAGGCGACCGCGGGCGTACGGCTCGTCCTCCGTACACAGGCCACCGTGCTCGAACTGACCCTGCACACCACGCGGGTGGTGGTGCCCGGCAGCGGCCCGCTGCCGGCTGCGGTCGACCTGGTCGTCGACGGCAGCCTGGTGCGCCGCGAAAGCCTGACCGGCGGCGACCTGCTGCACATCGTCTCCGTGCGGAACGACACCGAAATCGTTCCGGGCGAGGCGGAGACGGTTCGCTTCTCGGGTCTCGACGCCGGGGACAAGCAGGTGGAGATCTGGCTGCCCCAGTCGGTCGCCTGCGACCTCATCTCGCTCCGGGCGGACGCGGAGCTGCGTACGCCGGCCCCGGACACCCGCCCGCGCTGGGTTCACCACGGCTCGTCGATCAGTCACTGCCTCGAAGCCGAAGGCCCCACCGGCACCTGGCCTTCCGTCGCCGCGACGGCCCTCGGGCTTCAGCTGACGAACTTCGGCTTCGCCGGCAACGCGATGCTCGACCCGTTCGTGGCACGCACCATCCGGGACATGCCCGCCGATCTCATCAGCCTCAAGATCGGCGCCAACATCACCGAGCAGGCCACCATGCGCCTGCGCACCTTCCTGCCCGCCGTGCACGGTTTCCTCAACACCATCCGCGAAGGCCACCCGGACACCCCCGTCATGGTGATCTCACCGATCCCGTCCCCGACCCTGGAAGACACCCCCGGCCCGACCGTGACGGACCCGGAGACCGGCCGCCCCCGGGCGAGCGGGAGCACCGACCAGATCCCGCTCGGCGCGCTCACGCTCACGACGGTCCGCGAGAACCTGCGCGACCTCGTGGCGGAACGGCGCAGGACGGATCCCGCGCTCAGCCATCTCGACGGGCGTGAACTGCTGAGGGCCGACGAGACGGCCGATCTGCACGACGGCCTGCATCCGACGGCCGCCGCCTATCTCCGCATGGGCGCCAGGTTCGCGGACATCGTGTCCGCGCGGTCGTGGGGTGATGCCTAGGTCCGGCTCGTGCCGGTGTCGTGCTGCGGGGCGCCGGTCATGAAATCGATGAGCCCGAACGGTGCGCGGTCGCCGAGGCAGAGGTCCAGGATCTCTCGCGCGTCCACGGCGGCCGACGCGCTGCGCGGGAACAGCGCCTCTTCGTAGGCGGTGAGCGCCGCTTCGATGTCGTCGGGGTGCGCGGCGATGGCCTCGCCGAGTTCGGCGCCGTCGAACATCGCCAGGTTCGCGCCGTCCCCGGACGGCGGCATCAGGTGCCCGGCGTCACCGAGGAGCGTCACCCCGGGCACGCGGTCCCATCGGTGTCCGTCCGGGAGCGCGTGGATCAGACGGGGGACCGGAGCGGTTTCACCGTCGGTGATCAGCGCGGTCAGCTCCGGCGCCCACCCGTCGAACTCGGCCGCGACGCGAGCGGCCGCGGCGGTGGCGTCGGTGAAGTCGATGGCGGCGATCCACTCGGCGGAGCGGTTCAGCTCGACGTACGTGTGCAGGATGTTCCCCGCCTCGCGGTGGGCGACGATCCCCTTTCCCGGGGTGAGCGCGTACATCGCGCCGCCGCCGACCGCTTCGGCCGTCGCGGAGTGCCGTTCGTCGGCGTCGTACAGGTAGGTCTCGATGAACGTCGTGCCGATGTACTCGGGCTTGGCGTCGGAGAGCAGCGGCCGGACCTTCGACCAGGCGCCGTCCGCGCCGACGAGGAGTTCGGCGCTTACGGTGGATCCGTCCGCGAACGTCAGTTCGTGCCGGCCGTCGCCGAGCGCGGCGACGGCGGTGAGCTTCTTCCCCCACCGGATCGTCCCGGCGGGCAGGGAGTCGATGAGGATGCGCCGCAGGTCTCCACGGAGTACCTCGGGCCGTATGTCGTCGGCGTCGTCCGGTTCGTCGAGCAGTACCTTCCCGTGCTGGTCGAGCGCGCGCGATGCCGCGCCGCCCTCGTGGATGATCGCGCGGAACTCGTCGGTGAGGCCGGCCGCTTCGAGCGCGGCCTGCCCGTCGTGCGGGTGGATGTCGAGCTGGCCGCCCTGTGTACGGGTCTCGGCCGAGGGGTCCGCCTCGTAGACCGTCGCGGGGATGCCGTGGACGTGGAGGACGCGTGCGAGGGCGAGGCCGCCGAGGCCCGCGCCGACGATGGTGACCGGTGTCTTCATCATGATCATGTTCCTTTCGGGGCCTGCTTGGAATGGTGTTCCATGAATCCATGTTGGAACGCTGTTCCAGATATGTCAACATGGATCCATGGCGACCAGGAAGCAGCGGACCGAGCGGCGCACGGACGCGCTCTCGAAGGAGCGGATCGTCGAGGCGGCGATCGAGATCCTGGACACCGAGGGTGAGAGCGCTCTGACCTTCCGCGCGCTCACGGCGCGCCTGGCCACCGGGGCCGGGGCGATCTACTGGCACGTCGCCAACAAGAACGAGCTGCTCGCGGCGGCCACGAACGACCTCATCGCCCGAGTCATGGCCGACGTGGTCGGTGGTGCGGAGCCGCGGGAAGCGATCCGTGCCGTCGCCCTCGGGGTGTTCGACGCGATCGACGCGCACCCCTGGGTGGGTACCCAGCTCTCCCGTGAGCCGTGGCAGTCCGCGAATGTGCAGATCTTCGAAGGCATCGGCGGCCGGCTGGAGGCGCTCGGCGTTCCCGAGCGCGCGCGGTTCGACGCCGGATTCGTGCTCGTGAACTACGTCCTCGGCGTCGCCGGACAGAACGCCGCGAACGCCCGTCTCGTGGCGGGCGGGACGGATCGCTCGGCTTTCCTCGGGGCCGTCGCCGAGCGGTGGGCGCAACTCGACCCCGCGGAGTACCCGTACGTGCGTGAGGTGGCGGCGCAACTGCCCGAGCACGACGACCGCGAGCAGTTCCTCGCGGGCATCGACCTCATACTGGCCGGCATCCGAACCGTCCGATAGGCGGCGGCGGGCCCCACCGCGTGACCGGGGTCGGCGGGGCCGTACTGCGATGATCGCTCGTGCGCGCACTCGTCACCGAAGGCCCAAGCCGCAGGCGGGTGGTGGCCGAGGTCCCGCCACCGGACGCCGGCCACCACGAGGTCCCGGTGGAGGTGGCGGCCGCCGGCCTGAACCGTGCCGCCAGGTGGGGCACGGCGGATGAACGCCGCTCGGGAGCAAGCCCGTTGACTCACCCGCCGGTCCGGCGGACCAGGCCGCCGGACACCGGCGCGGTGCCGAGATCCGGGTCCCCGTCCCGGTGGCGCAGCACCCATTCGTCGAGGTCGCGCGCCGCTTCGAGCGGCGCGACGGTCAGGTAGGAACGCCACCAACTCGCCTCGCCGCACGCCTCGGTGGAGGAATTCGCCCCGCTGGAGGCGTTCTCCTCGGCGGAGAGCGGGTCCGTCCGGAAGCGCTCGAACGTGGCCGCGGCCTCGTAGAACCGACGTGCGGCCGCGAGGACTTGGGCGGCGTCGGCCGGTGGGGAGCCCGCCGGACGAACGGCGGAGCCGGGATTCAGCTCGTGCTCGCCGATCGGGACGGCCGAGCGCGCGAGTTCGGTCAGCTCGTACGCGGCGAAGGCCATCTCCAGCCTCGCTCGCGCCATGGACGTGTACGTGTCCGTATCCGTGTACGGCGTTTCCGTGTGGCCTTCGGCCATGTCAGCCCGCCTTCGTGCCGCGTAGGAAATAGAGGACGGTCATGGTGACGGCGATGGTCAGGATGGTGCCGCGCAGCAGCCGGGCGGGGAGACGGCGCGCGAGGTGGGCGCCGGCGAAGCCGCCGGCCACCCCGCCGGCCAGCATGGCCGTGAGCACGAGCGGAGTGCGCAGCGCGTCCGAGGCGACGAGGAACAGCGCGGTCGCGCTGAGGTTGACGGCCGAGACCTGGGCGATCCGCATCGGGTTGCTCGCCGCGGTGTCGAGACCGAGGCCGATGCTCCACACCGCCAGCAGCATGATGCCTATGGCGCCGCCGAAGTATCCTCCGTACACGGCGAGGACGAACTGCGCGACCAGGACGGCCCGCGAGCTCATGCCGACCTCGCCCGAGCGGCCCGTCGCCGCGCTCAGCGCACGGGAGACGCGACGGCCGAAAGCGAGGACCAGTGTGGCGAACGCGAGCAGCCACGGCACCGCGGCGCCGAACGACGCGCTCGGCAGGACCAGCAGCAGACCGGCACCGAGCGCACCGCCGAGCACGCTGATCGACGTGAGCGCCGACGCGGACGTCTCGCCGACCGGGGCGAGTTCACGTCGGTAGACCCACGCGCTGGCCACGGCCCCGGGTGCGAGGGCGACGGTCGACGACGCGTTCGCCGCCACCGGGGACAGGCCGGCCGCGACCAGGGCGGGCAGCGCCACGAACGTCCCCCCGCCACCGATGGCGTTCATCGTTCCGGCGACGGCACCGGCCAGCAGGACGAGCACAATGTCGGGCACCCGCCGAGCATCACCCCGCGTCCGGTGGGCGCACAATGCGTCATTTCTGTACCCAGCCTAAGGCTGTGCCATAGGCTGGGACAGATGCGCTACGACTTGGACGACCTGCGGCTCTTTCTCGACATCCTGGCGGAGGGATCGATCACGGGAGGTGCCCGCCGGGTGCACCTGAGCCTGCCGTCGGCCAGCGCGCGGGTGCGCGCGCTGGAGCACAACGCCGGTGTCGCGCTGCTGATCCGCGGTCGCCGGGGCGTGCGACCCACCCCGGCGGGTACGACACTGGCCCGCCACGCGCGCGACGTCCTCGCCCAGACGGCCCGGCTGGAAAGCGCCGTGGCGAGCTACACGCGGTCCCCGACCGCTCCACTGACCCTGTTGGGCGGTGGCTCGGCCATCCAGGGATTCGTGCAGCAGGCCCTGGTCTCGTTCCTCCGCGCGCACCCGGACGTCGACGTCCGGGTCTCCGAGAGCCGCACCCCGCAGACCGTGCGGACGCTGACCGACGGCGAGGCCGACCTGGGGATCGTCATCGACGACGAGGAGGCCCGAGACTGCGGCCTCGACATGGAACCCCTCGGCGACGACTCGCTTGTCGTGATCGGTCAGGCCGGCGGGATTCTCGCCGGGCGGACCGGGCTGACGTACAGCGAGGTCGCCGAGCACCCTCTCGTCGGGCTCGACGCCGACTCCTCGCTACGACGCTGGATCGAGAAGAACCTCGGCCCGCACGCCCCGGTGGTGCGCTACCGCACCACCGTCGCCGGCCTCAACGTCCTCGTCGCCCTCGCCGCCGCCGGGGTCGGACTCGCCGTCGTACCGCGTCGTACGGTCGACCCCCACCTCCCGCTCGACGTGTGCGAACTGGAGGACCCGTGGGCGCGCCGTCTCCATCTGCTGGCCTGGGGCGCGAAGGCCGCCCGGACCTCGTCGACGGCCAAAGCCACTGCCACAGCTGAAGCCACAGCCGCGCTCGCGGAACACCTGCGCCGCGCGGCGTTCTCCGAGCCGGCCTCCGGCAGGGAACACCCCGACGGCCAGGCTTGACCGTCTCCGCCGACGTAACCGCCGCAACCGACCCAACCGCCGTGCCCGGCCGGTCAGTTACGGCGCCACACCGTGCCGCGTCGCTCGTACTCCAGCACCGTCTCCACCCGCTGGGTGAGCTGCGCGCCCACGAACCGCTCCACCAGCCAGAGCGAGACCTCCAGCCCGGAGGTGATGCCGCCGCCGGTGACGAGGTCGCCGTCGTCGACCACCCGCGCGTCGATCACCGTCGTGCCCTGGGCGGCCAGATCCGCCTTCGCGCCCGCGTGGGTGGTGGCGTTGCGCCCCTTGGTGAGACCCGCGGCCGACAGCACCATGACGCCCGTACAGATTCCCACGGGCAGCGCCTCGGACGCGGCCAGCCGGCGCAGGAATCCCTGGTCGGCGATGAGCCTGTTCACACCCGGCCCGTCCTTGGCGGTATAGCCGCCGCCGGGGACCACGAGCACATCCGCCTCGTGCGGTGACCAGCCCTTGGCCACCTCGACCTTGGTGCCGTAGGTACAGGTGACCGTGGACGGCCGCCCGGTCGTGACCATCGTCGTCGTCAGTGCCCCGCCACTCATCCGCCCGGCGAGCCCCAGCACTTCCACCGGGGCGATGAAGTCCTGCTCCTCCACGCCGTCGAACATCAACACCTGCACACGAAGCGGATTCGCCGCCGAAACCGCGGATGCCGTGGAGCCCTCAGATGCCGCGGATGCCGCCGATGCGGCCGACGCCGCCGACACACCCCCGGCCGCCGCGCCGACGGACAGTGTCGAAGCACGCAAGAACGTACGCCGTTCCATGACCAACCTCCGTAGATTGCCTTCCTGTTCACATGTCGGCCGGCGTACGTATCCAGTTCCCGGCCAGGCCCGACACCGCCGGACCCGGCCGGGAACGACGAGGGTTCAGCTGCCGTAGCGCAGAGAGATCGTGTCTCCGGCGTTGATCGTGGCGCCGCGTGTCGCCGTGGTGGCCGCGCCACCGTCGATGCTCAGCTTCCACGACGAACTGCCCGCGTTCGCCTTGCCGTTGAGAGCCGTGATCGTGCCCGTCCCGGTAGTCGGCGTGACACCGGTGACACAGCCCGACGGGGTCGCGGCGCTCGCCGCGGCGTTCAGCACCGCACCGAGGGTGGTCGTCGTGCCGGCCGGGGTGAGGGCGACCGAGCAGACCTTCAGCGACGTGCCGTCGTCGACGGTCACGGCAAGGCTGGTCGCCGTACCCGCCGTGAACGTGCCGGTGGCGACCCAGCGCGGCGCGCCTGTCGTGGTCGGGACCGGAGGCGCGGCGGTGAAGCCGGCGCCCGCGACGGCGCGCAGACCGTCGATCGACGCGTACGCGGACGGACTCGTGTCGCTCGGCAGGTACTTGAAGCCGCCGCCCGGGTTGAACTGCTGGGCGATGAGGAAGTCCACGGGCGTCTTGCCGGCGGAGGTCAGGAAGTCGCCGGTCTGGGGGTTGATGCCGCAGGCGTTGAGGCCGGAGACGGCCCAGCCGTTGGAGTCGGTGTTGGGACCCCACATCGCGTTGAACGCGCCCGTGGTGTTGATGAGTTTGCTCTTGAGGAACGCCTTCGCCTGGACGACGTCCGGGTCGGTGGCGGGCACGCCGGACACGCACAGCGCGGCCATGGACGCGCCGGTCATGTCGATGTCGCTCGGTCCGGCGAGCGCCGTGGGATCGCCCTCCGCCTTGCTGTAGTTCCAGCCGCCGTCGTTGTGCTGATTGGCGCGGACCCGGGTGACCGCCGCGTCGAGCAGCTTCTGCGGGACCCGCTGTGCCCCGGCCTGCGTCCTGGCGCCGGCGAGCGCGAGCGCGGCGAAGACGGTGCCGTTGTAGTTGGCGGAGGGGCCGAAGTAGCCGGGCTCGGCGTTCTGCCAGTACGCGTAGGTGTCGGCGATCAGATTGCGGCCCGCGGAGATCCGGGCCGGGTCGATGCCCGCGGCGTACGCGTTGAGGATCCCCCGCTCGTAGTCCGTCACGACGGGGGCGCCGCCGGGCCAGCCCGTCGCGGCGAGGTGGTTGCGGTAGACCGTACGGGCGTTCTTGGTGGCGTCGCCGCCGGGTGTGACGTCCACGGCGGCCGTGCCGGCGGCGGCCAGCGCGCTGAAGGCCCATTCGTTGGAGAGCCCGCTCCCGGCGTAGGAGCCGTCGGCGCCCTGCAGGGATCTGAGATAGCTGACCCCGTTGGTCTTCGAGGTGGCTATCTGGGCCGGTGTCGTCGTGGCGAACGCGGGGAGCACGGTGAGCGCGAAGGCGCCGAGCGCGGCGGGCACCGCGAGCGCGACGCGGCGGGAGGACGGCGGACGGTACGACATGGCCTGCTCCTGGGATGAGGGGGACGCCGGCCAGGCGTACGCCTCCGAGCAGGGCCGCGCCGGGCGGGAACCGGGCGGTGCCGTGACGGGAGAACGACGAACGGGCCGCCGTCCAATCGCGTGGTACGGCTTCCTGTGCTGCTCTGCCGCTGGGCATTCGGGCTCGGCACGGCCTCCAGCCGTGTCATACCGCTGCGCGTCAGCCCCGGAGTCTCACCGGGTTCCCCCACTCGGCAGTCGGGGAGGCTACCGGAGCGCCGTCGGTCCGCCAAGAGCGCCTGATCCGGCGGGCCTTGGCCGGGCGTGGACGGCGCCGAACAGCCCTGGACGCGGTGCCTGGGGGAGACGTACCCCACCTTGACGCTCTGTGTGAACGCGTGTTCCACTTCGCCTGATTAGTCGCTCGACACCCAGGGGAAGCCGGTCGAAATCCGGCGCTGACCCGCAACCGTAGGCCCGTCAACTCCTTGACGGGCGAGCCGGATTACCTGGGTGGGAGATATTCAGCGAAAGACGCCGTCGCGGACTACGGCGTGGTTCGGACGGCTTCCCCGGCGTCAGCCGTGGGCCTTCGGTCACGCACGGCTCCGCCTCGGGTGACACAGGGGGCCGTGGTGGTGACCGGGAAGAGATCAGACCGTCGCGTGGGGGCGAGACTCCTCTCACTGCCGGCCGCCCTGCTGCTGACGATCGGCCTGGGCACAGCACTCGTGACGACGGCCGCCCCGGCCGCGGCCGATCCCATCGGCGACTGCACCGCCACGACCGGCGCCGTGGTCGCCGTCGACTTCGGCGACTGGGGCGGGGATGTCGTACGGGGCTGCGACACCACCTTGACCACCGGCATGGAGCTGCTGCACGACGGTGGATTCACCACCACCGGCACGGTCCACGACGGCCCCGGCTTCATCTGCCGCATCGGCCACGACAGCTTCAAGGGCGGTGCGCAGCACCCCACTCCGGCCGATGAGGCATGCCGGCTCACACCGCCGGCGGACGCCTACTGGTCGTACTGGCTCGCTCCCGTCGGGCAGGACCACTGGACGTACAGCCCGCTCGGCGCTCTGAGCCAGCGGCCCAAGCCGGGCGAGGTCCAGGCGTGGGTCTTCGGCCCCACCGACATCGGCGGCAGCACCGGACAGCCGAGCTTCACCCCGGCGGAGATACGGCCTGGCGGCGGCGGGGATCCGGACCCCGGCGAGAGCACTCCGCCGCCGGTCGAGCCGGGAACGGTCGACACCGAGGCCGCCGCCGGCTGGCTCACCGGCCGGCTGAAGGACGGCGACCACATCTTCGACGAGGGCGCCGAAGGCCCGAACCATCTCCAGACCGCCGAGACGGCGTTCGCCCTCGCCGCCGCGAACGGGCGCGGCGCGACGCTCGACAAGATCAAGGCGTATCTCACCGCGCACACAGCCGAGTTCGCGTATCCGCAGGGCACCGACAAGGCACCCGATCCCAAGGCCGCGGCCCGGCTCGCGCTGCTCGCCGAGATCTCCGAGGGCGATCCGCGCGACGTCGGCGGACACGACCTCCTCGGCGATCTCGCCGCGAACATCTGCGCGAACGGCCCGGAGAGCGGGAGCGCGCCCGGCTGCTCCGCCAAGGGCGACTTCACCGAAGCCGGTTCGACCGACGCGCAGGCACTGGCCGTCCTCGCCCTGCTGCGGGGGGACATGGAACCGCCGGCCGGCACGGTCTCCCGGCTGGCCGCCCTGCAGTGTGTCAACGGCGCCGTCACCAGCGTGCTGATCCGGCCGGGCGAGTTCTGCGAGGGCGACGCGGGCACGACCGCCCTCGTGGCGCTCGTCCTGGAGCGGGCGGGCGGCCACGGCGACGCCGTGGCCAAGGCCCGTGACTTCCTCAAGAAGTCCCAGCGGGACGACGGCAGTTACGTCGCCTACGTCGGGTCCGCCGTCGGCGATGTCGCCATGACCGCCACGGCGTCACAGGCGCTGCGCGCGCTGGGCGACACGACGCGGGCCGACGCGGCGATGTCCTGGGTGTCGAGGCAGCAGAACAAGGACGGCGGCTTCGGCTTCGAAGAGGCGACGGCCGATTCGTTCCTGTACCCGACCGTGCACGCGACCATCGGCGGCGCCGGAACCAACCTCGTCACGCTGACGACGAAGCCCACCGGGCCCACGGACCCGCCGACCGGGCCTCCGACGGATCCGCCCACCGGCCCGCCCACGGATCCGCCCACCGGCCCGCCGGGGGACGGGGTCGGGCCCGATCTCAAGAAGGGCACCGCCTACCTCACCGCCCCCGCCCGCCTCAAGCAGGGCCACTACTACGAGAACCTCGCCGGCTCCGGCTTCGCCGACTTCGGCCTCACCATCGACGGCGCCTTCGCCCTCGCGGCCACCGGACAGGACAACAACGCCCTGCGCGGCATCGTCGACTTCCTGGACGACCGGGGCAAGGACGGCAGCACACCGGGCCGTACGGTCGACGACTGGACGGGAGCCGGTACGACGCACGCCGCCGGGGGCTCCATGGGCAAGGCCGCCCTCCTCGCCGAGGTGGTCGGACGCGACCCGCGCGACTTCGCCGGGCAGGACCTCGTCGCCGGACTCGGCGAGGCGGTCTGCGCGGCGCCGAGCCAGGCACCCGACCGGCGGTGCGCCGCCAAGGGCGCCTACGCGTACGCCCCTTCGGTCTTCTCGCAGACTCTCGGCATCATGGCCCAGCTCCGCGCGGGGGAGAAGGACGCGGCCGCCGGTCCGATCGCGTACCTGGCGGACCTGCAGCACGACTCGGGAGCCTGGCCGAGCCTCGTACCGCCCACCGGGGACTCCGAGGTCGACTCCACGGCCATGGGCGCGATGGCGCTTGATCTGGTGAACGACGACAAGGCGGCGGCAGCCGTCGACAAGGCGCTGGCCTGGATCGCCCGCGAGCAACTGGCGGACGGCGGATTCCCCGGTGCGTCGGGGAACTCCGTCAACTCCGCCGCCCTGGCCGTGCAGGGGCTCTCCCTGGACGCGGCGAAGTACGGCACCGAGATCACCAAGGCGCGGAAATTCCTGGCCGCACAGCAGAACAAGGACGGTGGCTTCGACGTCGCGGCCGACGGCCAGCCCGGCTCGGACGTACGTGCGTCCACCCAGGCACTCAGCGGCGCGGTGGGTACGTCCTTCGGGACGCTCGTCCGTGACCTCAGTGGTACGACGCCGCAGCCACCGGCCGGGCCCGGCGCGACGCCCCCGATCGTCACACCGGGGGACTCCGGCGGTTCCGGCGGTTCCGGCGGGTCGGCATCGGGCGGGCTGGCCTCCACCGGGGTCCAGCCGTGGGCGCTGACGCTGACCGCCCTGCTGCTCGCCCTCGCGGGCTGGCACACGGTCGCCGTCGCCCGATCCCGTCGCACGGCGGCAGGGGGCCACCGATGACGGCGCGACTCGCGCCACTCACGAGGCTCGTGCCACTCGCGCCGGTCGTGCCACTCGCCCGAGCCGTCGGCGCCGTCACGGCCGCGCTGGCGCTGACCGCCGCCATGCTCGGCATGACCACCGGCACCGCGTCGGCGGTGCCTCGGCCCATCGGCGCGTGCACCACCTCCGCCGGGGCCGTGCTCGCCGTCGACTTCAGCCACTGGGGCGGCCCGATCCTCCGTTCCTGCGGAACCACCCCCACCACCGGCTACGAACTGCTCAACCAGGGCGGCTGGCACACCACCGGCACCGGGCACGACGGCCCGGCCTTCATCTGCCGGATCGGCTACAGCGGCCACCAGGGCGGCAAGCAGTACCCCACCCCGCAGCAGGACGACTGCGTCCTGACGCCGCCCGCCTCCGCGTACTGGTCGTACTGGCACGCCGACCCGGGCGAGAGCGACTGGGAGTACAGCCAACTCGGCGCGATGAGCTACCGGCCGAAGCCCGGCAGCGTCGATCTGTGGATCTTCGGTGGTACGAACATCGAGGGCACCAAGGGCCGTCCCACCGTCACCCCCGACCAGCTGCGCGCCAAGAACACCCGCCCGGCCGGGGGCGGTTCGGACAACGGGAACGGCAACGGCGGCGGATCCGGGGGTGGTTCGGGCGGCTCGGGCGGCTCGGGCGGCGGTTCGGGCGGTGGAGCCGCGCCGGGCCGGGGGAGTGAGGACCGGCCGCCCGCGCGGCGGGACTCCACCGCCAAGCCCTCGCCGAAGGCCTCCGCGAAGTCCCCGTCCCCGTCGGCGAGCACCGGCCCGAGCCCGTCCACGAGCGCGTCCGGGTCCGCCTCCCCCTCGGCCTCCACCGGATCCGTCGCGGCGGGCGACGACACACGGGTCGTGGACGCCGGTCCCGCGGCGGACGCCGAGCACGACTCCGGGTCCCTGGTGCCCGTGGCGTCGGCGGCCGGTCTGGTGCTCCTCGTGGGTGGCGCGGGTGTCGTCGCGGCGCGGCGCAGACGCTGTGCCGAATAGCGCGGTGCCGGGCGGTCGTACACCGGGCGGTCGCGCACCCGACGCTCGTGCTGTGGACGGTCGTGCCCCGGACAGCCGTGCGGCGGCGGACACCGGAGGCCGCCGGCTGCCCCGCACCCTGCACCCGGTGGCCTGGTGGATCTGGGCGCTCGCCCTCGCCACCGCCGTCAGCCGCACCACCAACCCGCTGCTGCTGATCCTGGTCCTCACCGTGCTCGGCTACGTGGTCACCGCCCGGCGCACCGAGGCACCCTGGGCCCGGGGTTTCAAGTACTACCTCTGGCTGGCCCTGACCGTCGTCGCGATCCGGGTCGTCTTCCGCGCGGTCTTCGCCACCGGCATCACCCCCAGGGACCATTTCCTCTTCGCCCTGCCGCACATCCCGACACCCGACTGGTACGCGGGCATCCAACTGGGCGGCCCCGTCTCCCTCGAAGCCGTACTCTCCGCCGCCACCGACGGGCTACGGCTCGCCTGCATGCTCTGCTGCATCGGCGCCGCCAACACCCTCGCCAACCCCAAACGGGCCCTTCGCATCCTGCCCGGAGCGCTGTACGAACTCGGCGTCGCCGTCACCGTCTCCATCAGCGTCGCCCCCCAACTCGTCCAGAGCGTCCAGCGCGTCTCCCGGGCACGACGGCTGCGCGCCGGGCGCAACAAGGGATTCCGCGCCCTGCGGGGCATCGCCGTCCCCGTACTCGAAGACGCCCTCGAACGCTCCCTGCGACTCGCCTCGGCCATGGACTCACGCGGCTACGGCCGGGCGGGCTCGGCCACACCCCGCTCCCGCCGCCTGACCGGCGCGTTCATGCTGCTCGGCATGTGCGGGCTGTGCGCCGGGGCGTACGGACTGCTCGACGGCACCGCCCCCACGGCACTCGGCCTGCCGGCCCTGCTCGCGGGATCGCTCCTGTGCGTGGCGGGTCTGCGGCTGGGGGGACGCCGAGTGACGCGTACGACCTACCGGCCCGACCCGTGGCGCCTCGCGGAATGGGCGGTGGCCGGCTGCGGGGTGCTCTCCGCCGTGCTGCTGTTCGCCGGGGTCGGCTACGACGCCGCCGACCTCAACCCGTCCCTGTATCCGCTCACTTGGCCCTCGCTGCCCCTCCTGCCGACCGCCGCGATCCTGCTGGCGGGAACGGCGGGCTTCCTCGCGCCGCCGCCCCGGCCACCGAACCCGTCCCCGCCCGTACCGCGCACCGAGGTGGCAGCGTGATCGTTTTCGACGACGTCAGTGTCCTGTACGACGACACGGCCGAGCCGGTCCTGCGCGGGGTGGATCTCACCGTCGAGGAGGGCGAACTCTGCCTGGTGGTCGGCCACACGGGCGTCGGGAAGTCCACGCTGCTCGGGGCCGTGAACGGTCTGGTGCCCCACTTCACGGGCGGCACCCTGTACGGCCGGGTCACCGTCGACGGCCGCGACACCGCCGCGCATCCGCCGCGCGAGCTGGCGGATGTCGTCGGTTTCGTCGGGCAGGACCCGCTCGACGGCTTCGTCACGGACACCGTGGAGGAGGAACTCGCCTACGCCATGGAGCAGTTGGCCGTTCCGCCGGCGGTGATGCGCAAGCGCGTGGAGGAGACGCTGGACCTGCTGGGCCTGGCCGATCTGCGCCACCGCGCCCTGTACGAACTCTCCGGAGGCCAGCAGCAGCGCGTGGCCATCGGCTCCGTCCTCACCGCGCACCCCCGCGTACTGGTCCTCGACGAACCCACCTCGGCCCTCGACCCCACCGCCGCCGAAGAGGTCCTGTCCGCCGTGACCCGGCTCGTGCACGACCTGGGTGTCACCGTCCTGCTCGCCGAACACCGCCTGGAGCGGGTCCTCCAGTACGCGGACCGGGTCATCCAGCTGCCCGGCGACGGCACGGTCGTGACGGGACCGCCGGCGCAGGTCTTCCGCACTTCGTCCGTGGCGCCGCCCGTGGTCGAACTGGGACGCCTGGCCGGCTGGGACCCGCTCCCGCTGTCCATCCGCGACGCCCGCCGGGCGGCGGTCGCTCTCCGCACCCGGCTGGCGGACGCCCCCGTACCTCCGGTGCGCCCCGCGACGGAGGGGGAGCGGCCCGTCCTGCTCGACGCCCGAGGAGTCACCGTCACCTACCACGGTGTCCCGGCCGTCTGTGAAGTCGACCTGAAGCTGCGCGGCGGCGAGATCACCGCCCTGATGGGACGCAACGGATCGGGCAAGTCCTCCCTGCTGTGGGCACTCCAGGGATCCGGCCCCCGGCGGGCCGGCACCGTGGCGGTCACGTCCGCCGACGGTACGGAGCCGGCCGACCCCAAGTCCCTGTCCGCCGCCCGCGCACGGCGCCTGGTGGGGCTCGTACCGCAGACGCCCACCGATCTCCTCTACCTGGAGAGCGTCAAGCAGGAACTCGCCCAGGCCGACCACGAATCGGCCGCCGTAGCGTCGACCGACGGAAAGTCCCGGACCTGGACCCGGAACCAGCCTCGGAACCAGCCCCGGACCCGGCCTCGATCCCAGCCACCGACCCAGGCCGCCGCTCAGCTGTCGGCCCGCGTCGTCCTGGACCGGCTCGCTCCCGGAATCGACGACGCGACCCACCCCCGGGACCTCTCGGAGGGCCAGAAGCTCGCCCTGGTGCTGGCGATCCAACTGGCCGCCACACCGGGCGTTCTGCTGCTGGACGAACCCACCCGCGGTCTGGACTACCGCGCCAAGTCCGAACTGACCCATATCGTGGACGACTTGGCGGCCGAAGGTCGCGCCGTCGTCATCTCCACGCACGACGTGGAGTTCGTCGCCCGCGCCGCCGACCGCGTCGTGGTCATGGCCGAGGGCGACATCGTGGCCGACGGCCCGACCACCGAAGTCATCGTGGCCTCACCCGTGTTCGCACCCCAGGTCGCGAAGATCCTGGCACCCCTCTCGTATTTGACGGTCGATCAGGTGACGGCAGCCGTGCTGCCGTCCGACGGTGAGGCGGGCAGGTGAGGGAGCGCGTATCGACGGCCATCCGCATCACCCCCCGGGCCGGGGTGGTCATCGCCATGGCCGCGTTCATCGGACTCGTCGCGTTCTTCTGGCCGTTCGTGGTCGCGCCCGGAAAATTCGGCTCCGTGTACGCGCCCCCGCTCATCTTCGGTGTCCTGCTCCTGCTCGTCCTCTGCGTCGTCCTGTCGGAGATCGCCGAGGGCGGCATCAACTCCAAGGCGCTGGCCATGCTCGGCGTCCTGTCCGCGGTGAACGCGGCCCTGCGTCCGCTCGGCGCGGGCACCGCGGGGATCGAGACGGTGTTCTTCATCCTGGTGCTGGCAGGGCGGGTGTACGGCCCGGGGTTCGGCTTCTCGCTGGGCTGCACGTCCCTCTTCGCCTCCGCCCTCATCACCGGCGGCGTCGGCCCCTGGATGCCGTACCAGATGTTCGGCTGCGCCTTCGTCGGGATGCTCGCCGGCCTGCTCCCACGGGCCACCGGCCGCCGCGAAGTCCTCCTCCTGGCCGGCTACGGCTCCCTGTCCGGCTATCTCTTCGGCTTTCTGCTCAACCTGTCCTTCTGGCCGTTCTCCCTCGACCCGGACAGCTCGATCGCCTATCTGCCCGGCCTGCCCTTCACCGAGCAGTGGCAGCGCTACCTCGCCTTCGACCTGGCCACGTCCCTGGGCTGGGACACCGGCCGCGCGGTCACCAACTTCGTCTGCGTCCTGATCGCGGGCCCGGCGGTCCTGGTCACCTTCCGCCGTGCGGCGCGACGGGCCCGCTTCCAGGCCCCGGTGAGATTCCACGCCGAGGGCGCACACGAGAAGGGCGCACACGAGAAGGGCGCCTGACGGGCCGAAGCCCGGTCAGGCGCCCCAGCACCACTCAGCTGACCATGATCGGCCCCGCGGTGGCCGTGCACTTGGTCTGGTCGGCGGCCACGGCCGCGCAGCCGTTGCCCGGGGTGGCCGTGTAACCGGCCGGGGTGAAGATGATGATGTTGTTGTTGAGACCCCACGCGCCCGGGGGCACGTTCACCCTGCCGACGGTCTCGGCGATCGTGCCGGTGATGTCGTAGCTGCTGCCCGGGAAGTAGGCGATGTCGCTGCCCCACACGTACGAGGCGCTGACCCCGTACATGCGCACGACGACCTGGCAGACCGCGACCGACCGCCAGGAGAGCTGATGCGGCTGGGTCGGCGCGTGTCCGAGGCCGGAGGGCGTCGTGATCTCGCAGGTGTACACGCCGCCGTCGTTGTTGTTGGTGAAGGTGACGAGCGCGTTGCCGGAGTCGGCGGCCGCGGGTGGGGCCGCGGCGGTTGAGGAGGCGCGCTCCGTCGGCTCGGCGGCCTGGGCCGGGCCGGAGTTGAGCGCGAGGGACAGGGCGGCGATGCCGAACGCCGCTGCGGCTGAGCCGATCTTTCGGTGGAGCGAGTGGGGGGACACGGATATACCGACCCTTCGTGGATACGAAATCGGACAGGCAGAATTCCGGTGCTTCTTCATCGCCCACACGCGTGGGCGACCAGAAGATCGTGGCCTTCCGACGGGAAGAAGGTCAAGAGTTTGAACGTTCCAATCAGCGGTTTTAACGCTCCAACTGTCTTGTATGGACTGCTAATTGGAATTTCTCTATGAATTGTCGGACATGCAGAATTGATCCAGATCACTCCCCGGGTGCCCGGGGCCTCGGTGACAGCCGTACGGCGGGGTCGAGGCACCAGTCGAGAACCGACGGCCAGGAGCCGTAGCCCGCGTCCAGGTCGAGATGCGCGCCGCCGGTGATCACGTCGGAGTCGAGGCCGAGCGGCCGGCCGTAGCGCTCGGCCGCGCCGCCCTCGCAGTACGGGTCGTCGTCCCCGGCCGCCAGCCGCGTCGTGCCCGCGGCCGCACGCAGCTGCGCGGCGGTCGCACCCGGCCGGCCGAAGCCGGCGACCGCGTCGTACCGGGCGAGGGTCTCGGCGGACGGCGGGCCCACCAGGAGGATCCGGTCGACCCGGACTCCGCCGCGCGCCACCGCGTGCAGCCACAGCAGGACGGCGAGGCTGTGGCAGATCACCACGCGCTCACCGACGTCGGCGGCCCGCTGGGTGGCGAGGTGGGTGTCGAGCGCGCCGAGCCACGCCGCCAGGTCCGGATCGTCGGGCTCCGGAAGCTGCGGATAGATCACGTGATTCCCGCGGGCCGCCAGCTCGTCGGCCAGCCAATGCTGCCAGTGGCCCGCCGGCCGGTGGTTCAGCCAGCCGTGCAGGATGAGGAAGGAGGTCGAAGTCATGACAGTGATCTTCGACCCGGCGAACACCTCAGGTCCAGTTAATGTTTGTGGATGGAAAAGGTAAGCCGGAGCTTCACTGTCGATCTGCGTGGTCTCGGCGCGCTGCGCGAACTGGACCGCCGCGGCAGTCTGGCGAAAGCGGCGGAAGCCATGCGTCTGACGCCCTCCGCCGTGTCCCAGCAGTTGGCCGCGCTCTCCCGTGAGTGGGGAGTGCCGCTGGTCCGGCGGAAGGGGCGGGGCGTCCAACTGACCGGGCAGGCGCGCGTCATGCTCCGGCACGCGGACATCATCGCCGCTCAGCTGGAGCGGGCACGGGCCGATCTCGCCGCCTGGGGCGGCGGGCAACGCGGCACCCTGACCGTCGGAGCGTTCTCCAGCGCGATATCCGGGCTGCTGCCGGCGGCCCTGACCGAACTGGCCGCCACAAACCCGGACATCGGTGTCGCCGTCGTGGAGGCCGAGCCGCCGGACCTGTTCACCCGACTCGACGCCGGTGAGATCGATGTCGCGCTGGCCGTGGACTTCGGGCAGGCACCGCCCTTCACCGACCGCCGCTACACACGGACCGACCTGCTCACCGACATCCTTGACGTCGCGCTGCCGGTCACGCACCGCCTCGCCGGTCAACAGCGCGTGAAACTGCGCGAGTTGGCCACCGAGGCGTGGATAGTCGGAGACGCGGGAAGCTGCTGCGGCGCGGTGACCCGCTCGGTCTGCGCGGCGGGCGGATTCACCCCGGAGATCCGCCACGCGGTGAACGACTGGCAGTCGCTCGCCGCCCTTGTCGAGGCGGGGATCGGGGTCGCCCTCGTACCCCGGCTGGTGCAGCCCCTGCACCGCCCAGGTCTGGTACTGCGCGAACCCGAAGGGCAGCCACCCGTCCGGCACGTCTTCGCGGCGGTCAGGGCGGGGGCGGAGAACGATCCCCTGTTGACGGCCTTCGTCGGGCATCTGGTCGCGGCGGGACGGAACGCCGGTGGGGCGCCGAGGAGATAGCCCGACACCCCACCGCCCTCACCTCAACTGACCGCCGCTCAGGCCGGGTTGACGTGGTACGTCTGGCCGGCCGTCGTCTGCACCGTGATCACACCCCCCGGGGTGGTGTACGGCACGGCGTTCCCGTTCGCGTCGGTCACCCGGAACGTGCCGCCGCCCCACGGGTTCTTCAGCCGCAGTGTGCCGCCCACCTCGCTCCGGACGTCGGCGTACTCGACCCTGCCCGCCTTCTTCGAGCTGGAGACCACGAACGCGCCCTTCTGCCGGAGCTGGTAGAAGCTCGCGTCCTTCGCCGCCGGCCAGGTCGGGAAGAGCGTGACGATCCCCGTGTCGCTCTGCACCAGCATGCTGTTGATCGCCTCGGTGGTCCCGGACTTCTCGATCCCGTGGTTCGGGTCGGTGATCCGGAGATTGGGCGCCGTACGCGCGGAGAGGACCGACGTGACCCGGTCGATCAGCGCCTGCGCCGGATAGCCCACCCTGGCCGCCTGGTTGAAGATCTTCGGGAAGCTGTTGTGCTGGTCCCAGCTGTTCATCGCGTCGACCGTGTCGCGTGCGACCTGGAGCCGGCCGGCGTCCGAATTGACGCCCAACTGGTCGGCGGGCTGGATGAATTCGAGATTGATGGTGTTGTCACCGGGACGGATCACCCGGGTGTCCGAGCCCTCCATGGTCTCCGCCAGCGCGTACACCGTTCTGCCGTTGTGGACGGTGGTCGGCTGGGCGGGCAGGTTGTTGAGGATGTTCTGCCAGACGGGGCGCTTGGCCGCGTCCACGCCGAGCTTCTCGCTACCGGAGATCGCGGCGGTCAGCACCTGCTTGAGCATGCCGATGTCGGGCGAGGAATTCCGGCCCCAGGTGCCCTCGTGCGGTCTGCCCCACAGGGTGTATCTGCCGTTCGCGTCCCGCTCCAGCCAGTGCTCGAAGAACTGCGCCACCTGCGTCAGGAACGGATAGCCCTTGGTCCGCAGGAAGTTCACGTCCTGCGTGTACTCGTAGTAGGAGATGAACTGGGTCGCGGAGAAAAGGGAGTTGGAGACCTGCTGGTGATACTGGTCGTCCGTGGTCGATCCGCTAGCCGAACCGAACGGCCCGATGCCCACCGGATACAGCACCCCCGACGGCACGCCTCCGCTCGGGAAGCGCCGGTCGACGTAGTCCGGCTTCACGCGGCGCAGGTCCTGCTTGGCCCGGCGCTGCGCCTCGGGGACGTACGCGAGAATCAACTCGCTGAAGGGGAGGGCCAGTTCGGGGCGGTTGCTGGAGTAGACCCCGTAGAACGGGGCCTGCGCGTTGTAGTTGAGGTGGTAGTCGCCGTTGAACTGCGGGGAGTCCGTGGTCGTCCAGATGCCGAAGAGGCCGGGGGCGGTCTTGCCCGGGCGGCTCGACGCACCGATGAAGTACTGGGCGGGGTAGTAGAACCTCTCCAGCGCCGCGTCGTTCAGATTGACGGCCGACCGCATCCAGTAGTCCTTCCACCAGGCGACCCGCTGTGTGTCGAGCGTCCCGATGGACCCGGTGCTCTCGGCCCGTACCCGCGCCACCGCGTCATTGCGCGGTGCCACCGGGTTCTGGCCGCCGCCGGCTATCGCCGTCACGAGGTGCGCGGTCCGGCCGGCCGGGAGGGTGAAGACCGTCTTCGCCGTCGCGCCGGAGACGGTGGGCGGTTGAACCGCCGTAGCCCCGAGGACCGTTGACCCGAGCGCCCCGCGCGAGACCCAGTTGGGGCCGGGTGCGGTGGCGCGCTCCGCCCACGTCACCTGGCCGTCGACCCCGGCCGAGTTGGCGTACGAGGCGTTGCCGCCGCCCACCGCGCCGGCGAACGTCGACGCCTGGAGCTGGACCGGCTGCGAGCCGGTCGAGGTGATGGACGTGACCAGCACGTTCTTCTCGGCGGCCAGCCATGTCCTCATCGACAGAGGGGTGTTGCCCATCGACACGGACGTGGTGATCGACCCGTCCACGATGTGCTGTTCCTCGCGGAACGGCTCGGCGGGCGGGGTCGTCCCGCCGCCGCTCGCGTACAGCTCGATCTGGCCGATGCGGGCGCGTGGGTTGTCCGTCGAGTCCGGCGTGGTGCTCTGTGTGGGCTCGGTGATGTTCAGGCGGATGTAGCGGGTCTGTACGGCGGTCAGGGTGCGGTCGATGACATCGGCCGTGTTGTCGGTGACCGTGTTGACGGTGCTCCAGGAGGTGCCGTTCGCGCTGGTCTGGAACGTCATGTTCTTCGTGTTGAACGCGGCGTTGCCGGGGCGCGCCGCGTTGTCGTTGCGCACCACATAACGGGCGACGGTCTTGACCGAGCCGAGGTCGAGCGTGATCCACTGCGGCTTGCCGATCGCCGAGACCCAGCCCTCGTAGCCGCTGCCCCACTGCCCGTTGACCGCCCGGGACGGTGCGAAGGAGTCCGTGGTGCTGCTGGCGGTGGCCGTGGCACCGAGTGCGAGATTGCCGTTGTCCTGCGTGGTGGTGCCCTGGATGGTGACACCGCCGATGGGGGCGGGGCGGGCGGGGTTGCCGCTCCAGAAGTCGCCCTTGGAGACGAGAAACGACTTCACCCCGGTACTGCCGCCGGAGGTCACCCCGACGTCGCCGTTCCCGAGAAGGGCGGTGTCCGGCATGGTGTTCTGTACGGACCCGGTGTAACTCTGGTTGGTCCAGACGCCCTTGATGCCGGCCAGCTTCGGCTGCAGGGCCTCCCACTGCGCGGACGGGGACGGCGCGTCGGCCACGGCGGCGGGTGCGGCGAGCGCGCCGCCGGGGACGATCAGCGGAATGGCCAGGGCGAGCGCGAGAACCCCTGCGTAACGTGACCGGCGCGAGCGGCGTGAGCGACGGCGCCGGACACCGCCCGGCCCGTGGACGGACGACCACGTCTTTCTCTCCTGCCCCATGTGGCTCTCCTTTGAGTGGGGGGGGTGAGCGGGGTGGTGCGAGAAGTGGTGCGTGTGCGGGTGGTGCGTTCAAGGGGCCCGGCGTCGGGCCTTCGGGCACGCGCCGGTCACCGAGCCGGTGCCGCCGCCGGTGCCGGCGGCGTCCCGTGTCCTGACGCCCGCGAACCGGCCGTGTCCCTACGCCGACTTTCACACACGGGGACTTCAGGGGGAACGGCGATGACGCACTCGATGTCGGTGCGGTGTACGGCTCGTCGCCCGAGTTCTCACCGCGCCAAGTGGCGCGTGCGGAAGGCGGGTTCACGTACGGAGCGATCGGCGCGGACAGCCACGACGGCCGTCCCGGCCCCACGAGCCGGTCGGCCGGACCACAGCCCCCGGACTACAGGCCACCGGCGGGCAGTTGCAGGCCCTCTCCGCCGTCGGGCTCCTCGTGTTCGTGTTCGCCCCGGGCGGTCTCCAGCAGGCGCCGCCAGGACGTGACGGTCGGCCTCCGCCGCAGCAGTGCCCGGCGCTCGCGCTCGGTCATGCCGCCCCAGACACCGAATTCCTCCCGGTTGTCCAAGGCGTGGGCCAGGCACTCGGTGCGTACCGGACAGCCAAGGCACACGGACTTCGCCTTGTTCTGCTCCTGACCCTGTACGAACAGGGTGTCCGGATCGACGGCCCGGCAGGCACCCCGTCCGCCCCATTCCGACTGTGCGTTCATCGCGCCCCCTTCCCCTGGAAGGTCAGACGCTACAAAACGCTTTACCGTTCCGACAGATGGCAGTTCGCTGATCACCCCTTCGGGTGACTGTTCGCACAGCGACGGCAAACATCGGAACGCGTCATCCGCTCAGTTCGTCCAGCAGCCCGCGGATCCGCCGTTGGATCTCGTCGCGTATCGGTCGCACGGCGTCGACGCCCTGGCCTGCCGGGTCTTCGAGCTTCCAGTCGAGATACCGCTTGCCGGGGAAGACGGGGCAGCTGTCGCCGCAGCCCATGGTGATCACCACGTCGGACGCCCGTACCGCGTCCACGGTGAGGACCTTCGGGGTCTCGGCGGTGAGGTCGATGCCCTCCTCGGCCATCGCCGCGACGACGGCCGGGTTGACCGTCTCGGCGGGGGCGGATCCGGCGGAGCGGACCTCGACCCGGTCGCCGGCGAGGTGGCTGAGGAAGGCGGCGGCCATCTGGGACCGGCCCGCGTTGTGGACGCATACGAACAGTACGGACGGCTTGGTCTCAGACACGGGCGGGGCCCTCCTCGGCGGTGATCGGTTCGGTGGTGATCGGCTCGGCGGCCGCCGCGGCCGGTCGGGGGAAGAACCGGCGGGCGGCCAGGGCGACATGGACCAGCCCGATCAGCACCGGCACCTCGATGAGCGGGCCCACGACTCCGGCCAGTGCCTGCCCGGAGGTCGCGCCGAAGGTGGCGATCGCGACGGCGATGGCGAGTTCGAAGTTGTTGCCCGCGGCGGTGAACGCCAGCGTCGTCGCCTTCGGATGGTCGAGTCCGACTGCCTTTCCGAGAGCCATCGATCCGGCCCACATGACGGCGAAGTACACCAGGAGCGGCAGCGCGATCCTCGCGACGTCCAGCGGCTTCGAGGTGATGGCGTCGCCCTGGAGGGCGAACAGCACGACGATGGTGAACAGCAGCCCGTACAGGGCGAACGGGCCGATACGAGGGATGAGCCGGTCCTCGTACCAGGCCCGGCTCTTGACCTTCTCGCCGATCCGGCGGGTCAGGAACCCGGCCAGCAGCGGGATCCCGAGGAAGATCAGGACGGATCGGGAGATCTCCCACACGGACACGTCGAGGGCGGTCTGCTCCAGGCCCAGCCAGCCGGGCAGTACGGAGAGATAGAACCAGCCGAGCAGACTGAACGCGACCACCTGGAAGACGGAGTTGACGGCGACCAGGACGGCCGCGGCCTCGCGGTCCCCGCCGGCGAGGTCGTTCCAGATGATGACCATGGCGATGCACCGGGCGAGACCGACGATGATCAGGCCGGTCCGGTACTCCGGCAGGTCGGGCAGGAAGATCCAGGCGAGGGCGAACATGAGGGCCGGGCCGAGGATCCAGTTCAGGACCAGGGACGGGATCAGCAGGCGCCGGTCGCGGGCGACCGTGTCGATCCGGTCGTAGCGGACCTTGGCGAGGACGGGATACATCATCACGAGGAGGCCGAGTGCGATCGGCAGCGAGACCCCCGTGACCGTCACCTTCGCCAACGCGTCACCGAGTCCGGGGATCAGGCGCCCGAGTCCCAGGCCCGCGGCCATGGCGATGAGGATCCACCCGGCGAGGAACCGGTCCAGGAAGGACAGCCGGGCAGCCACCGGCCCGATCGCGGTGCGGCTCATGCCGAGGCCCCGGCGGTCTCGCTGGTCTCGGTGGCCTCGGCGGTCTCGGTGGCCTGAGGCGTCTCGGGCGTCTGTCGGGCACCGGGACGGGTGAGGACTCCGGCGAGCTTGTCGGTCGTCTCGGGCAGCAGCCAGTAGTACACCCACGTCCCGCGGCGTTCACAGTCGATCAGTCCGGCCTGCCGCAGGAGCTTGAGGTGGTGGGAGATCGTCGGCTGGGAGAGATCGAAGGCCGGGGTGAGGTCGCAGACGCAGATCTCACCACCGTCCCGCGAGGCGATCATCGACAGCAGCCGCAGCCGGACCGGGTCGCCCAGAGCCTTGAACATCTTCGCCAGCTCGACGGCCCGGTCCTCGGCGAGCGGGGCGGTCAGCAGCGTGGGGCAGCAGGCGTCGGTGGCGTCCTGGCCGAGCACCACAAGCTCTTGTTTCGACATTCTTCAATATTGACAGCCATCGAATCAGGGCGCAAGGTTGCATCGACGAACATCGATACAGCACGTTCCCGGGGTCTGTCCCGGCCCCTCCCGGCAAGGAGTGAAGGTCATGAGCGAGCAGTCCACCGAACTGCGCGAGACCGTCCGTCGGCGTTATGCGGCAGCCGCCGTCCAGGTCGCCGAGGGCGGCACCGCCTGTTGCGGGCCGCAGGCCATCGAGATCGACGGCAACTTCGGCGGAGGCCTCTACGCGGCGGACGAGCGTGCCGAACTGCCGGCCGACGCCCTTGCCGCCTCCCTCGGCTGCGGCAATCCCACCGCCGTCGCCGACCTCCGCGAGGGCGAGCGGGTCCTGGACCTCGGTTCCGGCGGCGGCATCGACGTACTCCTCTCCGCCCGCCGTGTCGGCCCGACCGGCAAGGCGTACGGACTCGACATGACCGAGGAGATGCTCGCCCTCGCCCTGGCGAACCAGCGCGAGGCCGCGGCCGGCAACGTCGAGTTCCTCAAGGGCACCATCGAAGCGATCCCGCTGCCCGCGAGCACGATCGACGTCGTCATCTCCAACTGCGTCATCAACCTGTCCACCGACAAGCCGGCCGTCTTCGCGGAGACGTTCCGCGTACTCACCCCCGGCGGCCGGATCGGAGTCTCGGACGTGGTGGCCGACGACCACCTCGGCGCCGAACAGCGCGCCGAGCGCGGCGAGTACGTCGGCTGTATCGCCGGCGCCCTCTCCTTCGCCGAATACCGTGCGGGACTGGAGGCCGCCGGGTTCACCGACATCGAGATCACCCCCACCCACGCCGTCGCCGACGGTATGCACTCGGCGATCGTCCGCGCCACCAAGCCCGCCGTGTGATTGACCGAGGTAGTCGTAACATTTACGGTTACATCAATGCCCGGAGGGAGGGTGCGAAGTGAGCGCCAACAGCAGGCTGACCATCGCCACCCACGCCCTGACCTGGATCGGGCTCTATCAGAAGCGCGGACACGAGGTCGCCACGTCGGAGCAGATAGCGACGAGTGTCAACACCAACCCGGTGGTGATCAGGCGGCTGCTGGCCGAACTGCGCGGGGCGGGGCTCGTCGACTCCCGGCGGGGCGCGGGTGCGGGATGGATGCTCGCGCGCGAACTGGAGGCCATCACCCTGCTGGACGTGTACGACGCGGTGGAGCCGGGTCCGGTCTTCGCGCTGCACCGCTCGGTGCCGGACCCCGAGTGCGTGGTGGGGCACAGCATCGGGCCGGTGATGCGCAACGTCTACGACGGGATCGAGGAGGCGCTCCGCGAGGAGCTGGCGCGGACCACGCTGGCGGACGTCCTGCGCGACGTACTGGCCACCGCGCGGTAGAGCGGCCCCCGGTCGTTTCGGGACCCGAGTCATTTCGCGATCCGAGATCGCGGCCTTTTTCTCGCCCGTCAATGTAACAAAAATGGTTACCTCAAGAACTCGGAGCTTCTCATGGGACAGCTGAACGACAAGACCGCCCTGGTGACCGGTGGCTCCACCGGCATCGGACTCGCCATCGCCCGCCGCTTCGCGGCCGAGGGGGCGACCGTCTACCTCACGGGGCGGCGCCAGAAGGAACTGGACGCGGCCGTCGCGGAGGTCGGTGACCGAGGCATCGGCGTACGGAGCGACGTGTCCGAACTCGCCGACCTCGACCGCCTCTTCGCCGAGATCGCCGCTCGCAGCGGACGGCTCGACATCGTCGTCGCCAACGCCGGGGTGGGGACGTACGCCCTCATCGGCGACATCACCGAGGAGGAGTACGACAGGACGTCGTCGATCAACCTCAAGGGAACGATCTTCACCGTACAGAAGGCCCTCCCCTTGATGACGGCCGGCGGTTCCATCACCCTGCTCTCCTCCAGCGTGGGGCTGCGCGCGGCTCCCGGACTGGCCGTCTACGCCGCCACGAAGGCCGCCGTCCGCAGCCTTGCCCGCACCTGGGCCGCGGAACTCGCCGGCAGTGGGATCCGGGTCAACGCCCTCACCCCCGGACCGGTCGAGACCCCGGGCGGCGACGGCCTGCGGGCCAGTGTTCCCACGACTGGCGCGCCCGCTCCGGCGACCCCGCTCGGTCGCGTCGGCCGTCCTGACGAGGTCGCCGCCACGGCCCTCTATCTCGCGAGCGAGCAGAGTTCCTTCACCACGGGAGCCGAACTCCTCGTCGACGGCGGTGCCACGCAGCTCTAGGACCCAGACGGGTGACACTTCGTGCAAATGTGCCCGTAGTTGTGCAGGCGTGTCCGAATCTATAGTTACGCGCTGTCCGCTATCGCGAGGGAGGCCGCTCATGGCCAGTGCGTTTCAGGAGCGCAAGCTCAAGGGGATGTTCGCAGCGTTCGACGTGGACAGCGACGGCTATCTGCGCGAGGAGGACTTCAGGGCGCTGGTCGCCCGCTGGAGCCGGCTGCCGGGAGTGGGCCCCGGGACGGAGTTGCGTACGCGGGTGGAGACGCTGCTGATGGGCTGGTGGGCGGCGCTGCTGGAGACCGGGGACGCCAATGGGGACGGCGCCGTCGACCTGGGCGAACTGCTCGCGCTCGTCGACAAGTTGCCCACGATGATCGCGGATGTGTCCGCGACCGCCGAGACCGTCTTCGACGCCGTCGACTCCAACGGCGACGGCGTCATATCCCCGGAGGAACACCGCAGGCTCGTGGAGACCTGGAACGGTCGGCCCGTGGACATGACGGGCGTCTTCGAGCTGCTCGACCTGAACGGCGACGGCCACCTGAGCCGCGAGGAGTTCGCGATTCTCTGGCGGCAGTTCTGGATCAGCGACGACCCGGCGGAACCGGGCAACCTGCTCTGCGGCCGGTTCGCCGCATAGCACCAACCCGGCCGGAAGCCAGTAAGTCCGTCGCGGTCCCCGCCCGGGGGACCGCGACGCGTTCGCGTCAGGCGCGGTTGGTCAGATAGCCGCCCATGGAGGTGAAGTACTCCGTCGCGGGCAACTCCCGGCCGTCCTCGGTCCGTACGCGCGTGATGGCCAGGCCGCGGTTGCGGCCGGTGCGCGCGTCGGCTCCGGCGACGATCACCACGCCGTCGCCCTCGCGGTAGAAGATCCGGCCGGGCGTACCGCCGTAGCGGCCCTCGGACACCACCGCGGCCAGCACTTCGAGTCGCTTGCCCTTGTGGAAGGTGAAGGCGCTGGGGTACGGCTCCGACTGGGCGCGGACCAGGCGTTCGAGGTCCTCCGCCGGCCAGGACCAGTCGACGCGGATGTCCTCGACGGACCGCTTGTGGAAGAAGCTCGCCTGCGAGCGGTCCTGCTTGGTGAACTCCGTCTGCCCGGCGGCGATGAGACCGAGCGCGCCGATGGTGACCGGGGCGATGAGGTCGACGGTCTTGTGGAAGAGGTCGGTGGCGGTGTCCGTCGGTCCGACCGGCACCGCCTCCTGCCGGACGATGTCGCCGGCGTCGAGTTCGTCGTCCATCAGGTGCGCGGTGACGCCCACTTCGGGCTCGCCGTTGATCAGCGCCCAGATCAGCGGTGAGAAACCGGCGTACTTCGGCAGCAGCGAGTCGTGCACGTTCAGGGTGCCGTGACGCGGGAGGCCGAAGATCCGCGGGGGGATCCAGGTCCGCCAGTTGTTCGCCACGATGATGTCCGGATCGGACTCCTTGAGCCGCTCGAACAGCTCCTCGTCGTCGGGCCGGTTGCGGATCAGCACCGGGACGCCGTGCTCCTCGGCGAGATCGGCGACGGAGTCGCTCCAGATCTTCTCGTACGCGTGCTCGCTCTTGGGGTGTGTCACGACCAGCACCACGTCGTGCTCGGAGTCCAGGAGGGCTTGCAGGGTGCGGTGGCCCCAGGTCTGGTAACCGAACATGACGACCCGCATGGGGTTCCTCCTCAGAGCAGGGATGGACCGACGGAGAGTTAAGCAAGGCTTACCTTAGTTTGCAACTCGCCCATGTGATACCCCAGTCAGCGGGCGCCGGCGGCGGGGGGTCCTATCGACAGCCGCTGGGGATTAGCTTAGGCTCACCTAAGTTCAGGCGGGCTGCTTCGTCGGCGTGCCCGCCCTTCGTACTGTCCCCCCGCACCTGACAGGCGGCTTCCCCCGTATGAATGGGAGTGACATGTCACAGGTTCTTCCTGGCGACGCAGCACCGGTCTACGACCTCATAGGTATCGGCTTCGGGCCGTCCAATGTGGCCATGTCGATCGCGGTCAGCGAGCACAACGCACGCGTCGGCAGGCAGGAGTCCGTCACCGCTCACTTCTTCGAGCAGCAGCCGCAATTCGGCTGGCACCGGGGCATGTTGATTGACGACGCGACCATGCAGGTCTCCTTCCTCAAGGACCTGGTGACGCTCCGGAACCCGACCAGCGAGTTCAGCTTCCTCTGCTATCTGCAGAGCAAGGGCCGGTTGATCGACTTCATCAACCACAAGAACCTCTTCCCGCTGCGGGTGGAGTTCCACGACTACTTCGAGTGGGCCGCGGCCAAGGTCGACGACATGGTCTCGTACGGCCACGAGGTCGTCGGCGTGACGCCGGTCGTCCACGACGGAACCGTCGAGTACCTGGACGTGACCGTCCGGTCGGGGGAGGGGCTCGTGGTCCACCGGGCCCGCAACCTGGTCATCGGCACCGGGCTGCGCCCGCAGATGCCGGCGGGCGTGGAGCGCGGCGACCGCGTCTGGCACAACTCCGAACTGCTGAAGAAGGTCGACGGGTTGGAGGGCACCTCACCCTCCCGCTTCGTGGTCGTCGGCGCCGGGCAGAGCGCCGCCGAGAACGTCGCCTACCTGCACCGCCGCTTCCCGGAGGCCGAGGTCTGCGCGGTCTTCTCGCGCTACGGCTACAGCCCCGCCGACGACAGCGGCTTCGCCAACCGGATCTTCGACCCCGAGGCGGTCGACCAGTACTTCGCCGCGCCCGACGAGGTCAAGACGCGGCTGATGGACTACCACGGGAACACCAACTACTCCGTGGTGGACATCGACCTGATCGACGACCTGTACCGGCAGAGCTACCAGGAGAAGGTCCTCGGCACCGAGCGGCTGCGCTTCATCAACGTGTCCCGGCTCGTCGACGTCAAGGAGACGCCGGACAAGGCTCGTGCCACGGTGAAGTCACTCGTCACGGGCGAGGAGACCTTCCTGGACGCGGATGTCGTGGTGTTCGCCACCGGTTACAGCCAGGCCGACCCGGTCGGCCTCCTCGGCGATGTCGCCGAGCGCTGCCTCCGCGACGAGGGGGGCCGGGTCCGCGTCGAACGCGACTACCGCATCGCGACGGACGACGACCTGCGCTGCGGCATCTATCTGCAGGGCGGTACGGAGCACACGCACGGCATCACGTCGTCCCTGCTGTCCAACACCGCGATCCGGGTCGGCGAGATCCTGGACTCGCTGCTCGACCGGGGTACCAAGGCCGCCTCCGGCGAGGCCCGGCAGACGTCCGTGTGAAGGCGGGCCCCACGGTCGGGCTCCAGGAACCGGCTCCAGGGCCGGGGCTCCCGGGGCCTGTCCCCGGGTCTGTCCACGGGGCGTGCGACGCCCAACCGGTCATGCCTCCCTCGTAGATCAAAGGGATAACGTACGTCGACATGAGCACGACTGCAGTGGAACGCCCGATACCCAAGGGCACGACGGAAGCCCGCCGGCACCGGGCCCTGGGGCTGGGCGTGCTGGTGGTGATCCTCCTGGTCACGGGGGTGGCCTCGCTGGCCGTCGGCGCCCGTGCGCTGAGTCCCGCCGAGGTGTGGCACGGGCTGTTCGCGGCGCCGGAATCCGACCAGCGGCTCACCGAGATCAGGCTCATCGTGCACACCGTGCGGGTGCCCCGGACGGTGCTCGCGATCGTGGCGGGCATCGCCCTCGGGGTCGGCGGGGCGCTGATCCAGGGGTACACGCGCAACCCGATCGCGGACACCGGCCTGCTCGGGGTGAACGCCGGCGCCTCGTTCGCCGTGGTGACGGCGATCGCCGTGTTCGGGTTCACCGACCCCTTCCAGTACGTCTGGTTCGCCTTCGTGGGAGCGGGCGTCGCCGGTGTCATCGTGTTCGGTCTGTCGAGCATCGGCCGGGGGGCGGGCAATCCGCTGACGCTCGCACTGGCGGGACAGGGCGTCACGGTCTTCCTCGCGGCGATGACCACGGCGATCTCCCTGTCGGACCAGAAGTCGCTGAACGCGCTGCGGTTCTGGAACTCGGGTTCCGTGGCCGGTGTCGGCTTCGGTGTCATATGGCCGGTGGCCGCGTTCGTCGCGGTCGGACTGGTGCTGGCGCTGCTCACACTGCCCGCCCTCAACCTGCTCAACCTCGGCGACGACGTGGCGCGCGGGCTGGGAGTGAACATGGCGCTCACCCGCACCGTCGGCATCGTCGCCATCACCCTGCTGGCGGGCGCGGCGACGGCGGCGTGCGGCCCCATCGCGTTCCTCGGGCTCATGGTGGCTCATGTGGCGCGGTATCTCACCGGGCCCGACTACCGCTGGCTGGTGCCGTACGCGGGGCTGCTCGGGGCCCTGATCCTGTTGTTCAGTGACATCGTGGGGCGATTGGTGGTGCGGCCCGGCGAGTTGGACTCGGGCGTCGTCGTCGCCCTCCTCGGCGCCCCGTTCTTCGCGGGCCTCGTGTGGCGAGGAAAGTTCAAGAGCGCATGAACAAGACAGACGTGCAGCACGAGAGCCGCGACGAGCAGGTGAAGCGACCGGTGGCGCCGGGTGCCCGGCTCGGCCGGCTGTCGTTCGTCTGGCGTCCCTGGATGGTGCTGGTCACACTGCTCCTGACGGGAGCGACCTTCCTGGTGTTCTGCGTCTCCATCGGCGTCGGGGACTTCCCCATCGGACTGCCCCAGGTGGTCGCCACCCTCTTCGGCCGGGGTGAGCAGGTCGACCAGTTCGTGATCATGGATCTGCGGATGCCACGTGCTCTCGCCGGTCTTGTCGTGGGGATCGCGCTGGGGGTGTCCGGGGCGATCACGCAGTCCGTCGCGCGTAATCCGCTGGCCAGCCCGGACATTCTGGGGATCACCTGGGGCGCCGGCGCGGTCGCGGTGTTCCTGGTGACGGTGTCGAGCGGCACCACCGCGGCGGTGGTCGGCTCGGTGGGCCTGTCCGCGGCCGCGCTCGCCGGCGGTCTCGGTACGGGGCTGCTGGTGTACTTCCTGGCCTGGCGGCGTGGGATCGACGGCTTCCGGCTCATCCTCATCGGTATCTCGGTGAGCGCGGTGATGCAGGCGATCACCACCTGGCTGCTGGTCCAGGCCGACATCAGGGACGTCGCGCGGGCCCAGGTGTGGCTGGTCGGCTCGCTGGACAACCGTTCGTGGGACGACGTACGGGTGGCGCTCTGGTGCACGCTCGTCCTCATGGTCGTCGTGGCCGCCGCCGCTTTCCAGTTCAAGCCGCTGCATCTCGGCGACGAGGTCGCCGCCGGCCTGGGCGTCCGGTACTCGATGGTGCGGGCGGTCCTGTTGCTCTGCGCGGTGCTGCTGGCGGCAGTCGCCGTCGGCGCGGCGGGCCCGGTCGCGTTCGTCGCGCTGGTGGCGCCGCAGGTGGCGATGCGTCTGGTCCGGTGCCCGACACCGCCGTTGGTGGCCTCCGGCCTGGTGGGCGCGTTGCTGCTGATCGGCTCGGACCTGATCGCGCGTGCGGCGCTGCCGATCACGCTCCCGGTCGGTGTGGTGACCGCCGCGATCGGCGGGCCCTTCCTCGTCTATCTGCTGGTGAGGGCGAACCTCCGGCAGACGGATAGATGATAAAAAGGTTAGGCAAACCTAATAAGGGGGGCCCGTGGCTGCTCAGTACATCACCGAGATCGAGACCGAGGTCGCGTCCGGCGCCGACGGCGTCGCACGGCTGGCGGCCAGGGGCGTCACGGTCGGGTACGGCGGCCGGGCCGTCATCGACGACCTCGACGTGTCGATCCCGCCAGGAGTGATCACCACGATCATCGGCCCCAACGGCTGTGGGAAGTCGACCCTGTTGCGCACCCTGACGCGGCTGCTCAAGCCGACCAGGGGAACGGTCGTGCTCGACGGTGAGGACATCGGCAGGCTCAGGACCAGGGACGTCGCGAAGAAGCTCGGTCTGCTGCCGCAGGCGCCGGTCGCGCCGGAGGGTCTGACGGTGTCGGACCTGGTCGCCAGGGGGCGCCATCCGCACCAGAGTTGGCTGCGGCAGTGGTCGTCGGACGACGCCGACGTCGTGGAGCGCGCGCTCGCCATGACCGGGGTCGCCGATCTGGCCGACCGCCCGGTCGACTCGCTTTCCGGCGGACAGCGCCAGCGCGTCTGGATATCGATGACGCTGGCTCAGGGCACCGATCTGCTGCTGCTGGACGAGCCGACCACGTATCTGGACCTGGCGCACGCGATCGACGTGCTCGACCTGGTGGACGATCTGCACGAGTCGGGGTGCACCGTGGTCATGGTGCTGCACGACCTGAATCTGGCGACGCGTTACAGCGACAACCTCATCGTGATGCGCGAGGGATCGATCCTGGCGCAGGGGCACCCGCGTGACGTGATTACCGCCGAGCTGCTGCACGAGGCGTTCGGGCTGCGCGCCCAGGTGATCGACGCCCCGGTGGGCGACAGCCCGATCATCGTGCCGCTCGGCCGTACGCACGTCTAGCTCGCCCGCGCTCGCCGAATGCCGCTGCGGCCGTCCGCGTGGTGGCCCCGGTCCAACCCAAGGATCGGTAAAGGGATTTCACGGGTTAGGCTAGGCTAACCTCACCAACGCAGGTTAAGGTTTGGCTGCCCTAAGACGAGGGTGCAGCGGACAGCGCGAACGCAAGGGACTGACGGATGCTTCTCCATAGAACGACGCTCGTGAAGCCATGGCGGCGACTGGCGGCGACACTGTCCGCCGCGGCGCTCGGTGTCGGCCTCCTCGCGGGATGTGGTTCCGACGACTCGGCGGACACGGCGAGCGACGACGCCCCCGCCGCCTCCGGGGCGTTCCCCGTCACCGTGGAGCACGCGTTCGGATCCACGAAGGTCACCAAGGCCCCGAAGCGGGTCGTCACGGTCGGCTACACGGACGACCAGGCGGTCCTGGCGCTCGGCGTCAAGCCGGTCGGCATGGTCGACCAGTACCCGAACCCGGCGGGCAAGACCCCCGACATCAACACCCAGTGGCCCTGGGTGAAGGACAAGTGGGGCGACGCGCGCCCCGAGGTCATCATGAAGAACGGTGACTCGGGCCCCAACTACGAGAAGATCGCCGCGCTGCGCCCGGACCTGATCATCGCGGTCTACTCCGAGGTCGACCAGGCCGCCTACGACAAGCTCTCCAAGATCGCCCCGACGGTGGGCCGCACCAAGGCCGAGAAGGAGCCCTTCAGCGCTCCCTGGCAGGACAACGCGGCCCAGATCGCCAAGGCGCTCGGCAAGGCGGACGAGGGCGCCGAGCAGGTGCAGGGCATCCAGGACAAGCTCGACGCGGCGAAGAAGGCCAATCCCGAGTTCGCCGACCAGACCGCGGTCGTCATCTCCTGGTACAAGGACTCGATCTCCCCGTTCACCTCGACCGACGTGCGCGGGCAGTTGGTGACCGGCGCCGGATTCAAGTACCAGACCAAGATCGACGAGATCGCGGACGGCGGTTTCTCCACCGAGCTGTCTCCCGAGCGCATCGACCTGATCGACGTCGACCGCATCTTCGTCGTCAACGACAAGGCCGACACCGAGGCGTTGAAGAAGTTCGAGCTGTTCGCCAACCTGCCGGCGGTCAAGAACGGCAAGGTGTCCTACCTGCTGGACAGTGAGGGCCCGGCGGTCGGTGCGGCCATGTCCCAGGGCACCCTGCCGTCCCTGCCGTACGCGATCGACGAACTCGTCAAGTCCGCCAAGTAGAGAAGACGATGGTGATCAGTCTGTCCCGGCCCCGCTCCCGGCCCCGTTCCCGTCATCGCCTCGGCCCGGTCTCCGGGTGAGCGCCACCGACACCCGCCCCGCCCCGGCGGCAAGTCTGCGTACGGCGACCGGAGGTGAGGCCACCCGGTGGGTCGTGGCGCACTGCCGCGAAGCACCGTGGCTGACGCTCGCCACCGTGCTCACCACGGTGGCCGGGGCGGCACTCCAGGTGCTGCCGGTGCTGCTGCTGGGACAGGTGGTCGACGGGGTGGTCGAGGGCGAATCGCGCTCGGTCCTGGTCACCGTCGGAGTACTGATGGGGGCCGCCGCGCTGCTCGGCGCGGCGGCCACCGCCGTGTCGACGTATCTGATCGGACGGCTGGGCGCGGATCTGCTCGCGCAGCTGCGGGAACGCGCCGTCCGGGCGGTGCTGGGGATGCCGAGCGCACGGATCGAACAGGTCGGCCGGGGCGATGTGCTGTCGCGTGTCGGTGACGATGTGGCCGTGCTGTCCAAGGGCATCCGTACGGCCATCCCCACCGTGTTCTCGGCGGGCGTGCTGGTCTTCATCGCCACCGTCGGCATGTTCGGACTGGACTGGCGGCTCGGCCTGGCGGGCGCCTGCGCTCTGCCCGCGTACGCGCTGGCGCTGCGCTGGTATCTCCCGAGGTCCGCCCCGCTCTACCGGAAGCAGCGGGTGGCCCAGGCCGACCGGGCGCAGGCGTTGATCAGCGGACTGAACGGGATCGACACCGTCCGGGCGTACCGCCTGGAGGAATCCGTCCGTGAGACGGTCACCCGGGAGTCGTGGCGGGTGCGGAATCTCGGCATCGAGGTGTTCCGGTTCTTCGGCAGGTTCGTCGGCAGGGAGAACCGCGCCGAGTTCATCGGCCTCGTCCTGATCCTGCTTGTGGGTTACGCCCTGTTGGAGGCCGATGCCGCCAGCCTGGGCGAGGTGTCGGCGGCTCCGCTGATGTTCCACCGGCTGTTCACCCCGCTGGGCGCCATCATGTTCACCTTCGACGAGGCGCAGAAGTCGGGTGCGAGTCTGACCCGTCTGGTCGGGGTGCTGGGGGAGGACGCGGAGGACCGCCTGGTGGGCGACCGTTCCGTCGCGGCCGCCGAGGTCGCGCCGTACCCCGTGACGGTGGAGGGGCTGACGTTCAGCTATCCCGACACCGACGAACCGGTTCTCAGGGACGTCGAGTTGACGATCCCGGCGGGCGGTTCACTGGCCCTGGTGGGGGCGACGGGCGCGGGCAAGTCGACGCTGGCCGCGCTGATCGCCGGTATCGGCACCCCGCAGGCCGGCTCGGTACGTATCGGATCGCACGACCTCGCAGGTCTGGACGAGGCCGGGGCGCGGGCCCTGGTGAGCATCCTCACGCAGGAGACGCATGTGTTCTCCGGCCCGCTCGCCGACGACCTGCGGCTCGCCGCGCCGGACGCGACCGATGCCCAACTGACGGACGCGCTGCGCACCGTTGGCGCCCACGAGTGGGTCGACGCGCTGCCCGACGGCCTGAACACCCTGGTCGGCGAGGGCGGCGAGCGCCTGGATGTGACCAAGGTCGCCCAGATCGCCCTGGCCCGGCTGGTGTTGGGCCGGTCGCCGGTGGTCGTGCTCGACGAGTCGACAGCGGAGGCGGGCAGCGAGGGCGCCGCCGAGCTGGAACGGGCCGTGCTGGCCGCGTGCGCGGGCCGTACCACGCTGTTCGTGGCGCACCGGCTGACCCAGGCGATGGCGGCGGACCGGATCGCCGTGCTGGACGCGGGGCGTGTGGTCGAGCGGGGGACCCATGACGAGCTGGTGGCTCTGGGGGGCCGTTACGCGCGGTTGTGGCAGGCGTGGCGAGAAGGTAGCTAGGACGGCCTTGATTAGGCGAGCCTAAGTTAGGGTAGGCTAACTTTCATGCCTGGAAGGGATGCTGAGTCTTCGATGTCTTCGACGATGGAACCGAGCGCTCGTCTCGTACTGCTTTCTCCCGCACGTGTGGCCGACGTACGCCGGCGGGCCGGTGAGTACTCCGACCGGACCATCGCCGAAGCCTGCGCCATCGGGCTGTCGTACTGGGCGACCGGCCGGAGTCCGGAGGGCATCGACCTCGCCCCCGGCACTCTCTTCGCCGACGTCCTGGGATGGGTCGACAACGGCGGCGCGGGACCCGGCGGTTGGGAGGCCGCCGCCGACGGCCAGGGTGCTTGGCGCATCGCCGTCCCCGAAGACGTGTCACCGGCCGGCGCGCAGCTCGCGCTGGACGACCTGGCCGACTTCCCCGACCGGCCCATCGGCACCATCGCCCCGTCCAGCGCGGCGGCGAGGCTCGAAGCCCTGGCCGAGTGGAACGACAACACGGCCGACCGGGTCCGCCCGACCATCGTGGAGATGTTCCGCGAACAGGCACGGAACAGGCCGGACGCCATCGCCGTCATCGACGAGCGAAGGTCGCTGACCTACCGTCAGGCAGCTGAGCTGTCCAGTCAGTTGGCCCACCGACTGCTCGAACGCGGGCTCACCCCCGAACAGGTCGTCGGCATCTCGCTCGGCCGCTCCGCCGAGATGGTCGTCGGGCTCCTCGCCGTACTCCAGGCGGGCTGCGCCTTCGTACCCCTCGATCCGCAGTGGCCCGCCGCGCGCCGCGCCGTCGTCATCGAGGACGCCCGGGTCGTCCTGCAACTCAACACCTCGGGCGAGCCCGGTCCGGGTGAACCGGAGGCCGAGGCCGTCGACCTCGGCGACTGGCGGTTCGGTTCCCACCCCGTCGACGGGACCGGGATATCCGTCCCCGGCACGGCCCTGGCGTATGTGATCTTCACGTCCGGTTCCACCGGGCGGCCCAAGGGCGCGATGATCCGGCACGAGGCGATCAGCGAACGCCTGCTCTGGCAGGTCAACGAGATTCTGGGCTTCGGCCACGACGACGCGTCGCTGTTCAAGGCGCCGCTGTCCTTCGACATCTCCATCAACGAGATCTTCCTGCCGCTCGTGTCCGGCGGCAGACTGGTCGTCCTGCGGCCCGGCGGCGAACGCGATCCGCACCATCTGCTGAGCGTGATCGCCGAGCAGCGCGTCACGTTCACCTACCTGGTCTCGTCCATGCTGGACGTACTGCTGGAGATGGCGGGCGACTCCGGGCGCCTCGACAGCCTGCGGCACGTGTGGTGCGGCGGCGAGGTACTGACCCCGGAGCTGTACGAGCGCTACCGCACCAAGCTCGACATCCCGCTCTACCACGGCTACGGCCCGGCCGAGACGACGATCGGTGTCTCGCACGTCATCTACCGGGGCGAGGCGGAACGCCTGTCGACATCGATCGGCAAGGCCAACCCCAACACCCAGCTCTACGTGCTGGACGACGAACTGCGCCCGGTCCCGGTCGGCGTCGGCGGTGAGCTGTACGCCGGCGGGTTTCTCCTGGGGCGCGGATACGTCAACGCGCCCGGCCTGACCGCCTCCCGGTTCGTGGCGAATCCCTTCGCCACGGACGGCTCCCGGCTCTACCGCACCGGCGACCTCGCCCGGTTCGCACCGGACGGATCGCTGGACTTCCTCGGCCGCGCCGACAACCAGATCAAGATCCGCGGCATGCGGCTGGAGATCGAGGACGTCGAGGCCGGTCTCGCCGAGCACCCCGGTGTACGGCACACCTGTGTCGTCGCGAAGAAGAACGCGGCGGGCGGCACCTATCTGGTGGGGTACGTGATCCCGGCCGCCGGGCACGAGGACCTGCGGGCCGACCAGGTCAAGGCGTGGGCCGTCGAGCACATGGTCGAGTACATGGTGCCCGCCCACACCGTCGTGATGAAGGAGTTCCCGCTCACCGCCAACGGCAAGCTCGACCGGGCCGCGCTGCCGGAGCCCGCGATCGGGACAGGGCCGATCCACCCGCCCACCACCGAGAACGAGCGCGTCGTGTGCGCGGTCGTCGCGGCCGTGCTGCGGCTGGACGAGGTCGGTGTCAACCAGGACTTCCTCCAGCTCGGCGGCGACAGCATTCTGGCGATCTCGCTGCTGAGCGCGTTGCGGGACGCGGGTCTCTATGTCACCACGCGGCAGATCTTCACCAACAGCGTCGTCGGGGCACTGGCGGCGGTGGCGAGCCGTGAAGACGTCTCCACCGTGGACCACCGCGACGTCGCGACCGGGACCGTCGTGGGCTCGCCCGTCGTGCAGTGGCTCGGCGAGACCACGGACGCGATCGACGGCTTCGTACAGTCGGTCGTGCTGAACACCCCGGCCGACCTGACCGCCGACGCTCTCGACGCGATCCTCGCCGCCGTGACCGCGCGGCACGACATGCTGCGCGCCAGGCTGGTACGAGGCGACCGCTGGAGCTTCGACATCCCGGAGGCGTCCCCGGCCACCGCCGTGGGCCCGCGGGAGAGCGACGGTCCGCTCGACGCGTGCGTCGCGCTCGCCACCGACGGGCTCGACCCGGACAACGGCGTCATGCTGCGCGCGGTCTGGCGCCGCGAGGCACGTCAACTGGTCCTGGCCGTCCACCACGTGGTGATCGACGGGGTGTCCTGGCGGATCCTGATGGACGACCTGGCCACCGCCTGGCGGCAGTTCACCTCGGGTACGCCGATCGAGCTGCCCCCCGTGGGCACCTCGTTCCGCCGCTGGACACAGCTCCTGGAGCGTGCCGCGTTCGACGCGGACAGCGCCTACTTCCGGCGCCAACTGCCGGGCGCGGACGCGCCGGTGGGCAGGCGCGCCCTGTCCGGCGCCGACACCGTCGCACGGGAGCGCACCCGGACCGTCACCGCCGGCCCCGACGTCACGGCCGCGCTGCTGGGCGAGATCCCCGCGAAGTTCCACGCGGGCGTCAACGACGTACTGCTGACCGCGCTCGCCGTCACCCTCGCCCGGTGGCGCCGCGATCTCGGGCAGGACCAGAGCCACGCCCACATCGAACTCGAAGGCCACGGCCGCGAGGGACGGTTCGTGGCGGGCAGCGCCGGCTTCGAGCCGGAACTGTCGCGCACCGTCGGCTGGTTCACCACCCTGTTCCCGGTGACCGTGGACCCCGGCGCGGCGGCCGACCTCACCGCACCCGAGTACCTGGCCGCCGCCCTCAAGGCGGTCAAGGAAGACCTCGCCCGGGTACCGGACAACGGCGTCTCCTACGGCGCCCTGCGCTACCTGGCCCACGCCGAGTTCGACGCGCCCGCACCGCAGGTGCTGTTCAACTACCTCGGCCGCTTCGACGCCGGAGCCTCCGGGGACTGGCAACTCGCCGGATCCACCGGCCAGTTGGGTGAGAAGCGCGACCCGAGGATGCGCCTCCCGCGCGCCCTGGAGTTCAACGCGATCGCCGAACCCGCCGCCACAACCGGCGAGTACGAGCTGGTCACCACCATCTCCTGGCCCGAAGGCATGTTCACCGACGACGACATCGCGACCCTCGGCGAGTACTTCCGGGGGGCGCTGACCGGCCTCGCCGCGCTCGACCAGGGCGGCCACTCGCCCAGCGACTTCGGCCTGGTGCCGCTCACCCAGGCCGATGTCGACAGCCTGGACGGCCCGGCGCTGCGGGACATCCTGCCGCTGACGCCGCTGCAGGAGGGGCTGTACTTCCACTCCGTCTTCGACGACGACTCGGCGGGCAGTTACGTCGAGCAGCAACTGCTCACACTGGACGGCGAGGTGGACGCCGACCGGCTCGCCGCGGCGGCCAGCCGCCTGCTCGCGCTGTTCCCGAACCTCGCCGCGCGCTTCACCGCGCTCGCCGACGGCCGGGTGGTCTCCGTCCTGGAGAGCGGTGTGGAGGCGCCCTTCACCACCCTGGACCGCCCCGGTATCACCGACGACGAGATCCGCGACCTCGCCGAGCGGGACCGCCGCGCCGGGTTCGACCTGGCCACGGGACCGCTGATGCGGTACACGCTCATCCGCGCCGGCGCCGGCCGCACCGTCCTGGTGCAGACCGTGCATCACATCATCGCCGACGGCTGGTCGGTGCCGCCGATGCTCCGCGCGCTGCTGGCCGAGTACCACGCGCCGGGCACCGTGTACGCGCTCGGCGGCTTCTCCGACTACCTGGCCTGGCTCGCCGAACGCGACGCCGACGAGAGCGACCGGGTATGGCGCGACGAACTCGCCGAGCTGCCCGGCTCGTCACTGGTCGCCGAGGGGCACACCCCGTCCGACCGGTTCGCCGACATCGCCCTGGAGCCCGAGGACGACATCGACGCGGCCGTCCGCGCCGCCGGCGTACCCCTGAGCGTGGCCGTGCACAGCGCCTGGGCGGTGACACTGGGCGGCATCCTGCACGGCGAGGACGTCGTGTTCGGCTCCACGGTGTCCGGACGCGACGCCGATGTGCCAGGCATCGGGGACATGGTCGGTCTGTTCATCAACACCATCCCCGTGCGGGCCCGTTGGGCCGCCACGACCACGGCGCGCGACCTGCTCGACGCCGTACGGGAGCACCAGGGCGCCGTACTGCCGCACCAGCATGTCTCGCTGGCGCGCATCGGCCGCCAGGCGGGCGTCGGCGCGCTGTTCGACACCCTGGTGGTGTTCGACGTCGCGACCGATCTGGGCGCGCTGCGCGGGCCGGACGACACGCTGGTCATCACCGACATCGCGAACGAGGGCGCCCCGCACTACCCGTTGACGCTGGTCGTGGAGCGCGCACTCGACGGCCGCCCCCGCTTCAACCTGATCTACGACGGCGAACTGCTGCGGGAGGCGAGCGCGGAGGCAATCCTGCGTACGTTCACCCGGACCCTTACCGGCCTGCTGACCCGCCCGGACGCCCCGGTCGCGGACCTGGCGCCCGAGGCCGGGCGGGCTCCGGCGCGGATCACCCCGACGACCCTCGGCGGACTGTTCGAAGCCGCCGCGAGCCGAGAGCCGGCCGCCACCGCCGTCACCCGGTGCGCCCTCGACGGCGGCACCCGGTCACTGTCCTACGGCGAACTGTCCGCCGCCAAGGACGAGTTGGCCGCCACCCTGCGCGCGGCCGGAGTCCGGCCGGGCAAGCGCGTCGCCGTCGCCGTCCCGCGCTCCGTCGAGCAGGTCGTCGCACTGGTCGCGGTCGTCACGGCGGGCGGCGCGTACGTGCCGATCGACATGGCGTACCCGGACGAGCGGCTGGAGTACATCCTCGCCGACGCCGCCCCGCAGGTCGTACTCGTCGGCCGTGAACAGCGCGACCGCTTCACCGGACTGCTCGCCCGAGCAGGTGTGTCGGCCCGCGTACTCGTCCAGGGGGACGAGCCACCGCCCGCCGCCTCCGGGACCGCCGAGGCCGCGCCCGCGCTCGACTGGCACGACCCCGCGTACGTGATCTACACGTCCGGATCGACCGGCCGGCCCAAGGGCGTCGTCGTCCCGCACTCCAGCGTGGTCACACTGCTCGCGAACACCCGCCCCGACATGGACTTCGGCGCGCACGACGTATGGGTCCAATTCCACTCCTTCTCCTTCGACTTCGCGGTCTGGGAGCTGTGGGGCGCCCTGGCGCACGGCGGCGAACTGCTGGTGCCGGAGTACGGGCTGACACGCTCCCCGGTCGACTTCCACCGGCTGGTCCGCGAGCGCGGAGTGACCGTGCTCAACCAGACCCCGTCGGCGTTCTACCAGTTCATCGAGGCCGACCGGCACGCAGACGAGCCGGTCACGGCACTGCGCCGCATCATCTTCGGCGGCGAGGCGCTGGACCTCGGCCGGCTGCGCGGCTGGGTCGAGCGGCACGGCACCGGTGCGCCCGAGCTGGTCAACATGTACGGCATCACCGAGACCACCGTCCATGTCACCCACCGGGTGCTGACGGACGAGGACTTCGGCGTCGGCGACGACATCAGCCCGATCGGTGGACCGATACCCGGCCTGGTCACCCATCTGCTCGACGACCGGCTCCGGCCGGTCCCGCCGGGCCGGGTGGGCGCCATCTATGTCGCGGGCGACCAGGTGTCGCTCGGCTATCTGGGCCGGCCGGGGCTGACCGCGGGCCGGTTCGTGGCGAACCCGTTCGCGGACGACGGTTCCCGGATGTACCACACGGGCGACCTCGCCCGCCGCACACTCGACGGCGAGCTGCAGTTCGCCGGCCGCGCCGACGACCAGGTGCAGCTCAAGGGCTTCCGTATCGAACTCGGTGAAGTGGAGTCCGCGGTCAGGGAGTTGGACGGTGTGGTCGATGTGGCCGTCACCGTCGCGGACAGCGGCGACCACCTGGTCGCGCATGTCGTGGGCCGCGTACCCGGAGACCTTGCCGGCCGGCTGTCCACGAAGCTGCCCGCGCACATGGTGCCGGGCCGCGTACTGCGCGCCGACACCCTTCCGCTGACGGTCAACGGCAAGCTGGACCGCAAGGCCCTCACTGCGCGGGCCGCACAGGACGACACCCCGGTGGCCACGACCGGGTCCGCGCTCGCCGCGCTGGTCGGCGTCTTCGCCGGGGCCCTGTCCGGCACCGACGTGGACGCCGACACCGACTTCTTCATGGCCGGGGGCGACAGCATCGTCGCCATCACCGTGATCAACCGGGCCAGGGCGCTCGGGCTGCCGATCGCGCCCCGCGACGTATTCCTGTTCCGGACACCGCGCGCGCTCGCCGACCATCTGGCGACGCGCACACCGCGGGCCGAGGCGCCCGCGCCGGCCCACCGCGAGGACGGCCCACTCACACCGACGCCGATCATCCTGCGCCAGCGTGAACTGGGCGGATCGCTCGACCGGTTCGCCCAGGCCAGGGCGCTGGTGGCGGCCGAGGGAACCGGCTTCGCCGACGCGGAGCGCGCCGCGAACGCCGTCGTGGCCGCGCACCCGGTTCTCCGGCTGCGGCTGCGCGTCGAGCACGGCGTGTGGGCGCTGCGTACCGAACCCACCCGCCAGGTCACCGTCACCGTCGTCCGCGCGGGCGGGACGGGCGGAACGGACGGGACCGACGCGACGGCCGTGGCGAACGAGGCCGCCGGACGGCTCGATCCCGAGTCCGGAGAGGTCATCGCGTTCTCCTGGCTGGAGGCGAGCCGGACCCTCGTCGTCACCGTGCACCACACCGCCGTCGACTCCGTCTCCTGGCTGGTCCTCCTGGACGACCTGGCCACCGCCATGAGCGGCGCGGCCCTGCCGCCGCCGACCACCTCCTACGCCGAGTACGCCGAAGCGCTGGCGTCCCGATCCACCCAGGTGATCGACGACCTCGGGCACTGGGTCACCACCCTCCAGGCGCCCCCGCTGCTGCCCACCGTCCAGGGGCTGCGTGAGACCACCGTCGTCCTGCCGCCCGACGTGAGCGACCGACTGACCCGTACCGCGCCCGCCGCACTCGGCGTGGGTCTCACCGAGCTGCTGTGCGGCGCGCTGCGTACCGCGCTGACGCACAGTCAGCCGTCGCCCACCGACCTCGCGATCGAACTGGAGCGACACGGCCGGGTCCCCGCCCTCGACCACCACGACTACACCCGTACGGTCGGCTGGTTCACCTCCATCGCCCCCGTACGGCTCACCGCCCACACCGACCCGGTCGCGGCCGCGCGCGAGGTCGCCGAACGCCAGCCGGACGAGTGCGGGCAGGTCGCCTACGGCCAGCTCCGCTACCTCAACCCGCAGACGGCCCCGCTGCTGACCGCCCGCCCGCAGGTGCTGTTCAACTACCTCGGCCGGGGCGGCGAGTCCCAGGCGCTGCACCTCACCGCCGGTGACCAGGGCAGCCCGTACGCCGTCGAGGTCAACGCGTGGACCGACGACGCCACCGGATCCCTGCACGCGGCCTTCACCCTCGCCGACGGGATCCCCGACGAGATCACCGAGCACTGGCGCGGCGCGCTGGAGCAGGTCGCGGACACCGCCGCGACGGCCGAGCGCACCGCGCCGGTCACCCCCCTCCAGCGGGGCCTGTTCTTCCAGGCCCAGATGGCGGGTTCGGCCGGACACTACGTCGCGCAGAGCTGGTTCACCTTCGACCGGCGGCTGGACACCGACGCGCTGGCCGAGGCCATGGCGTACGTGATCGCGCGCCACCCGGTCGTGGGCGCCGGCTTCACCACCGACGACGACGGAAACCCGGTCCAGGTCCTCAAGGCGGGCCGGCGGGTCGATGTCCGTACGGTCCACCTGTCGACGGACACGGAGGTCGAGGACCTGCGCACCCGGGACCGGGACACCGGATTCGACCCGGGGGAGCCGCCGCTGATCCGGCTGACCGTGGTGCGGCTGCCCGGTGACCGGGACGGCCTGCTGTTCAGCTACCACCTGCTGCTGTGGGACGGCTGGTCCCGCGAGATCCTGCTGCGCGACCTGTTCGACGCGTACGAGGCCGTCCTCGCGGGCGAGCCACGGGCCGCGACCCCGGCCACGCCGAGCTTCGAGGACTACGCCCGGACGCTCGCCGCCAAGGACGCCGCCGTATCGGAGCGCTTCTGGGCGGAGCACCTGGCCGGCCTCGCCGGCCCGACGCTGCTCGCCGGACCGGAACCGTCCCTCTCGGACGACCTGCCCCGCGCGCTCGTCCGGACGATGTCCGCCGAACTGTCGGAACTGCTGCGGGAAGCCGCCAAGACGCACGGCGTCACGCTGAACTCGGTGCTGACCGGCGCGTTCGGTCTGCTCCTCGGCGCGCACACGGGCCGCGGCGACGCCGTGTTCGGCGTGACCGTCTCGGGCCGTGAGGGCGAGGGACTGGGCGACATCGTCGGTGTGCTGCTCAACACGGTGCCCATGTGGACCCGGGCACGGCCCGACGATACGGTCGGTGCGTACCTGTCGGCCGTGCAGACGGCCAGGGTCGACGCGATGGAGCACGAGCACGTGGGGCTCGGCGAGATCCAGCGGGCCAGTGGGCACACCACCCTGTTCGACAACCTGTTCGTGCTCCAGAACTTCCTGGACCTGGACGCGTTCGCCGAGATGAACGCCCGGCACGGCATCGACTCGGTGCGGGCGGACGACTCCACGCACTATCCGTTCACCTGGGTCGTCACGCCCGGCGACCGGCTCACGGTCAAGCTGGAGCACCGCGACGACGACCCCGGGAACGCCGGTCGTCTCCTCGACGGCTATCTCCGCGTACTGGAAGACCTGGCCCGGTCGACGGGTCCGGTCGGCGCGCTGCGGAGTCTGGGGCCCGTGCCCGAGCCCGCCGAGCGTACGGACGTCGGCACGGACACCGTCGTCGACCGGTTCGACGAGGCGGCGGACCGTGATCCGGAGCGCGTCGCGCTCGTCGCCCACGGCTCGACCATGACGTTCGCGGGGCTCCGCGACCGCAGCCGCGCGGTGGCGGGTGTGCTCGCCCGGCGGGGCGTCGGACCCGAGACGACCGTGGGGCTCGCGATCCCGCGCTCCCTCGACTCGATCGTGGCCCTGTTCGCCGTACTGCGCGTCGGCGCCGCCTACGTACCACTGGAGTTGGACCACCCGGACGAGCGGATCGCCGCGATCGTCGCGGACGCCCGCCCGGCGGTGACCCTCACCGTGAGCGCCGTGTCCCCCCGGCTGACCGGTGAACTGATCGAGCTGGACCGCCCGTTGCCCGAGGCCGAGCCGTACCGGACGTTCGCCCCGGACGACCCCGACCGGCTGCGGCACCCCGCGTACACGATCTACACCTCCGGGTCGACCGGCAAGCCCAAGGGTGTGGTGACCGAGTACGCCGGGCTCACCAACATGCTGATCAACCATCAGCGGCGCATCTTCGAACCGGTCCTCGCGGAGCACGACCACCGGGTCTTCCGGATCGCGCACACCGTGTCGTTCGCGTTCGACATGTCGTGGGAGGAGCTGCTGTGGCTCGCCGACGGCCACGAGGTGCACATCTGCGACGAGGAACTGCGCCGCGACGCGCCCCGGTTGGTCGAGTACTGCCTCGACCACGGGATCGACGTCATCAACGTGACCCCGACCTACGCGCAGCAACTGGTGGCCGAGGGACTGCTCGACAACCCCGAACGGCGCCCGGCGCTGGTGCTGCTTGGCGGCGAGGCCGTCACGCCGACACTGTGGCAGCGGCTCGCCGAGACCGAGGGGACGGTCGGCTACAACCTGTACGGGCCGACCGAGTACACGATCAACACCCTCGGCGTCGGCACCTTCGAATGCCAGGACCCGGTGGTGGGCGTGGCGATCGACAACACCGATGTGTACGTGCTGGATCCGTGGCTGCGGCCCCTGCCCGACGGTGTTCCCGGCGAGCTGTACGTGTCGGGCGTCGGCATCGCACGCGGCTATCTCGGGCAGCCCGCCCAGACCGCGCACCGCTTCGTCGCGTGCCCGTTCGGCGCGCCCGGCGAGCGCATGTACCGCACCGGGGACCTGGTGGTCCGGCGGCCCGACGGGAACCTGATGTATCTGGGCCGTACCGACCAGCAGGTCAAGATCCGGGGGCACCGGGTCGAACTGGGCGAGGTGGAGGCCGCGTTCGCGGCGCACCCGGCGGTGCGGTTCGTCGCCGCGGTGGCCCAGCCCGACCCGCAGGTCGACGGTGCCTACCGGCTGGCCGCCTATCTCGTCCTGGACGGCACCGACCTGGCTGCCGTCGCCGCCCAAGTGGGCGCCGCCCTGCCGGACTTCCTGCGCCCGACGCATTACGCCGAGGTCGACGGCATCCCGCTGACGGTGAACGGGAAGGCTGACACCAAGGCGTTGCCGGAGGCCAAGCCGCTGGGCGCGCTGACGACGGCGGGCGAGCGTGGCCCGGAGACCGAGACGGAGACCGCGGTGTGCGAGTTCTTCGCCGAGGCCCTGGACCTGGACGACGACGAGGTGAGCGCGGTGAGCGACTTCGTGTCCCTCGGCGGGCACTCCATGCTGGCGGTGCGGCTGATCGGCATGCTCCGCCGCGAGTACGGTCCTGTGGTCACCATCCGTGACCTGTTCACCCTGCGAACCCCGGAAGCGATTGCCCGCCATCTTGATGAAAACTGCTGACCCGAAGCGGCCCTCCCCGGGGTCGGACATCCTGCGGACCGCGCTGCGCCGCAACGTCGGCGCCATGGCCAAGGGCACCGGCCTCATGGGCCTGTACCAGGCGGGGGAGACCGCCTTCCCCATCGCGCTCGGCCTGATCGTCGAACACACGATGCAGGACCGCAGCCTCGGTGCCCTCGGCCTGTCGATCGCCGCGCTGGCCGTGATCATCACGACCGTCTCGCTGTCGTGGCGGTTCGGGATGCGTACGTTGCAGAAGGCCAACACGACCGAGGCGCACCGCTGGCGGGTGCGGGTGGCGGCCTGCGGACTCCAGCCGGTGGCCAGGGACGTCGACCTGAAGTCCGGCGAGGTGCTGACCATCGCCACCGAGGACGCCGACCAGACCGCCGACATCATCGAGGTGGTGCCGCTGCTGATCAGCTCGCTCGTCGCGGTGCTGGTCACGGCGGTCGCGCTGGGCATGGCCGACATCCGGCTCGGTCTGCTGGTGATCGCGGGCACGGTCGCGATCCTGTCGATCCTGGCCGTCATGTCCAAGCGGATCGGCGCCAGTACGCGCGAACAGCAGGCACGGGTGGCACGGGCCGGCGCGAAGGTCGCCGACCTCATCACCGGCCTGCGCCCGCTGCACGGATTCGGCGGCAACCACGCGGCCTTCCAGTCGTACCGGAAGGTCAGCTCGGACGCGAAGCACCAGGCGATCACCGTCGCCAGGGTGAACGGCGCGTACGCGGGCACCGCCCTGGCACTCAACGCGGTCCTCGCCGCCGCGGTGACCCTGGCGGCCGGCTGGCTGGCGTTCGGCGGGGGGATCACCATCGGGGAACTCGTCATGGCCGTGGGCCTCGCGCAGTTCATCATCGAACCGCTCAAGCTGTTCTCGGAGATGCCCAAGTACGTGATGATGGCGCGCGCGTCGGCCGACCGGATGGCGCTGGTGCTGACCGCGCCGCCGGTGACGGCCCCCGGGCCGGAGCGCCCGGCCGCGGGCGGCGACCTGGAGGTCGACTGCGTCCGGTACGGCTCCCTGAACCGGCTGAAGTTCCAGGTGCCCGCAGGTGAATTCGTGGCGATCGCCGTCTACCAGCCGCGCGCGGCGGCCGACCTCGCATCGATCCTGGCCGTCAACGTCCCGCCCCAGGAGTACGAGGGAGTGGTACGCGTCAGCGGGCAGGCGATCTCGGACCTGTCGATCGAGGCGGTCCGCGAGCACATGCTGGTCAACCCGTACGACGGGGAGATCTTCGCGGGCACCCTCCGTACGAACATCGACCCCTCGGGCACCAGCCGGCTGGTCCCCGAGGCCGTCGAGGCGTCCATGCTGACGGACGTCGTCGCCCTCCACCGCGACGGACTCGACTACGCCGTCCGGGACCGCGGCGCGAACCTCTCCGGCGGCCAGCGCCAACGGCTGTCCCTGGCCCGCGCCCTCGCCACCGACAGCGACGTCCTGGTCCTGCGCGACCCGACGACGGCCGTCGACGCGGTCACCGAACAGCTCATCGCCCGCAACGTCGCGAAGCTACGCCGGGGCCGTACCACCGTCGTGATCACCAGCAGCCCGGCGCTCCTCGACGCCGCCGACCGGGTTCTCGTACTGGACGACGGGGTCGTCATCGCCGAGGACACCCACCGGAACCTGCTCGCCACGGACGAGGACTACTGCCTGGCCGTGACGCGCTGAGCCGCTGAGGGTGAGCGGTTGAGCTGTTCCGGGGCCGTACGCGTACGACTCCCGGAACCTCTCAGCCGAGCGCCCAGGCGACATCCCTGAGCAGGGCGTGCCGCCAGCCCGCCCGGTCGTGGCCCGACGGCGACCGCGAGACCCGCACCGTGGCGCCCGCCTGTTCGACCAGCGTCTCCGTCAGCTCGCAGTGCGGCAGCATCCGCTTCTCGTGCTCGCCGACGTCGAACGCGCACCGCAGACCCGACAGATCGGGGCGCTCCCGCAGGCGCGCGGCGACGGCGCCGCCGACCGGGCCGCCCAACGGGTCCGCCAGGTCCATGGCGTCGGGTGTCCACCAGAACGACGCCGACTGACAGGCGACGCGGGACACCAGGTCCGGGAAGCGCAGCGCCGCGTACAGCGCGCTCAGCCCGCCGAGGCTCTGCCCGGCGACCACCAGCCGGTCCCAGTCGGCGCGTACGCCGCTCTCCGTCACCAGGGGCCGCAGTTCGTCCCGTACCGCCTCCCACAGCTCGGGGCGGCACCCGAACTCGCCCTCCCTGTCCTTGGCCGGCAGGAAGACGAGCGTGACCGGTGGCAGGTCGCCGTCGGCGACGGCCGAGTCGAACGCGGTCATGGCCGGGTGCAGATACAGCCAGTCGTCCCCGTCGAGCAGCAGGACCACCGGTCCGCCGCCGCCCGCCGGGTGGACGCGTACGGTACGCCGCCCGCCGAGCCGTGCACTGCTCCAGCGGAGCCGGGTGCCGGGGAGGGGCAGGACGTCCTCGGCGCCGACGGCGGGCCAGTGCGGCTGGTCCGGCACGTCCGGGGTCGCGGCGATGGACCGGTCACCTCCGGCGCCGACCGGGTTGAGCGGGTCGGCGTACGACGCCTCGCCCGCGAGGAGTTGATACGTCACCCGCAGCCGCGCGGGCATACGCACCTCGGCGTACCAGCAGTCCGTGTCGCCCCATCGGCGCAGGGGAGCCGGCTCCGACCAGCTCTCGAAGTCGATGCTCGCCGGGGACCCGCGCCACAGGAACAACGTCAGCCAGCCGCCGTCGTCGGCGGGGACCGACGCGGGCGTCCGCGCCGCCGCCCAGAACGCTTCGGTGCCGGGCTCACCGGGCAGTCCGAACTCGGCGAAGGCGTGCTCCCGGTCGGCCGCGAGGCGCATCGACGTCTCCTTGTGAGAGGGAAGGGGAAAGGCTAGGCTCGCCGTTGATTAGGGGAGCCTAACCTAACGTAGTCTTTCCTTCCATCCCTGATCCGTCTCCCGTACGGCCGCCCGCGCGCGGCCGTACGGCCACCGACCGCCCCACGCCGACGACTTGACGCACCCACCCGACGCGGCCGTCACCCGCCCCGTCGGCCCCGAGGAGGCACGCACCCATGAGCACCAACCCCTTCGACGACCCCGAAGGCCGTTTCCTGGTCCTGGTGAACGACGAGGGGCAGCACTCGCTCTGGCCGTCTTTCGCCGAGGTGCCCGGGGGGTGGACGATCGTCCTCGACGAGAACACCCGACAGACATGCCTGGACTTCATCGAGGCCAACTGGACCGATCTGCGCCCCCGATCCCTCGCGGCGTCCACGGACGTGTGACCTCGCGCGGCCGACCCGCTCGCGGTCTCGCGGTGATCCCGTCCCGACAGCCGACACCTCGGAGGGGCGCCGCCGATGCTCTGCACCAGACTGACCAACGCGCGCTTCCTCACCATGGATCCGGACCACCCCGTCGCCCATGACCTGGGCATCTGGCGGGGCCGGATCGTGGGCCTGGACGAGGCCGTGACCTCCTTGCCCGCCGTCGAGGTGATCGACCTCCAGGGCGCCACCGTGCTGCCCGGGTTCGTCGACGCCCATGTGCACCTGGCCTGGACGGGGTTCAAGGCGGACGCCGTGAGCATCGCGGGCCGCACGCGGATCGACGACGTGCTCGCCGTCGTGGCCGAAGCCGCCGCCCATCAGGGCTCGCCCGGCGGCTGGCTGAGCATCGCCGGCTACGACCAGCGGGTCCTCGGCCGGCATCTGACAGCCGCCGAACTGGACACGGTCAGCCACGGACACAAGGTGTTCCTGCTGCACGACTCCGGGCACGGCTGCGTCGTCAACTCCGCCGTCCTCGGCCTGCTCCCCGCCGGCATCCCGCACGAGAACGGCTTCCTCACCGAGGGCGCCATGGGCGTCGCCCGCGCGCTGCGCCTGCCCCACTCGCAGCGGGAGCTGGCCGAGGCGATCGGGCGCGCCGCCCGTACCTGTCTGGCCGAAGGCATCACCGCCTGCGCGGAGGCGGGCATCGGCGGAGCGCTCTTCGGTCACAGCCCGGTCGAGCTGGGCGCGTACCAACTCGCCCGCGAGGAAGGCCTGTTGCCGCTGCGCGTGCAGCTCATGGTGGCCGCCGAGCGGCTGCGCCCGGTCGGCGCGCACCAGGACGACGGCATACCCCGGGCGCTCGACCTCGGACTGCGTACCGGGTTCGGCGACGACCGCCTCTCCGTGGGCGCGCTGAAGATCTACACGGACGGCGGCATGATGGCGCGGACCGCCGCACTCAGCGGTCCGTACGAAGGGCTCGACCACTCAGGCCAGTTGCAGGACGACCCGGACGTGCTCGCGGACACGATCGTGGCCGGCCACCTCGCCGGGTGGCAGCTCGCCGTGCACGCGATCGGCGACCGCGCGGCGGACCTCGCCCTGGACGCGCTGGAACACGCCCAGCACCTTCGGCCGCGACCCGGCGCCCGGCACCGTATCGAACACGCCGGCCTGATCCGCCCCGACCAGCTCCCGCGCTTCGCGCGACTCGGCCTCAGCGCGGTCGTCCAGCCCAACTTCCTCCGCTACTTCGGCGACGACTACGCGGCCGTCATGGGCGCCGGGCGGGCCCCGTGGCTCTACCGGGGGAGGGCGTTCCTGGACCACGGCATTCCCCTCGTCGGCAGCTCCGACCGCCCCGTCACGGACGGATCCCCGCTGCGGGCCGTCCAGTTCATGGTCGAGCGGGCCGCCGAGTCCGGCCGGGTGATCGGCCCGGACGAGGGCATCACCGTCGATGAGGCCCTGCGCGCCTATACGGTCGCCGGTGCCTTCGCCTGCCACTGGGAGGACACCCTGGGCAGCCTCACCCCGGGCAAGTCCGCCGACCTGGTCGTGCTCGGCGACGACCCCCGGCGCGTCGACACGTCGTGCATCGGGGACATCGAGGTGGTGGCCACCTATGTCGACGGCAGCGAGGCGGCGGTCCAACCGGACCTTCCCCAACTGGACTTGGAAGTAAGGCAAGGCTAACCTAATCTCGTTTGTCTCGTCGGAGTGCCACGGCGCCGAGCCGTGCTCCGATCGTGGAACCGAGGAAGGAAAAGCCTTGATCACGGCTACGCCGCGCCCCGCCCCCCAGTCGTACGCGCTCCTCGCGCCGACCCCCTCCGTGCGCCCCGCCCGGACGGAGGACGCCGCCGCACTCGCCGAACTGTCCCAGCCCTTCGCGCGCTCGGGAGCGCTGCGGGAGCGGCCCGCGTCGCTGTACGCCACCCACGCGGCCGACTTCCTCCTGGCGCGGGTCCCCGGAGGGCCCCTCGACGGCTGTGTGGGCCTGCGCGTGCACCCGGGCGCCCCGGGGGAGGGCCGCGGGCCCGTAGGCGTGCTGTACAACTTCTGCGTGGCCGGGCACCGGCAGGGACACGGAGTGGGGGCCGGGCTGCTGCGCGCCGCGCTGGCCCTGGCGCGCGCCCAGTCGCTCGGCGCCCTGTTCACGGCGACGACCGGTGGTGGTGGGCTGTTCCTCCGGTACGGCTTCGTGCCCACGACCGCGCGACTGGCGCCGCCGTCCTGGGCGGCGTCCCTGGACCCCCGGCGGGACGCGCGGATCCTCAGGAGGATCCTGTGACGGTGGGCGCGCGTCGAACCGGGCCCGTGCCGGGGTCCCGGCCGCTGTGCGGGTCGCCGGCCGGGCTGTCGTCAGGAACTACGGTGGTGCCGGGGCTGATCTCGTCGAGGACACCTCGCAGCACCGCGTGAGGCACGCGGCCGTCGAGTACGTGCGCCCTGCGCACGCCCCCGCGAACGGCCCGCAGGCAGCCCTCCATCTTCGGCAGCATCCCGCTCGACAGCCCCGGCAGCAGCCCGTCCAGCGCGCCGGCGGTCAGCTGCTCGATCACCTCGGTGCTGTGCGGCCAGTTCGCGTACAGCCCCTCCACATCGGTGAGTATCACCAGGCGCGCGGCGTTCAGGGCCACGGCCAGGGCCGACGCCGCGAGATCCGCGTTGACGTTGTAGACCTGACCGTCCTCACCGCGTGCGACGGGGGAGACCACCGGGATATGGCCCCGCTCCAGGAGCGTGCGCACCATGCCCGGGTTCACGTCCACGATGTCGCCCACGAGACCGATGTCCACCGGCCGGCTGTCCACCCAGGCCGGCCGCCGCACGGCCGTCATCGTGTGCGCGTCCTCGCCCGTCATTCCCACGGCGAAGGGCCCATGGGCGTTGATGTGGCCGACCAGCTCCCGCTGGACCCGGCCGGACAGCACCATGCGTACCACCTCCATGGTCTCCGGCGTGGTCACCCGCAGACCCGCCTCGAACCGGGTCTCCAGGCCGAGGCGGTCGAGCATCGCGCTGATCTGCGGGCCGCCCCCGTGCACCACGACCGGGCGCAGACCCGCGCGCCACAGCTCCACGACGTCCTGGGCGAACGTCCGTTGCAGGTTCGCGTCCACCATGGCGTTGCCGCCGAACTTGACGACGACCGCGCTGCCCCGCGGTTCCGCTGCCATCGGGGCCCGTTCCGTCATGATTTCCGTCTCTCGTGGTGTCTGTCGGTGTGTCCGGTGTCCTGCCGCCCGCGAGGCTGGGTCCGACGACCAGGCGTTCTTAGCTTAGCCTAACCTAAATAGCGGCAAATCCTGGTCTGCGGCGACCCGTCTTCCGGTGGGCCGGGCGGAGGCCAACTGCGTTGCCCTGCGGGAGAGTTGTCGGCCGAGTCCATGTACTCGTGCATCCGCCGTGTTCGCGCCATCGGCGCCCGGAAGGCCGGCCCGAGGGGCCTGTTTTCGACGTTTGTGAAATCCGCGGCCAGGGGTATTGATCGACCTGGTTCGTCAATGGCTTATTTAAACCGGCCCCGTTCGGCGCGCCGCTTTGAAATCCGTGCCCAGTGACGATTTGCCGCCCCCGGACAGTGACGTATATGAAGGAGTGTCACCTCGTGTCTGGCATAACGAATATCGGCACACCGCTGCAGAAATTACGGACGATCGTGGCCGAAGTTCTTGAAACGGATGAGGAGAACATCGAGGACGACGCGCTCTTCTACGAAGACCTCGGCCTCGATTCCCTGGAGAAGACCGAGGTCGTCGTCCGTGCCGAGAAAGAATTCAAGGTGAAACTCAGCCCCGTCGAGGCGGCGGCGATGCGCTGCGTCGATGACTCCGCGGCCGTGCTGCTGGAGAAGCTGAACGGCGGCCGGCCGGAGACGGGGCCGCAGCTCGTCGACCTCGTCGAGCGGCTGGTGGGAGTCCACGTCACCCAGGGGCGCGGGGAGCGGATCGCGTACACCGACCCCGATTCCGGCGACGTCTCCTACGGAGGGCTGCACGACGCCGTCCTGAGATACGCGGGAACGCTGGCCGCGAAGGGCATCCCCGCCGGCACCCGTGGACTGATCGTCGCCGACGACTCCGTCACCACCGTCGCGGCCGTCCTCGGCATGTGGTGGCACGGGTGCGTACCGGCGGTCGTCAGCCCTCTCCTCAACGACGAGGAACTCGGCTACATCGCCGACGACTGCGCGGCGAGCGTGATCCACCTGGACGCCGCGCCCAAGCGGCAACGAGCCCTGGAAGCCCTCTTCGCGGACCGCCGGCGGATCGCCGGGCAGGACGTCCGCGCGGACGGCGCCGGTGGCCTCGTCGAGGGCGGCGCCTTTCCCTGGACGTCGGACAGCGAGGCGCTGATCCAGTACACATCGGGAAGTACCGGCCTGCCCAAGGGAGTTCGTCACAGCGCGGGTGCCATCGAGGCGGCCCTGGCCGGATTCGGCTCGCTGCTGGCGCTGCGCGAGGACGACACGGTGCTGTCCACGGCACGCATGTCCTTCGGGTACGGATTCGGCGGAACGGTGCTCTTCCCGCTCGCGGCCGGTGCTCGGGCGGTCCTCATACGAGGCAGCGTCGACCTGCACACCGTGACGGTCGCCCTGGACACGTATCGGCCGACGGTGCTCTGGTCGGTACCGCGCCTGTACGCGGCGATGGTCGATGCCGCCGAAGCCGCCGACACGTCCGCGGGCACGTCCGACGGCGGCCCGCGAACGGAATCGGTGCGGCTGTGCGTCGCCGCCGGTGAGAATCTGCCGGCCCGGCTGAGCGAGCGCGTCCGGGACACCTTCTCCGCCGAACTGATCAACGGGCTCGGTGCGACGGAGGTCCTGCACATCGTCGTGGCGACCCCCGCCGGCCGGCCGATGCCGGGGACCATCGGCTTACCTGTGCCAGGAGTCCGCGCCACCGTGCGGGACGCCGAAGGCCGCCCCGTACCCGACGGCGTCGAAGGACGGCTCCACATCAGCGGCCCCACCGTCGCGCTCGGCTACATAGGCCGCCCCGACGCCGCGGCCGCCACCTTCGCCGACGACGGCGTGTACACCGGCGACATCGCGATCCGCGACGGCGACGGTGACGGTGACGGCGCCATAGTCCACCTGTGCCGCGCCGACGACCTGCTGAATCTGGGCGGCTACAAGGTCCCGCCCGGCGAGATCGAGGCCGTCGCGCGGTCCGTCGAAGGCGTCCGGGACTGCGTGGTGGTGGGCCAGGCCGACGCGCACGGGCTGGAACAGGCCGTCCTGTACGCCGTCGCCGAGACCGGATCCGACACCGAACAGGTCCGCCGGTCCATCACCGCCGCCATCCGTACCCGCCTGGCTCCCTTCAAGCGCCCGGCCCGGGTGGAATTCCTCGCCCAACTGCCCGTCACCTCCACCGGAAAGCTGGCCGCCTTCCAGCTCCGCAAGCGGGTGAACCAGCCGTGACCTGGGACATCACCGGGAGCGGGGCGATCGCCAACATCGGCCGCACACCCGGGCGGATATTCGACGCACTCTGCGCCGGGCAGGAGACGCGCAGCCCGCTGAAGGCTTTCGACAGCGGCAAGTACCGCACCCGCCACGCCTACGAGATCGACGACCGCGCCGCCGCCGACCGGGACGAGCCGCTGCGGGCCACCAAGTGGCTGATCCACGCCGTCCGGCAGGCTCTCGCCGACGCGGGCCTGTCCGACGACCTGTCCCGGACGCCGGTGCTCGTCGGAACGACGCTGCGCGAGCAGCGCAGTACGGAACTCTGGTGGACCGAGGGCACTCCCGTCCGCCCCACCGACCTCCACTTCGGCGGCGCCCTGCGCGACGCGTTCGGCGCCGTGTCCACGTACACCTTCGCCAACGCCTGCTCCGCCTCGCTGTACGCACTCGGCCTGGCCACCGACATGATCGAGTCCGGCACGGCCGACACCGTCGTGGTGGCGGGCACGGACTCCCTCACCGAGAGCGCCTTCGGAATGCTGGACCGGGTGCAGAACGAATCCCCCCAGGTTCTCCGGCCGTTCGACGTGTCACACAAGGGGATGCTGATGGGGGAGGGCGCCGTCGCGGTCGTCCTCCGGCGCGCGGGCACGCACGACGGGCGTCCGCTCGCCCGGCTGACGGCCGTCAGCATGAACTGCGACGCCCGCCACGCCACCGCGCCCGACGCCGACGGCATACGCGCGGCCGTTCTCGACGCCCATCGGCGGGCCGGAGTCAGCGGTGCGGACATCGACCTGGTGATGCTGCACGGCAGCGGTACGCCCCGTAACGACGAGACCGAAGCCGCCGTCCTCGCCGAGGTGTTCGCGGGTACGGGCCGCGGCCCGCTGATGACGGCCATCAAATCCATGACGGGCCACACGCTCGGCGGATCCGGACTCCTCAGCCTGGTCGTCGCCGTCCAGGCCATGCGGCGGAACACCGTGCCGCCGGTGCTCGGCCTGGCCGAACCCATCGAGGAGGCGGCCGGACTCGGCCTGGTCCGTGGCGGTGCCACCGAGGCCGACATCACCACCGCGCAGATCAACGCCTTCGGCCTGGGCGGAATCAACGCGGTCGCACTGGTCGAGGCGGCGGCATGACCGACGCGGAGGCGGCGGCCCTCGTACGCCCCGTACCGGAAGGGATCGTTGTCACCGGCGTCGGACTGGCCGTGCCGGGCCTCCGGTCCGTGCGCGACCTGCTCGCCGACCTGCCTCCCGTGGACGGATTCGATCCGGCGACGGCCTTGAAGGGCCGGGAGATGCGCCACAAGGACCGCGCGTCGCGGCTCGCCCTGTACGCCGCCGAACAGGCGCTCGGCGACGCGGGCCTGCTCGACGAGAAGGGGCACTTCCGGGGGACGGCCGAGGGCACGGCCGACGGCACCGACGACCGGGTGGCCGGCCTCACGGCCGTGGTGGTCAGCTCCAACCTCGGCACTCTGCAGATGGCCTGCGACTTCACCGACACCATCGCCCGCGACACGGTCACCGGGCTGAGCCCGCTCGGCCTGCCACAGACGTCGAGCAATGTCGTCGCCGGCTGGATCGCCATCCGGTACGGGCTGCGCGGCCCGAACCTCACCGTCTGCAACGGCGCCACCAGCGGCCTGGACGCCGTGCACTGGGCCCGGAGTCTCATCAAGGCGGGCCGCTGCCGCAGAGCGGTCGTGATCGGAGTCGAACCGGCCTCCGAACACGCCGACAAGCTGCTCGGCCGGCCGGTTCCCGACGTGGCGTGCGCCATGGTGCTCGAAGCGGCGGACTCCGTACGTCAGGCGGACGTCTACGCGTACCTGTCGGCCTACACGCGCGGCGCCGAACTCGCGCCCACGGTCGCGGCCACCGAATCCCTGGCCCCCGCCCCCGTCGGACTCCGGCTCACCGGCGACCTCGCGCGACCACCGGTCGCGCCCGCCGGGCAGAGCCTGGATCTCACGGCGCGACTGGGCCATTGCTCGGGCGCCCTGGGAGTTCTCCAGGCCGCCGTCGGCGCAGTCCACATACGAACGCACGGAACCGAAGCGGTACTCGCGTTCACGGGAGGCGCCGCTGCGGATGACGCGGCAGCCGCACTCCTGCTGACCGGCCCAGACGCGGAACGAAAGGAGAATCCACCATGGAATTGACCGTGGACGTCGAGGAATTGCGCACGATCGTCGCCCTGTCCCTCGAGCTGGAAACCGAAGAGGTCGGTGACAGCGACCACTTCGCCGAGGACCTGGAAATGGACTCGCTGATGGTGCTGGAAATATCCTCCCGGCTGGAGCAGCGCTACGGCATACCGGTCCAGGACACTTCCATCGGCTCCGTACAGAACCTCACCGAACTGCGCGTTCTGGTCGAATCCCTGCTCGCCGAGGGGTCGGTGGCGTGACGGAAAGGCGAATAGCGCTGGTGAGCGGCGGGTCCCGGGGAATCGGCCGGGCTGTCGTCACCAGACTGGCCCAGGACGGATTCGACGTCGCCTTCTGCTACGTCTCGCGCGCCGACGCCGCCAAGGAGACCGAGCGGCAGGCGGCGGCGCTCGGTGCCCGCGTCCTCGCCATGCGGGTCGATGTCGCCGACGCCGACGAGAGCCGCGCCTTCCTCGCCGCGACGGAGGACGGACTCGGCCCGATCGACGCCGTGGTGACCGCGGCGGGCATCACCCGGGACAGACCGCTGGTGACGATGGAGGACGCCCAGTGGCATGACGTACTGACCACCAACCTGGACGGTACGTTCCACATCTGCCGTCCCGCCGTCGAACGCATGATCAAGCGCCGGGCGGGCTCCCTGGTGACACTGTCCTCGATCGCCGGAGTGCGTGGAAGCGTCGGCCAGACCAACTACTCCGCCGCCAAGGCCGGGATCATCGGCTTCACCCGGGCCATGGCGAAGGAGTACGGCAGATTCGGCGTACGCGCCAACACCGTGGCTCCCGGATTCATCGAGACGGAGATGACGGCCGAGGTGTCCGACCGGGCCAGGAAGAAGTATCTGGGCCAGATCCCGTTGTCGAGGTTCGGCACCTCGGAGGAAGTCGCCGACCTGGTCTCGTTCCTCCTGTCCGAACGCGCCTCCTACATCACCGGCCAAGTCCTCGGAATCGACGGCGGGTTGGTGGTGTGAACGACGCGGCCGCCCTCGTCACACAGGGCCCGAATCCCCCACGACGGGCAGGACACGCATGAGACCCATCGCCCCGCTCGGCCCGGTCACCCGACGCCGGCCCGTCGACGACCCCGCGGTGCGCCTGTTCCTCTTCCACCACGCGGGTGGCTCCCATCTGCTCTACCGCGGCTGGACACGCCACTTCCCGGACGACTGGGACATCTGCCTGCTGGACGCGCCCGGCCGGGGGAACGCGCAGGGCCTCCCTCTCATCGGCGACTGCGCCGATCTGGTGGCGTTCTTCGACGACGCCCTCACGCCCCTGCTGAACGGGCCGTTCGCGTTCTTCGGCCACAGCGTGGGAGCCCGCGTCGCGTACACGCTCGCGCGCCGCCTCGCGGACACCTCACGCGAACTGCCGCTCTGGCTGGGGGTGTCGTCCTTCCGCGCACCCCAGCCGGACGCGGTGGGCCCGCCGCTGAGCCGGAGCCTCGACTCCGACGCGGCGCTGCGCGACTGGCTGCGGGCCTCGGGCGGCGCCCCGGACCGGCTGCTGAGCGACGACAGCCTCTGGAACGCGTTCGCTCCCGTACTGCGCAACGATCTGGGACTCGCGGACACCTGGGACCGCGAGACACCCGACAAGCCCCTTCCGGTGCCGCTGACGCTCTTCGCCGGCTCGGACGACACCGTGGTGGCCCGCGACCAACTGGACGCCTGGCCGCACCTGACGGACAACTTCCTCGGGCTGCACACCTATTCGGGAGCGCACTTCTATCTGAACGACCACCGGGAGGAGTTGACCGGGCACATCAGCCGTGCGGTACGCACCCTGCTCCGGCCGAGGCCGACGCACACACCTGGTGGGGGACCATGACCGCGGTCTCGGGCCACCCAGACCGCGCCGGACAGGCGCTCGCGGGCGCCGGCCCTTCGACCCGCGGCACCCCAACTCCGCCGTCACCTCACACTCCATCGACCCGGAATCCGCCGAGCGTCTCTGGCGACTGGGCGAAGATCTGATCAAGCGGTAGGTGTCGTACGACGCGTGGCGCCCCGCACATCGGCGTCCCGTGTGCCGCGGCGGCCGCGAGGCACAATTGGGGCCGCCGCCTCGCGGCCCCCGCCGAGCACTCGGTTGCCCGGCGGGCCCCAACCTCCTACACCTGCCGAAGGACTCACGACATGAGCAGCCGCCCGGACGCGATCAAGTCGGTCCCCCTCACCCCCGAGCTGTACGACTACGTCCTGGCCCAGGCGGAACCGCGAACTCCCGTCCAGGAAAAACTGATCGCCCGCACCCGGGCGCTCGGCGGCCCCGCCAGGATGCAGATCCCGCACGAACAGGCTGTCCTGCTCACCCTGTTGGCCCGGCTCACCAGTGCCCGCCTCATCGTCGAGGTGGGCACCTTCACCGGTTACTCGACCCTCGCCCTGGCCCAGGGGCTGGTCCCCGGCGGCCGCGTTCTCGCCTGCGACGTCTCCACGGAGTGGACCGCCATCGCCCAGGAGGCGTGGGAGGAGGCGGGCCTCCGGGACCGTATCGACCTCCGGATCGCCCCGGCCCTCGACACCCTCGGAGCCCTGCCGGCGGAGCCGCTGATCGACCTCGTCTTCCTGGACGCCGACAAGCCGGGCTACCGCGCCTACTGGGAGGAACTCGTACCGCGCGTGCGTCCGGGCGGGCTTCTCCTCGCCGACAACGTGCTGTACGGCGGCGACGCGGCCGACGCCGACGCCGAGGGGAACGGCCTGGCGATCCGGGAGTTCAACGCGCACGTCCGCGCCGACGACCGGGTCGAGTCCGTGCTCCTGCCGATCGCGGACGGCCTGACCGTCGCCCGTAGACGCTGACCGTGCCTGTCGGGGTCCCGTGGTACAACTCCCTTTCTCTGTGCGGTAGTTGGACCCGCGCGCACGACACAGATGTCAGCCGTGCCAGCCGGCGATCCGTTCGATCATCTGGTACGGGTAGTTCGGCGTCGGCGGCGCGCTGACTTCGGTGAGTCGGGCAGTCGCCTTCTCGTCGAGGTGCAGCGCGGCCGCGGCCAGCGACTCGCGCAACTGCGCGACGGTACGCGCGCCGACGATCGGGGCGGTGACACCCGGACGGTCGGCGACCCACGCCAGGGCCGCCTGGCCGGGCGTCACGCCGTGCGCGTGCGCGACGTCGCGGAGCACCTCGATGACCGACCAGACCTCCTCGGTGTTCCGTCGGTGCCACGCCTCACTCGTCTGTTCCCCGGCCTGGGCGACCCGGGTGCCCGCCGGTGGCTTCTGGTCGCGCCGGTACTTCCCGGTGAGCCACCCCTGGGCCAGCGGGCCGTACAGCAGCGTGCCCACGCCGGCGTCCGCGCCGGCCGGCACGACCTCCCACTCGACCGCGCGGGCCAGCAGGTTGTACTGGATCTGCTGGGAGACCAGCGGCGGGCCGCCCTGCTCCTTCAGCAGCCGTGCGAGCTTGGCGACCTGCCACCCGGCGAAGTTGCTGACGCCGACGTGGCGGGCCTTGCCCGTGGTGACGATCTCGGCGAGGAACTCGACGATCTCGTCGACCCGGTGTTCGTCGTCCGGGCCGTGCAACTGGTAGAGGTCGACCTGGTCGACGCCGAGCCGCGCGAGGCTGGCGTCGATCGCGCCGCGCAGGTACGCCGGTGTCAGGCTCGCGCCCGGGTATCCGAAGCGGCCCTTCGTCGCGAGCAGGACACGCTCGCGCATGCCCGGCCGGGAGTTCAGCCATCGGCCGACGATGCGCTCCGACAGGCCGCTCCCGTAGTTGTCGGCCGTATCGATCAGCGTGCCGCCCGCGTCGACGTACACGTCGAGCATCTCGTGGGCCGCTGCCTCGTCCGTGTCGCCACCGACCGTCATCGCTCCGAACGCGAACCGGGACACGACCGGTCCCGAACTGCCCAGCTGACGCGTCTCCATCGGCACTCCTTCTCTGTCACGGCCCGATGGTGGCAGTTGGAGGGCACTCCAGGTCAAGGCCGAACGATGCCGTTTCCAGCCACGGGCGCCGGAACGCGCGCCCGCGCCCCCGGCTCAGTTCTGGCGTACCACCGGCACCGTGTCGCACCCGCGGAGCCGCGCGTCCCTGCGGGCCCGGCCCGATGACGTGCCGCTGCCCACCGCCCGGCCGTCGACGACCGCGAGCCAGTCGCCCGGGGACAGCTCCGTCCGCAGCGTGTCCACGCCCGTCGGTTCGAGGGCCTGGAGGAGCGCCGGGTCCGGGTCCGTGGAGGTGGTGGCCGTCGCCGTACGCGGTGTTCCCGCACGCCACTCGGCGGTGGTCCGCTCGCCCCCCTTCGCCCGTGACCAGAGCACGTGCTGCAGCACGATCAGCGGTCCCAGCGCCGTCAGGAGCGGGAACGCCCCCGTCAGCGCTCCCAGGCCGAACAGCAGGCTGACGCCCGCGGAGACCGCCAGTCCGACCACGGCCGCGAGGGCGCCGGCGGCCCGCCCGAAGGCCTTGACCGCGACCAGCGGGAACAGCACCAGGAGCAGCAGGTCGCCCAGTCCGAGCGCCACCGGTGGCCTGCCCTGGGTGACCGCCAGCAGTGGGGCGAACGGCAGCCCCATGACCTGGGCGGCGAACCGGTCCATCACGGAGGTGAGTCCGGTCGCCACCAGGTCGTAGCAGCAGAGCGCGCCCGCGAACCACGCCGCGTGGACGGAGCGCATCCCGCTCTGCGCCCACATGTTGGCCACCCCCACCACGGCGATGGCGAGCAGTACGTCGGTGAGCACCGTCACGGTGACCGGCAGGTCCGCGAACGCGCATACGGCGGTGACGGCCACGGAGACCGTCGACGCCAGCCAGGCCCGCCCGCCGCCGATCAGCGGCGCGAGAGTGAACTGGAGCGCCGCGCAGAGGACCAGGCCGAACACGACGGCCACCGCGGTCCGGGGCAGTGCCAGATACACCAGGGGAGCCGCCACCACGACGGCGGTCATGACGGCGACATCGGGCAGTTCGTATTTGCCGACCGGGGGTCGGGGCATCCGGACCCGGGCGAAGTAGCCGGCGCCCGCCGCCGTGATCGCGGCGACGGCGCAGTTGAGGCCCACGAGGGCGATGGCGGTACTCATGCCGGGCTCGCCATGCGTACGGCGGCGGGGCGGGGCGACTCGAAGGTGTGCTCGCGCAGATCGGCGCGGACCGGGCCGGTCGGCGGCAGGGTGGCCGGGTCGTCGTGGAGCACGATGCCGTCCAGCGCCAGGCCCGCCGCGGTGGCCCGTTCCTCCAGCCTGCCGAGGAGGGCGGCGGCGGGCAGCCGGCGGACCAGCACATGGAGCACGGGGCCTCCGGGTTGTTCGACCAGGGCGTAGCGCGCGGGCAGCGGGATGTCCCGCTCGGCCTCCAGCAGGTTCAGTACCGACCGGGTGGGCACAGCGACGCTCAGCGGACTCGACCAGCGGCCGAGGACGGGCGAGGTCGCGGGCAGATGGGCCAGCTCGCACGTGGGCTCGGCCTCGGGGCGCGCGACCAGGTCGCCGGTCGCGTACCGCAGCAGCAGGGTGCAGTCCCGGTAGGGGACGTACGGCGTCGACACGATGATGCCGACGGCGCCCGGCGGCGTCGGCTCATGTGTCACGGGGTCGAGTATCTCCAGGTGCCCGAACTCGGTGGTGTGGTGCAGATGTCCCTCGGTGCACGGCATGCCGCCCGACGGCAGGGTCTCGGTCATCATGTACGAGGTGGAGATCCGGGCGCCCAGGGCGGCGGCGGCCCGCTCCTTCAGCGGTTCGGAGAGCACCTCCCCACCGACGCCGACGGATTCCAGACCGAAGTCCGACGCGTGCCAGCCGCTCCTCTCCGCTTCCTCGACGAGGGCGGACAGGTAGGACGCGGAGACCGTCAGATGGGTGATCTGCGGAGCCTTGTCCCGCAGACCGAGCGGTGTGGCCAACCGGTCCAGCGCCACGGCCGGGTCCACGGTGCCGATCTGGACGAACGAGGCACCGACGCGGGTCACCGACTCCTCCACGTTGAGCAGCGGCAGGGTCGCCCGCGAACAGCCCGCGTACGCCATGGTGTGGCGGGGCCGCAGGCCCATACCGAGCACGGCCGAGACGGTGCTCATGGCGACCGAGATCTCCACCTCGGCCCTGGAGTACCAGACCGTGGTGGGGGTGCCGCTGGTCCCGGTGGTGAGCGCCATCAGCGCGGGCGTGGAAGCGGCGGACACGAAGGCGGCCGGCAGGCCGCGCAGGGCCTCCTTGGGCGTGACCGGCACCCGGTCCCAGGTCTCCGGGGTGAGGGTGCCCGGGTCGAGTCCGAGGACGTCGAAGGTCCGCCGGTAGTGGGCGGTATGCCGGGCGGCGGCTTGTGCCGTGGCCCGCAGGCTGCGTTCCGTGACGGTCCGTCGTACGGCGGGGTCGACGGACCCCGACTGACCGGGGAGCAGGGCCGAGTCCGCTCCCGGCTCGCCGAACTCCGCCAAGGTCGCGACCAGGTCCCGGGCTATGCGTTCCAGGTCCCGCGGTCGGATGGGACGGTTGCGCAGGATCGCCATGCCGTAGCGGAGCTGACTGAGGGCGGTGCCGAACAAGGTGCCTCCTGATGCCTGGACCGGGTTGTCTTCCCGGTCCAGGCCGGGGGCGACCGTCAGATCATGCTGGCGAACATGGCCGCGGTGAGCGTGCTGAAGGCGTACTTGACGTAGTGCTTGACCATGATGGATCTCCCTTGTTCGCGCCGCCCGGGGGGCGGCTGGGCTCCTGGTGGTGCACTCCCGACCGGGGACGGTCGTTCGATGAACGCGACCATAGAGCAGGGCAGTTGACCGATCAACGGTATCTACCAACCAGTTGCACTCCGGATGCCCGCCCGGCCGCGTCTTCGCGCTGGTCAGGGACCGTCCGGGCGTCGCTGATTATGTGTCAGATCGATCTGGCGCCTCGCTCCGGGCAGTTGGGGCCCGAGGACCTGTTCGCCGGCGGCCCGGCACGGGGCATATGCGGTCCGGCGGCAAGGATTGGTCACCCTGAAAAATTCGACTTGATTCAGTCGCCGACTGACCGGATATCTCTTTTCCTTTCCGTTCGCCGCGTCGATGTGACAGCTTTTCCGGGGCGGGCGAGTAGTGAATAGAACGAAGGGGAGCGTACTGGGGAGCACATGTGCATGCCGGGGGCTCACGGCGGTATGAAAAGTGCCTCACCTTCCGGTCGGAACGGAGTTCCTGTCGGCGTATCAGGGGCAGTGGATGTGATGCCGACCGATGACCGACCACTGCAAGGGGACGCGCATGATCATTGTTCAAGTCGTACACCGGGTCGGACTGTTCCGTTCCGCCCTCGTCGCGTTGTTGCGCTGCGAGGAGACACTCGACGTGTCGGCGTCTCCCAGACGGCCGGGCCGCCAGGGGGCGCACGGCCCATCGCCGCACGTCTGGGTGACCGACATCGACTGTCTCGATGACCCGGCGCGCACGGGACGGTCCGGACCCGGCAACGGGCAGGGCGGTATGGGGGCGTTATTGGTACTGACCTCGGCGAGAAAGCCAGGAGCACTGCTGAAGGCATTCGAGGCGGGGGCGCTGGGATATGTCAACAAGGACGGCGATCCCAGCCGGTTGATCGAGGGCATTCACCAGGTCGCGCGCGGTGAGCGATTCGTGGATGATTCCCTGGCCTGTGATTTCCTCCAGGCGACGAAGATTCCCTTGACACCGCGCGAGTTGAGCGCACTGGCGCTCGCCGCGCAGGGGGCACCGATCGGCGAGATCGCGAAATCGCTCAATCTGTCGAGCGGGACGATACGCAATTACCTGGCCTCCGCCATACGCAAGGTCGGCGCGCGCAATCGCATGGACGCCATTCGCATCTCCCAGGACGCGGGATGGCTGTAGCGGTGGCCGCGCCCCGGGGTCCGGCCCGGGGCGTTCAGCGGCCGACGGCCGGCGGCGTGTGCTGCCAGTGGCCGACCAGGTCGCGGTAGAGCGGGGAACTCGTCAGCAGTTCGCCGTGGGTGCCGAACCGTGGTGCGGTGCCGTCCAGCACGAGCACCCGGTCCGCCCGGCGCGCGGACGACAACCGGTGGGCCACGACGATCAGCGCGCCGTCACGGGCGCGCGTCCCGTCGGTGAAGGCCCGCGCGGCGAAAGCGCGTTCGGCGTGTGCCTCGGCGACCGGGTCCAGATGGCAGGTCGCCTCGTCCAGCACGACGAGCGGCGCGGGCGAGAGATAGGCGCGGCACAGCGCCAGCAACTGGCGCTCACCGTGGGACAGCCCCCGGGGGTCGAGTACGGCCTCCGGGCCGCCCAGCCGGTGCACGAGGTCCTCGGCGCCCAACACCTTGACCGCGTGGGCCAGTTCGGCGCCCGTGGCATCCGGCCGCAGATGCAGGAGATTGTCGCGGACGCTGCCGGTGAAGACGTACGCCTGCTGCGGGATCAGGACGCGGCGCTCCGCCAACTCCTGGGCGGTCCTGGCGGTCACCGGCTCCCCGCCGAGCAGCACCGTGCCGAGGTCGGGCGTGACGAGCCCGCAGACGACGCCCGCGAGGGTGGACTTGCCGATGCCGCTCGGGCCGACGACGGCGATGTGTTCGCCGCGCCGGACGGTGAGATGGAGGTGCTCCAGTACGGGAGGTGAGTCGGGGCCGTAGGCATGGGTGACCGCGCGGACCTCGACCGCCGGTGCGGGGCGGTCGCGGGGACCGTGTACGGCTGCGACGTCACGACCGGGCCCGAGCGGCCGGGGCGCGGGCACGGACGGTTCGGGCACCGGCGGTTCAGGCGGCGTCCCGGGAACGGCCGTGGCGTCCTGGAAACGGTCGACCACCACCAGCAGCCGCGTCCCCGCCGCTCCGAGCGCGGTCATCATGCTGTGCAGCGCGGGCAGCAGCGCCTGGAGGAGGTAGGTGAGCGCCCCGGCCAGCGCACCGGTCGTCACCCCCTGCCGCAGCAGCCACGGGGTGGTGACGAGCAGGAGAAGCACGGGGAGTTGACCGGCGACGCCGAGCGCCACCGTACGTACCGCCGCCCACCGGGCCAGCACACGCGACGTGCGCTCGGCGGTCTCGAACAGCCGCCCCGTACGCGCCGCCGCGTCCGCCTGCGCGCCGCAGGCCACGAGGTCGCGATGGCCGGCGGAGACAGCTCCCACACCCTCGGCGACGGCCTCGTCCGCGTCCAGGAAGCGGCGCTGGGCCGAGGCCATCGGGAGCAGCGTGGCGAGGAAGAGCGCGAGGCCCACGACGAGCGGCGGCACGACCACGAGGAGCAGTTCGGGGGCGAGGGCGAGCAGGCCGATCAGCGCGCCGACGGCGTTGAAGACGAACGCCCTTACGGTCAGGACGAGTCCGGCGAAGCTGTCGCGGACGATCTCGGTCTGGTGGGTGAGCCGCGAGACGGCGCCGGTGTCCGAGCGGTCGTCGGTGCGGGCCGGATCGGTGACCGCCCGGCGCAACGCCTGCCGGACCGCGCGCCGTACGAGCGCGTCCCGCAACGGCTCGGTCAGCTGGGCGAGTTGGGCGAAGACGCCGCGCACGGGAGGTCCGGCTCCGAGGATCGAGGCGGCGGCGACCGCGAGCCAGCCGAGACCGGTGCCGGTGTGCCCGGCGAGGAAACCGCGGTCGAGGGCCTGGGCGAGGCAGTACCCGCCGAGGAAGGTCTGCCCGGACTCCAGCAACGACCAGCCGCCGAGCCGGACGAGGACCCGTTGCCTGCTCCCCAGGAACCGTCGGGCGGGCGGCAGGTTCCTGCCCAGCATCCCCCGGCCGGGACGTGTCCCGTCCGTCGGCGCCTTCGCGGCGGCGCTCATCGGTCGGCCCGCTCGGCGGTCCGGGGCGACGCGGGTTCCGGAGGGATGGGTTCGAGAGAGGTGGGTTCGGTGGGGGTGGGTTCGGGTGGGGCGAACAGGGCTCGATAGCCGTCGGAGCGCCACAGCTCCTCGTGCGGGCCCGTCGCCCGCACCCGGCCGTCCTCCAGCCAGATCACCAGGTCGCAGCGGGCCGCCGAGGAGAGGCGGTGGGCCACGATCAGCCGGGTGCCGTGGCGGACATCCCGGGCGAGGGCGCGTTCCACCTGGTGCTCCGTGACGGTGTCCAGGCTGGACGTCGCGTCGTCCAGCACCAGCAGCCGCCCGGCACGGGCGAACGCCCGTGCCAGGCCCAGGCGTTGGAGTTCACCTCCGGAGAGCGGCGCGGTGTGCGGCGGGGTCGCGTAGCCCTGCGGGAGCAGCCGCACGAACGCGTCCGCACTCGCCGCGCGTGCCGCGGCCCGGACCCGTTCGTCGGTCCGCGCCTGTTCCTCCGCCACCGGTGCGCGGCCGGCCAGCGCCTCGCCGAGTGTGGCGCCGGACAGGACCGGGCGCTCGAAGGCGTAACCGACCTCACGGCGCAGTTCGTCGTGCGGTACGGCGGCGAGCGGGACGCCGTCCAGCAGGACGGTTCCCTCGTCGGGCTCCGTGAGCCGCCCCGCGACCGCCGCAAGCGTGGACTTGCCCGCGCCCGAGCGGCCGACCACCGCCACCGACGTGCCGCCGGGGACCGTCAGGTCCACGCCGTCGAGGACCCTGCGGCCGTCGCGCGTCACGGCCACCCCGCGCAGGACCAGCGTGCCGCGCCCCTCGGGCGGCAAGCTCCGGGTGCCGTACGTCATGGCGGGCAGGGCCATCAGTTCGGCCGTCCGGCGGCCCGCCGCGCGGCTGCGGATCAGTGAGTCGAGCAGGCCCGCCGCCGTACCGACACCGGCGGCGAGCGCCGCGTAACGTGCGGCGGCCAGCAGATCGCCGACGCTCATGTCCCCCGACGCGAGCCGGACGCCGCCGACCGCCACGACCGCGGTCGTCAGCAGCGGCATGAGCACACCGCTGCGGGCGACGGCGGCGCCGTGGATCCGCCACATCCGGCTGCCCTGCGCGGCCAGTTCGGGCAGCGGGGCGAGAACACGGTCACGGTCGCGGGCCTCGGTGCCGGCGGCGGCGATCGTACGGGCCCCGGCCAGCGCCTCCACCAGGCGCGTCGCGATGTCGGCCTGGACGCGCTGGTAGCTCGCGACGCTGTCGGAGGAACCGCGGGCGAAGGCGCGCAGGACCAGCATCAGCAGCGGAAGCCCCGCGAGGAAGGTGAGCGCGGTCCACGGATCGATCAGGAACAGCGCGACGACCGCCCCCGTCGGCGCGAGCAGCGAGGCGCCGAGCGTCGCCGCGGAGACGGGCGCGGTGCTCGCCTCGGTGGCGTTCGCGGTGAGCCGGACGGCCACGTCGCCCGGCGGGAAGCGGGAGGCATGGCCGGGCCACGCGGCGAGCAGGTGGTGCACGCCCCGGGTGCGGAGCCAGGCGGCGGAACGGGCGCTCGTGGTGCCGCCGAGCAGCGCCACCAGCGCGTCCAGCAGCACCTCGGCGACGATGACGGCCGTGCAGGCGAGCAGCCAGGGATCCGCCTCGGGGCTCCGTTCGAGCAGGAGGTCGAGGGTGCGGCCGAGGACGGCGGGCAGCGCGAGGGACGCGGCCGCGGACGCGGCGGAACAGAGGAAGACCGCCGCCGTGCGGCCCGCGCTGTGCCGCGCGGCCCCCAGCAGGAGACCGGCGGCTGTCGCGTCACGGTCGTCGGGGGCGGACGGCGTCTTCAAGAAGAGGCTCCCCTCGGTTCGGGCGGGGCGGCGGCAGGTGCGGTTCTCGCGTGCTACGCGCTCCGGGGCCGTACGCCCGCGAGCGCCGGACGGGATGGAGAGCCCGTCCGGCGCTCGCGGCACCAGGTCATCGGCCGGCCGACGACCAGCGGTGTCAGTTACAGGTGGTGATGCTCAGGCTGCTGTCACCGCAGAGCAGCAGGCTCGCCCGACTGCCGGTGGCGACATCGCCCGTGGCCTCTTCCTTCGGGGTCTCCATCGACTGCAGGTCAAGAAGGTTCATGACAGTGCCTCTCTTTTATGGGGACGGTGTGCTGTTCACGGCTCCAGCAGGAGCCGGTTCATGGGCCGCTTCTTCAGCGGCGGGAGGAACGGCAGCCGCGCGGGCTCGGCCGCGTGGGCGGCGGCGACCGCCAGCAGACAGCCGGCGGTGCCGGTCGCGAGGTCCATGGAGAGCCGCATCATCTGCTCACCGGGGAAGGCGAGTTGGCCCCGGTAGGGCAGCGCGTGCCAGGCGAGCGTGCCCAACTGCCGCGCGATGTCGGCCGGTTCGGTGCCGGGGCCCGTCGCCGACGTACGGCTGAGGTGGAGCACCATGCCGGCCGCGCCGCGGAAGAGACCGGGCTGCGCGTAGAAGGTGGCCTGGGCCGCCCGTACGATCTCGCCGCGCGTCCGCTCGAACCGTTCGTCGGCGCGGTGGACGAGATAGTCGTCGAGGACCATCCCGATGCCGACGCTGCCCGCGCCCAGGTAGGGCATGGTGCGCCAGCCCTCGTTCACCTGGAGCGTGCCGCCCGCGCTCCGTACGCAGCGGTCCAGGTCGCTGCCGAGCGCCCGCGCCGCGAGGTCGAGCAGGGCCGTGTCGCGGGTGCGTTCGTACAGGCGGATGAAGAGGAGCGCCACACCGGCGCCGCCGTACAACAGCCCGGCCCGGTGTGTGCCGTCCGCGACGCGTGTGCCGTCGGCGACCGCGCCCGGGGGAGCGGCGTCCATGGCGCGGGCGGCGAGCTGCGCGCAGACCAGGGCCGCGTCGTCCAGCTCTGTCTCACCGGTCGCCTCGCCGAGCGCGCTGAGCGCGAGGCCCAGGCCGGCGGCGCCGCCGTGCAGATCGGCGGGCAGCTCGTCCCAGGACTGACGGAGTGTCAACTCCGCCAGTTCCAGGGCCCGGTGCGGATGGCCGAGCCGGTGCAGGGTCCAACTGAGCCCGGCGAGGCCGTCGTAGAAGCCCAGCGGGGTGCCGGACTCGGGCTGCTTGGTGCGCTCCAGCAGCCATTCCTCGGCGCGGGGGCACGGGTCGGCGCCGCTCTCGGCGAGGGCGTAGAGGACTCCGGCGGTGCCGTAGCCGAAGGAGAGACCGCCGCCGGCGGTGGCGAACTGGGCGATGTCGCCGGGGAAGTAGCGGTCGTCGCGCTCCGGGGTCGCGGAGGCGAGGATCGCGCGGACCATGGAGTCGCGGCTGTACGGCCAGTCGGCGGGCTCGGCGGGCAGGTAGGGCGTGTTGGTCGGCCGCGTGGCCGAGTGGGGCGCCGCGTCCCGGCCAGGAGCCCGGCCCGGGTCGCGGATGATCTCCGCCACCGCTTCGTCCAGGAAGGCACGGTCGACGGGGAACTCCCGCGCCACCACCTCCGCCAGATGCGCCGCCTTCCCCCGGTCGATCGCGAAGAGACTGGTCAGCGGTATGAACAGGGCCAGCCGCAGACAGGCGAGGGCGTACCGGTCGACATCGAAACCGCGTCGGCCCGCGGGCGCGACGAACGCCGGGTTGGCGACGGTCTGCCGCCCGTTGTCGGCGGCGGGCGCCGCGGCCTCGAAGTCCAGGAGCACGACGGAGGACTCGTCCTCGGAGACCATGATGTTGAACAGATGCAGGTCGTTGAAGACGATCCCGCGTCGGTGCACCGCCTCGACGGCCTGTTCCACGAGCCCGTACACGCGCAGCGCCCACTCCGTGTACTCGGCGAGCCGCTCGGCTCCCGGATCCGCGTCGATCAGCGGATGCCTGCGGGCGAAGAAGGAGTTGAGGGGCTTGCCCGCCACGAACTCCAGCACCAGGAAGTGATGGCCGCCGGCTTCGAACGTGTCGAGGACCTCCGGGGTGCAGGCGAGTCCCGACAGCCGCTCCAGGGCGTGCCGCTCCCGGCCGAGCCGGGTCACCGCGTCGGCGCCGTCCGCCGCCAGACCGGCGTGCGGCCTGGCCTCCTTGAGCACCACCTTCTCGCCGGTCCTGGTGTCGCGGCCGACGTACACGCCACCGCCGTTGGAGAAGTGCAGTGCCTGTTCCACGACGTACGGCGACGCTTCGACGGTCGTCGCGGCGCGCGCTTCGAGGTGGGGGAGCAGTACGTCGGGCGGGGTGATCCAGTCGGGGGTCCGGAAGACGGGTCCGCGCAGGTCGGGTACGAGCTTGCCGTCGGCGTTCTCGACCGCCGGGCGCAGCATGCCGTCGGCGTAGCAGTCGCGGCGGGTGAAGCTGCCGTACCGGACATGGACGGGGCCGGCGTTCCACCGGAGGTCGCTCAGGATGTACGGGCCGGGCTCGCCGGCCAGCAGGGCGTCGAGCTCCCCGGCGACTCGGCCGAACTGCTCGTCGTCCGCCGGGTAGATGGTGATGAATTTCCCGCTGGCGCCGCGGTCGGCGTATTTGGCGTTCCGCGTGTGCAGCAGATATCTGCTCGGCACGAATTTGAAGGCGATACGGCGGGCGAGGCAGTAAGCCATGGTCCGGTCGAGAATCGACTCGGCATTGTCGAGGCAGGCTGATACATGAATTTTCCAGCCCTGGGCGGGCAGTTCGTGCTCCGCGGGGCGCAGTGCCAGCCAGTCACCGCTGTGATGGCGCTGCCAGCCGTCGGGTACCGGGCGGCCGGCGGCTTCGTACCACTCGGCCGAGTCGTTGGTGGGGGACAGGTGGTGGGGCGAGTCGTAGAAATGCCGGTCCGCGTCGCAGAACACGGCGTATCCCTTGTTCACGCACCCTCCCTCGTCGGCGACAGCGCCAACCGTGCCACGCGGCCGAGGGCGGCCCATAGTCGCCGATGTCACCGAAAAACCGTGCGTTACGCACGAGTAACAGGGGTGTTTCGTCGCGCGAACTCTCATGGGCCGGCCGGCCGACCGGGAGGACTTCCGGGTACTGCGTCTCTCGTACCACCCGGACAACGCCGCGGCCGGCCACCTCTACACCTCCCTGGGATTCATGCCGATACCGGCTGTCGAGGGGGACGAGGTCGTCGCCGGACTCCGGCCTCCGCCGCGTGTTCCGTCGCATGTTCCGTGACGAGATCCGCCCACCGGGACGTATCGCGACACGCGAGCGCGGGCCTGCGGGCTCTACCGCTGCCCGCTGTTCAAGCCCGACGCAGTGCGGAGCGGCCCGCGAAGCGCGCCGAGTCGCCCAACTCCTCCTCGATCCGGATCAGTTGGTTGTACTTCGCCGTACGGTCGGAGCGGGAGAGTGAGCCGGTTTTGATCTGACCGCAGCCGGTCGCCACCGCCAGATCCGCGATGGTGGTGTCCTCCGTCTCGCCCGAGCGGTGCGACATGACAACCGTCCAGCCCGCCTGGTGGGCCGTGGCCACCGCGGCCAGCGCCTCGGTCAGGGTGCCGATCTGATTGACCTTGACCAGGACCGAGTTGCCCACGCCGGTGCGGATGCCCTCGCGCAGCAGCGCCTCGTTGGTGCAGAACACGTCGTCGCCGGTGAGCTGGCAGCGGTCGCCGACGCGGGCGGTCAGCTCGCGCCAGCCGTCCAGGTCGTTCTCCGCCATCGGGTCCTCGATGGAGAGGACCGGGTAGGCGTCGATGAGCTTGGCCAGGTGGTCGGCGTGCTCGGAGGGGGTACGGCGTACCCCCTCGCCCGTGTAGTCGTACACCCCGTCGCGGAAGAACTCCGACGACGCCGGGTCCATGACCAGGCCGATGTCCGTGCCGGGGCGGTAGCCGGTGCGCTCGACGGCGGTCATCACGAAGTCGAGGGCCTCCTCGGCGGTACGCAGGGCGGGCGCGAAGCCGCCCTCGTCGCCGACGCCCGTGGAGTGCCCGGCGGCCAGCAGATCGCGGCGCAGGGTGTGGAAGACCTCGCTGCCCATGCGGACGGCTTCGGCGAAGGTGCCCGCGCCCACGGGCACGATCATGAACTCCTGGAAATCCAGCGGATTGTCAGCGTGCGCGCCGCCGTTGACGATGTTCATCATCGGCAGCGGCAGGAGGTGGGCGCCGGCGCCGCCGAGGTAACGGTAGAGGGGCTGCCGGTGGGCCGCCGCGGCGGCCTTGGCGGTGGCGAGGGAGACGCCGAGGATCGCGTTGGCACCGAGCCGGGACTTCGTGGCGGTGCCGTCGAGGGCGACCAGCGCGGCGTCGAGCCCCGCCTGGTCCGCCGCGTCCCGGCCGCGCACGGCCGCCGCGATCTCCCCGTTGACGTGGGCCACCGCGCGGTCGACGCCCTTGCCGTGCCAGCGCGCGGGGTCTCCGTCGCGCAGTTCCACGGCCTCCCGGGCGCCGGTGGAGGCGCCGGAGGGAACGGCCGCGCGCCCCAGGGACCCGTCCGACAGGACGACGTCGACCTCGACCGTGGGATTGCCCCGGCTGTCGATGATCCGGCGGGCGGTGACGGTCTCGACGGCGGCGTTGACGGTTTCGGCTGCCTTTGCGGACATGGGAGTCCCTTCCCGTTGTCGTATGCCGTGGCCCCGGCTGCGACAACGCTGGCGCTGAGCCCGACAACACCAAACCCTACAGCAATGCTGCTCAGTTTGGCTGTACAGCATTGCTGTGCAGGTCAGGTGCACAGCCGTGCTGACCACCGGGGTAAGGTGCCCTATGCCCACCTCGGAAGCCGCCGCCATCGCCGCCGAACTGCGCACGGCGATGGGCAAGCTCACCCGACGCGTCAAACACGAGGACCGCATCCCGCTGGGCCAGGTCGCCGTGCTCGGCGCACTCGACCGCGACGGCGCCATGACCACCAGCGACCTCGCCGCCGATCAGCGCGTACGCCCCCAGTCGATGGCCCGGGCGGTGGGGCTGCTCATGGAACAGAACCTGATCACACGCCGTGCTCACCCCACGGACGGCCGCAAGTCACTGGTCGAGCTGTCGGACGCGGGCCGGGCCGCCCTCGAAGCGGAGCGCGGCCGCAGGGCCGGCTGGCTCGCGCAGGCCATCGAGGCGGAACTCACGGACGAGGAAGCCACGTTGCTGGCACGGAGCGCGGCCCTGCTGGAGCGGCTCGCCACCCGCTAGTGGGGCGGGGCCACTGGATACCCTGCCGTCATGTCTCTTACTCCGGACGACGAGATCCGCAGCCGTGCGGAGTTCGTCGTCTTCGTTCAGAAACTGCGCCAGGACTTCGAGCGGCAAGGCGACGCGTGGGAGAACAACACGCTCGGCGACTTCCTCGAAGCCCTCGCCGCGTGGGTGGACGACTCCCCAGGCTGGTACCAGAACTTCGGCGAAGAGCTTCCCGCCGGCGGTGACTGGACCTTCATCGCCCGCGCGCTCCAGGCAGCCACGGTCTACGAGTAGTCCATGGTCCGAAGTGCGCTCGACTCCGGAACCTCCGCATTCGCCGCAGACCCAGGCAGCCCCCGCCGCTCAACTATCGTTGCTCCGCATGACAGCCACCGAGACGGACATCACCGAGGACCTGATCCGGGATCTGTTGCGCGAGCAGTACCCCGACCTGGCGGATCGGCCCTTGAAGCTCGGAGCGCGGGGCTGGGACAATCAGGTGTGGCGGCTCGGTGACGACCTCGCCGTCAGGATGCCCTGGGCTACGCAGTCCGCGGACGAGTTGCTGCGCAAGGAACACACCTGGCTGCCCGGCCTCGCCCCGCATCTTCCTCTGCGGATCCCCGTCCCGCAGCGCCTCGGTGAGCCATCCGAACGGTTTCCGCGGCCCTGGCTCGTCACCACCTGGGTGCCGGGCGAGCCTGCCGACCGCGCGCCCGCGACGCGCGCCGCGGCGGCTGCCGGAACCCTGGCCGACTTCCTGACCGCTCTCCACCGGCCCGCCCCCGACGGGGCGCCCGCGGGGCGGAACCGCGGCGGTCCGCTGGCCGGCACGGCCGAGCACTTCGCCCATGACCTCGCCTCGGCCACCGAACTGGGGCTGATCCGCGACCCGGACGCCGTCCGCGCGGTGTGGGAGGACGCCGCCGCCGCGCCCGCGTGGGAAGGCCCGGCGCTGTGGCTCCACGGCGACCTGCATCCGGCCAACATCCTGACCGGGAACGGCACTTTCTGCGGTGTGATCGACTTCGGCGACCTGTTCGCCGGTGACCCTGCCATCGACCTCGCCGCCGCCTGGATCCTGCTGCCGGACGGCGCCGTCGACCGCTTCCACCAGGCCTACCGGCCGGGCCCGGACGCCGCGACACTGCGCCGCGCCCGCGGCTGGGCGGTGCTGCGCGCCCTCACCGGCATCCACATCGGAGACGCGGGCGACCACGGCCGCCCCGGCGGCAAGTCCACCTGGGGCCCACCCGCCCACGCCTCACTGCGACGCCTCACCGGGCAGTGAATCTACGTCCGGCGGTCATTCCTTGGTCGCTCCGGCGAGCATTCCCGACACCAGCGTGCGCTGGGAGAACAGGAAGAGCACCAGCACGGGCAGGATCGCGACGAGAATCGCCAGGGCCAGCTCCGGGATGGTGATGTTCAGGCCGGCGCCCGCCACCGGGTTGAACGAGGGGGTGGAGGTGAGCAGTTGGTTCAGGCCCACCTGGACCGGGAACTGGTCGCTGCTCGGCAGGACGAGGTAGGGCAGGAAGAAGTTGTTCCAGTTGCCCACGAAGCTGAAGAACGCGACCAGGCCCACCACGGGCTTCGCCAGCGGTAGCGCGATACGGGTGAAGAGCTGCCACTCCGTGCAGCCGTCGATCCGGGCCGCCGACAGCAGGTCCCTGGGCAGGCTGCTGCCGAAGTAGATGTACACGAGGTACACGCCGAAGGGGTAGAAGGAGAAGGGCAGGATCACGGACCAGATGGTGCCGATCAGATGGAAGCGGTTCAGCTCCAGGAAGATCGGCAGCACCAGCGTGGCCTGCGGCATGATCATCGTGACCAGGGTGATGGTCAGCAGTGTCTTGCGGCCCCGGAACTTCGTCAGGGCCAGCGCGTAGCCGGCCGGCACGCTGACGACCAGTGTCAGCACGAGCGAACCGCCCGCGTACACCGCCGAGTTGCGCAGCCACTTGACCATGGCGCCGTCCTGGAAGTCGAACAGATGCTGCCAGGCGGCGCCGATCTGCTGGAACGACCCGAAGGAGAACGGGTTGTCCCGCACCACTTCGCCGGCTGTCTTCGACGGCGCGAGCAGCAGCCAGACCACCGGCAGTACGAAGAACACCAGCAGTACGGCGAGCAGCAGGCCCACGATCAGGAAGGAGAGGGCCCGGGAGGGCCGGAGGCGCCGGCCCGTGGTGGCCGAGGGGAGGGTGGTCTGTGTCATTTCTCGTCCAACTTGAACAGGTTCGATCGGGCGACCAGCAGCCCGGCGGCCACGAGTCCCAGCGCCAGCAGGAAGACGGAGATGGCGGCGGCGCCGTTGAAGTCGCCCTGCTGGAAGGCGTAGACGTAGGCCAGCTGGTTGGGCGACCAGGTGGGGCTCACCCGGCCGAGACTGGCGGTCTGGAGCAGCTGGGGCTCGACGAACAGCTGGGTGCCGGTCGCGAAGGCCATGATCGTCATATAGACGATCCACTGCCGGATCATCGGGATCTGCACGTGCCAGGCGGTACGCCAGGGCCCCGCGCCGTCGATCCTGGCAGCTTCCAGCACCTCGTCCGGGATGTTGTTCAGCGCCCCGTACATGACGACCATCCAGCCGCCGGCGCCGGTCCAGAACGCGATCAGCATCAGGATCAGCGGCAGATTGCCGGGCGCGAGCACGGCCGCGAAGCTGTGCATGCCCATGCTGTTGAGCAGCCAGGACACCGGGCTGACGTCCGGGTCCAGCATGAACAGCCAGACCAGGACGCTGGCGACCCCGGCGAGGGCGCCGGGGATGTAGTACAGGAAGCGGAAGAGCGCCGACGTACCCGGCCGCACCCGGCTGCGCAGGAGCAGCGCGACCAGGACGACGAGAACCACCAGGACGACCAGCCACATGACGAGATAGATCAGCATGTTCGTGAAGGCCGGGACGAAGCGGTAGTCCTGGGCGACCTTCAGGAACTGGTTGATCCCGGTGAACTGGCCCTTGTCGTTGGTGAGCGCCAGGTAGAACGAGTAGCAGGTCGGGAAGACGCCGAACGCGAGCAGCAGCACCGTGTAGCCCGCGACGAACACGTAGCCGGCGAGGCCGCGGCCCCTCCGCCGCGGCGTGGCGCCGCGGCGGAGGGCGGAGACGGCGACGCGCTCGGTCTCCAGCAGTGTCATTCGTCGACCACCTGATATCCCTCGGCCTTCGCCTCGTTGCTGATCTCCTTCTGCCACGCGGGCAGGGTGGAGACGAGGCTCTTGCCGGAGGTCAGGGCCGGCAGGACGACGCTGGACCAGGCGGTGGCGTCCGAGAACTTGGTGTTCGACCAGCCGGTCCACACCTGGCCGGCCGCGTCCCGGAACGCCTTGCTCACATCGTTGGCGAAGTAGTCGCTGTTGGCCGGGTTGGCCAGCCAGGCGTCGGCCGCCTTGGTGTAGGCGGGGTACGTGGGCGCGGCCGCCTGGTTCTCGTCGGACGTGGTCAGCCAGGTGATCAGATCCGTGGACGCCTTGAGGTTGGCGCTGTGCGAGGACGCCATCCACACGCCGCCGCCGACGTTGCCGGTGGCGGACGTCGTCTCACCCTCCCAGGTCAGCGGGGACGCGGCGGCGATCTGCTTGGCCGGGGTCTTGAAGGCGGCCTTGAACAGGTACTGGCCGTACCAGGACGGGCCGTACGCCATCAGCACCTTGCCGCCGCTGTCCTTGGCGAATCCCTGGCTGAAGAAGCCCTTGGTGGTGACGGCCTTGGCGTCGATCAGCTCGTCCAGCAGTGTCGCCGTCCGGACGCAGTTCTTGTCCTGCAGGTCGGTGCGCAGGGTGTCCGGCTTCACCAGGTCGAACGCCGGGCACTGGCCGGACCAGAAGTAGGACTCGTGCGAGTTGGTGTCACCGACCGAGCCGACGAGATAGCCGGGGTGCTCCTTGGCGACCCGCTTGCCCAGGGCCTCGTACTGCTCCCAGGTGGTGGGGACCTCGTACCCCCACTTGTCCATGAGCGACTGGTTGTACCAGAGGACGACCTGCGCGATGTCGTTGCGCAGGCAGTAGGTGTTGCCGTTGAACTCACAGGGTGTGAGGGAGCCCTTGGCGAAGCCGTCCAGCGTGGCGCTCGGCACGAGCTTGTCGTTCAGGGGCGCGGCGAACGGCTGCGCGCCGGGCTTGGTGGGCTCGGACGCCCAGGTCATGTCGGTGGGTGTGCCGAAGACCACGTCGGGCCAGCCGCTGCCGGTGCGGTCGAAGAGCTGCACCTTCGACTGCAGGTACGAGGAGCCGTCGGCGCCGCCGTCGTACGTGACGACCTTCATCTTCACGTCGGGGTGCGCCTTCTGATACGCCTCCACCGACGGCAGCCGGGTGGAGTCGGCCCACACGGTGATCTGCGAGCCGTCCTTCTGTGCGACCGGCTTGAACGCCGAGTCCGCGGACGGGGAGTCGGTGGTGGTGTCGGCGCTGGCACAGCCGGCCAGTACGGCCGCCGTGACCAGGGAGAGCGCCGCCGCGGCGGCACGCGTCGCGGTACGGCGTCGGCCGGTTCGCGGAGATCCGGAAGACCTCATCGTCTTGCCTTTCTGTTCTTACGTGGGGACGGGTGACGCGCCTTGTGGGGGCGCCGGGCGAGGTGGCCGTCCGGGCGGACGGCCACCGTCCGGTCAGCGCGGCTGCTCGACGAAGCGCTGGAGTTCGCTTCCGTATTCGAAGTCGAGCGGGAGGGCTATGCCGGGCGCCGTGGGGGCGTGCACCAGGCCCTGAGCGTCCACATGGCGCTCGCGGACGACGTCCGCCGCGGTCACCAGGGACTCGTAATAGGTGGTGTTGGAGATGGCCATGCACAGGTGGTGGTTCGGGATGTCCGAACCGTGCACCTCGGCACGGAGCCGGTAGGCGTCGGCGAGGTGTGCCGTGCGCATGGCGCCGGTGATCCCGCCCCGGAGGGTGGTGCCGGCCCGCACACCGAAGGTGGCGGCGCCGGCCCGGATGAAGTCCGCGGAGTTCATGTGCGCTCCGTCGGAGGTCTCGGCGACCAGCAGTGGTACGTCCACGGTGGCCGCCAGCCGCTGGTACGCGGAGATGCTGAACTCGCGCATCGGCTCCTCGTACCAGAGGTAGTCCGCCTCGGAGAGCGCGCGCCCCAGGCGGATCGCGTCGGGCAGGTCGAAGCCGGCCGACCCGTCGTACATCAGCGGCACCGAAGGACCGACGTGCTCGCGCAGCGCCAGACACAGCTCGGCGTCGCGCCGGGCGTCACCCCAGGCGTGCAGCTTGATACCGCGGTAGCCCAGTGCCAGGCACTGGTCCGCCACGTCGAGGAACTCCGGGACGCTGGAGAACGTCGAGGTGGAGGCGTAGGCCGGGATCGACTCCCGGAAGCCGCCGAGCAGGCGCCAGACCGGCTGGCCGAGATGGCGGCCCGCCAGATCCCACAGGGCGATGTCGATGAGGCCGAGGGTGGGGAGCGGGAGTTCATGGATACGGTCCAGCTCCCACACCCGGTGCCACAGCCATTCCCGCTGGAACGGGTCGGCTCCGACCAACTCGTCGCGGAAGACCCGGTCCACCAGATCCCGCAGGGTGGTGAAGGCTCCCGGCCTGGCGAACAGGGCCACCCCCTCGGCCCCCTCGTCGGTGCCGATACGCAGGACCGCGCCGTCGCCCACCGGAGCGCTTCCGCTCAGTCCGTCCCTCCAGCGGAAGGGCGGGCTGGCCGCCGGAACTTCGATCCGGTGTACTTCGACTTGGGTGATCTTCATCCTGAGCTTTCGTCTCTGTGTGTACGTGCGGGCCCCGGGGCGCGTACGGCTCAGAAGTCGCCGTACGCCTGGAGCTCGTAGATGCTGCCGCCGTTCCAGCTGGATCCGGTGACGGTCAGCCGCAGGTGGCGGGCGGTGACGGGCTCGTCGGCGAACGAGTAGTTGGCCTTCGAAACGGTGCTCTCGGACGTGTGGTCGTCGAGCGTCGACCACGTCGTCCCGTCGGTCGAGTACTCCAGGCGGTACTTGTAGCCGCTGGGCAGCTCGAAGGTGGTCACCACGCTGGAGACCGCGGTGTCCTTGCCCAGGTCCACCTGGATCCAGGACGGGTCGGGCAGGCCGCGGCCCTGCGCCCAGCGGGTGGACAGGTCGCCGTCCACGGCCTTCTCGGGGATGTTGCCGTCCGAGTCCGACGAGGCGGTGACCGGCTTGTTCAGCGCCAGGTTGTTGTCGGCCGGCGTGGTGATGACGGCCGCCTGGCTGGGCTCGGAGGTGTTCAGCACGCCGTCGCGGGCCACGACGGTGAAGGAGTACTCCTTCACCGGGGTCAGACCGGAGACCCGCAGGGTCGTGGCGCCGGTGACGGCGATCCGCTTGCCGTCCTGGCGGACGACATAGCTGGTCACGCCGGTGTCATCGGTCGCGGCAGGCCAGCTGAGATCCACCAGGCTGGGCAGCAGCGGCGTGACGTGGGGCTGCCCGGGGGCCGAGGGGGCCGTGCTGTCCGAACCGGGTGCGGCGGGGGAGCCGTACACCTGGAAGTCGAAGACACTGCCGCCGTTCCCGCTGGTGCCGGTGACCGTCAGCCGTACGAAACGGCCGGTGACGGGCTCGGCGGTGTGGGCGTAGTCGGTCATCTCCGTGGTGTTCGCGGAGGTGCGGTCCGCGAGCGTCCGCCAGTTGACCTCGTCCGGCGAGACCTCGACGCGGTACTTGTATCCGCTGCTCTTCTCGAAGGTGGTGATCGCGCCGCTCACGTCGTAGCGGGCACCGAGGTCCACCTGGATCCACGACGGGTCGGGCAGGCCGCGGCCCTGCGCCCAGCGGGTGGACAGGTCGCCGTCGACCGCCTTCTCGGGGATGTTGCCGTCCGAGTCGGAGGAGGCGGTGACCGGCTTCTTCAGCGCCAGATCGGCACCGGCGGGCATGGTGACCTCGATCGCCCGGCTCTTGGGGGACTCGTTGCCGGCCGCGTCCCGGGCGGTGATCTTGAAGCTGTACGTCGTGCCGGCCGTCAGGCCCGACAGGCGTACCGAGGTCTTTCCGGAGGCGCTGACGAGCTTGCCGTCGCGGTAGACGGAGTAGCCGGTGACGCCCTTGTTGTCGGTGGACGACGGCCAGTTGAGGTCCGCCACCGTCGGGAAGTCGGTGACCGCGGCCGGGGTGCCGGGCGCGCCGGGCGCCTCGCGGTCGGTGACGGCGGGGCCCGGGTCGAGGTGATGGTACTCCGGCTGGAGGCCGGCGTTGTTCACGACCGAGGCCGGGAGCTGGTCGCAGGAGCCGACGGTGGTGTTGCCGCTGACGTCGTTGTTGTCGCTGCCTCCCTGGACGCTGAAGGCGGGGTTGCTCGTGTAGTTGCCGGTGACGGTGTTGTCGTGCCCGTGGTTCATGAGCATCCACTGGAAGGACACATCGCAGATGGCGTTGCCCGTGTTCTTCCAGTAGCGGCTGCCCTCGTCGTGGTAAATGGCGCCGTACGCGGGCGAGGGGACGCCGTGGATGTAGTTGCCGGACACTGTGCCGCCCGGGTTGGTGCTGAGTGTGTAGACCGCGCCACCGTCGGCCTGCGACTTCATGATGTCGCCGATCTCGTTGTTGGTGACCACGTTGTTCTTGCTGGTGGTGGGGGTGTCCCAGACCGGTACGCCGCCGTTGTTCGGGTAGGCGTGGTTACCGCCCTGGTCGGTCAGGCCCCAGCCCCAGCCGACGGAGATGCCGCTGTAGGGCAGGTCGTAGACCTTGTTGTGGGTGATCACCGTGCTGTCGGTGTAGCCGGCCAGGATGCCCAGCGAGCCGTTGTACTGGTCGGCGACCTTGGTGACGACGTTGTTGGCGACCCTGGTGTCCTTGGTGATGTCACGCGGGTCGTCGGGGTGGGCGTCCTTCGCCTCGACACCGCCGATCTGGATGCCGGTGGCGGCGATCTGGCGGAAGACGTTGCCCGTGATGTCGGTGCCCTGGGTACCGGTGTTCAGGTTCAGGCCGACCGCGCCGAGGTGGGTGAAGGTGTTGCCCTCGAAGCCGATGTCGTGGCCGTAGCTCACATTGACGGCCCCGGGCGTCTTCTTCCAGTTCAGACGCGTGGAGTCGAAGTCCGGATTGCCCTCGCCGACCATCCGGAAGCCCGCCTGGCCCTCGATGAGACCGTCGGACGAACTCGGGGCGAGCCACGTGGAGTACGAGAAGGTGATGCCCTCGAAGGAGACATCGGTGACCGGCTCGGCCCTGGTGCCGTTCAGATCGACCAGGTCCTGCACGACCGGCACCGTGACGGTCGCGGTCGACAGGTTCTGACCGGCCTTGGGCATGTAGTAGACCTCGCCCCGGCTCCGGTCGACGTACCACTCGCCCGGGGTGTCCAGCAGCTCGCGGGCGTTCTCCAGCCAGGTCGGGTTCTGGATCTCCTGGCCCTGCTGGAGGTTGGCGTTGGTCCAGCACGGCTGTTCCATCGTCATCGTGGTGCCGGAGATCGACTCCACCCCGCAGCGCTGGAGCTTCCAGCCCCAACTGCTCACGACCTCAAGGTCCTTGGGCTGCTTGTAGGCGCTGATGGCGGTGTCGGTGAAGGTGTAGCCGGTGGACGTCTTGCTGAAGCCGGACGGGTTCTTCGCGCCGCGCGCCCGGGTCTGCGGCTCACCGTTCACATAGAGCTGGCGGGTGTCGAGGTCGCCGATCCTGGCCTTGTAGATCTGTCCCGACGCGTCGGCCGGGGTCCAGCCCTTGATCTGCTTGCCCCCGCTGATCACCGGGTGGGCGCCGGGGGCTGCCTCGTAACTGATCCGCTGTCCGTCGCTGCCGGAGTCCCCGGAGGTGAGGCTGAAGGTGCGGCTGAGCTGGTACGTACCCGACATGAGCCGTACGCGGACATCGCCGCGGACCTTCTTCTTGGCGCCGCGGACATGGTCCCGTGCGTGTTCCAGCGTCTTGAAGGGGTGCGCGGCGGTGCCGGAGCCCGAGTCCTTGCCGGTCGGCGAGACGTAGACGTCCAGGCCGGACGCCTTCGGGGCAGCCTGGGCCGGCACGGCGGCCAGGGTCGCGGCAACGGCGGTCAGGGACAGGGCGGTTATCAGCGTTCTTCGTAGCGGCCCAAAAGAAACGTTTCTGCGGGCGGATGGTTCTGACACGGAAGTCCAATCGCCTGAAGGAAGTGGTACCTGCGGAACCCGGTCGTCCGCCGGGGCCCGCGGGCGGTGGGCGGCTCGGTGCGCGAGCCGGGGGCGGCGGCGTGCCGCCGGTCTACGAGGCGGACGTCTCCGGGGACAGGGGGTCGTCCCCGGCACCGGTGCCCCTCGCGGACGGCGCGGGCGGCGCTGACGCTCCGGAGGGTCCGCGGTCGCCGAGGTTGAACAGCCGGTCGCGGATCTTGCGCTCGAACTGGCTCTGGGTGGTGGCGATGTGCTCCACCATCAGCGTCCCGGCGAGTTCGGCCTCCCCCGCGGCGACCGCGTCCGCGATGGCCAGATGCTGGCGCCCGGCGACTTCCAGCGAGCCGGGCGCGTCGCCGTGGAAGAGCAGCACATCGGACTGCGACGCCAGGCGCCGCACGCCGGCGACGCTGGACCTCAGGAACACGTTGTGCGCGGCGACGCCCACCGCGTCGTGGAACGCGGCGTCGGCCGTGGCGAAGGCGTATCCGTCGGCCGCCCTGGCCGCCACCAGCGAGGTCTCGGCGCACTCCCGGACCGTCCGCACCTCGATCGGCGTGGCGTGGGTGGCGGCACGGCGCGCCGTCTCGGACTCGATCACCGTCCGGTAGTCCAGGAGCATCAGGACGTCTTCCATGCTCGTCGGCCGGAAGTGCCCGAGGTGTTCGTCCAGCAGCCCGCCGGACGAGTCGGCGACGAAGATTCCCGCGCCCCGGCGCACACTCAGCCGGCCGATGGCGGCCAGGACCTTCACCGCCTCGCGGGTGACGTTGCGGGAGGCGCCCAGGATCTCCGCCAGGCCCTGTTCGGTGGGCAGTCGGTCGCCGGAGCGCAGGTTCTGCTCGGCGATGTGGTTCAACAGCTGCTCGGCGACCAGCTCGTAACCCGGCCGGTATGGACGCGACGCGTCGTCATCCCCTTCGCCAGGGACCTGTGATGGAGCTGCCACGGCGTACCCCCTCGTGCACGTTCGGATTAATCTGATTCATCGGTGGCGTAACTATGACAGCGACGTTACGTATTGAGAAGAGGTCGGCCGGAAGTTCCTTCAACAGCCCTTATCGCTCGCCCTTGATTGGGCAAAAGGTGCATCCCGCCCTGAAGTATTGCGCGGAAGGGATCTGATCCTTATGGTCCTGCCTGTCCAATGAAGCAGATCCTTAGGAAGGCTGAGACATGCGACGTATCGCCGCCGTGATCCGGCTGCGGCCCGAGAAGGAGCCGGAGTACCGCGCCCTGCACGCCGCCGCGTGGCCAGGAGTGCTCGCCGCCCTCAAGCGCGCCAACATCGGCAACTACTCGATCTTCCTGCGGGACGGCCTCCTCTTCAGCTACCTGGAATACACGGGGACCGACTACGCCGCCGACACCGCGCTGATCGCCGCCGACCCGGTGACCCGCGAGTGGTGGGCGCTGACCGACCCGTGCCAGCAGCCGCTGGACAGCGCGGCCGACGGAGAGCGGTGGGCCCCCGCCGAGGAGGTCTTCCACCTCGACTGAGGGCACGCACCCCGCGTGGGCTCGACTCGCGAGCTCCGCCCACCGGCTATTTCTTCCACCGGCCACTTCGCCCACCGAACCCGAGGAACGAACGGTGCGCATCGACGCTCATCACCATCTGTGGGACCTCGCCGTGCGCGACCAGCCGTGGACCCGCGACATACCCGCCCTGCGCAGGACCTTCACCGCCGACGACCTGCGACCGGCGCTCGACCGCAACGCCGTCGACGCCACCGTCGTCGTGCAGACCCTCGCCGTGCCGCAGGAGACCCCGGAACTGCTCGCCCTGGCCTCCGGGGACCCGCACGTCCGCGCCGTCGTCGGCTGGGCGGACCTGACCGGCCCCGGCCTCGCCGACCGCCTCGCCGAACTGCGCGAACTGCCCGGCGGCTCCCGCCTGGTGGGGATCCGCCACGGCATCCAGGACGAACCCGACCCGGACTGGGCGGCGCGTCCCGAGGTCCGACGGGGCATCGAGGCCGTCGGCGCCGCGGGCCTCGTGTACGACCTGCTCGTCCGGCCCGACCAACTGCCCGCCGCCGTCCGGACCGTACGCGCCCTGCCGAATGTCCGCTTCGTCCTGGACCACGCGGGCAATCCGGTCATCGGCCCGGACGGCCCGCAGGCGTGGACCTCGCTGCTGACCGACCTCGCCGACTGCCCCAACGTCGCCGTGAAACTGTCCGGCCTGGTCACCAGGACCGGGACGGACCCGGCCCGCGCGCTGCGCCCCTACGCGGACGTCCTGCTCGCGACGGTGGGCCCCGACCGCCTCATGTACGGCTCGGACTGGCCGGTCTGTCTGCTCGCGGCCGGTTACGACGACGTCCTGGCCGTCGCCGAGACGCTCACCGGCCGGCTGAGCGCCGCCGAGCGCGAGGCGGTCTTCGGGACGACGGCCGCCCGCTGGTACGGGATCGCCGCGTGAGGGCCCGCCAACTCGGCCGTACGCGCGTGAGCGTCAGCTCCCTGGGGTTCGGCGGCGCCCCCCTCGGCAATCTCTACACCCCCCTCGACGACGACCGGGCGGCGGCCGCCGTCGACGCGGCCTGGGACGCCGGGGTGCGCTACTACGACACCGCCCCGCACTACGGCCTCGGCCTGTCGGAACGGCGGCTCGGCGCGGCGCTCGCCCACCGGCCACGGGCGGAGTTCACCGTCTCCACCAAGGTCGGCCGCCTGCTGGAACCCCACCCCGCACCCACCGGATCCGACCTGGCCGCCGGGGGCTTCGCCGTACCGGACACCCTGATCCGCCGGTCCGACTACTCGCGCGACGGCGTGCTGCGGAGCCTGGAGGGCAGCCTGGCCCGGCTGGGCCTCGACCGGGTGGACATCGTCTACGTACACGACCCCGACGAGCACCTGGACGCCGCGCTCCACCAGGCACTTCCCGCCCTGGCGGCACTGCGCGACGAAGGTGTCGTCGGCGCCGTCGGTGTCGGCGCGAACACCGTCGCCCCGCTGCTGCGGGCCGTCGAAGAGGCGGACGTGGACGCGGTGATGGTGGCCGGCCGCTGGACACTCCTCGACCGCACCGCGGCCCCGCTGCTCGACGCGTGCGCGCGGCGGGGCGTCTCGGCCGTCGCCGCGGCGCCGTTCAACTCGGGTCTGCTCAGCAGGCCCCGCCCGCCGGACGACGCCTCCTTCGACTACGGCCCCGCCCCCGAGGCAGTGCTGCGGCAGGCCCACCGACTCGCCGACGTCTGCGCCCGGCACGGCACTGTACTGCCCCACGCCGCCGTCCGCTTCCCGCTGCGCCACCCCGCCGTGGCCTGCGTCGTCGCGGGCTTCCGCGCCGCCCATGAGGTGGTGTCCGCCGCGCACTGGGCCGGTGACGACCTGTCCGCCTCGGCCTGGTCGGATCTGGACAGGTGCGCCGGGGAGCGGTGATCGGCGCGCGGCTCCGATTGCCGTGCCGTACCGGTCATCCGTGCGGACGCCGCAGCATGTAGCCGACACCCCGGACGGTGTGAATGAGTCTGGGGGCGCCGTCCTCGCCGGAGTCGACCTTGCGGCGCAGATAGGAGATGTACGACTCGACGATGCTGAGGTCGCCGCTGAAGTCGTGGGCCCAGACATGGTCGCGGATCTGCGGTTTGGAGACCACCCGGCCGACGTTGGCCATGAGGTAGGCGAGCAGCTTGAACTCCGTGGGTGACAGCGGGACCGCGTGGCCGGAGCGCAGCACCTGACGGCCGACGGGGTCGAGTTCGAGATCGTCGACCACCAGGATGCCGTCGCTGTCCGGGCCGCCGGTGCGCCGCAGGATGGCCCGGATGCGCGCGATCAGTTCTTCCAGGCTGAAGGGTTTGGTGACGTAGTCGTCGCCCCCGACGGTCAGGCCGCTGATCTTGTCGCCGATGCCGTCCCTGGCGGTGAGGAACAGGACGGGCAGCTGCTCGTGACCGGCGGCGGCCGTACGGCTGCGTGCGCCGAAGTCCTCGCGCAGCCGCTTCACCACGGCGAAGCCGTCCATGTCCGGCAGCATCACGTCCAGAACCATCAGATCGGGCGGGTCCTCGGCCACCGCTGCCAGAGCCTCGGCACCGGTCGAGGCGGAGGCGACCTTGAAGCCGACGAAGCGCAGGGACGCTGAAAGCAGCTCCCTGATGTCGGGTTCGTCGTCGACGACCAGCAGGCTGGCCTCGGGTGCTTCCTCGGTCATCTGGGCTCTCATGTGTGCGGTATGTGTACGAAAGGGCTGGACGTCATGTCTCGCGGTACCAGGGCACTCTCAGCCTCCGGCAGCGGCGTCGGTCTGCCCGCCTCCGCGGCCCCCTCCCATGGCGCCGCCCTCGGTCACCGTGGTGGCGGTGACATCGCCCGAGTCGTTCCGGCTGCCCTGCACGGTGACGGTCTCTCCGGGCTTCAGGTCGGAGACCTCGCCGGTCGTGGACCGGCTGACCTCGGTGGACTCGCCGGTGGTCACCTTGATGATCGCGCCCTGCTGGTCGGTGACGTAGATCGTGCTGCCGTCGATCACCTTGATCGTGCCGACCGTCGTCCCGCTCGCGCCGGCGGGCGCCTGCGCACCCGCGCCGCCGCCCTGGGCGCCGCCGGGGCGACCGCCCGCCCCTCCCGCCGGGGCACCGCCCCCGCCGGAGCCGGACGACTGGTCCTTCTCCACCAGCACGCCTCCGGTGAAGCCCAGCGCCGCGACGACCGCGGCGGTCAACAGCAGGGCGGGCCAGGGGAGTTTGCGCCGGGGCGGGGCGGTCAGCTCGGCACTGATGTCCCGCATGTCCGGAGGGGCGGCGAGTACGTCCTCGGGCTGCTCGGCGTCGTCCGGCGGGCCGGCCGCGGCGTCGGGCGGCACGACGGGATCGGGCTCGTCCGGCGGTGCCGGGACGGGTGCGAGGGGGGCGACAGCCTTCACAGAGTGGCGGTGTCGGGCCATGTCCGGGTACTCCTGTCCATACGGTGGATCGTCGTCATCGCGGGGGTGGTGGTGTCGGGTCGTACGTCTCGTCGTACGTACGGGGTACGGGGGCATTGGTGCCGCCGTACCGGGTCACTCGTGCCGCAGGGCCTCGATGGGCCGCAGGCTCGCGGCCCGGTTCGCCGGGTAGCTGCCGAAGAACAGGCCGATGGCCACGGCGATCCCGAGTGAGCCGTAGACGGACGACGGGATGATCACCGGTTCGATGCCGACGATGCTGAACCGGGAGCCGAGCACCCCGACGGCGACCCCCAGGCCGCCGCCGATCAGCGACAGCAGGGTGGACTCGGTCAGGAACTGGCCGAGGATGACGCCCTTGGGGGCGCCGATCGCCTTGCGGATGCCGATCTCCCGGGTCCGTTCGGTCACGGTCACCAGCATGATGTTGGTGATGCCGATCCCGCCGACCAGCAGCGAGATGGCGGCCACCGCGCCGAGCAGGACGGTGAACGTGTCGTTGGTGGCGGCCTGGGTGGTCAGCAGAGTCGTCTGGCTGCTGACCCGGAAGTCCACCGCGTTCGCGTTGGTGATGCCGTGCCTGCCCATCAGGACGGCGGTGATCTCGCTCTGCGCCGGCGTCGTCGCGTCGGCAGATACGGCTTGCACGAGGATCTGGTCGAGGGAGCCGAAACCGCTGAACGCGTTCTGCACGGTGGGCAGGGGAGCGACCACCACGTCGTCCGGGTCCTGGAATCCCGTGCCGCCCTTGGTGGCCAGTTCACCCACGACCGTGAACGGTGTGCCACCGAGCACCATGGTCTTGCCGACCGGGTCCGCGGTGCCGAACACGTTGGTGGCCGTGGTGGAGCCGATCACCGCGACCTTGCGGGAGTCGAGGACGTCGTCGTTGCTGAAGTAGTCACCCTTGGCGATCTTGCTGTTCGACGCCTCGAAGTACGCGGGGTAGGTGCCGACGACCTGGCCGACGGTGTACGAGGTGCCCTGGTAGACCGCCGCCTGGGAGGTGGTGACCTGGGGGGCGACGGACTTGATGCTCGGTGCCTGCTCGGGGTCGGCCAGGGCTTCGGCGTCGTCCACGGTGAGCGGCTTGATCGTGGTCGCGGCGCCCGTGCCGCCGGAACCGCCCGAGGAGATCGTCAGCGAGTTGGTGCCCAGCTTCTCGATGGAGTCCTTCACCGCCTGCGAGGAGCCGTTGCCGACCGCGAGCAGCAGGATGACCGCGGCGACACCGATGAGGACGCCGAGCATGGTCAGCGAGGAGCGCACCTTGTTGGCCGCCAGGCCCGCCACCGCGAACCGCAGAGTCTCGAAGGGATTCACCGGTACTCACCTCCGGGTGCCGTGCCCAGCAACTCGGTCGGCCGACCGGCCTGTTGAGCCACGGACCGATCGGCTGGTCGAGCCTCGGGCCGGGCGGTGTACTCGGCCCGGTCGAAGCCGCCGGGGTCCCGCAGCGCGGGCGGCGGTCCCTCGACGGGCGCCTGTCGTACGTCCGCGACGACCTGGCCGTCCACCAGCCGGATCACGCGTTTGGCGTGCCGGGCCACCTCGTCCTCGTGCGTGATCATTACCACCGTGCGGCCCGTGGCGTTGAGCCGGTCGATGATGCCGAGCACCTCGTCGGTGCTGCGGCTGTCGAGGTTTCCGGTCGGCTCGTCGGCCAGCAGCATGGCCGGCGAGGTGACGAGGGCGCGGGCGACCGCGACGCGTTGCTGCTGGCCTCCGGAGAGCTGGTTGGGCCGGTGGCCGAGCCGGTCGCCGAGCCCCACGACCGTGAGTGCGGCCACCGCCCGGCGGCGGCGTTCCGCCGCTCTCACCCCGGCGTAGGCCAGCGGCAGTTCGACCTGGGCGAGCGCGTTGGTGCGCGGCACCAGGTTGAACGACTGGAAGACGAAACCGATCTTGCGGTTGCGGACCAGCGACAGCTGGCTCTCGTCCAGCCCGCCCACATCGATGCCGTCCAGCAGATACCGGCCGGAGGTCGGCACGTCCAGACAGCCCACGATGTTCATCAGCGTGGACTTGCCGGACCCTGAACTGCCCATGACGGCCACCAGGTCGCCCTGCATGACGGTCAGGTCGACACCGGCCCGTTCGCCGGTGACCGGATCCACGGGTCCGGACAGCGCGTGCACCGCGCCTTCGCCCTCCCCGTAACTCTTCACCAGCGACCGCACTTCGATGACCGGTGGCGGGCCCCAGGGGCTCGTCTCCTCGGCCGTCCCGGCTGTCCCGGTCGCCTGCGTCGCCTCGGCCTGTTCGGGCCCTCTCGTACGCCGTCGGCGTGGCCGCGGGCTCATCCCCGGCCTCCGCCGCCGGCCGCGCCGCCACCACCGGCGCCGCCGCCTCGGCCACCGCCACCGCCGCCCCCGCCGGGGAACGTGCCGCCGGGGGATCCGCCGCTGCCCGCCGAGGCGACGCTCTCGATCTGCACCTGCTGGCCCTCGGTCAGTCCGCTGGTGATCTCGTCGTCGGTGTCACCCTGAAGTCCCACGGTGACCTTGACGACCTCGGTGGTGCCGTCCTCGTTCTTCACCGTGACGGTGCGGTTCGCGCCCGTACCGCTGACGGCGGCGGCCGTGACATGCAGCGCGTCGGACGCCTCACCGGTGACCACCTGGACGTTCGCGCTCAGCCCGGACCGCAGCCCGGTGGTCGAACCGTCGATGGCCAGGGTGGCCGCGTACTGCACTGCGGTGCCGCTCGATCCGCCCGAACCGCCGCCGCTACTGGTGCTGCCGCTGTCGGTCGACAGCGAACTGACCGAGAGGACCTTGGCGTTGAGGACCTTCTCCGCATCGGCGTTCAGGGTGACCGTGGCTGCCTGTCCCTGCTTCAGCTTCAGCGCGTCCGTCTCGGAGAAGTTGGCCGTCACCTGCATACCGGTGGGATTGGTGATGACGACGAAGCCCGTCGGAGTCGACGCGGACGTGGTCGTCGTCGATGTGGCGGACGAGGAGGACGACGAACCGCTGCCGGTGCCGGAACCGCTCGTACCGGAGACGGTCTGGCCGACCGCGCCCGCCACGGAGGCCACCGTGCCGCTGACCGGGGCGGTCAGTTCCGTTCCGTCCAGGGCCTGTTGCGCCGTTTCCACCGCGTTCTCGGCCTGTGCCACCTGGGCCTCCGCCTGGGCGACCGCGGACGGATCGACCGTCGTGCTGGGGGAGGGATCGGGATCGGTCTGGCCGCCGGAACCGCTGACCGCCTGGCCGTCCTCGGCCTTGTCCAGATTCGCCTCGGCGGCGGTCAGCGCCGCCTTCTGCTCGGCGAGGCTCTGCTCGGCCGATGACGGATCGACCTTGGCGAGCACCTGCCCCTTGGTGACCTTGTCACCGGGTTCGACCTTCACCTCCGTCAGGGTGCCGCCGGTGGCGAAGTCGGCGCCGGCGTCACTGGGGGAGGCGAGCGACCCCGAGCCGGAGACCGTTGCCAGGACGGTGCCTTTGGTGACCGTCACCGTACGTGCGCTCGTGGTGGCGGGGGCGGTGTCGTCACTGTTGACCGCCGCATAGGCACCGGCGCCGGCTCCCAGGAGCGCGACGCCGAGCACCAGGTTCGTCATGACGGTCTTGCGCCGCCGTGGAAGCACTCTCATGGCAGGGAGACTGACCGCCCCGCCTGTCGAAACCCTGGCAGCTTTCTGTGAACTCTCTGGGGCGGCGGCCGTCCGGACCGTCCGTCGCCCGGTACGAAGTGGTCTTTAACGGTACGAGACAGCCCAACTGTTGCCCGTACGGCGGGTTCACGTTCCCAGGGAACTCCAGGGTTACTGACAGCTCACTGCTAAACGGCCGGGGTTGAGTAATGCGGCGGTGGTCCGCCACCGCCCCATCACCGCTCGCCCGAGGAGAACCGGCCATGTTCCGCACCACTCGCTGTTCCGCGGTGTCCGCCGCGATCGTCGTCGCCGGCGCTCTCCTGTTGAGCGGCTGTTCGTCGTCCTCCACCGACACCGCGTCGTCGTCTGCTTCTTCGGCGTCGGGCGGTGCGCAGGACATGGAGGCCTACCGACAGTGCCTTGAGGAGCAGGGAGTCACGCTCCCGAGCGGCCGGCCCAGCGGCCGGCCCGGTGACCGCCCCAGCGGTCGGCCGACCGACCGGCCGAGCGGCGCTGCCGGTAACGGCGGAGGTGGTGGCAACGGCGGCGGAGGTGGACTCGGCAGGGGGCAGTCGGCCGACCCGGAGTTCCAGAAGGCGGACGAGGCATGCGCGAGCGTGCGTCCGCAGAGCGGCGGGGGTGGTGGCGGCGGGGGCGCCAACGCGGACGCGTCGGCGGTCGCGGCGTTCACCAGCTGTATGAAGGACCACGGAGTCGAGCTGCCGTCCGCGTCACCCGGCTCCGAGGGCAACGTCGTGGACAGCCTGAACACCGCCGACACCACGACCGCCGCCGCGTACACGGCCTGCGAGGACCTGCTCCCCCAGAACTCGACGGACCAACCCGCGCCCAGCGCGAGTTCGTCGTCCTGACGCCGGCGTTCCTGGTAGCACGACATGACATCACGCCACGCGGCCCCGAACGCCGCCGCTTCCAACCGCTCCCGCGCCATGATCTTCGCCGGGATCACGCTCGTACTTCTTCTCGCGACGTTCGTGGTGGCGCACGGCGCCGACGGCTGGAGCGAGGACGCCGCTCCCGTCGCGGCCGCCTCCCGGCCCACGCCGTCGCCCTCGCTGCCTTCGTCGCCGTCACCGGACGCCGAGCAGGTGGCCGAGGACGCCAGGAACAAGGCGCTCACCGACCGGCTCAAGACGCTGGACACGGGCGGGGCCACACTGTCCGTCGCCGTGCTCGACCTCTCGGACGGCCGCGCCGCCCAGTACAACGTGAAGTCGGGCCTGACCTACGACACGGCGAGCATCGTCAAGATCGACATACTGGCGGCACTGCTGCTCCAGGCCCAGGACGACGGGCGCGCCCTCACCGAGCGGGAGAAGTCGTACGCCGTCCCGATGATTGTCGACAGCGACAACACAGCGGCTGACGCCCTGTGGGAGATCATCGGCGGCTCGGACGGCCTGGACGCCGCCAACGCGCGTCTGGGCCTGACCGGAACGACCGCGGGCACCGGCCCCCTGTGGGGACTCACCCAGACCACGGCCGCCGACCAACTGACGCTCCTGTCCCAGGTCTTCGGGAACACGTCCGAACTCACCGCCGCCTCGCAGGACTACATACGCGACCTGATGGGCGGGATAGCGGACGGACAGGACTGGGGGGTCTCCGCGGCGGGCGACCCGACAGGTCTCAAGAACGGCTGGCTGGAGCGCAGCGTGACGAGCCTGTGGGACATCACCAGCATCGGCGAGGTGACCATCGGAGGCCACCCCTGCCTGCTCGCGGTGCTGTCGAAGGACAACGCCGGGATGGACGCCGGAATCTCCCTCGTGGAGCAGGCGGCGAAGGAGACCGCCGCCGTCATGGAGCAGTGAGAGAAGTCGTGCCGCCGGCTCACTCCGGGAGAGGGAATCCACCGCTGTTGGTCCAGCCCCGCGCGAAACTCCGGACGCGACCTCGTGGTGGTCCGGCGGGAGGATGCCGACGCGATCTCGAACTCGCTGCTCACCGCTGATGGACCCGCCGCCCCCTAAAGTGCGGAGTGGCCTTGTTCGTACAGGGCAGACCTGAACATCCGAAAGGAAATCCGTCGTGAAGACCTTCACCATGCCCGGCACCGACATCCTCGCCCCGAACGTCGTGCTCGGCCTGATGCGTATCGCCGACAAGACGGACGAGGAAGTCCGCGAACTCGTCCGCACCGCGCGCGACGCGGGCATCGACTTCGTCGACCACGCCGACGTCTACGGCGGCGAACTGCACGGTTGTGAACGCCGTTTCGCCGAGGCGATGGCGCTGAGCCCGTCGCAGCGCGACGAGATCACGATCCAGACCAAGGCGGGAATCGTCACGGACGGTCCGTACTACGACTTCTCGTACGAGCACATCGTCAAATCGGTCGAGGCCTCACTCGCGGCCCTGCGGACCGACCGCATCGACATCCTGCTGCTGCACCGCCCCGACGCGCTCGTCGAGCCTGAGGAGGTGGCCCGTGCCTTCGACGAGCTGGAATCCTCGGGCAAGGTGCGCGCCTTCGGCGTCTCGAACCAGACCCCACGCCAGATCGACCTGCTGCGCAAGTACGTGCGTCAGCCCATCGTGGCCAACCAGCTTCAGCTCTCGATCACGCACGAGCCGATCATCGCCCAAGGGGTCGCCGCGAACATGCTCGCGGAGCAGCAGGCTGCCACCCTCGACGGCGGAGGGATCGTCGACTACTGCCGGCTGAACGACATCACCATCCAGGCGTGGTCGCCCTTCCAGGCCGGCTTCTTCACGGGAGTCTTCCTCGGCTCACCGGACTACCCCGAGCTGAACGCCGTCATCGACCGCCTCGCCGGCCAGTACGACGTCCCCGCCATCGCGATCGCGACTGCCTGGATCACCCGCCACCCCGCCCGGATGCAGGTCGTGCTCGGCACCACCAACCCGGAGCGCGTCGCGGGCGCCGCCCAGGGCTCCGAACTTGGACTCACCCGGGCCGAGTGGTACGAACTGTTCCGCGCCGCGGGCCACCTCGTTCCCTGAGTTCCTGCCGTCGAGCAGGGCCGGAATGTGACGAGCGCGCTCGCAACGCCCCTTAGACCAACTGCACCCTGCGGTCCAGAACCGCCGAATGAATCCCGACGGACGTCTCCCGCATGTACGCCGTCCGCAGTTCGTGCGCCTTCTGGTACGCCTCGGTCGCGAGCGCCTCGCGCATCTCCGTCTCCGACTCGAAGCCGATCCGTACGATCGCGTCGATCGGCTCCTCCGCCCCGTCCGTCGCGAAGTCCGTCAGGTAGTACTGCACGTACTCCCTGACCTGGGGGAGTGCCACATAGGTCGGTCCGTACTCCAGTTCCATGAACCGGCGGAAGTCCTCCGTGGAAACCTCGGGACGCTTCCTGATCACCGTCATCAGTTCCGAGGCGGACCTGCGCTCGGCGGTGCTCGACGCCGAGTACGCCTCGCTGGTCGAAGCGGTCGAGTCGGCCCTCGACGCGGCGGACGAGGCCGACAACCAACTGGTCGTCGCCGGCGACGCGTACATCGCCTGGGGCGCCACCCACCCGGGGGCGTACCAACTCCTGTTCGAGAGCGATGACGCACTGCCGGAGACCAGAGCCGCGCACGGCCCCCGCCTCCAGGCGCGCATCGTCGAACTCGCGCGACTCGTCGACCCGGACGCGCCCTTCGCCTCCGCGCTCCTGTTGTGGTCGGCGTGGCACGGTGTCGTCTCCCTTCGGCTCCACAAAACGGAGTGGGACTGGGGAATGACCGCGCGGGACGCGAATCGCCGACTGGTCCAGGCACTGTCCGCGAACTCCTGACAGGCCGCTGCCGACTACGGCCGTGCGGGTAGCGGTCAGGAGGCGGGTCAGGGTGGGCCGGCACGGCGGCGCGGACGAGTAAGCCCCTGCCGGTGGTGATGCGTTCAGGGCAGGTGCTTCCGGACGGACAGCCACTCCAGGGCCAGGTCATGGAGTGGGCCGGGCCGCAGGTGATGCTGGAGCCGCTCAAGCGGGGCGGTCACGTTCTTGGCTCGGCGCAGGAGACCGATCTGCTCGATCGGTCGCTCCTGCCATCGGACGCTCAGGTCACGGGCCTGCGGCGGCGTCAGGGTCGCCGCACTCACGATGTCCGAGACGACGGCAGCGGGGTCCCAGTCGGCGTCGTCCGGATCCGGACCGAGTTCCTCGATCACCATCGTCCGGAGCCGGCCGTTGTGCGCGGTCATTCGTGCCCGATCCCACGGACCGTCGCCGTGCATGCGGGTGTTGATCCGGAGCGACAGCTTGGCCCACTGCTTCCGCGACTCCGCAGGGAGGCGCCCGTCTTGGGCGCGGGACAGCGCGACCTCATGGAGGTGTTCCATCTCCTGGCCATCGGCACCAGCCCGATCGGCCCGTTCCCGGACCTCCTCCAAGGAGTTCCGGGAACGGCCGCCGGTGGTCGCTCCGCTGTCCATGTACGAAGGATCGCTCATGGCTCGCGTTGGACTGCGGATCCGCGGATGAGCCCCGCTCCGGCCATCTCCACGACCGTACGGGCGTCGGCCAGGGTGGCGCCGACGGCGGACCCTTCGGCCAGGTGGAGATCCGTATGGCAGGGGCCGGCCGCTCTTGTCACCAGCACGGTCAACCGGTACGCCCGGACCAGGACCCAGCCGGTGACAGGGGCCTGATCTCTGGTCCACCCACCCGGGCGGCGCGGCTTCACCTCAGCAGCAAGGATCTGGGCTGGGCCGACAGCGCCTGGTCGAGGACCAGGGACGCCGCTCCCACCGCGGCCACGTTCTCGCCCAGTGTGGTGGTGACGACCGTCGTCGGGTGGGTCGCCCTGACGAACGGGGAGCGCGCGACCATCGGCTCGATCGTCGCGAGAAGGCGGGGGGCGAGCACGAGCCACGTCGGTCCGCCGAAGACGATGGTGTCGACGTCCAGCAGCGTCCCCGCCGCGCAGACTCCCCGGCCGATGCGGATGGCGAGGCGCTCGATGATGCCGTCCGCCTGTGCGTCGCCCTCGGCGGCGAGCCGTGCCAGCCGCTCCAGACCGTGCTGGGCGTCGGCCGGGTCCAGCACCGTGTACTCGGCACCGAGAACACCCAGCGCGATGGCCTCGTCGACGAGCGTCCGCGTCGAGCAGGCCGCGCCGAGGCCGCCGACCTCGCCCGCGTTGCCGGAGACACCGCGCAGCACGGTGTCGTCCACCACCAGCCCCATCCCGGAGCCGGTGCCGAGGTAGAAGAAGAGCAGGTTGCGGCTCTCGGTGGCCGCACCGGCCCAGCGCTCCGCGACGACCGCGGCCGTGACGTCCTTGTCGAGGAGCGCCGGGAGTCCGGTCGCCTCGCTGAGCCGGTCGCGCAGCGGGTAGCGGCCCCAGCCGGGCAACTCCGGAGGATCGACCACCCAGCCGGCTGACGCGTCTATGGGGCCCGGCGCGGCGATGCCCAGGCCCAGCACCCGTGCCTCGTCGATCCCCGACTCCGCCACGAGCGAGCGCACCGAGGCGGCCATGTCCGCGACCGTCCCGTCGGTGTCACCGGCGCTCGGGGTGCGCTGGCTGCGATGGCCCACGACCGTGCCGAGAAGATCCACCAGGACGCAGGTGATCACGGCGGGGTCGAGGTGGACTCCCACGGCGTAGCGAGACGTCGGGACGATTTCGAGGAGGGTGCGGGGCTTCCCGCTACCGGTGTTCTGCTTCCCCGATTCACGGGCCACGCCCTGGTCGAGCAGCCGGCGTGTGATGTTCGAGACGGTCTGCGCGGAGAGGCCGGTGGCCTGCGCGAGTTCGACCCGGCTCAGGCCCGCCGGGTGCCTGCGGATCGCGTCGAGAATCACGGACTCGTTGAAGTCCCCCATGCGCGGCAGATTGGTGCCGCGCCGGATCGTGCGCTTCTCGGCTCTCACAGGGTTCTTCTCGGGTCTCGCCGTGTTGGTGGTCAACGTGCCTCTCCCAGCCTCGGGCGAGCGACGGCCGTGTTGCGCCGCCGCTCCGGAGGCAACTGATCGATGGAATGGTACGACGTGGGCGGGTGCGCGGGACGGACCGTGCGGCCGCCCGGCGGATCAAAGGCGGATCAACGACGGATCAGGTGACCTCCCCCGATCCACCGCGAGGCGCGGGCGCGGGCGCGGGACGCAGACGCAGGGTGCGGATCTGGAAGGGTCGGAACCTGAGGTCCACGGACCCGTCGCCGGACGCGCGTGCCGCCTCCCGCTCCGGCTGCTCCAACAGGTTGCAGTCGAAGGCGGCGGCGAGGGGAAAGCCCGCGGACAGACGCGCCGAGACCGCTCCGCCGCACGCCTCGTAGAGTCGTACGACGATGTCGCCGCTACGGTCGTCCGCGAGTTTCACCGACTCCACCACCACATCGGTGGTGTCGATCCCGACCAGCGGCCGGGCGTCGGCCGGGGCGGGGCGCAGGGGCAGGTTCAGCGCGTAGCCTCCGGCGATCGCCTCCTCGATGCCCGCCCCGGCCAGCAGCGCGTAGCTGAAGCTGTGCCGGCCGCGGTCGGCCTGCGGGTCGGGGCTGTGCGGGGACCGGAGCAGGGAGAGCCGCACCGTCGTGGTGGTCCCGCCGCCGTCCCGGGTGTCGCGGCGGACGTCGTGCCCGTAGGTGGAGTCGTTGAGCAGGGCGGCGCCCCAGTGCCGCTCGCCGACGTGCACCCAGCGGTGCGCCCACAGTTCGAAGCGTGCCGCGTCCCAGCTCGTGTTCTCGTGGGTGGGCCGCTGCACATGACCGAACTGGATCTCGGCGCTCTCCCGTTCCGCGTGCACGTCGAGCGGCCATGCCGCCTTCAGTACGGTGTCGCGCTCCTGCCAGTCGATGTCGTTGCGGACGCTCACCTGCCGGCTCTCGGCGGTGATCTCGATGTGCTGGACGAACCGGGAGGCTCCGTGGGCGCGCTCGACCCGTACCGACGCCAGCAGCGGTCCCTCGTCCACGAGCGTCACCGACTCGGCCTCGTCCAGGTCGCGCACCGTGTCGCGGTAGTACGAGTCGATGTTCCACGCCGACCACAGATTCGGGTCGTCGGGGTGGAGCTGGAGGAGATTGCCCGCGGCGCCGGGAGCGATCGCCTCCCGCCGCGCCGCGTGGTCGTAGACCGAGGTGAGCAGGCCGCGCCGGTCCACGACGACGGTCAGCACCCCGTTGTCGAGGACGAAACCACCGTCCTGGGCACGGGCGGTGACAGCTCCCCGGGGCGCGTCCACCGTCCCGCCGGAGGCGAGCGCCCCGGCCTCGGCGAGGACCGCCGTACGCCCGTCCGACAGGCGCTGCCCGCCGGCGACCGTGTCATCGGCGACGACGGCGACCTCGCGGCGCGCGTACGGTCCGGCGTTGAGGAACGCGGGACCCCCGGGCAGCTGCCCGACCGCCTCGGCGATCAGGGTTTCCAACTCGCCCTGGATCTCCGCGTACTCGCGCTCCGCCTGCCGGTGCACCCAGGCGATGGACGAGCCGGGCAGGATGTCGTGGAACTGGTTGAGCAGGACTCGCCGCCACAGCGATTCCAACTCCTCGTACGGGTAGGGCGCTTCGGCCTGGACGGCGGCGGTGGCGGCCCACAGTTCGGCCTCCCGAAGCAACGCCTCGCTCCGCCGGTTGCCGCGCTTGGTGCGGGCCTGGCTCGTGTAGGTGCCGCGATGGTTCTCCAGATACAACTCGCCGCGCCATACGGGGAGTTGATCGCGCTCGGCGCGAGCCGCCGCGAAGAACGCGTCGGGCGCCTCGACCACGACCTTGGGCGAGCCTTCGAGGTCGCGCAGCCGACGGGCCTTCTCCAGCATCGAACGGGTGGGGCCGCCACCGCCGTCGCCGTAACCGAAGGGGACCAGCGAGCGGGTCGCCACGCCCTTGTCCGCGAAGTTGTCTTCGGCGTGGGCGAGTTCGGCCGCCGTGAGGGACGCGTTGTAGCTGTCGACGGGCGGGAAGTGGGTGAAGATACGGGTCCCGTCGATGCCCTCCCAGTCGAAGGTGTGGTGCGGGAGCTTGTTCGTCTCGTTCCAGGAGAGCTTCTGGGTGAGGAACCACCGGGCCCCGGCCAGCTTGGCCAGTTGGGGATAGGCGGCGGTGTAGCCGAACGAGTCGGGCAGCCACACGCCGTGCTGCTCGATGCCGAACTCTTCCGCGAAGAAGCGCCGTCCGTACACGAGTTGGCGGGCCAGTGCCTCACCGCCGGGGAGATTGCCGTCGGCCTCCACCCACATGCCGCCCACCGGCGCCCAGTTACCGTCGGCCGCCGCCTTCTTCATACGGGCGAAGATCTCGGGACGCTGTTCCTTCATCCACGCGTACTGCTGCGCCGAGGAGCACGCGAAGACCAGCTCGGGGTACTCCTCGGCCAGCGTGGTCATGTTGGTGAACGTACGCGCGCACTTGCGGACGGTCTCCCGGACCGGCCACAGCCACGCCGAGTCGATATGCGCGTGGCCGACCGCCGAGAGCGTGTGCGCCGAGGCGTGCGCGGGCCGGGACAGTACGTCGGCGAGCCGGCGCCGCGCCTCCGCCGCGGTGTTCGCCACATCGCTCGCGACGATCGCGTCGGCGGCCCGGCGCAGGGCGTGGAGGATCTCGTGGCGTCGGGAGGAGCCGACAGGCAACTCGTGCATCAGCTCGTCGAGCACCTCGATGTCGTGGATGAGGTGCCACACGTCGTCCTCGCGCACCGCGATCTCGGCCTGTTCGAGCCGGTAGATGTGCTCCGAGCCCGCGGTCTCCGGCGAGCCGTGGTGGATGTGCAGGCCGGCGCTGGCGACGATGGGCGGGTTGGCGGCCAGCTCGATCAGCAGGTCGACCCGGTCGCCGCCGGTGGCGGAGTCGGCGAGGAGCACGGTACGGCTGTACGGATGCAGGCCCTGGAGCGGCGCGCCCCGGTCGTCGTGGACCAGGCCCTCGGCCTGACCGCCGGGCCCCTTGGTCAGATCGAACCCGAGATCGAACACGGCCTCGACCCGGCGCCCCGACCACTCCTCGGGAATGTCCGCGCTCGCCCGCATCCAGGTCGTCGCCCAGGGGCCGCCCCAGGTGGTGCCGAGGGTGAAGGGCTCGTACTCGGCGCCCAGGGCGTCGGCCACGGGGACGGGTTCGCCGTCGACGTGCCAGACGCTCAGCGTGAGGGGGCGTACGGAGCTGTAGAGGGCCGGGCGGATCACCCGGTCGAGGAGCTTGCGGATCCGCGTCTCGATGATCCGGCGGTCGTCATGCACGGTGCTGGTCCTTCCGAAGGCCGTACGCGGCGGGGGACTCGGGGTCGGGAGCGGGGAGCCGTACGGTGTCCCGCGCGCCGTCCGGCCAGGTCACGTCCACGAGCAGGGTGGTGCCATCGGCGCGGGTGGTGACCTGGGGCAGGGCGGTGGGGTCGGTGCCGCCGAGGTGGACGAGGGCGATGTGAACGGTGCCGTGGACGGCGGGTCCCTCGGTCGCCACGACGGGGGTGGCGGACGCGGCGCCCAGGGCGTTGCTGTCGGTGCCGGTCACGACGGAGGCGCTCGGGAGGCCCCGCGCGCCGACGACGACGGAGACAAGGCCGCCGTCGCCCTCGACCCGCGCGGTCTCACCGTCGACCGGGCCGGGCACGGGTGTGTGCGCGGATGCGGTTACGGATGCGGCCCCCGGATCGACCGCGAGCGCCCAGCCGCCGATACGCAGCACATGTCCGGCCCCGGGATCGCCGTCGACGCGTACGGCCCGTACCTCGACCGACCCGCGCAACGCGGAACCGACGGTGAGCCAAGGGCCCGGCGTGTACCGGGTGTCGGGACCGCCGAACGGATCCCATGTCGTGTCCTCGGGCCAGTGCGCGCGAGAACGCGAGACGGCCGTCGCGCCGTCCACGGAGATCCTGGTCGCCGGACGCCGGTGGGAGGCGCGCCCCGCCGCGTCCAGCAGGACGACCGCGTTGTCGAGCGGGTCGGCGTCCAAGCGGGCGGCGGCGCCTGCGGTGGGGTCGCCGCGTGTCTCGGGCGCGGTGTGCGTCGAGTAGGCGAACCGCGCGTAGCAGGGGTCGTCCGCGTGCGGGCGGGCCGGATCGGCGTGGTCGCCGCCGTGGTTGACGACGCGTACGACACCGTCGGACGCGGTGCCGGAGACGAGCCAGCCGGGAGCGGCCAACGTACGTGTGAAGTCGCCCTGTTCGACGGCGAGCGGGGTCAACTCCTGTGTCCAGACGGGGTGGTGCGGCGGCAGTGCGAGGCCGATGAAGCCCTTGCTCGCCCAGTACGGCGACGCGGGCCCCGAGTAGACCTGGAGCACCCCGCGGAAGGGCCGGTGCCAGCCGAGGGTGAGCAGGTCCTGGTCGTCGGTGGCGCCGTGGTCGGTGAAGTGGTCGAGCATGCGACTGGCGACCGCGCGGGTCTCGCCGGGCGCCAGCGGTGTGGCGTCGAACAGCGCGCCGGCCCACACGGACGCGAGCGCCGCGTGCCGGTAGGTGAGCGAGCGGCCCTGGATCAGCGGCGAGCCGTTGGCCCCGACCAGGAGCCGCTGGTCCGCCAGGAAGCGGCGCAGCCTGTCGCGGTAGCGGTCGAGCAGTCCGGCGGGCGCCGCGTCGCCGAGGATGCGGCAGAACCAGAGCGGGTACAGATGCATGGCCCAGCCGTTGTAGTGGTCGAAGTTGCGGCGTTCGCCACCGGTGAGCCCGTCGGAGTACCAGCCGTCGCCCGCGTACCAGCCGTCGGTCAGGGCGATGACGCGGTCGAGGTCCTGCTGGCGCCACTGCCCGCCGGCGGTGCGGGCGAACGCCTCGGTGACGCCCTGGAACCAGACCCAGTTGTTGCCGGGCATCGGGTCGCCGACCATCGGGGCGAGCCAGTCGAGTACCTGGCTCCTGACGCGGTCGTCGAGGCGGTCCCAGATCCAGGGCCGTGTCTCGTGCAGAGCGAGCGCGATGGAGGCGGCTTCGACCTTGGCCTGGTTGCGCTCGGCGAAGGTGGGCCACCGTTCCGGGCTCGACGGGTCGGTGCCGGCGGCCAGCCCCCGCGCGTACCAGTCGGCGAGGTCGTGCGGGTCGGCTCCGCCCGCTCCCGCCAGCCGGAAGCCCGCCAGCAGGAAGGTGCGGGCGAAGCCTTCGAGTCCGTCGCTGTGTGCGCCGTTGTGGCTCGGGGTGCCGGGCAACTGGATCAGGGCGTGCTTGTCGGTGGCGTACGGCCGTACGGCGAGCAGCAGCCGGTCGGCCGTCCGCTCCCAGTGGGCGCGGTCCTCGGCGGGGGTTCGATTCATGGGGTGCGGGTTCGTGAGATGCGGGTTCATGACGCGCGGGTCTCCCATGCCTGTTCGAACTCGGCGCGAATCTTGTCGCCGGCCTCCTTGCGCCAGTGCTTCATGACGTCGTCCCACTCGCTGAGCGGGACCCGGCCCTGCATGACGCCCTTGCGGGTGTCGTCGATCGTCGTCTGGAGGAGCTTGGACATCTTGGAGTCGGTCGGCGAGTACAGGGGCTCGGCGTCGTTCGGGATCAGCCGCTGGACGGCTTCCTTCTGGAAGGCGTACTGGTCCGGTACGATCTCCGGCTTCGTCGGGTAGTAGAGGGCTCCCGGCGTGTCGGTGGCGAAGATGGTGGGCAGGTAGACCTCGGACTGGCCCTGTGCGGTGAGGACCGGGTCGCTTCCCTTCAGGGTGTGGCCGGGGCCCTGGACGCCGTACTTGCGCAGCAGGTATCCGTCGGTCCCGAAGGGGGAGGCGAGGGCGTTCATGGCGCGCAGGATCTGCTTGATCCGGGCCTTGGGGGCCTTCTTGATGATGAGCGTGGCGAAGTTGGCCGAGCCCTGCCACTGCCCGCCGTCGCCGCCGTCCCAGCCGGGCGCCATCATGTAGCCGATCTCGAAGCCCTTGGTGCCCGCGCCGTACAGGGTGTAGTAGTCGTTCCACGCGACCGGCGCGTCGGGGTTCATGACGGTGCGGCCGGTGCCGAACCACTCCTTGTGCTTGCCGAGGACGCTGTAGGCGTCCGGGTGCATGAGGCCGCCCTTGGTGAGCTGGCGGACCGCGTCCATGGCCTGCTTGGCCTCCTCGGTCTCGTACATCCAGGTGAACTTGCCCCCTTTCTGCTGCCACTTGTTGGGGGCCTTCAGCATCTGCATCACGAAGTTCCACGCGGTGACGGGGTCGCTCATGGCGTACCGGTTGCTCTTCGGGTCCGTCACGTCCTTGCACAGCTGGGCGAACTCACGCCAGCTTTTCGGATGCGGGTCGAGCCCCAGCTTGTCGATCAGATCGAGCCGGATGTACGTCGGAGGGCCGCCGGACAGGGGGCGGGGCATCGGGAGCGCGTAGATCCCGCCGTTGCGGACGCAGGGGGCCCAGGAGGCGGTGGGGATGTTGGCGAGATACGGGTAGTCCCGGATGTTGTCGCCGGCCAGATGCTCGGAGAGATCCTCGAAGAGGGCGTCCAGCATGTCCGGCGTGGCGGCGGAGTTCTGGTCCGGGGGCAGCATCAGCATCGCGTCGGGCAGATCGCCCCCGGCGATGGTCACGGCGAACTTGTTCGGGTAGTCCTGGACAGGCGTGATCTGGAAGTTGATGTCGCAGCCGAGGCTCTTGTTGAGGGCCTGCCACATGACGTTGTCGTCCACCGGCGGGGGCACCGGGTTGAAGATCAGCGTCATGATGTCGATGGCGTCGCCCTTGGCGGGCGGGCCGTCGGGGAAGGCCTTGACGGGGTCGGCGGGGTAGTGCAGATATCCCGCGGCGACGCCGTCCGCGGTGGCGGGCATCGAGGTCGGCGCGCCCTTGTACGGGATGTACGTGGGCAGTTGGGCCTTCGCGTTGGCGTCACGGGCCGTGGCGGGCTTGTAGTCCCCGCAGCCGGCCAGGGTCAGCCCGGCCGCGACACCGGCGGCGGAGGCGAGGAAACCGCGGCGGTTCATTCCTGTGTTCATGACGGTTTTCATCCCTTCACCGCTCCGACCATTACGCCCTTGTTCATGTGCCGCTGCAGGAAGGGGTAGACGATCACGATGGGCACGATCGACAGCACCAGGATCGCGGCCTGCAGCGACTGGGCCGGTGGGATCGGCGCACCGGCCGCGACGTCGATCTGGCCGCCGCTGAGTGCCGCGTTGTTGACGACGTAGGACCGCAGTACCAGCTGCATGGGCCACTTCGCCGCGTCGTTGATGTACAGCAGGGCGTTGAAGAACGCGTTCCAGTACGTCACCGCGTAGAAGAGACCGATGACGGCGACGGACGCCTTGGAGAGGGGGAGCACGATCTTCGTGAGGATCTTCAGTTCCGACGCGCCGTCGATACGGGCCGCGTCGATGAGTTCCTTGGGCAGATTCATGAAGAAGGAGCGCAGCACGATCACGTTGAACGCGTTGATCATGGTCGGCAGGATCAGCGACCAGTAGCTGTTGATCATGCCGAGTTGCTTGACCATCAGATAGCTGGGGATGATGCCCGGCGCGAACAGCATGGACATCAGCAGCAGCATGAGCACGGGCTTGTGCCCGAACGATCCTGGCCGGCTGAGTCCGTACGCCAGCATGATGGAGCTGACGAGGCTGAGGGCGGTGCCGACGACGGTGACGCCGATGCTGACGAGCATGGCCTTGGACACCAGGCCGCCGGAGAGCAGGGCCCGGTAGGACGAGAACGTGATGTCGTCGGGCCACAGCACATAGCCGCCGGCCTTGTTGACCTGCTCGGCGTCGGCCAGCGACGTCGCGATGATCGCGAAGAAGGGCAGGACGACCGCGATCACGCACACCAGCAGAATCAGCGATTTGAGGGTGCGCCACGGCAGGGACCCGGGGGTCTCCCCGGGGATCGCGCTGTAGGACTTGCGCGGCCTGCGACGTACGGGGTGCGCGGGAGACAACGTTGTCATGAGCGGTACACACCTTCCTCGCCGAACAGATGGGCGATCTTGTTGGCGCCCAGGACCAGGGCGACCCCGACGATGCCCTTGACGAGCCCGACGGCGGCACTCACACCCCAGTCCCCACCGATCAGACCGTGGTTGAAGACGTAGGTGTCCATGACTTCGCTGTTCTCCAGGCCGACCCCCTGCTGCTGGAGCAGGATCTGCTCGAAGCCGACGGACAGGGCGTCGCCGAGGCGCAGGATGAGCAGCAGGATCACCAGGCCGCGCAGGGCGGGCAGCGTGACGTGCCAGGTCTGCCGCCAGCGGCTGGCGCCGTCCATGGCGGCGGCCTCGTAGAGGTTGTGGTCGACGCGGGACAGGGCGGCCAGGAAGAGGATCGTGCCCCAGCCGGTGTCCTTCCAGATGACCTGGGAGGTCAGCAGGGCCTTGAACGTCTCGGGGTTGCCGATGACGTTCCAGCTGCCCATGTCGTGGGCGCTCAGGAACAGATTGAGCATGCCGTCGTTGCCGAGCATCTGCTGGAAGAGGGAGACGACGACCACCCAGGACAGGAAGTGCGGCAGGTACAGGACGTTCTGCACCCACTTCTTGACGCGCTCACTGACCAGGCTGTTCAGCGCGAGGGCCAGGAGGATGGGCGCGGGGAACACGAACACGACCTGGATCAGCGTCAGTTGGAGAGTGTTGACCAGTGCGTGGAGGAACTGCTGGTCGCCGTTGAAGATGACGTCGAAGTTGTCGAGCCCGCTCCAGGGGCTGTGCAGGATACCGATGTAGGGCTGGTAGTCCTGGAAGGCGATGACGTTGCCCAGCAGCGGGATGTAGTGGAAGAGGAGCAGCACCACGATGCCCGGTATCAGGAACCAGAACAGGGCCATGTCTCGGCGGCGGTGCGGACGCAGCCGTCGCAGTCGGCCCTTGTCCGCCGGCCCGGCCTTCTCGGCCGGGCGGGCGGCGGGTTGGTCAAGCGTTGTCATGATGTGGAGCCCTTTCACCGGAAGGCGGGCGTCTTCGGCCACTCCCGGGGTTGGCAAGTCATGCGGAAGTTCGATCGGCGGTCCGGCCTCCTTGTCCGTCTTGTCCGTTCCGGCGTATGTGCCCGTCAGGCCAGGCGGGGGAGTGCCTCGCGGGTGACCTCGCCGAGCAGCGGCTCGCCGGCCACCCACCGGGCGACCTCGGCGACCGCGTACCGCCCGAGCCGTCGTACCTCGCTTCCCTGTGTGCCGGCTATGTGCGGGGTGACCAGCACATTCGGCAGGGACAGCAGAGGATGGCCGGGCGGCAGGGGTTCAGGGGTCGTCACATCGAGGTACGCCTCCAGCCGGCCGGAGGCGCATTCGGCCGTCAGCGCGTCCGTGTCGACGATGGCGCCCCGAGCGGTGTTGATGAGCGCGCCCCGGTCGGGAATGAGCGCGAGCATCGCGGCGTCGAGCAGACCCGTGGTCTGGGGCAGCAGCGGGGCGTGGACGCTGACCACCGCCGACCGCGCGCAGAGATCGGCGAGTTCGACCCGCTCGGCGCCGAGTCGGCGCGCCTCCTCGTCCGTGACGTACGGATCGCTCAGCAGCACCCGGAAACCCGCGTCGGACCTGCCCAGTTCGGCGATGACCCGGCGCCCGATGCGTGAGGCGCCGATGATCCCGACCGTCAGCCCGTCGGCGCCCGAGCGGTCGGCGAAGTCCGGCCAGCCGTCGGCGTAACCGGCCGCCGTCGTCAGCGTGCGGCGCGCGGCGAGCGTGATGAGGGCGACGGTGTACGAGGCGACGGGACCCGCGTTGGCGTCGGCAGCCGACGACACGACGATCCCGCGTTCCCAGACCGCCTCGCTGACGATCGGCTTGACGGTGCCGGCGGCGTGGATCACGGCCCGCAGCTGGGGCGCTCCCGCCAGGACGTCGGCCGTGAGACGGGGGCACCCCCAGCCGCTGACCAGGATCTCCGCGTCGGCGAGCGCGGCTCCCGGACCGGTTCCGAGATCGGCTCCGGAAAGGTCGGGGGCGAGCCGCACCAGTGCGGAGAGCCGGGCGCGCTGGTCGTCGGCGAGCACGAGATCGGCGGTGCCGGGGTTCATGACGCACACCGCCCTGGGACGGTCGGGGGGTTCGGTTCCGGCTGTCATACGAAGGGTCCTCCTCCAGTAGGTACGGGGTCGGCAGGTACGGGGTCGGCCGACGGGTCCTCAGGCGCGCGGCACACGCAGGGTCACCAGCTGGAAGGGGCGCAGGGCGAGTACGACACCGCCGCCGTCGGCGGCCGTCGGCGGCTCGGCGTCCGGCAGCGGGCGTTCGAGGAGATCCGTGGGGACGGCTCGGCCGGTGGCGAAGCCGTCGGCACGGACGGTGGCGCGGGCCCGGCCTCCGTGTGCCTCGTAGAGGCGTACCACCAGGTCGCCGCTGCGGTCGTCGGCCAGCTTCACGGCACTGACCACGACGGCGTCGTTGTCCACGGTCACCAGGGGCGCGACCGCCGCGGCGGATCCGGTGACCCGGCGCTCGGGCAGATTGGCCCGGTGGCCCTCACGGACGGCGTCGCCGATCGTCGCGCCCGGCGCGAGCGCGTGCCGGAACCGGTGCTTGCCCTGGTCGGTCTCGGGATCCGGGTAGCGGGGGGCGCGCAGCAGCGACGCGCGCACGGTGGTCGTCGTGCCCGCGTCGGCGCCGGTCCGCACCGTGCGGGTCACGTCGTGGCCGTAGGTCGCGTCGTTGACGACCGCGACACCCCAGCCCGGCTCGTCGACGTGCACGAAACGGTGGTTGCACGCCTCGAACTTGGCCCACTCCCAGCTCGTGTTCTGGTGGGTGGGCCGGTACACATGGCCGAACTGCGTCTCGGAGGCGTACCGATCGGCCTTCACGTCCAGCGGGAAGGCCAGCTTCAGGAAGCGTTCGGTCTCGTGCCAGTCCACTTCGGTGTCGATGTCGAGCCGCTTGGCGTCCGCCGGAACCGACAGGAGCTGTGTGACACGGGACGCCCCGAAGACCCGCTCGACCCGCACCGAGGTGCCCTCGACGCCCAGTTCGGCCACCTCGGTGAGGTCGCTGCCGACATTCCGGTAGAAGGCGTCGACGTCCCACGCGTCCCACTGGTTCGGGAAGTCGGGATGGAGCTGGAGAAGGTTGGCCGCCTGACCGGGCGCGACCGCCTCCCGGTCCGCGACGCGGTCGTACGCGGAGACCACGAGGCCCCGCGCGTCGATCTCGATCCGCAGCAGGCCGTTGTCGAGGACGTACCCGCCTCCGTCGCGCGGGACAGGAGGCACCGCGTCGCCCTCCTCGGTCCGGGCCGACGCGCCCCCGGCCGGGACCGAACTCCGGGCGTGCGGAGCCGAGTTGAACACCAGCTCGGTGCCGCCCGACGCGTCACCGGCGAGCGCGCGCTGCGCACCCGCGATGATGCCCGTCAACTCCCCGGCGAGCCGTGCGTAGGTCTCGCGTGCCTCGCGGTGCACCCAGGCGATCGACGAGCCGGGCAGGATGTCATGGAACTGGTGCAGGAGCACCGTCTTCCAGATCCGGTCCAACTCCTCGTAGGGATACGGCATGCCGGTGCGCGCCGCCGCTGTGGCGGCCCACAGCTCGGCCTCGGTGAGAAGCGACTCGCTGCGCCGGTTGCCGCGCTTGGTCCCCGCCTGGCTGGTGAGCGTGGCGCGGTGCAGTTCCAGGTACAACTCACCGACCCACACGGGCGGTTCGGGATACTCGGCCTCGGCCTTGGCGAAGAAGTCCGAAGGGGTCTCCCACTCGACCCGCGCCGCGCCCTCCAGACTGCGCATCCGGGCCGCCTTGGCGACCATCTCGCGCGTGGTCCCGCCCCCGCCGTCCCCGTAACCGGTCGGCGCGAGGGAGCGGGTGGCGACGCCCTTCTCCTTGAAGTTGCGTGCCGCGTGCGCGACCTGACGGCCCGTCATCTCACAGTTGTACGAGTCGACGGGCGGGAAGTGGGTGAAGATACGGGTGCCGTCGATGCCCTCCCAGGAGAACGTGTGGTGCGGGAAGGTGTTGGTCCGGCTCCACGAGATCTTCTGGGTGAGCAGTCGGGTGGCGCCGGCGGCCTTGATGATCTGCGGCAGACCGGCCGCGAAGCCGAAGGTGTCCGGCAGCCACGCCTCGTCGTTCTCGATGCCGAACTCTTCGAGGAAGAAGCGTTTGCCGTGGACGAACTGACGGGCCATCGCCTCGGACCCCGGCATGTTGGTGTCGGACTCCACCCACATCCCGCCGGCGGGTACGAACCTGCCGTCCGCGACAGCCTTCTTGACCCGGGCGTACACCTCGGGCCGGTGCTCCTTGATCCAGGCGTACTGCTGGGCCTGCGACATGGTGAAGACGAAGTCCGGCTCCTCGTCGAGGAGCGCCGTCATGTTCGACGCCGTACGGGCCACCTTGCGGACCGTCTCGCGCAGCGGCCACAGCCAGGCGGAGTCGATGTGGGCATGCCCGACGGCGCTGATGCGGTGCGCGGCAGGGGTGGCGGGCGCGGCGAGCACATCGGCGAGTTCGTCACGTGCCGCCTGGGCCGTGCCGTTCACGTCCTGCAGGTCGACGGCGTCCAGGGCGCGGCCGACGGCGCGCAGGATCTCCCAGCGGCGCGCCCCGTCGACGGGCAGCTCCGCCATCAGCTCGCCGAGGACCTCCAGGTCCATGACCAGGTTCCACACCGTCTCGTCGAAGACGGCCAACCGCATCTCGCCGAGCACGTACTGGGGCGCCTCGCCCGCCGTCTCCCTGTCGCCCATCGGCGTCGGCCGGAACGGCACCCCGCTCGCGTCGAGGTCGGGGTTGGAGGCGGCCTCGATACGCCAGTGGATCTGCTCCCCGCCGGTCACCGGTGAGCCGACGCGGACGTACGCGTTGCGCGGGTGGAGTCCCTTGACCGGGGTTCCGTCGGGCCCGTACACGAGGCCCTCGCACTGGAAACCCGGCGTGCGCGGGGTGAATCCGAGGTCGAGTACGGCCTCGACGGTACGGCCCGCCCACTCGGCGGGGACGGTGCCGGTGACCTTGAACCAGCTGGTGCCCCACGGCAGGCCCCACGGTGTGCCGGGAGCGATGGGCGTGGTCGGGGCCGCCAGCCCCTCGGACACGGGGACGGGTTCGCCCGCGGTGGACCATATCTCCACGGCCAGGGGTGTCGTGACGGGGTGGAGTGCCGGCCGGATGCGTTCCCTGAGGACGCGCTCCAGGCGTGCTTCGACCAGCTTCCGGTCGTCATGCATGAAGGGGGTCTCCTGTTGCTGCGAGCGGGGGCGGGCAGTCGAGGGTGGCGCGGTCGGGCGCAGTGCCGACGAGTGCTCGGGCGCGGTGCCGATCAACGGTCGGGCGCGGCGCCGATCAGTGCTCGGGCGCGGCGCCGATCAACGGTCGGACGCGGTGCCGACCAGTGCTCGGGCGCCGTGCCGACAGTGCACGGACGTGGTGTCGGTCAGGGATCGGGCGTCGTCACCGGGGCGGGGCGCTCGCAGGTGCTGGTCACCGGGAGCGCGCGGCCCTGGTCCGCCGCGTCCATGAGGGTGAGCATGGTGTCCAGGACGTGCGCGGCGAGTTCCGCCGACGCGCGGTGCGGCCGTCCGTCCGACAGCGCCTCGGCCAGATCGGCGAGGCCGGTGCCTCTCCCGGCGCCCGGGTAGCCGGCGGACGGGGGCAGGGTCTCCCAGCCGTCACCGCGGTGGATCTCCACGGCGCCCTCGAAGTTGTTCGGGTCGGGTACGGACAGCGAGGCGTCGGTGCCGTGCACCTCGATGCGCGGCAGCCGCGCGGCGCGCACGTCGAAGCTCATGACCAGGGTGGACAGGGCGCCTCCGGCGTGTTCCAGGACGCCGGTGATGTGCGTGTCCACCTCCACCGGGAAGGTGTGCCCCGCCCGGGGACCGCTGCCGATGGTCCGCCGCGAGCGGGGCCGGGAGGACGCTCCGGTCACCCGGACCACCGGGCCGAGGAGGTGGACCAGGGCCGACAGGTAGTACGGCCCCATGTCGAGCAGCGGGCCACCGCCAGGCCGGTAGTAGAACTCCGGGTCCGGATGCCATCTCTCGTGGCCCGCGCCGGTCATGAAGGCCGTGGCCGCCACGGGCGTACCGATCAGACCGTCGTCCACCGCCTTGCGCGCGGTCTGGGTTCCGGTGCCGAGGACGGTGTCTGGCGCGCAGCCGACCCGCAGTCCCGCCTCGTGCGCCGCCGCCAGCACGGCGTCGGCCTCCGCGCGGTCGGCCGCGAGGGGCTTCTCGCCGTACACGTGCTTGCCCGCGCGCAGCGCCGTCAGCGCGACGTCCGCGTGCGCGGCCGGAATCGTGAGGTTGAGAACGGCGTCCACGTCGTCCCTGGCCGCCAGGGCGGCCACGGACGGCAGCACGGCCACGTCCGCCCCGCCCTGCTCCCGCGCCTGTTCCGCGACGGCCCGCGCGCGGTCCCCGTCGAGGTCGGTGACGGCGGTCAGCCGTACGGACGTCAGATTCCGCAGCGTCGAGAGGTAGGCGCCGCTGATCTTTCCCACGCCCACGACGCCGATGTTGAGAGGCTTCAGCGGCTTCAGCGGCTCGCCCACAGCAGTCCCCTCTCGGTCAGCGTGCGGACTTCCCGTACGTCGAAGTCGTCGGGCTTGTGCCCGATGGCCGAGACGAAGACCCGTCCCGCGCCGGAGGTCCTGGTCCACACGGCGGGCATCACCGCGGGCCGGTCGTGCAGTTCGTCCGGCGGGAAGGTGGTGGTGGCGAGGACGTCGATGTGCGGGTCGGTGAGCACCCAGTACTGCTCGGTGTGTACGGCGAAGTCGTCCAGCCCCGCGATGACGGGGTGGTCGGCGCGCTCGGGCAGCAGCCGCACGGTGTGGTCGTGGAAACCGGGCGGGTGCATCACGAACTTGCCGCCGGTCAACAGGTGGTAACCGTGATCGTGGAAGGAGTCGATGATCCCGCCGTGCCAGCCGGCGAGCCCGGTGCCCGACCGCACGGCGGCGGCGAGATTGGTGCTCTGCTCCCGGGTGATGGTCCCCATGGTCCAGCACTGCACGATCAGGTCGGCGGCGGCCAGACGCTCCGCGTCCTCGTACACCGTGAGGTCCTCGGAGGTCTCGACGGTGAATCCCCGTTCCTCGAGGAACGGGACGAACAGGTCGCTGATCGTCACGGGCTGATGCCCGTCCCATCCGCCGCGGACGACGAGTGCTTGCCGGTTGTCGCTGGTCAAGGTGATGCGCGCTCCCATCGGCGCCGCACGGCAGAGTGCGGCGGTCGGGGTCGGGGTCGGGTCGGGGTCGGGTGAGGTCGCCCGACAGGCCGGGCGAAGCAGCCACCTCTGCTCGGACCGAGTGGAACCGGCTGCCATGTGAACGTATGAACCGGCGCCGAAGTTTGTCAATATGTTGGACGAACTCGGGAAAGAAGAGGTGCGGTGGCTCGCGCTTCAGGGCAGCGCGGGGCGGATGGCGATCGTCGCGAATCCCGCCATGCCATCCATCACAAGACATGTCACCAGGCCGCCCGGAGAGTACGCGGAAGACCGATCGGGCCTGGTCCAACGGCCTTGCCGCCACACCCCGTTGTGAATCACCGCCCCACGGCCCACCTCGGCAGCTCGCCCCGAAGCCTGGACAGGCGCCCCAAGATTCGCTCGGGGCGCCTTTGTTCGGGCTGTCAAACGTATTGACTAACCCAACTCGATGGATTTACCTGACATCGCGACCACGCGTCCCTGTCACCTGAGTGAGTGTCCCGGGCGAAACGCACCGCGTCCCCCGGGAGCGTGGGCTCCCGGGGGACGCGGCGTGTCGACGAATTACCAGGTCTGTGCGGCTGACTGGTTGCTGGTGGCTGTGCAGTAGGAGGTGAAGGTACCGGCGGGGTCGTTCACGGTGAACTTCAGGGACCAGTTGGTCTCGCTCGGCTCGCCCGTGAGGGCCACCGAGTCGGTGGTGTCACCGGCGGCCAGGGATCCGGCGGCGAGCGGGAGCGGACCGAACGCGATCGGGTCGCCCGTGTTCGCGGCCCCGTGCGCGGCGCCGGAGAACTGCACCTCGCTCGTCGCACCACCGGATGCCTTCTTCAGCTTCAGCGTGGTGGTCACGGTGTTGGCATCGAGCGGGAACTCCGTACGGATGTCCGTGGAGGAGATCTGCAGCGTCTTGCCGCCGCCGGAGTCGGCCGCGTTGAGAGTGATGGTGCCGCTGCCCGCGGAACCGCAGTTGTACGAGGCCGTCGCCGTCGCCGGAGCCACGGCGAAAGCCGAGCCGGCCAGGGCCAGGGACGCGGTGAGCGCGCCCGAGGCCGCGATCGCGGTCAGGGTGAGTCGTCGCGTCGAGAAGCTGTACATGGGGGTGCTCCTTCTTGGCAGTTGCCGTATTCCTGACAGAACTGGGATGCGCACGAGTGCCGGGCCCGGCGTCGCGACTGCATTACAGCCCGTGATCCTCTTCTGGTGGTTGGCGATCTCTTGGCTGCCGCCGATGAACGGTGCGCAGTGGCCGAGGTGCGGTCGCGGAGCGGCCGAAAAGCAATCCCCGCTCCGTGATCGCGAGGGCCCGTGGCGGGGAGAGGGACGGCCGGGGCCCGGCAAGCTGTGGCCCTTGAGGATTCAGCGCTCGTATAGGTCGGGTATGGCACGCACCGACAGAGTGGACTCGACTCTTCCGACCCAGGGAATACCCATGGACCCGACAGGAGCGGCCTTGTCCGAACCACAGACCGTCGTCCCCGCGGAGTGGTGCGTCGTGCTCAACGGCGAGGGACAGTACTCGACCTGGTGGACCGACCGGGAACTGCCCGCCGGCTGGCGTGCCGAGGGGACCAGCGGGGCGCGGGAGCTGTGTCTGGCCCGGGTGCAGGAGGTGTGGGCCGATCCGCGTCCGGCGGGGCTGCGCCGGCGTGCGGCGGAGGGGGTGAGCGCGGGGGGTGCCTGCGTCGCCGGCGTCGTCCGGCGGCAGGCTCGTCGGGTGCCGGGGAACGTGGCCGTGCAGGGTGAGGGGTTCGCGCTGTCCTTCGGGGGGCTCGACGCGATGTCGAACCGCTGGGCCCGGTATCTGCGGTCGCTGGGTGTGGGGCGCGGCGCGCTGGTGGGGGTGCTGCTGGGGCTGGGTGCCGAGATGCACGCGGTGACGCTGGGCGTGTGGAAGGCGGGGGCCGGGTGTCTGCCGCTGGACCCGGCCGTCCCGGCGGCCCGGCTGTGCGCGCTGCTCGCCGACGCGGGGGTTCGGGTCCTGGTCACCGAAGTGGCGTACGGACCGGGCGGATTCGAGGGACAGGTCCGGTACGTGGACGATCCCGAGGTCTCCGGCGCGCTCGCCCGGCACTCCGACCAGCCGCTCGCCTGGGCGCCGGATCCGGAGGACGTGGCGTATGTGACGCAGGTACCCGCGGCGGCCGGGCACCCGCTCGCCGTGGCGGTCACGCACCGCGGCCTGGCGCACCATGTGGCCTGGGCGGCACGCGAGTTGACCGGTGCCGGCGACGGCGGCACGGCGGTGTTCGCGTCGGTCGCCTTCGAGCTGGCGGTGACGGGCCTGTGGGCTCCGCTGTGGGCCGGACAGCGGGTGCTGCTCGCGCCGCAGACCCTGGACCTGGCGGAGCTGGGGGGATGGCTCGCGGCGGCCGGCTCGTTCGCGTTCCTGAAGCTGACGCCAGGTCATCTGGAGTTGCTGGTAAGGCAGTTGGGGGACGCGGGGAGTGTGGCGCTGGCCGCGACCTTCGTGGTCGCGGGCGGGGCACCGGGGCCCGCCGCGGCGCGGCTCGCCGGGCTGCTCAGCCCCGGCCGGCTGCGTACGGAGTACGGGACGGCCGAGACGTCGTACGGCACCTTCCTGACCCCCGTGCGGTCCGGCGCGGACGCGCAGCCGCGAGTGCTCGACGCCGCCTGTCTGCCGGTCCCGGACGGTGCGGTGGGCGAGCTGTACGTGGCCGGTCCGGGCGTCGCCCGCGGCTATGTGGGCCGGGCCGCGCTGACGGCGCAGCGGTTCGTCCCCGATCCCTACGGTCCGGCGGGGACGCGGATGCACCGCACCGGGCAGCTCGCGCGCCGGACGGCGGCGGGGGAGGTGCAGCTGCTCGGCCGTACCGACCGGCAGCTGTGGTTACGCGGGCACCGGACCGACCCGGCGGAGACCGAGGAGGCGCTGCACGACCACCCGGGCGTCGGCGAGGCAGTCGTCATCGACGTACAGCCCGCACCGGGCGATGTCCGCCTGGCCGCCTATGTGGTGCCGCGCCCCGGTGCGCAAGGCCTGGACGCGGCGGCGCTGGTGGCCCACTGCGGGCGGCGGCTGCCCGGACACCTGGTACCCGGGAGCCTCACCCTCCTCGACGAGCTGCCGCGCGACGCCGACGGGCGGGTGGAGCGGGCGGCGCTGCCCGGTCCGCACGGGCAGGCCGGGCAGGCTGGGCCGGACAGCTCCGGCGGGCGGGCGTCGCCGGGGCCGCGCACGCTTCTCGGCCGGCACGATCTCGCGGAGCTGCTCGCGGCACACCGGGTGCCGGGCGCCTGTGTCGCCGTACTGGAGGACGGCGGTCTGGTGGCGGTCGAGGCCGCGGGCCACGACGGCGCGGGCAGGCCGATCACCCCGCGCACCGCCTTCCCGGTGGGGGAGTTGAGCCGCCACGTCGCGGTACTGGGCGCACTGCGCCTGGTGGACGAGGGCGTGCTGGCGCTGGACGCCGGGGTCGGCCGGGCCGGGGGCACACCGGTCACCCTGGCGGATCTGCTGGGCCGCTGCCGCGCCGAGGCGGGCGCCGCGCTGCTGGAGGACGTCACGGGCGAGGCGTTCGGCCCGCTGATGCGGCGCCTGGTGCTCGGCCCGCTCGGCCTGGACGACAGTTGGTTCGGTGGACCCCCGCCCCGTACGCGCGGCAGGGCCGGCGCCCCCGTGGCCCGCCTGGGCCATGACGCCGCCGGCCGCGCGCTCGACGGCGCCCGGCGTGCCACGGATCCGGCCGAACTGTGGACCACCGCCGCCGACCTGGCCGAGGTGGCGCTGGAGATCCGGCGTTCCGTGCTCGGCGCCCCCCTCGCGCTGATCCGCCGGGACACCGCGGCCCGCCTGCTGGCTCAGAGGGCGCGCGAACCGGGCGAGATCCGGACGAGAGGCCCTGCCCCGGACGGCCTCGGCGGCCCTGCCCGGGACGGCATCGACGGCCTCGGCGGCCTTGCCACGACGGTCGACGCCCCCGGCTCCGACCTGGAGTTCGCGCACGAGGCTGCCCCGCCCGGCTACTACGCCGCTTCGCTGCTCTGTCTGCGCGCGGGCAGCGGCCTTGTCGTGCTGGCCAACGGCGGGGCCGGGGACCGGGTGAGCAAGGAGATCGAGGCCCGGCTGAGAGGTATACACCAAACGGCGGACTCGCGTCGGACGGCCGGTGACGGAACGTAGCCGAATTCACCGGATCCACAAGAAAAGCACGAAGTCGCAGCCACGCAGCGTGAATTGGTGCAGAAGTGTGTTGTCAAGATCGGGCCTAGTCCACAGAATGACTGAGCAGTGTCTCCGCGGGGGGTGGGGGTGCGCGCAGTCTCGGGGGGAGGCGGTATGGCGCCCCATTTGTCTTTCCAGGTGCTGGGCCCGCTGAAGGTGAGTGTGGACGGTCGGCCGCTGCCGCTGCGCAGCGCACGGCAGCGCACGGTGCTGGCCATGCTGCTGCTCACTCCGGGGCGCGCCGTCTCCGTGGACGCGCTCGCGGACGCCGTCTGGCACAGTGACCCACCCGTCACCGTCCGCAATCAGATCGCCATCTGCGTCTCCGCGCTGCGCAAGACATTCCGTGACGAGGCGGGCGTCGGCGGCCTCATCGAGACACAGCTGCCCGGCTATGTGCTGCACAGGGAGGGCCACTACGTCGACGTGGCCCACCTGTACGAGTCGGCCGCGGCCGCCCGCGCCCCCGCCGCGGCCGGGGGCGCCGGGGGGGGCGCCCCCCCCGGCGCGGACGCCCCCGCCCGGGGGGCGGGGCCGGTGCTCGACGGCATGGACGACAGCGCGCTGAGCGGCACGGTCGGCCGGATCTCCGAGCTGAGGATCGACCTTGCCGAGGAGTACGCCGCCGTCCAGCTCCAGCAGGGCCGCCATCGGACGGTGGTGGAGAGCCTGGGTCCGGTCGTCGCCGAGCACCCGCTGCGCGAGCATGCCCGCGCCGTCCTCATGCAGGCGTACCACCAGTTGGGCCGCCGGTCCGAAGCGCTGGACTGCTACCGCGAGGGCCGCCGTGTCCTCGTCGCGGAGCTGGGCGTCGAGCCGGGCGCCGAACTGCGGGAACTGCACCGCACGGTGCTGGAGGGCGACGGGCAGGTCCTGGTGCGGGCCGCCGCCGTACCGGACGCCACTGTTCCCGACGCCGCTCCCGGCCCCGTTGTTGATGCCGTGTCACGCCGACCTCCCCTGGCGCGCGAGCCGTTCGTCGGCCGGGAGGGCGCCCTTGAGCTGCTGCGGCGGCTCGTGCCGTCGGCGCCGGGGTACGCCGACGGCACGACGGCCCGCATCGCGACGGTCTGCGGCGCCGCCGGGGTCGGCAAGAGCGCGCTCGCCCTGCACTGGGCCGACCGCGTCGCGGGGCGCTTCCCCGACGGCCGGCTGTACGTGGACCTCCAGGGTCCGCACGGGCACGGCGGTCCCGGTACACCCGAGGCGGCCCTGGACCGGGCGCTGCGCGCGCTCGGTGTGCCGGGCACCTCGATCCCGGCGGACCTCGAGGACCGGGCCGCGCTCTACCGCGGCACCCTCGACGGCAGACGGCTGCTCGTCATCCTCGACAACGCCCGTTCCGTGGACCAGATTCGCCCGCTGCTGCCCTGCCACGGCTCCACCAGGGTCCTGGTCACCAGCCGGGACCCGCTGAACGGGCTCGCCGGATCGTTCGCCGTGACCCGCGTGGAACTGGGCGCCATGAGCTCGGCCGAGTCCCTGGACCTGCTCGCCGCCACGATCGGTGAGCATCGGGTGACGGCCGAACCGGCCGCGGCGCAGCGCCTGGTGGACCTGTGCGACCGGCTTCCGCTGGCCCTGCGGGTCGTCGCCACCCGGCTGCTGTCCGACCACCGGTGGACGCTGCGCCAGATGGCGGCGCGGATGGAGGACCGCCGCGAGCGAATGGGCGTGCTCAACCCGGGCGAGAGCGGGCTGCGTTCGGGCGTCTGGCTCGGCTATCGGGCACTGTCGGTGCAGGCCGCGCGGCTCTACCGACAGCTGAGCATGCTGGAGGTGCCCGACTTCCCGGCCTGGATCGGCGTCCCCGTCCTCGGCGTCACCCCGGACGCCTCCGAGCGACTGCTCAGCCAACTCGTAGGCGCCCGGCTCCTGGAGACCCGTCCCGCCCACGGCGGCGGGACCCGCTACCGCTTCCAGGACACGATGCGCCTGTTCGCCCGGGAGCGGTGCCTGGCCGAGGACGGCGCGCAGGAGCGCGAACAGACCCTGGACAGGGTCCTGACCGCCGTACTCACGCTGGTGTACGCGGCCCAGGAGCAGTTGTACGGCAAGGGCAAGACCCCGAACGGGGACCCGGCGCACATCGAGCCGGTCCCGGGCGAGACGGTCAGCGAACTCGTCGCCGACCCCGTCAAGTGGTTCGAGGACGAGCGCGAGGCGCTCGACGCCCTGGTGGCGCAGGCGGTCCGCGACGGGCAGGCGGCGCGTGCCTGGCTCCTCGTGGTGGGGGCGGTTCCGTTCTACGAGACCCGCAACTACCTGGAGGACTGGCGGCGTACCGCCGAGTGCGCCCTGGAAGGTGCCCGGCGCGCCGGCCACACCCGCGGGGCGGGCACCATGCTCCGCTGTCTGGGGACGCTCGCCATCTACCAGCGCCGCTACGAGGAGGCGCGGGAGCTGCTGCTCACCGCGCTGGCCCAGCTGGAGCGGACCGACGACACCCAGGGCCGGGCCATCGCGCGGCGCAACCTCGCGGTGTGCGCCCGCTTCCTCGGCGACCTCACCGAGGCGGCCCGCTACTGCGAGGAGTCCCTGGCGCTGTTCCGGCAGGCCGGGGACAACTCGGGCCTCTCGCACGCGCTGGGGCTGCTCGCCCAGATCGAGATCGAGCAGGGCGACCCCGAACGCGGCGTGGAGCTGAGCAGCCAGGCGATCGAGGTCAGTTACACGGCCGGGTCGCTGCGCAGCCGCACCCAGAACCTCTACCGGCTCGCCGAGGCGCTGCTCGGCGCGGGCCGGGCGTCGCAGGCGGAGCGGATCTGCCACGACGTGGTGGGCCTCACCCGCGGCCAGGGCGACCGGCTCGGCGAGGCGCACGGGCTGTGCGCCCTCGGCGAGGCGCAGTGGCGGCAGAACGAGCCGCACAAGGCTCGTGCCACTCTGCTGCGGGCGCTGCGACTCGCCGAAGAGGTGGACGACCGGTTCCTGCAGGCCCGGATCGTCACGCACCTCGCCTGCGCCGAAGCGATCAGCGGCGCCATCGGCGCGGGCGAACCCCTGGACTGGGCCCAGGAGGAGTTCCGTACGTTCAAGGCGCCGATGTGGGTACGGCGCGCCGGCCGGCTGCGCGAGGTGCTGAAGTCGCACGACGCGGTCCGCCCCATCGAGGGGTCGGTCCTGGCCTGCCTGCTCGCCGACCGCTGAGCCGAGTTCCCCGCGCCCCACGTCCCGCGCTTCGCGCCCGGCGTCCCGCATCCCGCGTACGTGTCACGTCCAGGGCAGGTCGTCCTCGGTGCCACTGCTCTGCGCGCTGATCCCGGTCCACGGCAGATCGTCGTCCCCCTGAACCGCGCCCACGGCGAGAAGCAGCGGCAGAAGGAGGAGAGCGGCGCCGGCGAGCGCGGTCGCGGCCATACGGGGCTTACGAGGCTTACGCATGATGGATTCTCCTCATTGTTTCTGGAAATGCTTGCGGAAGTGCACTGGCGCACGTTCTGGAAGCATCCTATGAGGCACGCGCTTTTGATGTGATTTCCCTGCTGTTTCGCGTACTCGAAATCGACTCGATATCGCGGGAAAAGTGCTCGCGGATAGTCTTCTGGAGACCAATTCGCAGGGGACCGTCGGGGGATGGGGATTGCGCTGTGCTGAACTCCGCAGGTGTGGCATTCCGGCCCGTCGAAGGAGCCGGTGATCCGCACGGTCCGGGCGCGGACACGTCGGGGGCGCTCGAATTCCGACTGCTGGGCCCGGTCTCCGCGACCCGGGCGGGCACGGTGATCCCGCTGTCAGGAGCGAAGATCCACACGGTGCTCGCGGTGCTGCTGCTGGCGCGCGGCGCTCTGGTCGCCGACAGCCGGCTGAGTACCGCGCTGTGGGGAGACGCGCCGCCGCCCACCTCGAACGCGCAGATCTATACCTATGTGTCCCGGCTCAGAAAAGCACTCGGGAACTACGTGCAGATCTTCCGGAAAGGGCCGGGATATGTGCTCGACGCCCGGGCGGCAAAGATTGACCTGTTCTCCTTCGAACGGCTCGAACGGCTTGGCCGTCAGGCCCTTGAGGAGAACCGCCACGAGGAAGCGGGCAGACTTCTCGGTGGCGCGCTCGATTGCTGGAGCGGCTATGCCCTGGAGAACGTGACCGAGCACCTTCTGCAGTTCGAGCGGCCCCGTCTGGAATTCCTGCGGGCGCAGGCGCTGGAGCGCCGGATCGAGGCGGACCTGTCGTTCGGCCGGCACCGCTCCCTGGTGCCCGAACTCCTCTCCCTGGTGGCCCGCTTCCCCATGGACGAGAACCTGCGCGCCCACCTCATCACCGCACTGCACCGCTCCGACCGGCAGGCCGAGGCCGTCCAGGTCTACGGCGAAGGCCGGCGGATCCTCGACGAACAGCTCGGCGTCGTGCCCGGCCAACTGCTGAGCGGGGCCTATCTGCGGATGCTGCGCGGCGAGAGGACCGACACGCCGCGCCGGCCGCACGTGCTGCTGCCCGGCCGGGCGGCGGCTTTCACCGGGCGCACCGCCGAGGCGGCCCGGCTCAGATCACTGCTGCTGCGCCGCCCCGCGGGCCCCGCCGCCCGGCCCAGGGCGGTGCTGGTCACGGGGATGCCCGGCAGCGGCAAGACGGCCCTGGCCGCCGAGGTCGCCCACGGCTGTGCCGAGGCGTTCCCGGACGGCGTGGTGCACGCCGACCTCCAGGACACCGACGGGACCGCCCGCCCGCCCGCGGCCGTACTCGCGGACATCCTCGCCGCGCTGGGCGAGACACCGGACACCCGGCAGACCGCCCGGCAGGGCCTCAACGAACTGGTGAGCCGCTACCGGGCCCTGACCGCGGACGCCCGGCTGCTCGTCGTCCTGGACGACGCGTCGAGCGGCGTACAACTGACCGCGCTGCTGCCCGCCGGCCCGGACAGCGCGCTGCTCGCCACCAGCCGGGGGCGGCCGGCGTGCCTGCCCGCCGGCCACACCATGAACCTCGGACCGCTGGGCGACGAGGACGCCGTGGCCCTGCTCGCCGAGGCCGTCGGCGCCGACCGTATCCGCGCCGAACCCGCGGCGGTCCGGGACCTGGTGCGCTACTGCGCCGGGCTGCCGCTCGCGCTGCGGATCGCGGGCGCCCGGCTCGCCGCCCGCCCGCACCGGACCGTGGCCCGGCTCAGCGCCCGGCTCGCCGACCCGCACACCCGGCTGGCCGCCCTGAGTTACGGCAACCTCAACCTGGCCCGCACCTTCGGCCGCGCCCTGGCCCGGCTGACCCCGGCCACCGCCGCCGTACTGCCCTGGCTCGCCTCGGTGGGGCCGGGCCCCTTCACCGCCCGGCTCGCGGGCGAGGTGACCGGCCTGGCCGAGACCGAGGCGGAACGCGCCCTCGAAGAACTCGTCGACGGCAGCCTGCTCCTCGCGGAGCCCGACGGCGCCCTCGGCGAGGACCGCTACCGCTTCCACCCGCTGGTCCTGCTGCACGCGGACACGACTCCCCGACGGGAACTGCCCCGGTGACCCCGTGCCAAGTCGACGGCAAGTCCGGCGACAGCCCTGTTCAAGACGGACAGCCGAGGCTGGCCGCCATGAAGCGTAAGGATGGTGACTGCCATGAGTGAGGCGGCCCCGATCACTCGACAAGACGCGGTACAGGCCCTCTACTCGGCCATCGAGGAAGCGGCCGGACTGCTGGAGGTGGAGTACGCGCGCGACGACGTGCTGCGCGTCCTGGATCTGTACGGAGGCGATCTCACCCAGGCACAGGTCGCGTTCCGGGTGGCGACCGGTGCCCGCCGCGCGGGTGAGCTGGACTGCCGGTTCACGGTGCCGCAGGACATCGACCCGTACCAACTCGCCCTGGAGAACGGGCTGTTGGAGAAGACGGACCACCCCGTGGCCCAGTTGCTCGCGGACCTGCGCGACAACTGCCCCGTCGACGGCTACGGCATCGACTTCGGTGTCGTCGGAGGGTTCAAGAAGATATGGGTGGTGCTGCCCCGCACCGCCCTCCAGGACGTCACGAAGCTCGCCGGCCTCCCCTCGATGCCGCGCAGCCTGGGCGAGAGCCTCGACTTCATCGCCCGGCACGGCCTGGGCGACACCGTCGGCCTGCTCGGCATCGACTACCGCAACCGCACCGTCAACATCTACTTCGGCGAACCGCCCGCAGGGGGCATCGCGCCCGAGTCCGTACGAGCCATGCTCCGCGAGGTCGACCAGGCCGAACCCAGCGAGCAGATGCTCCGGCTCGGCCGCCGGGCCTTCGGCGTCTACGTGACCCTCGACTGGGACTCCCCGGTCATCGAGCGGATCGCCTTCGCCGTGGTGACGACGGACCCGGCCTCCCTGCCCGTCGAACTCGACGAGCGGATCGGGCTGTTCGTACGGCATGTGCGACGCGCCGACCCGGACACGAAGTTCGTCTATGCGGTCGCCTCCCAGCCCGACGGTGAGTACTACAAGCTCCAGGCCTACTACCGGTGGGATTCCGGCGTGCCGGAGATCATGCAGCTCCACGAAGGGGCCCTCGCGGACCCCGTGTGACCCCGCGCCGCCTCTGCGCCGCGCTCCCCCCTCTCCTCTCCTTTTCCTTTCTCCCTGTCCTCTTCGCGTTGTCGTCTCATCCTTTTCGAAAGGTCGCACCTTGAGCACCGTAGAAGTTCCGGTACTGATCGTGGGCGGCGGCGGTTCCGGCCTGGCCGCCTCCGTCTTCCTGTCCGGCCACGGCGTCGAGCACCTGCTGGTGGAGCGCCGCGCGGACACTTCGCGCCTGCCGAAGGCGCACTACATCAACCAGCGCACCATGGAGATCTTCCGCCAGTACGGCCTGGCGGACGACGTGGCCGAACCGGCCGCCGCACCCGAGCAGTTCGGCAAGGTCCGCTGGCAGACCACCCTCACCGGCCCGGGCCCGCTGGACGGCCGGGTCATCCACGAGATGGACGGCTTCGGCGGCGGCGCGCTGCGCGAGACCTACGAGGCGGCGGGCCCCGTGATGCCCGCCAAGCTGCCGCAGCTGCGCCTCGAACCGGTGCTGCGCCGCCACGCGGAGGAGCACAACCCCGGACGCGTCCGGTTCGGCCACGAGCTCGTCTCGCTGACCGAGGACGAGGGCGGCAAGAGCGTCACCGCCGAGATCCGCTCCACCGAGACCGGCGAGACCACGACGGTCGTCGCGCAGTACGTGATCGCGGCGGACGCCGGCCGCACGGTGGGCCCCGCCCTCGGCGTACGCATGGAGGGCCTGCCCGCCCTGTTCGACGCCACCACGGCGTACTTCTCCGCCGATCTCTCGCAGTGGTGGACCGAGGGCTCGATCATCACCTGGTTCCTCAACCCCTACCGCCGTGAACTCTCCAGCGCCCTCATCGAGATGGGCCCGACCTGGGGCAAGCACTGCGAGGAGTGGGGCCTGCACCTGCCGCTCGTCGGTATCGACAGCACCGACGAGGAAGCCGTCGTCGGCCGTATCCGCGAGGTGCTCGGCCTGCCCGACCTCGAACTGACCCTGCACGACGTGACCAGCTGGAGCGTGGAGGCGGTGCTCGCCGAGCGCTACCGCCACGGCCGGGCGTTCCTCGTCGGAGACGCCGCCCACCGCCAGCCGCCCGCGGTCGGCCTCGGCCTCAACAGCGGCATCCAGGACGCGCACAACCTCGCCTGGAAGCTCGCCGCCGTGCTCTCGGGCCGCGCCGGCGACAGCCTGCTCGACACCTACGAGGCCGAGCGCCGCCCCGTCGGCCAGTACAACCTGGGCTGGGCGATGTCCGCCGCCTCGCACCACCAGGTGGTCATCGACGCCGCGGTCGGGCTCGGCCCGCACGTGCCGCCGGAGCGCCGCACACCGGTGTTCTTCTCCTACTTCTCGCCGACCCCGGTCGGTGCCGCGCAGCGCGCCCGTGCGGCGGAGATCTTCGCCACCCACCGCGGCGAGTGCCAGGCCCTCGACGTGGAGACCGGCTTCGCCTACGAGCAGGGCGCGGTCGTCCCGGACGGCAGCCGCCCGCCGGCCCGTTCACCGCTGGGCGACGAGTACCGGCCCACGACCCGCCCGGGGCACCTGCTGCCGCACGCCTGGGTCGAGCGGGACGGCGCGCGTGTGTCCACCCACGACCTGGTCGGCTCCGGCACGGGCTTCGTGCTGATCACCGGGGCGGACGGGGCGGCCTGGACCGAGGCCGCCGAACTGGCCGCCGAGAAGCTCTCCGTCGCCGTGACCACGGTCCGGATCGGCGAGGGCGGCGAGTACACCGACGCCGACGGCGCCTGGCAGCGCCTGCGCGAGACGGACGGGGCGGGCGCCGTCCTGGTCCGGCCCGACCAGCACGTGGCCTGGCGCGGCACGGGCACCGAGGCGGACCCGGCGGGAGCCCTGACCGAGGCGCTCTCCCTCGTCCTGGGGCACCGGACCCCGTGACCACCCACACCACCCGCCCGAACTCCCTGACGAACACGGAAGAAACAGCATGATCAACAGAAGGTCCTTCCTCGCCGGCGCCGGCGGGGTCACGCTGGCCACGACGGCGCTCTCCGGCGCCGCGCAGGCCAAGACCGTTGGCTTCGGCAGCCAGTGGAACCGGCTGGCCGACCGGCTCCAGGGACGTCTCGTACTCCCGTCGGACGCGGACTACCAGCGGGCCAAGCAGCTCTACCAGGTCCAGTTCGACGCCACGAGCCCCAAGGCGGTCGCCTACTGCGCCTCCACCGCCGACGTCGCCACGTGCGTCCGCTTCGCCGAGGCCCACGGCATACACGTCGCCGCGCGCAGCGGCGGCCACAGCGCGGCCGGCTACTCCACCACGCAGGGCCTGGTCATCGATGTCTCCGGGCTCAACTCCATCGCGCTCGGCGACGGTTCGGTACGGATGGGGCCCGGCGCCCAGCTCGTCGACATCGCGGACAGACTCGCCCCGGCCGGCCTCGGCATCTCCGGCGGGTACTGCCCCACCGTCGCGGCCGGCGGGTTCTTCCAGGGCGGCGGAATGGGCCTGTTCACCCGCAGCATCGGCATCGCCTCCGACAAGGTGACCTCGGCGCAGGTGGTCCTCGCCGACGGGCGCACCGTCACCGCGTCGCCGGACCGCCACAGCGATCTGTACTGGGCCCTGCGCGGGGGCGGCGGCGGCAACTTCGGGATCGTCACGTCGTACGAGGTCACGCCCTCGCCGCTGACCGACGTGGCCGCCATCAACCTCGTATGGACCTTCGACCAGTCCCTGGACATGCTCGACGGCTGGACCCAGTGGCTGGCCGACGCCCCGTGGACGATCGGCAGCGGTGTCAACGTCACGCTCACCGACGCCGGCCCCGGCACCGTGCCGACCGCCTCGGTGTTCCTCGCCTCGGTGGACACCGGCGCCACGTTCGACACCGAGATCGCCCGGCTGATCTCGCTGGTCGGCCAACCCCCGGTGTACCAGCAGAAGTTCACCGCCCCGTACAAGTCGGTCCTGATGCAGCTGTACCTGTGCTCCGAGCTGACGGTGCAGCAGTGCCACCGCGCCGACACCTCTCCGGACGGGAAGATCCAGCGCCCGGCGTTCGGCGCCTGGCGCAGCCGGCTGTTCGAGCGGACGATGCCGCGCGACGGCTGGGCCAAGGCGCTGGAGACGTTCGACGACAACCGGTTCGCCGGGCAGATGCGCCAGCTGCAGATCTCGGCCCTCGGCGGCCGGGCCAACACCGTGGCCCGCGACGCCACCGCCTATGTCCACCGCGACAGCCTCTTCTCCGTCAGCTATCTGACTTCCAACGCCGCCGCGCCGGTCTCGGCCGAGGCCAAGGCCGCAGCGGCGGAGTACGTCGACAGCGGCTTCGCGGTGATCGACCCGTACTCCAACGGCGAGACCTACCAGAACTTCATCGACCCGCGCCTGCCGGACTGGCAGCGCTCCTACTACGGCGAGAACTACGCGCGCCTGGCCCGGGTCAAGGAGAAGTACGACCCGTACCGGTTCTTCCGGTTCGCACAGAGCGTCCGCTGACCCACCGCCCGGCTCCGCCGGGGAGTCTCCCTCCCCGGCGGGGCGGGCCCGTTTCCCGTGACCCCAGGCATCCCGCCGGTGCGGACCGGCCCAGACAGGAGCACTCCATGAAGATCGCGGACCGCAGGCGCCCGGCCCCGCTGGCACTGCCCGACGAGGTTCGCCCGGACGACGTGCGCCGGGCCACCACCCGGCTGGTCGCCTACATCAGCGGCAGAACCGACGACGACGGAGCGATACGGGAGCAGTGCGAGAGCAGAGTCCTGGAGTCCGCGCTCGCCCTCTCGCTGATCACCCGGACCGGCGCCGACTCCCCGGCCCGCGACCGCCTTCTCGCCTATCTGCGCGGTCACCTGGAGTCCCCGGACAAGCTCGACCGGGTCCTCGCCTCACTCGCCGTCGGGGCCGCCGCGGGCCGGGAGCCCGGCGGCGACAGCGCCCTCGTCGGCACCCTCGCTTCGGGCATCCTGGGCGCCGCGCCGGGCTTCATCTCCACCCGCCGCCGCCTCATGGTGTACGCGGTGCTCTCGGTGCTCGGCTGCCCGCTGCCCGCCGACGCCGAACTCCCGGGCGGCGGACAGGTTCCCACCGACCCGCTGCACTCCTGGGCCGCCGTGCAGCAGGCGTCCATCACGCTGATCCTGGCCGGCGCCCTCGGCGTACGGAACCGGGCCACCGAGGCCGCCCTCGACACCCTGCTGGCCACCGACCCCGCCACCTCCGTGTGGGAGGGCTACGCGCTGATGCACCTGCTGGTGCTGCACGCGCTCGCCGGGACACCCGGCCACGAGGAGACCGTGCGCGGCGGCCTCGCGACGCTGCTGCGCCATCAACGCGCCGACGGCGGCTTCCCGTTCGTCCTGGAGATGCACAACTGGTGCACGTCCACCGGCGGTCTCGCCCTGCACGCGGCGGGCGCCGACCCGGCGCTGCTGCGCCGTATGGCGGCGACGCTCGGCGCCCAGCGGGGTGGCGCCGCGCTGCGCTCGCTCTCCCGCGGTGAGGCGCTGACCGGCGGCTGGTCCATGTCGCCGATCGTCGCGCAGAACGACGTCGACGACACCTCCTGCGCCCTGGAGTTCCTCCAGGTGGTCGACCCGGTCGCGCACGCGGAGACGGTACGGGGCGGGGTGGCCGCGCTGCTCGCCGTGCAGGGCGCGGACGGCGGCTTCCCGACGTACGTCCAGGGAGCCTCCTCCGAGCCGTGCATGACGGCCGCCGCGATCTGCGCGCTCGGCCCGCACCCGGCCACCGCACCGCGGCGCGAGAAGGCCCTGGGGTTCCTCGCCGACAGCCAGCTCGCCGACGGCGGCTTCGAGCCGGGCTGGAGCCGCAGCCGTCTGCACAGCCTGTTCCGGGTACGGCTCGCCGCCTGCACGGCGAGCCCGGACGACGCCCGCTCCGCCGCCATGGCCGCGCGGATCGAGCAGACGGTGCGCGAGACGCAGAACGCCGACGGCGGCTGGGGCATGCAGCCCGGCGACCCCAGCGACGACATCAGCACCGCCTACGGACTGATCACGCTCTGCCACGCCGACGACCCGCGGCCCGTCGGCGCCTCCCTGGCCTGGCTGCTGGAGCGGCAGAAGGCCGACGGCGGCTACGGCGGCCCGCCCGACATGGTCGGTCCGCGCCCCTTCGCCTACCGGTTCCCGCTGCTCACCGACATCCCGGTGCTGCTCGCCCTTGGCCATGTCCGCGCGCGGGTACAGGAAGTGCGGTGAGCTCCGAATCGCCCACCCACCTCAACCGCTGAACCAACTGCCCCGTGAGAAGCACCTTCACCCCCACGGAAACACGGAGAGACAGACATGCTGAGAAAACTGGCCGCCCTGCCCAGCGGAAGGGTCGGCAAGTGGGTCGTGATCGCGCTCTGGGCCGTTGTGCTGGTCCCGGCGCTGATGCTGGCCGGGAAGCTCGGTGACGCGGAGGAGAACGACAACTCGGCCTGGCTGCCCGGCAACGCGGAGGCCACCGCCGTCGTCGAGCGCGCCCAGAAGCTGATGCCCGCCGACTCCGTGCCCGCGATCGTGATCTACGACCGGGCGGGCGGGATCACCGACGCCGACCTGGCCAAGGCGCAGGCGGACGCCGAGGCGTTCCGGAGCATCGAGAACGTCGTGGGCCCGCCGCAGGAACCGGTCAAGTCCCAGGACGGGAAGGCCATCCAGACCATCGTCCAGGTCCACAAGGACCAGTCCGGCTGGGAAGGGCTCGGCAAGGTCGTCGACGCGATGACCGAGGTCGGGAAGCAGGACACGGACGGCCTCGGCTTCCACGTCACGGGACCGGCCGGCTACGGCGCCGACTCGATCAAGGCGTTCGGCGGCGGCGGCGCGCTGACCACGATCACCGCGCTGGTCGTGGTCCTGATCCTGCTGATCACCTACCGCAGCCCGGTACTGCCCCTGTTGCCGCTGATCACCGTCGGTGTCGCCCTGATGGTGGCGGAGGCGGTGATCTATCTGCTGGCCAGGGATGCCGGCCTCGTCATCAACAAACAGACCAGCTTCATCCTGGTCGTACTGATCTTCGGCGCCGCCACCGACTACGCGCTGCTGCTGATCTCCCGCTACCGGGAGGAGTTGGCGCGCCACGAGGACCGGCACGAGGCGATGGCGGAGGCCCTGTACCGCTCGGGCCCGGCGATCGTGGCCAGCGCGGCGACCGTCGCGGTCAGCCTGACGCTGCTGATGCTCGCCGTCCTCAACTCCACCAAGGGCATGGGCCCGGCCTGCGCCATCGGCGTCCTGGTCGGCCTGTTCGCCATGGTGACGTTGATGCCGGCGCTGCTGGTCGCCTGCGGCCGGTGGATCTTCTGGCCGGTGAAGCCGGTGTACGGCGCCGAGGCGGCGGAGAAGGACAGCGTCTGGACCCGGGTCGGGAAGGCCATCTCCGGCCGTCCGCGGGTGGTGTGGGTGGGCACCGTACTGGTGCTCGCGGCGATGACGCTCGGCACGCTCGGGCTCGACGCCTCGGGCCTGTCCAACAAGGACCAGTTCACCAACAAGCCGCAGATGGCGGTCGGTGAGGAGATCCGCGCCGAGCACTTCCCGGCCGGAGCCGGCGACCCCGTCTACGTGGTGGCCAAGGCCGACGCGGCGGACCAGGTCAGGACGGCGCTGGCCGGGGTGCCCGGATTCAGCGGCGTCGAGGACCCGGTGGTCAGCGGCGGCGAGGCCGTGCTGCTCGCGCAGTTGGAGTCCGAGCCCACCAGCGAGGCGGCGATGCGCACCGTCGAACGGGCCCGGACCGCGGTCCACCGGATCGAGGGCGCGGACGCACAGGTCGGCGGCAGCACCGCCATCATGGTCGACACCCAGAACGCGGCGGCCCGCGACTCCAAGGTGATCATCCCGATCGTGCTGCTCGTGGTGCTGCTCATCCTGGGGGTGCTGCTGCGCGCCGTGGTCGCGCCGCTGCTGCTGATGGCGACGGTGCTGCTGTCGTTCGGCGCGGCACTCGGCGTGAGCAGCCTCGTGTTCGAGCATGTCTTCGGCCTCGCCGGAGCCGAGGCGTCGTTCCCGCTGCTGGCGTTCGTGTTCCTGGTCGCGCTGGGCATCGACTACAACATCTTCCTGGTCACCCGCGTCCGCGAGGACACACTGCTGCACGGCACCCGCCGCGCCGCGCTGACCGGCCTGTCGTCCACCGGCGGTGTGATCACCTCGGCGGGTGTGGTGCTGGCCGGCACCTTCGCGGCGATGGCATCGCTGCCGCTGGTCTTCGCGGTACAGCTGGGATTCGCGGTGGCGTTCGGCGTACTGCTCGACACCCTCGTGGTGCGCTCGGTGCTGGTCACCGCGCTCACCCTGGACGTGGGCCGCTGGATGTGGTGGCCCAGCAAGCTGTTCCGGCAGCACGACGACGCCGTGGCGCCGGTGGGCGAACCCGATCAGGTGCCCGTGTACAGCGGTAGATGAACCACCCCTGCCACGGGTCCCCGGTGCCGCCCGCACGGCGGCGCCGGGCCCGTGCGCGGGAGACCGGCCGGTGGACCGAGGGGAGCGGACCGGGCCGTACGACATGAACTTCGAGCGGTGGCTTGTGACAGAGGCGACCGCATGCACAGTCCGGGGCATGTCCGGACAATATTTTCGGGGCAGAACTATGAGTGCAGAGTCGATGGACAGGGGAATCCGCCGCAGCACCATGACCGCCGTCCCGGTGGCCGTCGGACAGCGCGGAAGTCAGGCCGTTGCCGGGCAGCGGCCAGGGGGGAGCACGGGGATCGCGGGGAGCACGGAAGGCACCGGTACGCAGCGTCTGGCGGAACTGGAGCGCGAGGTCCGGGAGTTGAAGCGGGCCAACGAGACACTCAAGCAGTACGTGAGCAAGGTGCTGGACCTCGACACCACCGCCTTCCCGCGGCGCCGGGACGACAGCGTCCCGGACACCGCCGGACACCCCGGCCCGGACGCGGCCGGTCCGCCGGCCCCTCCCGCGTCGGACGCCGGGGTGGAGTTCCGGGTGCTCGGCCCGGTCGAGGCCGCCGTCGGCGGCCGGTGGGTGGACCTGGGAGCGCCCAAACAGCGCGCGGCGCTCGTCCTGCTGGTGAGCCAGGTGGGCCAGCCGGTCTCGGTCGACGTACTGCTGGAGGCGCTGTGGGACGGCCGGCCGCCGCAGTCGGCGATCACGTCGCTGCACGCCTACATCGCCAATCTGCGGCGCGCCCTGGAACCGCACCGGGCGCCGCGCACCCCGGCGACGGTGCTGTGCACCCGCGGGCGGGGCTATCTGCTGGACAGCCGGGCCGTCTCGGTCGACGCCCACCGCTTCGGGGAGAGCGCCACCGCCGGCTGGCAGGCGCTGGACCGGGGTGATCCGCAGCGGGCGCTGTACGCGTTCGAGGCGGGCCTGGCCCTGTGGCGCGGGGAGGCGTACGCGGAGGTGGCCGGGGCCCCGCAAGTCGCCCCGGAGGCCGTACGCCTGGAGGAGATGCGCCTGTCGGTGATCGAGGGCCGCTGCGCCACCCTGATCGCGGTGGGCAACCACGAGATGGCGGTGCCCGAACTGGTGGCCTTCACCCAGGCCCATCCGCTGCGCGAGTACGGCTGCGAACTGCTGAGCCTCGCGCTGTACCGGGCGGGCCGGCAGGCCGACGCGCTGTCGGTGCTGCGGGCCCACCAGAAGAAGATGCTGGAGGACCTGGGCATCTCACCCAGCCCCGCGCTGCAGCACCTGGAGCTGGAGATCCTGCGCCAGGCACCGGAGTTGGAGCATTCCTAGAACTCTCCTCCCGCTGAGGAAGCCTTCGGCGCGGCGGTCCTGGAA